>NZ_CP029176.1:2797500-3397500 GCF_003352165.1 Acidibrevibacterium fodinaquatile
GTTTAATCGGGATGCCCGGCGGCGTCAACACCCTTTTATGACCCTTTTGTGCGATTTTTTTTGCGGGTCGTTTGCCAGTCCCGAAACCAGGCGAGAAAGCGAGGGATTCCCTCGTCCAGCGGCGTTTTCGGGGCGTAGCCGGTGAGCGCCGCGAGGGCGTCGATCGCGGCGAAGGTCTCGGCGACGTCGGCACGCGGCGTCGGCGCCAGGCGAATGATCGCGCGTCGGCCGAGCCCGGCCTCGAGCAGCGCGATCAGCCGCGTCACCGCCTCGCTGCGGTGATTGCCGATGTTGAAAAGGCGCGGTGGCGCGCCGGCCGGCGGCGGGCGATCGAGACAGCCGAGCACGCCGGCGACGATATCGTCGATATAGGTGAAGTCGCGCTTGAGCCGCCCGTCGCCATAGACGGTGATCGGCTCGCCAGCGGCGATCGCCTCGGCGAAGGCGAAATACGCCATGTCCGGCCGCCCCCACGGGCCATAGACGGTGAAAAACCGGAGGCCGCTCTGCGGCAAGCCGAAGAGATGGCCATAGGCCGCGCTCATCAGCTCGTCGGCGCGCTTGGTCGCGGCATAAAGCGAGGTCGGCTGATCGACGCGATCGCTCTCGGTGAACGGCAACGCCTGATTGGCGCCATAGACCGAGGACGAGCTGGCATAGACCAGGTGATCGAGTCGCGAAAGCCGCCTTGCGATCTCCAAGATCACGAGATGGCCCATCACATTGGCGCTGACATAGGCGTAAGGATCGACGAGCGAATGCCGCACCCCGGCCTGCGCCGCGAGATGGACGATGCGGCTGATCGCGGGAAACGCCGCGACCAGGTCCGCTATCGCCACGCGATCGGCGATGTCGAGGCGGCGAAACGTGAACCCGTCCCGCGCGAGCAGCCGCGCCAGCCGCGCCTCCTTGAGCCCGACATCGTAGTAGGGGTTGAGATCATCGACCCCTACCACCCGCTCGCCGCGCGCGAGCAGCGCCTCGGCGACGTGATAGCCGATGAAGCCGGCAGCCCCCGTGAGCAGAACCGTCACGCCGGCACCGCGAGCGGGCGCGCCACCAGCCGATCCTCGAGCAATTCCAAAAGCGCATGACCGAGCGCGATATGGCATTCCTGAATCCGCGCGGTCTCGCTATCGGGCACCAGCAGGACATGATCGCAGAGCTCGCGCGCCGGCAGCCCAGCCCCCCCAAGCAGCCCGACGGTGACGATCCCCATCTCACGCGCAGCCGAAAGCGCGCGGCAGACATTTTCCGACCGCCCCGACGTGGTGATGCCAAACAGCACGTCGCCGCGCCGGCCGAGGCCGCGCAGCGGCCGCTCGAACACCTGCGCGAAGCCGTAATCATTCCCCCCCGCGGTCAGCGCCGCCGGATCGAGCGTCAGCGCCAGCGCCGGAATCGATGGCCGCTCCACCTTGGGGCGCAGGCGGATCAGCATCTCGGTCGCGAGATGCTGGCTGTCGGCAGCCGAGCCGCCATTGCCGCAGAACATCAGCTTGCCGCCGCCGCGGAGCGACGCTTCTGCCGCATTCACCACCGCGACCACCGAAGCCGCCATCTCGTCGGCTATCCTGAGCTTGAGCGCCGCCGAGCGCCGCAGCATCGCCGTAAATCGTGCCTGATCGTCCATGTTTCGTCGCCTCTCGCGTTTCGACGTTAAGGGGTCAGCCTTGACAATTCCTTGATTGCACGGCGCCGCCGTCCAAGGTAGTGGCCTTTCTCCCCATCGAGACCCGCATCATGCGTCATTTTCCGATCTTTCTCGATCTTGCCGGGCGTCGGGCGCTGGTCCTCGGCGAGGGCGCGGCCGCCGCGCGCAAGGCCGACGCCTTGGCCGAAGCCGGCGCCGCGGTGACGCGAGTGGCCCGCTTCGCGCCGACCCGCTCCGCCCACGATTGTCTCGCCGGCGTTGCGATCGCGATCGGCGCCGAGGCGCCGGAAGCCGATCTCCATGCTTTGTCCGAGGCGGCGCAGGCGCTCGGCATTCCGGTCAACATCGTCGATCGTCCGGCGCTTTCGAGCTTCATCATGCCGGCACTCGTCGATCGCGACCCGCTGACCATCGCCATCGCCTCCGGCGGCGCGGCACCGGTGCTCGCGCGCCAGCTCCGCGCCAAGATCGAGGCGCTGATCCCGCCGGCCTATGGCCGTCTCGCGGCGTTTCTCGGGCGGGCGCAAGGCGAACTCCGCCGCCGCTTCCCCGATCTCGCGCAGCGCCGCCGGCTGATCGAGCGTCTGCTTGGCGGCCGGGTTGCGGCGCTGGTCTTCGCCGGGCGCGAGGCCGAGGCCGAAGCCGCGCTCGCCGCCGAACTCGCCGCGAGCGACAGCGGCGCGGGCGCCGACGGCGCGGACGGTGCCGGCGCAGGGATGGTGTTCCTGGTCGGCGCCGGGCCGGGGGCGGCCGATCTCCTCACGCTCCGCGCCCAGCGCCTGCTCGGCGAGGCCGATGTCATCGTCCATGACCGCTTGGTCGGCGATGCGGTGCTCGCGCTCGCCCGGCGCGATGCGACGCGGATCTTCGTCGGCAAGGCGCGCGCGCATCACTGCCTGCCACAGTCTGAGATCAATGCCTTGCTCGTCCGCCTGGCGCGGGAGGGGAAAAAAGTGGTGCGGCTCAAGGGTGGCGATCCTTTCATCTTCGGCCGCGGCGGCGAAGAGGCGGAAGCGCTGGCGGAAGCCGGCATCGCCTGCGAGATCGTCCCCGGCGTTACCGCCGCCTTGGCCTGCGCCGCCGCCGCCGGCATCCCACTCACGCATCGCGACGCCGCGCGCTCGGTGACGCTGCTCACCGGCCATGGCAAGGAGGGGGTGATCGATCTCGATTTCGCGGCCCTCGTCCGCCTCGGTGGCACGCTCGCGATCTATATGGCGATCACCGCGCTCCCGCGCCTCGCCGCCGGCTTCGCCGCCGCCGGCCTCGCGCCGGAAACCCCGGCGGCGCTGATCGAGCGCGGCGGCACACCGGCCGAGCGCCGGCTTTTCGCGCCCCTTCCCGAACTCGCCGCGCGTGCCCCGGCCTGGTCGAGCGGCGGGCCGGCGCTGCTGCTGATCGGCCCCGCCGTCGCCCGCACCGGCACGGCGACGCGCGCTGCGGCACCCGCGGATCTCACCACGATGCTCGCGTGAACTTGACTAACGCCCGGTCTCGCAACCACCCCATATCGCGTTAGACTTTGTTGATCCCCTCACGCAGACGGAAACTTGCTCATGGATGCTGGCCCGATCCCCTCCTCCCCCGCGCCACGCAGCCGCTGGCGGCCGGAAGGATGCGATCAGATCGCCCTCGTGCTGCAAGGCGGCGGTGCCCTCGGTGCCTATCAGGCCGGGGTCTATCAAGCGCTGCACGAAGCCGGGCTGGAGCCCGACTGGATCGCCGGCGTCTCCATCGGCAGCATCAACGGCATCATCATCGCCGGCAATCCGCCCGAGCGGCGGTTGGAGCGGCTCGAGGAATTCTGGGACACCATCACCGCGCGCCCAGTGGTGCCATTTCTCGACCATCGCCTGCTCGATGGCGATTTGCCGCGCCGCGCTTTCCATGGCCTCTCCTCCAGCCTCGCGATGACGCTCGGCCAGCCCGGTTTTTTCACCCCACGCGTGCCCAATCCCTGGCTTGCGCCCCGCGGCTCACGCGGCGCGACCAGTATTTATGACACTGCGCCACTTCGCGCGACGCTGGAGCGCTTGGTCGATTTCGATCTCTTGAACAGCCGCGCCGTGCGCTATGCCGCCGGCGCGGTTAATGTCGCAACCGGCAATTTCTATTTCTTTGATAGCGCCCATCAGGAAATCGGCCCCGAGCACGCGATGGCGAGCGGCGCGCTGCCGCCGGCGCTGCCCATGGTGCGGATCGGCACCGATTTCTATTGGGATGGCGGCGTGGTCTCGAACACCCCGCTGCAGCATCTCCTCGACCATGCCGGCAGCAGCAATCTCCTGGTGTTCCAGGTCGATCTGTTTGGCGCCCGCGGCCCGGTGCCGCGCGATATGTATGACGTCCTCGCGCGCCAAAAAGACATCCAATATTCCAGCCGCACCCGCATGGTGACCGATATGTTCATGCGGCTGCATCGCGATAAAATGACGATGCGTCAGCTTATGGCCAAAATCCCTGAAGAAAAACTCGACGAGTCAGAAAAAAAGCTCAAGAAGGAGCTTTCCAACCTGCCGGAAATCGCCATCCTGCACCTGATCTACCAGCAAAAGGCGCATGAATGCGAAAACAAGGATTATGATTTCAGCGCGTCCTCGATGCGCGATCACTGGAAATCCGGCTACCGCGACACCCGCGCCACCCTCCAGCACGAGGATTGGCTGCAAATGCCGAGCGAGGAACAGGGCATGGTGATGCACGACGTGCATCGGGCCATGGATTGACCTTCTTTTCTGAATGATCGGAAGAAGACGCCGCGGCATTGCCTTTTGGCTGCTGCTGCTGGCTTGGCCCGGCTTTGTCGTTGTCGCTCGGGCGGCGCCGCGGACCATCGCGGTCTCGCCGGACAACACCGATATCGGCTTTCGCCTTTATCTTTTCGGCTTCGTCCCCCTCGATGGGCATTTCACCCGCTTTGTCGGCAGTCTCACGGTCGATCCCGCGGATTCCGGCCATTGCAGCGTCACCGTCCGGGTTGACACCGCGAGCCTCGTCATGCCGAACAAAGAGGCGCTCAAGATCGCGCTCGGCGCCGATTTCCTTGATGCCGTCGATTTCCCAACCCTCGCTTATGACGGCGCCTGCCGCGCGATCCAAGGCGCGCCGCCTCGGCTCGAGGGGGTGCTCGTGATGCGCGGGCGCACCGGACCGCTTGCGTTCTCACTGCAGCCGGGCGCCGCCGCCTTCGTGGTCAGCGCCGTTCTCCACCGCGCCGCCTGGGGCATGGGCGCCCATCCGCTGCTTGCCGGCGACACGATCCGGCTTCGTGTCACGACCCGGCTTTTACCCTCGGCCCGGGAAGCCGCGCATTAACCATCGCGATTATCGCCGATCTGGACACGACTCGCCGGCAAGGGATAGAGAGTGTCCGGCATCATAATAGAGAATCGAGAGGAAGAGTCTTCTTTTTCTGAAGAAAAAGAAGCAAAAAGACTTTTATCCGCTGAGCATTGCCCACTCCAGGCAAACGGGACGAAAGTTTTTTGGTTCTTTTTTTCAAAAAAGAACGCCTTTCTTGCCTTTTTACCTCGTGACGACAGAAACCGGAACGCAGCATGAGTGATCTCTTCTCGGCCCTTCCTCCTTCGCCGCGCAAGCCCACGGCCGCGAAGGCGACCGACGAGGCCGCCGATTACTCGGCGCGCGACATCGAGGTCTTGGAGGGGCTGGAGCCGGTGCGGCGTCGCCCTGGCATGTATATCGGCGGCACCGATGACGTGGCACTGCACCATCTCGCCGCCGAAATCCTCGACAACGCCATGGATGAAGCCGTTGCCGGCCATGCCAGCGCCATCGATGTGACACTGGCCGCCGGCAATTTCCTCACCATTCGTGACAATGGCCGCGGCATCCCGGTCGATCCGCACCCGAAATTCCCGCGCCTCAGCGCGCTCGAGGTCATCCTCACCACGCTTCATTCCGGTGGAAAATTCAACGGCAAGGCGTACGCGACGGCCGGCGGGCTGCATGGCGTCGGGAGTTCCGTCGTCAACGCGCTGTCGGCGGAGTTCGAGGTCGAAGTGGCGCGCGAGCGCACGCTTTGGAAGCAGCGCTATGCCCGCGGCAAGCCACAGACGCCGCTCGAAAATGCTGGCCCCGTGCAAAATCGCCGCGGCACTTTGATCCGCTTCCGCCCGGATCCGGAGATTTTCGGCGCCCTCGCCTTCAGCCCGGCCCGGCTTTACCGGCTTTGCCGCTCGAAAGCCTATCTCTTCCGCGGCGTCTATCTGCGCTGGCGCTGTGACCCAAACCTGCTCACCGGCGAGGCTGCCGAAGTTCCGGCGGAGGCCGAACTGCATTTCCCCGGTGGCCTGCGCGACAGCTTGGAGGCCGAACTCGGCGCCACGGCTTTGGCCTCGCAAATCTTCGCCGGTGAGGCCCAACTCCCCCCCCATCTCCCGGGCGTGCGCGGCGGCCGGCTGGAATGGGCACTCGCCTGGCGTGACGACGAGGACGGCTTTCTCCATTCTTACTGCAACACCATCCCGACGCCGCAAGGCGGCACGCATGAGGCCGGGTTTCGCGCCGCCCTCCTCAAGGGTCTTCGCACCTGGGGCGAGCAGCGCGGCAACCGCCGTGCCGCCCAAATCACCGCCGACGATATTCTCGCCCCGCTCTGCGCGAAATTCTCCCTTTTCCTCGCCGAGCCGCAATTTCAGGGCCAGACCAAGGAGAAACTAACCACCTCCGAGGCAGCGCGTCTGGTCGAGACCGGACTGCGCGATCATTTCGACCATTTCCTCGCCGGCGATCCGGCGCAGGCCGATCTCCTGCTCGGCCATCTCATCGAGCGCGCCGAAGAGCGGCTCCGCCGCCGCGAGGCCCGCGAGACGCCACGCAAAACCGCGACCCGGCGGCTGCGTCTCCCCGGCAAGCTCACCGATTGCGCGCGCGAATCCGCCGCCGACACCGAAATCTTCCTCGTCGAAGGCGACAGTGCCGGCGGCTCCGCGAAACAGGCGCGTGACCGCGAGACCCAAGCGGTGCTGCCGCTGCGTGGCAAGATCCTCAATGTCGCCAGCGCGTCCGCCGATAAGCTACGCCAAAACCAGGAATTGCGTGATCTCATCGAGGCGCTCGGCTGCGGCGCCGGGTCACGCTTCGATGCCGCCAAGCTGCGTTATGGCCGCGTCATCATCATGACCGACGCCGATGTCGACGGCGCCCACATCGCCTCGCTGCTGATGACGTTTTTCTATCGCGAAATCCCCGAACTGATCCGCCGCGGCCATCTCTTCCTCGCCCAGCCGCCGCTCTATCGCCTGACGCAGGGCGGCGTCTCGCTTTACGCGATGGATGATGGCGAACGCGACAAGCTCCTCAAAACCGCGTTCAAACCCGCGAGCAAAGTGGAAATCAGCCGCTTCAAAGGGCTCGGCGAGATGCCCGCGAACATTCTCCGCCAAACCACGATGGACCCCAAGCGCCGCACGCTGCTCAAAGTCACCATCCCCGATGGCGCCGCCGCCGCCACCGAGGATCTCGTCGAACAACTCATGGGCCGCAAGCCGGAACTGCGTTTTCAGTTCATCCAGACCCACGCCCATGCCGTCGAAGCGCTGGACATCGATTAGTCTCCCGCCGAAAGGGCCGCCCCCTTCCGCCCGCTATTTCGGTGCCATGCGGATGGCGCCGTCGAGGCGGATGGTCTCGCCGTTCAGCATCGGGTTGGCGATGATGTGCATAGCGAGCGCCGCGAATTCTTCCGGCTGGCCGAGGCGGCGCGGGAAGGGAATGCTGGCGGCGAGGCTGTCTTGGACCTCTTGCGGTAGGCCGCGCAGCATCGGCGTTGCGAAAATCCCTGGCGCGATGGTGCAGACGCGGATCCCCGAACGTGCCAGGTCGCGCGCGATCGGCAGCGTCATGCCGACGATCCCGCCCTTCGACGCCGAATAGGCGGCCTGGCCGATCTGGCCATCGAACGCCGCGACCGACGCGGTGTTGACGATGACGCCGCGCGCGCCGTCGGCGAGCGGCGGCAGGGTCTCGGCGTCCGCCGCCATCAAGCGGATCAGGTTGAACGAGCCGATCAGATTGACCTCGATCACGCGACGGAAATCCTCGAGCGGCATCGGCCCGGCCTTGCCGACGACGCGCCCCGATTTGCCGATCCCGGCGCAGTTGATGAGAATCCGCGCCGCACCATGCTGGGCGCGGGCCTCGGCCACCGCCGCCTCGGCGCTTTCGGCGCTGGCGACGTTGCAAGCGAGCGCGATGCCGCCGATCTCGCTCGCGACCTCGGCCGCGCGCGCCGCGTTCATATCGAGAAGGGCGACCTTGGCGCCGGCCGCGGCCAGCGCCCTGGCCGTTGCCTCGCCAAGGCCGGAAGCGCCACCGGTGACCAGCGCCGCGGTGTTTTCGAGATCCATGATTTCCTCCGTGGTTCGTTGTCGGGGAGTCCGTGGCACGCGCTCCGGCGGCGGTCAATTGCCGTGCTGACACGGCTGGGCTAGACCGCGTGGCGTGCAACGCGCCCCGTTTCGAGGCCCCGTTTCGAGGAATGTCGCCATGGCCGTGATGCCCGATCACTGGATCCGCGAGATGGCGGAAACCACCCGCATGATCGATCCCTTCGTCGAAACCCAGCGCCGCGACGGGGTGATCAGCTTCGGGCTTTCGTCTTACGGCTATGACGCCCGCGTCGCCCGCGCCTTCAAGATTTTCACCAATGTCGACTCCGCCGTCGTCGATCCCAAAGCCTTCAGTCCGCAAAGCTTCGTCGATCGTGACAGCGACGTCTGCATCATTCCGCCCAACAGCTTCGCGCTCGCCCATACGGTGGAATATTTCCGCATCCCGCGCGATGTCGTCGTCATCTGCCTCGGCAAATCGACCTATGCCCGCTGCGGCATCATCGTCAACGTGACGCCGCTGGAACCGGAATGGGAGGGGCAGGTGACGATCGAGATCAGCAACACGACGCCGCTGCCCGCCAAAATCTATGCCGGCGAGGGCATTTGCCAGTTCCTGTTCCTCAAGGGCGATAGCCCCTGCGAAGTGAGCTATGCCGACAAAGCGGGAAAATATATGGGCCAGCGCGGCGTCGCGCTGCCCAAGCTCTAGAGGATTAGGATGGATTTCACGATGACGAATCTTCTTTTTCTGAAGAAAAAGAAGCAAAAAGACTTTTGTCCGGTTTTCTCCGGGGGGCAGTGCCGCAGGCACCGCGCAACCGGGGAAAAAGTTCTTTTTTTCAAAAAAGAACCCCTGTCATGGACCGCATCCTGATCCGCGGCGGCCGGCCGCTCACCGGCCGGCTTGCCATCGGCGGCGCCAAGAACGCGGCGCTGCCGCTGATGGCGGCGGGGCTTTTGACCGAGGAGCGGCTGGTGCTGGAGAATATCCCAGAGCTTGCCGATATCGATACCATGGCGAGCCTGCTTCTCGAAGCCGGCCTCACTCTCGAGCGCCAGGGCCGGCGTTGTGCGATCGGCGGGCGCATCACCCGCACCGAGGCGCCCTATGACATTGTGCGGCGAATGCGCGCCTCCGTCCTTGTGCTCGGGCCACTGCTCGCGCGCTGTGGGGAGGCGCGCGTGTCGCTCCCCGGCGGTTGCGCGATCGGGACGCGCCCGGTCGATCTCCACCTCAAGGGATTGGCGCAAATGGGCGCCGACATCCGGCTCGAAGGCGGTTATATCGATGCCCGGGTTGCGGGCCGGCTGCATGGCGCCGAAATCGTGCTGCCGTTTCCCTCGGTCGGCGCGACCGAGAATCTCTTGATGGCGGCGACGCTGGCCGAGGGTGAGACAATCATCGCCAATGCCGCGCGCGAGCCGGAAATCGGCGATCTCGCCGCCTGCCTCAACGCCATGGGGGCGGAGATCAGCGGGATCGGCAGCGACCGCCTGACGATCACCGGGGTTGCGCGCCTCCATGGCGCGACCCACGCGATCCTTCCCGATCGGATCGAGACCGGCACCTATCTCTGCGCGGTTGGCGTGAGCGGCGGTGAAATCCTGCTCGAAGGTGGGCAAGCAACCCATCTCGCCGCCCTCATCCGGGCTCTTGGCGAGGCCGGGGTCATGGTCGAGGAGACGGCGGCAGGGCTTTTCGCCCGGCGGATGGGGAAGCTCGTCGGCGTCGATGTCATGACCGAGCCCTATCCCGGCTTTCCGACCGACATGCAGGCGCAGTTCATGGCGCTGATGGCGGTTGCCGAGGGGGCGGCGATGATCACCGAGACGATTTTCGAGAACCGCTTCATGCACGTCCCCGAGCTCAATCGCATGGGGGCGCGGATCAACGTCCATGGCGCCTCGGCGATCGTGCGCGGGGTCGGCGGCGCGCTCTCCGGCGCGCCGGTGATGGCGACCGATCTTCGCGCCTCGGTCTCGCTGGTGCTCGCCGGCCTTGCCGCGCGCGGTGAGACCATCGTCAACCGCGTCTATCACCTCGATCGCGGCTATGAGGCGCTGGTCGAGAAACTCACCGGCTGCGGCGCCGCGATCGAGCGGCTCAAAGGGTGACCCCGGCGATGGGGCCGCATAGCTTCTTTTGTCTCGACGGCCATACCTGCGGCAATCCGGTGCGCCTCGTCGCCGGCGGCGCGCCGAGGCTCGCCGGTGCGACGATGAGCGAGCGGCGCGCCGACTTCATCGCCCGTTTCGACTGGATCCGCCGCGCCCTGATGTTCGAGCCGCGCGGGCATGACGTGATGTCGGGCGCCATCCTTTATCCCCCGCTCCGCGCCGATTGCGATGCCGCGATCCTGTTCATCGAAGTTTCCGGCGCCTTGCCGATGTGCGGCCACGGCACCATCGGGACGGTGACCATGGCGCTCGAACACGGCCTCATCACGCCAGCGCGCGAGGGCGAGGTGGCGCTCGACGCCCCCGCCGGGCGGGTCGTCGCCCATTATCGGCGCGAGGGGCGGTTCATCGAGGAGGTGCGGCTCTATAACGTTCCCGCGTTCCTCGCCGCCGCCGATCTTCGCGTCACCTGCCCGGGTCTGGGCGACATCACCGTCGATATCGCCTATGGCGGCAATTTCTACGCGATCGTCGAGAAGCAGCCGGGCTATGACGGGCTCGAATCGCTCTCGGCTGACGCTATCCTCCGCCTAAGCCCGGGGCTGCGCGACGCCGTCAACCGCGCGATCGCCGTCACCCACCCCGAGGACGAGACGATCCGCGGGGTTTCCCACATTCTCTGGGCCGGCGCGCCGCGCGATCCGCGAGCCAGCGCGCGGAACGCCGTCTTCTACGGCGCCCGCGCCATCGACCGCTCGCCTTGCGGCACCGGCACCTCGGCGCGCATGGCGCAGCTCGTCGCGCGCGGGCGGCTTCGGGTCGGCGACGAATTCATCCACGAAAGCATCATCGGCTCGCTGTTCGAAGGCCGTGTCGAAAGCGCCGCAACGGTCGGCGGCAAGCCCGCGATCCGCCCCAGCATCGCCGGCTGGGCACGCCTGCACGGGCTCAACACCATCCTCGTCGATCCGCGTGATCCGTTCTGGGCCGGGTTTCAGGTGGGGTGAGAAGAAGAAAAACAAGAAAAATGTTCTTTTTTGAAAAAAAGAACCAAAAAACTTTTGCCTGTTGGGCAGTGCCGTAGGCACTGCCCGTGTCGCGGCGTTGGCCGCGCCAAGAAACCGGGACAGAAGTCTTTTTGCTTCTTTTTCTGGAGAAAAAGAAGGAATTTACTGACTGATTTAATTGTTATATCATAATTTGACTTGAGACCGGACACAGGCGAGGAGGGTCGGATGTCTGAACCATCGTCTCTGGCGGTGCCGGTGGCACCAAGCCAGTCGCTTTCTTGGCGTGGTGTCTTGCGTGCGGCCCGCAATAACCCGCTCCAGCTCTGGACCGATAGCGCCTATGAGCAGGACGTCGAAAGGCAGAGTTTTCTCGGCAAGCCGCGCCTTCTCCTCAACGCGCCCGATGCCATCCAGCACGTGCTCATTCGCGAGGCGAACCATTTCCGCCGCACGGCCCCCTCCATCCGGCTGCTTCGCCCCTTCGTTGGACGCGGGCTTTTGCTCAGCGAGGGCGAACTCTGGCGCCGCCAGCGGCGGGTGATCGGGCCGACCCTCGCGCCGCGCGCCCTGCCGCCGCTAATGGGCGAGGCGGCGCGGGCGATCGCCGCCGCCCTGCCGGCGCTCGACGCCGCCGCCGCGGCCGGGACGCCGGTCGATCTCCTGGCGGCGATGCAGGCTCTCGCCCTCGACATCGCCGGACGCTCGATGTTCTCGGTGGCGATGGAGATGTTCGGCGTCGAAATGCGGCAAATGTTCAACACGGCGTCGCGAGACATCTCACGGCCGGATTTTTTTGACCTGGTGTTGCCGATCGGCATCCCGAGCCCGCGCGATGTCCGTCGCTGGTGGTTTCAGCGCCGCTGGATGGGCTTGATCAGCCGCATCATCGCCGCGCGCGAGGCCGCCGAGGGAACGGCCGGCGCCGATCTCTTCGACCTCCTGCGCGCCGCCTGCGCCGACGATGGCGCGGCGGGCCGCCGTCAGCTCCGCGACGAAGTGGCAACGATGATCATCGCCGGGCATGAAACCACGGCGCTGACACTATTCTGGTCGGCGATTCTCCTCGCCACCGCGCCGGAGGTGCAGGCGCGCATCGCCGCCGAGGCGGACGGTCTCGATCTCGGGCCGGAGGGCGCACCGGCGGCACAGGAGCGTCTCTCCTACACCCGCGCCGTGGTTAGCGAGGCGCTCCGCCTCTATCCCCCGGCGGCGGTGATCGTGCGCGAGGCGACGGCGGAGACACGCTGCGGCGCGCTCACCATCCCGCGCGGGACGCTGGTGTTCATCTCGCCCTGGGTGCTGCACCGCCATCGCAAGCTCTGGGCCGCGCCGGAGCATTTCGACCCCGAGCGCTTTCTCCCCGGCGCGCCGCCGGTCGCGCGCTTCGCCTATCTCCCCTTCGGCGCCGGCCCCCGGGTTTGCGTCGGCGCCCAGTTCGCGCTCGCGGAAGCGACACTGGTGCTGGCGACGCTCGCGCGACGCTTCGTGATCGAACGGCTGGACGCGGCGCCGGTGATGCCGGTCAGCGTGGTGACGACACAGCCCGACCGCGCGCCGCCATTTCGGCTTCATGCGCGATGAGTCTGCGGTTCGGCTGGCGTTGGAGCGCGGCGGGCCTGGCCCTCCTCCTGCTGATCGCCGCCGAGGCATCGCGGCCCTGGCTGCCGGGTGATCCCGCGCTGGCACGCCTGGTGCAGGCGACGCTGCCGGCGTCGCCGGGATGGGCCGAAGCCGTCTCCGCGCTCGGCGGTTTCCCGGCGGTGTGGCTTTTGCTGGTCGCAACCGCCGCCGGCGCCGCCTGGCTGCGCGGCGGGCGCGGGGTGGTCGCCGTCGCGCTCAGCTTCGCCGGTATGGTGCTGCTCGACCGGTTGTTGCGCCACCTCGTTTTCCAGCCGCGGCCGGAGCCGGGGCTCATTCGCGTCGTTGGCCATCCGCCCGGGTCGGCCTTCCCCTCCACTTTCGCCCTGTTGTTTGGTGCGACGATCGGGTGTTTCCTGTTCTGTGCGGCGTCGCGGCGGCGCTGGCTCTTGGTCGTTGCCGCTGTTCTCGCGCTCGTGCTCGGCTTCGCGGCACGGATCGCGCTTGGCGCCCACTGGCCAAGCGATGTGTTGGTCAGCTATTTCGCGGCGCTGCTGTGGAGCGGCGCGGTCTTGCGCAGCATGAAGAGCGCGGCGAGCGCGGAGAGGCACAGCCCGGCGGAGACGAGAAGCGCATAAAGCCCGAGCCGGTCGAGGATCAGGCCGAACAGTAAGGGCGCCAACGCCTGCGCCGCGCGCGCCGGGGCGCCGAGCCAGCCGGTGCGCGCGCCATAGCCCTCGGGGCCGAAAATCGCCAGCGGCAAGGTGCCGCGCGCGATCGTTAGAATGCCGTTGCCGGCGCCATAAAGCAGCGAAAACGCGACCGCGAGCGGCGCCCCCCACAGCGCCAGCAGCGCCGCGCCCAACGGGTGCAGCGCGGTCGCGATCCGCGCCGGGATCAGCGGATGGGTGCGGCGGAGAAACAGGAATTCGACGATCCGCGCCATCACCTGCGCCGGGCCGACCAGCGCCGCCGCGCCGATCGCCGCCGCCGGGCTCGCCCCCGCCATCTCGAGAAGCTGCGGCAAATGTGTCGCCATCGCGCCGGTGACGAACCAGGCGCTGGCGAAAACATAGGCAAGCAAGACCATCTCGCGGCGCTGATCGCGGGGCTCCCCCTCATCGGGCTTGGGCGCTGGCGGTGGCGCACGCGGCACCAGAAACGCGTTTAGCGGCAAGCCGAGCACGAGATGCAGCCCGGCCCAGGCGAGGCAGGCGCCGCGCCAGCCGAAATGCGCGGCGAGCACGGCACTGAGCGGCCAGCCGATGGTGGAGGCGAAGCCGGCGAACAAGGTGATCCCGGTGATCGGCCCGCGCGCGGCATTGCCGTAAAGCCCGGCAAGCGTCGCGAAGGCCGAATCATAAAGCCCGAGCGCCATCCCGACGCCGACCACAGCCCAAGCGGCAAACAGCGCAACCGGCCCATGCGCCAAGGAAAGCGCGCTCAATCCGACGATGAAGACGAGATTGGAGGCGATCAAGATCGGCCGCCCGCCGCGGGCATCGATGGCCCGACCCACCGCCGGCCCGCTCACCGCCGCGATCAAAAGCGAGGCGGAGACCGCGGCGAATACTGCCGTCCGGGTGGTTCCCGTTCCCTGCGCCATCGGTCCGGCAAGGATCGCCGGCAGATAATAGCTCGACGCCCAAGCCAGCGTTTGCGTGGTGCCGAGCGCGAAAATCACCTGCCCGGTGCGACGGCGCGCACTCACCCGCCCGCGAGCGCCGCTTCCACGCCGGCGGCGATGGCAAATAGCCGGGCGTCCCCCATCGTCTCGCCGACCAGCATCAGCCCCGCCGGTGCCTCGCCGGGGGTGTGACAAGGGAGGCTGATCGCGCAGCGGTCGAGGAAATTGAACAGCGAGGTGTTGCGCAGCGTCTGCAGATTGACGCGCTGATAGGCGTCGTCATCGGCGACATCGGCGATGCGTGGCGGCGCGATCGGCACCGTCGGCAGGATCAGGGCATCGAAGCCAGCGGTTTCGGCATCCATCGCCGCGATGATGCGCGCCCGCGCCACCATAAGATCAACATAGTCGGCGGCACGTGGTTCGGCGCCGCGCAAAATGCGGGCGGCGACACGCTGGTCATAGAGCGCGGCATGCTCGGCGAGCAGCTGACGATGCCACGCATAGGCTTCCGGGGCGCTGAACCCGCCCAAGCGGTTCGCTGCTGGAATGTCTTCGAGCGGGGGGAAAACGCGGCTCTCGATCCGTGCCCCGCGATCGCGCAAAATCGAACAAGCGCGCTCGAACGCGTGGGCGATCGCCGGGTCGAGACCCGCCATCGCGTGCCCTTCCGGGATCGCGAAGCGTCGTCCGCTGACCGGGAGCGGCGCTGGCGGCTTGGCGGTGATCGCCCCCGCCATGATGGCATCGAGAATGGCGCAGCAAGCAACGCGCGGCGCCAGCGGCCCGACCGAATCGAGGGTTTCCGAAAGCGGCAAGACGCCGTCGCGCGGGATCCGCCGTGCCGTCGGCTTATAGCCGGTGATGCCGCAAAATGCCGCCGGAATGCGACAGGAGCCACCGGTATCGGTGCCGATCGCGGCAGCCACCATGCCATCCGCGACGGCAACCGCCGAGCCCGAGGAGCTGCCGCCCGGGACATGCCCGATCTCCCGCCGCCAGGGGCTGCGCGGCGTGCCGTAATGCGGGTTGAGGCCGAGGCCGGAATAGGCGAACTCGGTCATGTTGGCGCGGCCCACGGGGATGAAGCCTGCGGCGATCAGGCGCGCAACAATACTCGCATGGGCCGCAGCCGGCGGCGCCGCGGCGAGCACGCGCGAGCCCGCCGGGGTCGGCTCGCCGGCGATATCGAACAGATCCTTGAGCGCGATCGGAATGCCGGCGAAGGCCGAGGGCGCCCTTCCCGCCGCGCGCAGCCGGTCGATCGCCTCGGCGCTGGCGCGCGCGGCCTCGGCATGGACCTTGATAAAGGTCTGCGCCCCTTCGCCGGCGGGGTCTCCGATGCGCGCGAGCGAACGTTCAACGAGCGCGCGCGCGGTGAGCGTGCCATCGGCGAGGCCGGCGGCGATGTCGAGCAACGTTTCCATGGCCGAAATCCTGCCCCGCCCCCATCGGCGCGTAAAGGGGGTGTTGCGGAAGGGCGATGGTGTTCAGTCGGCGGTTCTGGCCTGCAAAAGGTCGCGGATTTCGCCGAGCAAGGTCTCGGTCCTGCTCGGCCCGGTGGCCGGCGGCGCGCTATGCAGCCGGAGCCGGGTCAGCGCCTTGATCACCCAGAAGATCGCGAAGCTGACGATCAGGAACTGGATGATGGCGTTGATGAAGAGGCCGAAATTGATCGTCGCCGCGCCGGCCGCCTGGGCTTGGGTGAGCGAAGCATAATGCTTCCCATCGAGGGGGAGGAAGACATTGGAAAAGTCGATCCCACCGATGAGCGCGCCGAGCAGCGGGTTGAAGATGTCTTTCACCAGGCTGTTGACGACGCCGGTGAAAGCCGCGCCGATCACGATGCCTACCGCGAGATCGACCACGCTCCCGCGCATGATGAAGGCTTTGAATTCCGCGAGCCAGGAGGGCGAGCGAAGGTGGGGAAGACTGGTGGCCATGGGGTCCTCCGGTGGCGCCAAGGCCGGCATACTTGCCGGCCAGCCATGCCCAGCATAGCGGCGTCGGGCGCATCATGAAAGCGTGATGAGAGGTCAGACGGCGATGAGCCCTCCGGCCGCCGCGAGTTCGGCGAGGTGGTGGTCGGCATCGCCGAACAGAAGCTCGATCATCGTCATGCGTTTGAAATAATGGCCGACCTTGTATTCCATCGTCATGCCGATGCCGCCATGGAGCTGGATCGCCTCCTGGCCGACTTTATGGCCCGAACGCCCGATCTGGATTTTCGCCGCCGCCATCGCCCGCCGGCGCTCGGTGGCGTCCGCCTCTCCGGCCATCATCGTCGCGAACATCGCCATGCTGCGCGCCTGCTCGATCGCGACCAGCATATCGACGGCGCGGTGCTGCAACACCTGGAATTGTCCGATGGCACGGCCGAATTGCTTGCGGGTGCGGAGATAATCGAGCGTCACTTCGTGCATCGCCGCCATCACCCCGACCGCCTCGGCGCAGAGCGCCGCGATCGCCTCATCCACCACCCGCGCGATGACGGGAAACGCCTCGCCCGGCACGCCGAGCGGTATCGCTTGCGTGTCGCTCAACGAAATTTCCGCGGCCCGCGTGGCATCCTGCAAGGCATAGCCGCGCCGCGAGACGCCCGGCGCTTTGGCATCGACGAGAAAAAGCCCGATCCCTTCATGCGCGCGCTGCGCGCCGGAAACACGCGCGCTGACGATCAGCCGATCCGCATGTTCGCCAGCGAGGACAAGGGATTTCTCGCCGCTGACGCGCCAGACGCCGGCGCTTTCGCGCGCACGCGTGGTGACATCGGCGAGATCGTAACGCGCCTGCCGTTCCGCGTGCGCGAACGCCAGGCGGAGCGTGCCGGCGGCGATCGCCGGGATCAGCTCGGCGCGCTGCGCCGGGCTCGCCGCGTGGCGCAAGAGGCCGCCGGCGAGCACCACGGTCGCGAAATAGGGCTCGAGCACGAGGCCGCGCCCGAACGCCTCCATGACGATCATGGTCTCGACCGCGCCGCCGCCGAACCCGCCATCGGCCTCGGCGAACGGCAAGCCGAGAAGCCCCATTTCGGCATATCGTGCCCAGAGATCGGGCGAAAACCCCTCGGACGTTTTGAGATATTTCTTCCGCTGCTCGAAATCGTAATTTTGGAGGATGAGCTTTTCGACGCTATCCTTGAGCAGCGATTGTTCTTCGCTAAGATCGAAATCCATGTTTCCCTCAGAGCCCGAGAATCGCCTTGGCGATGATGTTGCGCTGGATCTCGTTCGAGCCGCCATAGATCGAGATCTTACGCCAGTTGAAGTAGGTGGGGGCGGCGGGGGCGGCATAATCCGGGCCGATCGGCGGCTCGTTCCAGCCTTCTTCGAATTGCGGCTGATAGGGCATGGCGTAAGGACCAACCACGTCCATGAGCAATTCCGTCGTCGCCTGCTGGATTTCCGAGCCCTTGATCTTGAGGATCGAGGAGGCGGGATCGGGCTTGCCGCGGGCGCCGCGCCGCTCATTGGCAACGACGCGCAACTGCGTCAGCTCCAGCGCTTTCAATTCGACCTCGACGGCGGCCAGCTTTTCGCGAAACCGCGGATTATCGATCACCCGTTGCTCGCCGACGCGCTCGAGAGCCGCGAGTTCCTTGATACGCCGGATGCGTTCTTTCGAGGTGCCGACGCGGGCAATGCCGGTGCGCTCGTTGCCGAGCAGGAATTTCGCGTAATCCCAACCCTTGTTTTCTTCTCCGACGAGGTTTTCGAGCGGCACCTTGACATCATCGAAGAACACCTCGTTGACCTCATGCCCGCCATCGATGGTCTGGATCGGACGCACCGTGATGCCGGGCGATCGCATGTCAATGAGCAGGAATGAAATGCCTTCCTGCGGCTTGGCAGAAGGATCGGTGCGCACGAGACAGAAGATCCAATCCGCATATTGCGCGAGCGTGGTCCAGGTTTTCTGGCCATTGACGACGTAATGATCGCCATCGCGTTTCGCACTGGTGCGCAGACTCGCAAGATCGGAGCCCGAGCCCGGCTCGGAAAATCCCTGGCAAAACCAGATATCGATATTGGCGATCTTGGGCAGGAACTCGTGTTTTTGCCGCTCATTGCCAAACGTTGCGATGACCGGCCCGACCATGCTGACATTGAACGGCAGCGGCGGCGGCACGTTCGCCTGCTGCATCTCATCCTGATAGAAATAGGTCTGGATCGGGCTCCAGTCGCGCCCGCCCCATGCCTTGGGCCAATGCGGGACAGCAAGCCCGCGCGCGTTCAGAAAGCGCTGCGAGACAACCATCTCATCACGTGAAAGATGGCGTCCCTCGCTCGCTTTGCGCCGGATCGCCTCGGGAAACTCGTTGCGAAAGAAATGCCGCATTTCGTCGCGAAAAGCGATCTCTTCCTTGGTGAACGCGAGGTCCATGAGCGAAACTCCCAGATGAGAAAAGGCAAGAGAGACTCTTCTTTTTCTGAAGAAAAAGAAGCAAAAAGACTTCTATCCTTTGGGCAGTGCCTGCGGCACTGCCCGTTTCGTAAAGATGGGACAAAAGTTTTTTGGTTCTTTTTTTCAAAAAAGAACTCTCCCTCAGAAAATCTCGAACAACCCGGCCGCCCCCATGCCGCCGCCGATGCACATGGTGATGACGGCGCGCTTGGCGCCACGCCGGCGGCCCTCGATCAGCGCGTGCCCAGTCATACGCGAGCCGCTCATGCCGTAGGGGTGGCCGATGGCAATCGAGCCGCCATCGACATTGAGGATATCGCTGGGAATGCCGAGCCGGTCGCGGCAATAGAGCACCTGGCTCGCGAAGGCCTCGTTCAGTTCCCAAAGATCGATATCGTCCATCTTCAGCCCCTGACGCTGGAGCAGGCGGGGGACGGCGAAGACCGGGCCGATGCCCATCTCGTCAGGCTCGCAGCCAGCGACGGTGAGACCACGAAAGGCACCGAGCGGCGTCAAGCCACGGCGCGACGCTTCGCGGTCTGACATCACGACGCAGACACTGGCGCCGTCGGAGAGCTGGCTCGCGTTGCCGGCGGTGATGAAATGCTCCGGCCCGCGCACCGGCTTCAACGCGGCGAGCCCGGCGAGCGTCGTCTCCGGCCGATTGCCCTCATCCTGCTCAAGGGTGACCGGATGGTGGGAGACGGCACCGGTTTCCTTATCGACGACGGCTTTTACCGTACTCATCGCGACGATCTCCTCGGCGAGCCTGCCTTCCCGCTGCGCCGCGGCGATGCGTTGCTGGCTTTGCAACGCGTATTCATCCTGCGCCTCGCGCGAGACTTTATAGCGCGCGGCGACGATATCGGCGGTTTCGATCATCGGCATGTAGATCGCCGGCTTGTGCGCCTCTAGCCACTCATTGCGGGCATGATGGCGATTGGCGTGGTCTTGCACCAGGCTGATTGATTCGAGCCCGCCGGCGACCGCGACCGGCACGCCATCGACGATGACGCGCTGAGCGGCGATCGCGATCGCTTGCAGACCCGAAGAGCAAAAGCGATTAACCGTCATCGCCGAGACGCTAACCGGGAGCCCGGCGCGCAACGCCGCCTGGCGCGCGATATTGCCGCCGGTCGCCCCTTCCGGCATGGCGCAGCCGAGCACCACTTCCTCGACGTCACCGGGCTCGATCCCGGCGCGGCTCACCGCGTGGCGGATGACATGGCCGCCGAGATCGGCGCCATGCGTGAGATTGAAGGCGCCGCGGCCGGCTTTGCCAATCGGCGTGCGGGCAGTGGCGACGATGACGGCTTCGACCATGGTGGGCTCCTCTCTATGACGCCGGCGCGGGCGCGCCGGGGGTGTGTTGGCTCGCTTCTTGCTCGATCAGATCCCGTTTGGAAAGCTTGCCGACCGGCGTGCGCGGCAGGCTGGCCCGAAATTCGAGCGCGGTCGGCAATTCGTGGCGCCCGAGCTTGTCGGCGAGAAAGGCGCGCAATTCCTCGAGCGTGAACGGCTCCGCGCCCTCTCGCAGGGTGACGAACGCTTTCGCCGCCTGGCCGCGATAGGGATCGGGCACGCCGATCACGATGACCTCGGCAACCGAAGGGTGCTCATAGATCGCGTTTTCGATCATCGTCGGATAGACGTTGAAGCCGCCCGAGATGATCATATCCTTCTTGCGATCGACGAGGAAGAATTGCCCTTTTTCGTCCATATAGCCGATATCGCCGGTCAGGAGCCAGCCATCGACGAAAGCGCTCTCGGTTTCTTCCGGCCGTTTCCAATAGGCTTTGGTGACATTCGGTCCCTTGATGCGGATTTCACCGCGCTCACCGGGAGGAAGAACGCGGCGCGGATCATCGAGGGCGACGATGTCCATCTCGATCCCCGGCAATGGCACGCCGATCAGCCCCGCGGTATAGATCTGGCCGGGCATCAGCGAGGTACCGGCGGGTGCGGTTTCGGTCATCCCCCAGCCGCCGCCGAGGCGATGGCCGGTAAGCTTCTCCAGCCGCTCAGCCACCTCTTGCGGCAACGGCGCGCCGCCGGAACCGATCGAGCGCAGCGAAGACAAATCATATTTCTCGATATCGGGATGATTGGCGAGCGCGATCCACATCGTCGGCACGCCAGGGAAATTCGTCGCGCGCTTTTCGCTGATATCGCGGAGCGTGGTTTCCGCATCAAAGCGAATCCTCAACAACTGCTCGACGCCGTTCCTGATGCCAAGCAAAAGCACATTGGTCAGCGCATAGATATGAAAATAGGGCAACACGCCGATGATTTTATCGTCCGGCCGCGATGCCCGCCCATTGCCAGCAAGCCAAGCATTATAAATCGCGACGGCGCTGGTGAAATTGCCATGCGTCAGCATCGCCGCGCGCGGCAGACCGGTGGTGCCGCCGGTATATTGCAAAACGGCGACGTCATCGGGCGTCAGAGACGGCCATGCAAGCGGCATCGGCGTCTCGCCCAAGGTTGCGAAGTCGATCGCGCCTTCGGGAAGCGGCGAAAGCGGAACCGGGATTGCCCCCCAGGCGTCGGCGGCGCCGACCACGAGATGCGCCGCAACCCCGTCCCGCGCCAACGTGGCTGCGTTTGTCAATAAGTTCGCGAGATTGGCGGTGATCAGAATGCGCGACTCGCTATCCTCCATCTTATAGCGGAGCGCGCGCAGCGGATCGAGGGGCGAGAGATGGACGACACGCGCGCCCGTGCGGAGCACCGCGAAAAACGCGATCGGATGATAGGGGAGATTGGCAAGATAAAGCGCAACCGAGCGTCCTGGCCCGGCGCCCAAGCGCGCAAGGCCGGCGGCGGCGCGCGCGACGGCGGCGCCAAATTCCGCGAAGCTCATGCGATGGCCATTGAATTCGAAAGCCGGCCGGTCGCCATAGGCGGCGACCGCGTCATCGAGCATGTCCGTGAGCGTGCCGGCCGCGATCTTCGTCCCCCAGTCGAGGCCCGGCGGATAGATCGCTTCCCAGGGATGCGGACGTGAGCCGCTCATCGCTGCGCCCCTTTCGTCAAACGGCGATGGTCTGCACCGGAAGAGCCGCGAAACCTTGGCCCGATGCCGCGAGTTTTTCGAGCAAGGGCGCCGGCTTCAAGGTTTTGTCGGGGCTCGTTGCGGCATACTGGGCGAGCCGGTCGCGGATCTGCGGCAAGCCCACCTGATCGGCATAAAACATTGGCCCGCCGCGCCAGACCGGCCAGCCATAGCCATAGATCCAGATGATATCGATGTCGCTCGCGCGCATCGCCATGCGTTCCTCGAGAATGCGGGCGCCTTCATTGATCATCGGATAGATCATGCGCTCGGTGATTTCGGCGGCGCCGATCGGGCGGCGGGTGATGCCGCGTTTTTCCGAGGCCGCGAGGATGATTTTCTCGACCTCGGGATCGGGCATCGGCGTGCGTGAGCCCTTCTCATAGCGATAATAGCCGGCGCCGGTTTTCTGGCCGAAACGCCCGGCTTCGCAGAGCGTGTCGGAAATTTCCGCTGTCACCCCGCGTGCCTTCCTGATGCGCCAGCCGACATCGAGCCCGGCGAGATCCCCCATCGCGAACGGGCCCATCGGAAAGCCGAAGGCGAGCACCGCGGCATCGACATCCCAGGGCAGCGCGCCTTCGAGCAACAACATCTCCGCCTGCGTCGTGCGCCGCGCCAGCATGCGGTTGCCGACGAAGCCGTCGCACACGCCGACCACCGACGTCACCTTGCCGATACGCCGGCCGATGCCGAGCGCGGTTGCCAGCGCAGCATACGAGGTCTTGCGCGCGCGCACGATTTCAAGAAGCCGCATAACATTGGCGGGGCTGAAGAAATGCATCCCAAGCACGTCCTCGGGGCGCTTCGTTGCGGCGGCGATTTCGTTGATGTCGAGCGTCGAGGTGTTGCTCGCGAGCAAGGCGCCTTGCTTGGCGAGGCGATCGATCTCGGCGAACACACGGCGTTTGAGATCCATCTCCTCAAACACCGCCTCGATCACGAGATCGCCCTCGGCGACGGCGCCGAAATCGATCGTGCCGGAAATCTGCGCCATGCGTTTGTCCATCTCGGCCTGGCTCAGGCTGCCGCGCGAAATCGCGATGCGGTAATTCTCGGCGACCCGGTCGAGCCCGCGGGTTAGCGCCGCCTGCTCGGTTTCGATCACCCGCACCGGGATCCCGGCATTGGCGAAACACATGGCGATGCCGCCGCCCATCGTGCCGGCGCCGATGACGACGGCGCGGGCGATCGGCTTTTCCTTGGTGTCGGCCGGCATGTCGGGGAGCTTCGCGGCCTCGCGCTCGGCGAAAAAAACGTGCCGCTGGGCTTTCGATTCGGGGCTCCCAAGCAGGCCCATGAACAGCGCCAGTTCCTTTTTCTGCCCCTCCTCGAAAGGCATGGTGACAGCGGCGCGCACGGCGTCGACACAGGCTTTCGGCGCCGGCAGACCGCGGAGACGCTGGAGCTGCTTTGCGACCGCGCGGTCGATGACGCTGGGATCGGCCTTGGCGGCGGCGAGCTTGTCGTCGCGATCGCGCACGCGCGGTGGTTTTCCCCCGGCCTTCATCACCTCGCGGGTGAAATCGAGGGCGGCGGCGCGGAAATCCCCCTCCAAAACGGCGTCGAGCGCGCCCATGGCCAAGGCTTTTGCCGCCGGCACCGGATCGCCGCTGACGATGATCTGTGCCGCAGCCTCCGCGCCGACCAGGCGCGGCAGGCGCTGGGTGCCGCCCGCGCCGGGCAGCAGACCGAGCTTGACCTCCGGCAGGCCGACGCGTGATCCGGGTGCGGCGACGCGATAATGGCAGCCGAGCGCCAGCTCAAAACCGCCACCGAGCGCCAGCCCGCTGATCGCGGCGATCACCGGCTTTGCCATCGCATCGAGGAGCGCGACGACATCGATCAGGCTCGGCGGCTGGCGCGGCGTGCCGAATTCGCTGATATCGGCGCCGGCGGAAAAGGCGCGCGCGGTGCCAATCAGCATCACCGCCTTCACCGCATCACTGTCACGGGCTTTTTCGATGGCGGCGACGAGACCGCTCCGGAGCGCGTGGCTCAGCGCATTCACCGGCGGATTATCCATCGCAATGATCGCGATCGCGCCGCCGTCTGTGGTTTCGTAATTCACCACCGCATTGATATTGCCCATGATCATTTCCTCCGCCGTTCGATCTTGTCACACTTCTAGCCATTCCTGGCGAATTTTCGCATTCGCCGAAAATTCCGCCGCCGTGCCCTCAAACACGATGCTGCCATGACCCATGATATAGAGCCGTTGCGCGAGTTCGAGGGCGATCGCGAGTTTCTGTTCGACGAGCAGGATCGTCACCCCGCGGCGCGCCACCTCGGCGAGGAGATCGCGCACCCGCGCGACCATCATCGGCGCCAGCCCCTCGGTCGGTTCATCGACCATGATCAGGCGCGGATTGCCCATCAGGGTGCGGCAGATGGTAAGCATCTGCTGCTCGCCGCCCGAAAGCGCGCCGGCCGGCGCCGCCGCGCGCTCGCCAAGGCGCGGGAACAAAGCATAGGCGTCGGCCAGCGCAAAGGCCGCTTGGCCTCGATGCACGCCGCGCTTCTCGCCGAGCAGCAGGTTTTCGGCGACCGTGAGATCGGGGAAAATGGCGCGATCCTCGGGGACATAGCCGAGCCCGCGGCGGGCGATCTCATGGGGCGCGAGGGTGCTGATGTCCTCGCCCTTGAAGCGGATCGCGCCGGCGCGCGTAACCCCGCCCATGATCGCCTTCAGCGTCGTCGAGCGGCCGGCACCATTGCGCCCGAGCAGGGCGACGATCTCGCCCTCGCCGATCGCAAGCGTAACCCCGCGCAGAACCTGGCTCTTGCCGTACCAGGCGTCGAGGTCGCGGATCTCGAGCATCATGTCAGAACCTCCGCCGCGGCGCCAAGATAGGCGGCGCGCACCCGCGCATCGCCGCGCACCGTCTCCGGCGGGCCGGAGGCGATCACCCCGCCATCGGCGAGCACGGTGATGGCATCGGCGAGGTCGAACACGACGGAGAGATCATGCTCGATCATCACCAGCGTGCGCCCGGCGGAAAGCCGGCGCAGCAGCGCGACGGCGCGTTCGGTTTCGGCGCGGCTCATGCCGGCGGTCGGCTCGTCGAGCAGGATGGTATGCGCGCCGCCGACGAGGGCGAGGCCGATCTCGAGCGCCCGCTGCTCGGCGTAGGCGAGCGCGCCGGCGGCAACGTCGCGCCGCGGGCCGAGATCGAGAAGCGCCAGCATCTCCTCGATGCGCGCGGTAAGGTCGGCGAACCCGTCGATCCGGCGCCAGAAGGCATGGCCGCAGCCGGAGACGCGCATGCCGGCGATGCGCAGATTCTCGAACACCGAAAGCCGCGGAAACAGGCTCGTCACCTGAAAACTGCGGGCAAGGCCGCGGCGGAAAATCGCGTGCGGCGAAAGCCCGGTGATGTCCTCGCCCGCGAGCCAAACGCTGCCGCGATCGAGCCGGAGGCGGCCAGTGATGAGATGAAATAGCGTCGATTTGCCGGCACCGTTGGGGCCGATGATGGCATGGCGGGTGCCGGCCGGAATGTCGAGCGAGACATCGCGCAGGATCGAGGTCGCGCCAAAGCTTTTATAAAGCCCGCGGAGCGAGAGGGCGGGCTCGCTCATGAAACGCCCCTCGCCGCGTGCGCCGCCGCCTCCTGCCAGGCGGCGCGCGCCGGCGGCGCAAGGCGGCGGAGAAGAACGGCGCCGAGGAGGAACAGAGCCAGCGGGATCAGCCATTGCGCGGGTTCCGTCGGCTGAATGGCGAGGCCGAACAGGCGCCCGGCCTTGGCCCCGCCGCGCACGGCTTGCAACCGGTAGGCGAGTTCGGCAAGCCCCACCACCCCCGCAAGCGTCAGCGCCATCGCCGGCAATAGCGCGAGATAAGGGCCGAGCAACCGCGCACCAACGCCGGCACGCAGGATCGGCGCATGGCTTTGGATGATCCCGGAAATCCCCCCCGGCGCCCAGAGCACCATGGTAACGAAGATCAGCCCGGAATAGAGCTGCCAGGCGTCCGTCACGGTGCCGAGCGCGACCTGCAGCAGCGTCACCACCACGGCGCCGATCACCGGCCCAGAAAATGTTCCGACGCCGCCGATATAGGTCATCAGCAAGACCGCCCCCGAGGCCGCCGAGCCGATATTGGAGACGGTCATGATCTCGTCGTTCAGCGCCTGCATCCCGCCCGCGACCCCGGCGAAGATCCCGGCGAGGAGAAAGGTTAGAAACCGGATGCGCGCCGGGTCGTAGCCGAGAAAATCGACCCTGAGCGGATTGTCGCGAACGGCATTGGCGAGCCGCCCGAGCGGCGTCCTCGTCACCCCCCACATCAGCGCCGCGGCGATCACGGCCCAAGCCGCGAGCACGTAGTAGATCTGCAAGGCCGAGCCGAAATCAAAGCCGAACAGCGCCGGGCCGCCGGAGCGATCGCCGGAAACCCCCTCCTCGCCGCCAAACCATTGCGGGATCATCACCACCAGGGCGACGGCGAGTTCGGCGATGCCGAGCGTGATCATCGCAAACGAGGTGCCTTCGCGGCGTGTCGCGAGCCAGCCGGCGGGAAGTGCTGCGAGCCCGCCGCCAATAGCGCCAGCGAGCGGCAAAAACACCACCGGGAGCGCCAAGCCACCATCGACCAGCTTCAAGAGATGCAGGCTCGCAAAGCCGCCCAGGCCGAAAAACACCGCATGCCCGAAATCGAGCATCCCCGCCTGGCCGAGCAACATGTTGAAGGAGAGCGCGAAAACGATGGCGATCGCCATGCGGTTGAGGAGCGAGAGGCCAAACCCACTGGTGAGCAGATGCGGCGCGACCAGGGCGATCACGATCGCCGCGCCCCAGAACAGGGCGGCGCCGCGCACGCCGCGGCGCATCCCGCTCTTGCCGGCGCTGGCGATGGCGAGAGGGTCCGCCATCTCAATCCGCCCGCGCGCCCATCAACCCACGCGGATTGAGCGCAAGCAGAAGGACCAGCATGAGATAGGGCACCGCCGGCGCGGCATGGGCGATGGTGAGCTGACCGAGCGCGCCATGCGGGTCGAGCGGCAAGCCGATATGACCGAGCACCGTGCCGAGCGGCGCATCAAGCGTCACTGACGCGGTCTGGACGAACCCGATCGCGAGCGAGGCGATCAAGGCGCCGGGAATCGAACCGAGCCCGCCCATGATGACGACGGCGAAGACGATCGGGCCGAGAGCGTCGGCCATGCCCGGCGTCGTCGTGAAGACATTGCCGCCGATGACGCCGGCGAGCCCGGCGAGCGCGCAGCCGGCGCCGAACACCAACGTAAACACACGCGGCACGTTATGGCCGAGCATCGCCACCATGTCGGGATGGGTCAAGGCGGCGCGGATGACGAGGCCGAGCCGGGTGCGCGCGAGCGCGGCATAGAGCCCGGCAAAGATCGCGACGGAAACCGCCATCATGAACAGCCGATAGGCCTGATACTGAATGCCACCGAGGGTGAAAGCGGGGAAATCGAGCGCCGCCGGCACGCGATAGGGCGCCGCCGTCCGCCCCCAGATCAGCGGCACGATCTCGCCGATGATGAACGCAAGCCCGACGGTGAACAAAAGCTCGGCGAGCTTGCCATGACGATGCACGGCGCGGAGACCATAGCGCTCGACCACGACGCCAAGGACACCGACGAGAAGCGGCGCGATCACCAGCCCCGGCCAGAAGCCGAGCCCGACGCTGATCGTATAGGCGAAATAGGCGCCAAGCATGTAAAAGCTGGCATGGGCGAAGTTCAGGACACCCATCATGCCGACGATCAACGTGAGCCCGCTCGACAGCATGAACAAGAGCAGCCCATACACCAGGCCGTTGAGCAGAACGAGAAGCGTTTCCTGCATCAAAACTGGCCTTGTTCCCGCAGCCGCGCTCAGCCCGGCGCCTTCATCGCGCAGGTGGTCGGCAGGCGCGTCTCCTCGGCGTCGAAGCGCTTGATGGTCTTAAAGCCGAGCGGCACGCCGGGGAACATATGCGGCATGTCCGGCGCCAGGATCGAGACATACATCGGCTGCAGCAATTGATGATTGTCGGCGCGGATCTCTTCGGGGCCGAGCGGTGTGTCGAACTTCATCCCGGACAAGACTTTTCCGACCTTGAGCGGGTCGGAACTGTCGGCCTTCTTCATCGCCGCCGCCAGCGTGTCGATCATGTCGACGACCCGCCAGTAATAGAAATTCTCGTTGTATTTGGCTTTGAACTCGGCCGCCATGCGGTCGATCGCGGGGGCATCGACATTCTCATGCCACTCGCTGATCTGGGCGTCGCCCTTGCCGGCCATGCCGACCGCTTGCACGGTTTCGCGAGCGCCGAGATAATAGGTAAAGAAAGTCGCGGGAAAGCCGGTATCGGCGGCGGCTTTGACGAGCAGCGTGAGATCGGCGCCCCAGGCGCCGGTGACCACCGCATCGGCGCCGGCGGCACGCATCTTGGCGATATAAGGGGTGAAATCGGTCACTTTGCCGAGCGGCACGCGTTCGGTGCCGACAATCGCAAGATCGGCACGTTTGCCGCCGATCATCGCGACCGCCGCTTTTTCCACCGATTGCCCGAAGGAATAATCCTGATTGAAAACATAGACTTTATGGATGTTGGGGCTCGCGACGATATAGTCGGCAAGCGCCTTCATCTTCATGTCACTGTCGGCATCGAAGCGGAAATGCCACCAATTGCATTTCTCGTTGGTGAGCGCGGGATCGACGGCGGCATAGTTGAGATAGAGCACGGCATGCTCGGGATCGCGGCGGTTGTTTTTCGCGGTGGCGTCCGACAACGCGAAGGCGACCGAGGAGCCATTGCCCTGAGTGATGTAGTGGATGCCGTCATCGACCGCCTTGCGGAACATGGTCAGCGACTTTTCCGGGCTCACCTCGTTATCCATCACCACCAATTCGAAGGTGCGGTTGCCGGCGGCGTGGGCGGCATTCACCCGGTCGATGGCGAAGCGGAAATGCTGCTCGCCGAGCCGGCCGGTGGAGGCGAACGGGCCGCTCATCGGGTCGATATAGGCGATCCGCACCACCTCATCGGCGCGCGCGGTCACGGCCGGCCCGGCGAGCAGGGCCCCTGCCGCGACGGTGCCGAGCACAACGGCTTTGGTAAACTTCATCTCCGCCCTCCCTCGTCATTTCTGTTCGTTCGTTGTTTTCAGCCGGTCGCTCGTCGATCGGCCTTGCCAATGAAGCGTCAGCGATCTTCTATGGGGGGACTTTGTCACCGGCCAAGGAGGCCTGTCAATGAACGCCTCTTCACTTATAGGGAAGGAAGATAACGTGATGCACAAAACGTTGCCGCGGCGCGTGGCGAAAGCGGATGCCCGCCGATGAGTTTGCCCCCTTCCCTCGCGGCGCCGCTCGCGCTGCCGGCGATCGCCGCGCCACTCTTCATCATCTCCAATCCCGATCTCGTCATCGCGCAGTGCAAATCCGGTGTCATCGGTGCCTTTCCCTCGCTCAATGCCCGCCCGGCAGAAAAGCTCGGGGAATGGCTCACCCGGATCAAGGCCGAGCTTGCCGCGCATGACGCAATGCTGCCGGAGGTGCGAGCGGCGCCGTTTGCGGTCAATCTCATCGTGCATCGCTCCAATGACCGGCTCGCGCATGATCTCGCGGTCTGTGTCGAGCATCGTGTGCCCATCGTCATCACCTCGCTCGGGGCGCGCGAGGAGGTCAATGCCGCCATTCATTCCTATGGCGGCATCGTTTTGCACGATGTCATCACCAATGCGTTTGCCCGCAAGGCGATCGAGAAGGGGGCGGATGGCTTGATCGCGGTCGCCGCCGGTGCCGGCGGCCATGCCGGGCGCTTGTCACCCTTTGCCTTGGTGCAGGAAATCCGCGCCTGGTTTTCCGGCCCGCTCGCGCTTTCGGGGGCGATCGCGACCGGGGCCGGCGTGCTTGGCGCGCAAGCAATGGGCGCCGATTTCGCCTATATCGGCTCGGCGTTCATCGCGACCGAGGAGGCCAATGCCGCCGAGGCCTATAAAGCGGCGATCGTCGCCGGCGCCGCCGAGGATATCGTCTATACCAATCTCTTCACCGGCGTGCATGGCAATTACCTCCGCGCCAGCATCAGCAATGCCGGGCTCGATCCCGACCATCTGCCCGAATCCGATCCCTCGAAGATGAATTTCGCCTCCGACCGCACCAAAGCGTGGCGGGACATCTGGGGTTCCGGCCAGGGGATCGGGGCGGTGCATGCGGTGGTGCCGGCGGCGGCGTTGATCGCGCGTTTGCGGCGCGAATACGAAGCGGCGCGGGCGCGCCTTTGCCAACATTCTTGAGGGATGATTTGCAAAGGCATTGCCTTTGCTGGGGGTGTAGGGGGCGAAGCCCCCTGCGTTCCTCGTCTTTGCTCAGCTGGCCTCGGCGAGCCGGTTCGCGAGCGTTTCGACGACGTTCGCGAACATGGCGCTGGTCAGCCGGCCGGTTGAGGTATTGTATCGCGAGACGTGGTAGCTGTTGGCGAGCATGAGCCCGTCTGGCAAAGCGTGGATCGCGCCGTGGCGGAATCGGTAGCGCGCCAGCGGCACACCACAGGCTTTGAGGACGGCGGTGTGAGCGACGACGCCGAGCGCCAGCACCGCCTCCAGCCGCATCATGTTTTTCAACTCCGCGACCAGGAATGGGTTGCAGGCGTTGATTTCCGCTGGCTGCGGCAGATTGGCGGGCGGGGCGCAGCGCACGGCGTTGACGATGCGGCAATCGCGGAGTTGAAGCCCGTCATCGGCGCGCGCGTCATAGCGACCTTCGGCGAAGCCGAAGCGGAGCAGCGTCTCATAGAGCAAGATTCCGGCGTAATCGCCGGTGAAGGGACGCCCGGTGCGGTTGGCGCCGCGCAGGCCGGGCGCGAGCCCGACCACGAGCAGTCTCGCATCGCGCGACCCAAAACCGGGGACCGGTGCGTTGAACCAAGCGGGTTCGGCGTCGCGGTTGGCGAGGCGATAGGCGACGAGGCGCGGGCAAAGCGGGCAGTCGCGCCCGGGCTCGGCATCGTCGTCATCGGCCAGCGCTGCCCGGCGCTCGGGCTCAGACATCGTCATGCGGCGCGCCGTCGATGCCGCCATGGCGCCCGGCCGGGCGGGGACGGGGCTCGGTTTGGCGGCGGGTGAATTCCGGCGCGATATCGGCGATTTCGATGAACTGATCGGCCTGGCGGCGAAGCTCATCGGCCACCATTGGCGGGCTGGTGCGGATCGAAGACACCACCGAGACGCGCACCCCGCGGCGCTGCACCGCTTCCACCAGGCGGCGGAAATCGGCATCGCCGCTGAAGAGAACGGCGTGATCGATGCGCGGGCTCAGCTCCAGCATGTCGATCGCAAGCTCGATATCCATGTTGCCCTTGACGCGGCGGCGGCCAGAGGCGTCGGTGAATTCCTTGGCGGGCTTGGTGACCAGGGTATAGCCGTTATAGGCGAGCCAGTCGGTCAGCGGCTTGAGGGGGGAATATTCCTCGGTCTCGAGCAGCGCCGAATAGTAATAGGCGCGGATCATATGCGAGCGGGTGCGGAAGAATTCCAGCAGGCTGCGATAATCGACGTCGAACCCGAGATTGCGCGACACCGAATAGAGGCTGGCGCCGTCGATGAACAGGGCGAGACGCTCGGAGGCGACGAAATCCATGACTTCAAATCCTTTCCGCACTACAATAGGGTATCCCGCCTCGCGGGAGACGATCCGGCTGAATACGATACGCCTTACCGCCCCAAGGGAAAAGAGCGCGCATGCGAATGAGACAAGGGGGTGGCGATGATTTTGGTCGCGATCGGGGCTAATCTGCCGGGTCCGGGCGGCATGGCGCCGCGGCAAACCTGTGAACGCGCGCTCGCCGAGGTTGCGCGGCTGCCGGGATTGACGCTGGTCGCGGCGTCGCCCTGGTATGAGACCGCGCCGGTGCCGCCTTCCGGCCAGCCGCCTTATATCAACGGCGTCGCCCGCCTCGCCGGCGTTATTGCGCCGGAGGCGCTGCTGGCTGCGTTGCAGGCGATCGAGGCGCGGTTCGGGCGTGTCCGCGGCGTCGCCAACGCGGCGCGCACCCTTGATCTCGACATCATCGATCTTGACGGTTTGCGCCGCGCCGCGCCCGACCCGATCTTGCCGCACCCACGCGCCCATGAACGCGGTTTCGTGCTTGCCCCGCTCGCCGATATCGCCCCGGACTGGCGGCACCCGGTTCTTGGCGAGAGTGCGTCGGCGCTGTTGGCGGCCTTGCCGGCGCAGGCGATACGAAGATTGTCGCCGCCGGAAGCCGCGACGAGCATGGCCGCCCCAGGCTTTCGCGGGCACCGGGGCGAGGCCTGATCAGACGGCGCTCTGGACGAGGCCGGCGCTCGCCAGATCGCCACGTGGCGGCAGCGGCGGCGGTGCGGCGGCGCGCTGGGCTTGCAGCCCTTCAATCATGTCGCGATTGACGGCGATCAGCGGATCGAGCGACAAATCCTCGCCCATCGCGCGGGTGCTGTATTGCATCGCCCAGATGCCGAGGTCGGTGAGATTTTGCTTGAGCTCCGCGGGAAGCTGATTGGTTTCCAGCGCCAGATCCTTGACGATCGCAGACCACAGCCGCTGGTTGTGGAACAGCGCGCTGATGCGGGTCTTCGCGTCCGCGGTCTTGGCGTTGGCGAGCATCGCGTTGGCGTTCGAAAAAATCAGGATTTCGTTATCCTGGGGGGTCGCGGTGAAGCGGCGGGCGGTTTCGTACTGCGCGAGATTACGGTTCATGATGGGTTTCCGTCTTCCATTCTGGAACGCGCCAAGAACGGCCGGGCCCTGGGCCCGGCCGCTTGTTCAGGCGTTGGTTACTGGAACAAGTTCAAGAGAACCTGCGGTTGAGCGTTGGCGATCGAGAGCGTGCGGATGGCGAGCTGCTGTTTGGTCTGCAGCGAGTTCAACTGCGCGCTTTCGGAGGCCATGTTGGCATCGATCAAAGCCCCGGAGCCGGTGGTGAGCGAGGTCGAAAGCGAGGAGGAGAAGTTCATCATCCCCGTGACTTCCTGTTGCGTCGCACCAATCTTCGCGGCGATGCCATTCATCGTGCCAATGGCATTCTGGACGATGGTGATCGCCGCCGAGCCGCCGGAGAGGGCGGTTTGGGTGACCCCGGCCTCGTTGGTGCTCGAGCCCGAACTGTAGGCGGTGCTGGCCTTTTCCCAAGCCGAGCCGGTGCTGGAGACGTTATTGCCGGCGATCGTGAGATTGCCGTTGTTGCTGAGCGAGGCAGCGAAGCCGCTCTGCTGGAGCGAGTTGATCAAGGCGCCCACCGCCGCCATCGGCGAGGTGCTGGTGCCCATGATCACGTTGGTCAGATAGTTGGTGCCGCCGCCAGCGTTCGCGCCGAGCGTGTAGCCGCTGGGGGCGGCGCTCGGCGTGGAACCCGTGGTTTGGAACTCGAAGACCCAGTTATTGGTGCCGTTGGAGAGCTGGAGATAATCTCCCGCGGCCGGCGCATAGCTGCTGTTGAAGCTGTACTGAAGCCCACCCGACGTGGAGGAAAGGTTGGTGAGCCCGAGCGCCTGCGTCATCGCGGTACTGCCGCCGAGCTGGTTGCCCACCGTGAGCTGCCCACCGGCATTGATCGTATCCTGGATCACCATGGTGTCCGTGGTGACGCCGGTGGTGCCGGTGGCGGCTAGCAGATTGACCCCGTTGAAGGTCGCGTTGTTAGCGAAATTGTCGATATTCTTGAGGATGTTGTTGATCTGGGTGTTCATCGTCGACGTCGAGATGCCGGTCTGCTGCGCTTGCGTCACGGTATTCTGCAGCGTCGCGAGCTGGCTCGAGATCTGCGAGCCGGCGGCGGCGGCGACCCCGAGCACGGAGTTGCCGAAGGAAAGATTGTCTTGAACCGCAGTCAAGCCGGCGATATTCGCCTGCATGGTCTGCGAGATCGAGTAGACGGCGGGATTGTCGCTCGCGCTGCCGACGAGAAGGCCGCTCGCGATGACGTTCTGCGTGTTGTTCAGGGATTGCTGCGTCGAATCGAGCGATTGCAACGCCGCCAGGGCACCGACATTGGTGTTGATGGAAAACGACATGGGTGTGTCTCCTTTTTGTGAGCTACCCCGGAAGGATCGGCGAAAATGCTTAAGGGAATGTTTATAAAAACGAGGCATTATCCCGCGACATGAGGCACGGTTCGAAAAATCGGCGTCGCGTCGGCGCCAGGCGTGATGTCAGCCCGCCCCGGCCGGGCCGCGGGCGGCGCCCGATCAGGGCGGGCGAGACGCGAGCGGGGAAGGACTGAACGCATGTCGGGAATTTCCGGGCTGCCGATCATCCCGATGTATGAAACCTACATCAAGAACGAAACGAAATACGCGGACGCCGCCGCCAAGGCCAATCCGGCGACCCAGTCGGCGGTGAGCTATTTCCAAAGCGTCGCCTCGACCCTGACCACGCCGCAGGCGCTGCTCAAGAATTACCGCGCGCTGCAAGTGGTGCTCGGCGCGTTCGGGATGAGCGGCTTGATCAACGAACAGGGTATCCTCAAGCAATTGCTGACCCAGAACCCGACGGCGAAAAATTCCCTGGTGCAGCAGATGGCGAACCCCGCCTATCTGCAATTCGCCAATGTCATGGCGAACTGGAATCCGCCGCCGCTCTCCAACGCCAAAACCGTCGCGAGCATCGTTCAGAATTACGTCACCAACCAGTTCGAGGTCGGCGCCAATCAGCAAATGCCGGGGATGCAAGCGGCGCTCTATTTCACCCGCAATATCGGTTCGGTGACGACGATCCCGGAGCTGATGTCCGACAACACCCTGCTCGGCGTGGTGCAGACCGCGCTCGGCCTGCCGATGCAATTCGGCCTGCTCAACTATAACCAGCAGGTCAGCATCCTGAGCCAGCAGGTGGACCTGAAAAAATTCCAGAACCCGAGCTACGTCAACCAGTTCGTGCAGAAGTACCTGGTCCTGAACCAGGAGAACAGCGCAAGCAGCGGCACCTCCAATCCCCTCGTCAACCTCATCGGCGGCACCAGCGCGTTCAGCAGCGGCACCAGCAACCCGCTCGTCAACCTCATCGCCTGAGGCGGCGCGATCAGGCGCCGAGAACCCGCCCGGCCACCGCGTCGAGCTTCGCCATCAAGGCCGGATCGCGTGCCTCGGGCGCGGTGATCAGCGCGTGATCGAGAGCGTGGCCGCAGCCGGCCGGACAAGGCGGGCGCGCCGCCCCGAGCGCCGGGACCAGCGCCGAAACCAGCCCCCGCGCGTGCTCGGCGTTCTCCAAAAGCACCCGCACCACCGCCTCCACCGTCACGTGATCATGCTCGGGATGCCAGCAATCATAGTCAGTGACCATGGCAACGGTCGCGTAACACATCTCCGCCTCGCGGGCGAGCTTCGCCTCCGGCATGTTGGTCATGCCGATCACGCTCGCACCCCATTGGCGATAGAGGGCGCTCTCGGCCTTGGTAGAAAATTGCGGGCCTTCCATCACCAGATAGGTGCCGCCGCGCGTGACCGGCAGCCTGAGATCGCGCGCGGCCGCAAGAAGGGCATCGCCGAGCCGCGAACAGACCGGATGCGCCATCGAAACATGGGCGACACAGCCCTCGCCGAAAAAACTCTTCTCGCGCGCGAAACTGCGGTCGATGAACTGATCGACGATGACGAAATGCCCAGGCGGCAAATCCTCGCGCAAACTGCCGACGGCGGAGAGCGAAATCACATCGGTGCAGCCGGCGCGCTTCAAAGCATCGATATTGGCGCGGTAATTGAGATGGCTCGGCGACAGGCGATGGCCGCGGCCATGGCGCGGCAAAAACACGCAACGCACACCCGCAAGGCGGCCGAATAATAGCTCATCCGAGGGCGCGCCCCACGGCGTCTCGATCTTGCGCCAGTGCCGCTCGGCAAGCCCGGCGATGTCATATAACCCAGAGCCGCCAATGATGCCGATCACCGGTTCCACAGATGCCGTCATGGGATTCTTTCTCCTCGCGTCAGTCGCGTTTTCGCCCGAACCGCCGATCGCGGTCAAATCGCCTGGTTTGTTTTCGGGCATGGCTTGAGCTAGAAAGGGAAAAATGTTCTTTTTTGAAAAAAAGAACCAAAAAACTTTTGTCCGTTGGGCAGTGCCTGCGCCGAGAAAACGGGAAAAAAAGTCTTTTTGCTTCTTTTTCGGAAGTTAAAATAAGGTTTTACAACGATTCTGGAGTGATTATGCGGCAGATCATCATCGGCAACTGGAAAATGAATGGCACCAAGGCGCTGGTCGAGACGATGGCGCGGGAAGTCTCCTCCCGCGCCGCATCACTCGCCTGCGATCTCGTGCTCTGCCCGCCGGCGACGCTGATCGTGCCGCTCGTTGCGGCCCTTGGGGGCGCGCCGGCCAAGGTTGGCGGGCAGGATTGTGATGCGCGGGCGAGTGGCGCCCATACCGGCGATATCGCCGCCACGATGCTGCGCGAGGTGGGGGCGAGCCACGTCATTCTCGGCCATTCCGAACGCCGCGCCGATCATGGCGAGAGCGATGCGCTGATATGCGCCAAGGTTGCCGCGGCGCGGGCGGCGGGGCTCACGCCGATCGTCTGCGTCGGCGAGGATGAGGCGGCGCGCCAGGCGGGGCGAGCCGAGGCGGTGGTGATGGGCCAGCTCGCAGCCTCGCTCCCCGCGGATTTTGCCGACCCGCCCGCCGGGCTGGTCGCTTACGAGCCGATTTGGGCGATCGGCAGCGGGCGGACACCGACCACAGACGATATCGCCGCAATGCACGGCGCCATCCGCGCCGCGCTCCGCGACCGTTTTGGCGCGGCCGGCGGCGCGATCGCCATTCTCTACGGCGGCTCGGTCAAACCCGGCAATGCCGCAGCCCTCCTCGCCCTCGCCGAGGTCGGCGGCGCCCTGGTCGGCGGCGCAAGTCTCGTGCCCGGCGATTTCCTCGCGATCGCCGCCGCCGCCGCGCCGGCGCTTGGCAGGGCGCCCGGCGCGAGCTAGAACCCGCCCGCCCGCACGAGGATCGCCCCGCGCGCGCGCGAGGATCGCCCATGACCAACGTTCTGATCATTTTCCATTTGTTCGTCACCATCGCCCTGATCGGCATCGTGCTGATCCAGCGGAGCGAGGGCGGCGGGCTCGGCATCGGCTCCTCGCAGGGCATGGGCGGGCTGATGAGCGGGCGCGGCACCGCCAATCTGCTCACCCGCGCGACCGCCGTTCTCGCGACATTGTTCATGGGGATCGCCCTCGTGCTCGCGCTGCTCGACCGCGGCGCCGGCAGCAGCGGCCGCGGTTTGCTCGACCTCTCGCCACCGCCGGCGGCGACCGTGCTCCCCGGCCCGCCGGCAAAAGGCGTCACGCTGCCGGCCGCGCCGGCGCCAGCCACCCCGGCGCCGGGCGCGAGTACGCCCGCCAAACCGGCCGCGCCACCGGTGCCGACCAACTGAGACCGCGGCGCATGTCGAAACCGGTTTCCATCCGCCGCGCGGATGGTCTAGACTGAACGCCCATGACGCGGTTCGTGTTCATCACCGGCGGCGTGGTCTCCTCCCTCGGCAAGGGCATCGCCTCGGCGGCGCTGGGCGCGCTTTTGCAGGCGCGCGGCTATTCCGTGCGGCTGCGCAAGCTCGACCCTTATCTCAATGTCGATCCCGGCACGATGAGCCCGTATCAGCATGGCGAGGTCTTCGTCACCGATGATGGCGCCGAGACCGATCTCGATCTCGGCCATTACGAGCGCTTCACCGGCGTCGCCGCGACCCGCGCCGACAACGCCACCACCGGGCGGATCTATGCCGAGGTGATCGCGCGCGAGCGCCGCGGCGATTATCTCGGGGCGACGGTGCAGGTCATCCCGCACATCACCGACGCCATCAAGGACGCGATCCTGCGTGAGACCGAGGGGCTCGATTTCGTCCTGGTCGAAATCGGCGGCACCGTCGGCGATATCGAGAGTCTGCCGTTTCTCGAAGCCATCCGCCAGCTCGGCAACGAATTGGGGCCGGCGTGCTCGATGTTCGTCCATCTCACGCTGGTGCCGTATATCCGTTCCGCAGGCGAGTTGAAAACCAAGCCGACGCAGCATTCGGTCAAGGAATTGCTCAATGTCGGCATCCAGCCGCATATGCTGCTTTGCCGTTGTGAGCGGCCGATCCCGGAGAATGAGCGGCGCAAGATCGCCCTCTTTTGCAATGTCCGCCCGGATGCGGTGATCGCGGCGCTCGACGTCGATACCATCTATGCGGCGCCGCTCAGCTATCACGACGAAGGCATGGATCGCGAGGTTTTGCGCCATTTCGCGCTGCCCCTTGAGGCCGCGCCGGATCTCACGCGCTGGCGCGATATCGTCGCGGCGATCCGCGCGCCGGAGGGCGCGGTGCGCATCGCCGTCGTCGGCAAATACATGAATCTGCTCGACAGTTATAAATCGCTCGCCGAGGCGCTGGTTCATGGCGGCATCGCCAACCGGGTGAAGGTCGAGCTCGACTGGATGGACAGCGAGATTTTCGAACAGCCCGACGCGGTGCTGCGCCTTGAGGGTGTGCATGGCATTTTGGTCCCGGGCGGCTTCGGCGAGCGCGGGACGGAAGGCAAGATCGCCGCCGTCCGCTTCGCCCGCGAACGCCGCGTGCCGTTTCTCGGCATCTGTTTTGGCATGCAGATGGCGGTGATCGAGGCGGCGCGTCATCTCGCCGGCCTGACCGACGCCTCCTCGAGCGAGTTCGGCCCGTGCGCAACACCGGTGGTCGGTCTGCTCACCGAATGGCAGCGTGGCAACGCCATCGAGCGCCGCTCCGCCCAAGGCGCGCTCGGTGGCACGATGCGGCTCGGTGCCTTCCCCGCCCGCCTCGCCGAGGGCTCGCTGGTGCGCGCGGTTTATGGCGGCGCGGCCGAGATTTCCGAGCGTCATCGCCATCGCTACGAAGTCAATATCGACTATCGCGATCAACTGGAGCGGGCTGGGCTGCGGTTTTCGGCGCTCTCGCCCGATGGCGTGCTGCCCGAAATCGTCGAATATCCCGACCACCCCTGGTTCATCGGGGTGCAGTTCCACCCCGAGCTGAAATCGAAGCCATTTTCGCCGCACCCGCTCTTCGCTGATTTCATCGCCGCCTCGGTGCGCCAGGCGCGGCTGGTATAGGAGGGGCGCGATGGCCGAAAACAGCGTTACCGTCGGCCCGGTTACCGTCGGCAACCACCTCCCCTTCGCGCTGATCGCCGGCCCCTGTCAGATCGAGAGCCGGGCGCACGCGACCGAGGTCGCCGACGCGCTCGTCGCGATGACCGGCGCGCTCGGCATTCCCTTGATCTACAAAAGCAGCTTCGACAAGGCCAACCGCACCAGCCTGGCTGCGGCGCGCGGCGTCGGGATGGCGGCGGGGCTCGAGATCCTCGCCGAGGTGCGGGCGCGGTTCGGCATTCCGGTGCTCACCGATGTCCATGATGCCGGCCAGTGCGCGAGGGTGGCGGCGGCGGTCGATGTCCTGCAAATTCCCGCCTTTCTCTGCCGTCAGACCGATCTTCTGCTCGCCGCCGGCGAAACGGGTGCGGCGATCAACGTGAAAAAAGGCCAGTTCCTCGCTCCTTGGGATATGGCGCATGTCGCCGCCAAGATCGCGAGCACCGGCAACCACCGCATCCTGCTCACCGAGCGCGGCGCGAGCTTCGGCTATAATATGCTGGTGAGCGATTTCCGGTCGCTCCCGATCATGGCCGAAACCGGCTATCCGGTGGTGTTCGATGCGACGCACTCGGTGCAGTTGCCGGGCGGCGCCGGCACCGCCTCGGGCGGCGAGCGCCGTTTCGCGCCGGTGCTCGCCCGCGCCGCACTCGCGGTCGGAGTCGCGGCGGTTTTCATCGAAACCCACCCCGATCCCGATCACGCCCCGAGCGACGGGCCGAACATGATCCCGCTCGCCGCCATGCCGGCCCTGCTCGCGCGGCTCAAGGCATTCGACGAACTCGCGAAATCATCCGCAGCAGTGCTTACGGCCGCTCAGGACGATTCGAAAAAGGCTTAGCGGGGGCGGTGTGAGCCACGGCGGCGGACGATAGCGAGAGCGAAGAGGGCGCTGCCGAGCAACACCATCGTGGCGGGCTCGGGAACATTGCTGTTGCCGGGGACACCGGCGGTGTTAGCCACGACCACGCCGGTGATGCCGTTACCGCAACTGCCGTTCGAGACCCCGAGGCAGACATCGGCGCCGAAATAATTACCATTCCCATTCGGGATAAAATCGCTGAGGGCGACGTTGTCGATGGTGAAGCTGAGCGGCCCGGTATAGGGGCTGTTGCCGCCATGTCCGCACGTCGATGTGCTGCAATCGATGGCGTAATCCCAGGTGCCGCCGCCGCTGGCGCTCAACCCCCCGGCAGACGAAGAGACCAGGGAAAACCCAGGGGTTATGGAATTCGCCGGCACGGTTATGGATGGCGCATTGGCCAAATCCCAGGTCAGCGAGTAGCCGGCGCCGCTGTTGACGAAGCCGACCCCCGAGGCCAAAGACACGGTGACCGTGACGTCAGGGCCGCCATTGTCGTTCAAGGCGACGGTGCCATAGGGCGACGCCAAGGAAGACGTGCCGCTTCCGACATAGTCGTTCAGAGTGTAATCCACCGTGCCCGCCATGGCGGGCGCCGCCGCGACGCCAAGACCGCCTACCGCGAGCAGAAGAAAGGCCGCCGCAAGCTTGCCGCGCCCGCCAACACGCCTCTCGTTACGCGTTATCTTAAAGATCGGCCGCCTCATTCCATCTGCTCCTCTGGCTTCCCTGCCTGCGCACCTCGTTGCGTCAGCGTGCGCCTCGACTTTTTCCTCGCGCATGGCGGCGGCAAACGTTAATTATCCGCTAATAAACCGGTAACGCATGCCACGTCAATCTCATTTTTCATATGTTGCCATGGAGTCACGGTCCCAGGGCAGGTCGTGCCGGATCTCGGCCAAGCTCTGCTCAATCCGGCACGAACAGCATCAGCGCGTCGCCCTCACCCACCAAATCGGTCTCGCGCACCAAAATTGCCGCGACCCGCCCCGCTGCCGGCGCCGCCAGCGGAATTTCCATTTTCATCGATTCGAGGAGCAACAAGGTCTCGCCAGCCGCGACCCTGTCGCCTTCGGCGACGGTGATGCGAAAAACCATGGCATTGAGGTCAGAATAAAGTTTGATCGCGGCCATGCCGAAGCCCCTCTCACGAGACGTTTAATTCTTACAAAATAACCTTTTATTCCAACATCCGAACGACCGCGAGGAGGCGAGCGAGGGTGCCGGAATCGGCTTGGCCGGTGATCGCCTCGGGGCGCCAATGGCGCTGAAAGGCGCGCAACACGGTCGACAGCGCGGGATCGAGCGCGCCTTCCGGGGCGACGCGATAGCCGATCTCGGCGAGCGCGGCGCGGACATCGCGCAGGCTTTCGGCATCCCGCACCACGCCGCCGGTGCCGAGATCGGGGACACCCTCGGGCCAGAGCCCGACGCCATTCTGCGCCAGCCCCTGCCAGTCGAATTTCTCGCCCGGATCGCGCTTGCGTTCCGGCGCGATATCGGAATGCCCGACGATGTTGCGCGCCGGCACCGCGTGGCGGGAGAGAATATCGAGGCAGAGATCGCAGACCACGGCGAGTTGCAGCACCGGGAACGGCGGATAGAGCGCGTCGTGCCCGGGGTTGACGATTTCGATGCCGATCGCGCGGGCGTTGATATCGGTCGCGCCGCGCCAATAGGCGATGCCGGCGTGCCAGGCGCGGCGCGCCTCGGGCACCATGCGCCAGATCCGCCCGTCCTCGGCGACGACGTAATGGGCCGAGACCTCGGCCGCCGGATCGGCGAGCCGCGCCAACGCCGCCTCGGCGCTCGCCATCCCGGTATAGTGAAGCACGATCATGTCGATCGCGGTCGCTTGCGGGCGGGCGTCGTGATTGGGGCTCGGGCGATCCTCGATCCAGAGGCTCACAGGCCACGCTCGCGCTTGATGCGGTCCCAGGCGGCGTTGATACGGCTCGCTTTCTCGCTCGCGCGCGCGATGAATTCCGCTGGCACACCGCGCGCGGCGAGCGTGTCGGGATGATTTTCGCGCATCAAGCGGCGCCAGGCGAGATGGACCTCCTGGTCGCTGGCGCTGGCATCGATGCCGAGGATCGCGTAGGGGTCGTCCGCGTCGCCCTCCGGGGGGCGGGTGGCGCGGCCGCCGGCGATGCCGGTCGCGCGCTCCCAAGCGGCGCGGCCGAGGCCGAATCCCTGATGCACGCGGGCAAGAAACTCGGTCTCCGCCATGTTGATCGGGCGGTCGGCGCGGGCGATGGCGAAGAGCGCGACGAGCACGTCCTCGAGCACGCCGCGATGGCCGGCGAAACTCTCGCCGAGCTGGTCGGCATAGGGCTCGAAACCCTCGGGGCTGTCACGCGCTTGGTCGAAGAGGCGGCCGATATCGCGCACCGAGGCGGGCGGGATGCGGAAATGCTGGCGGAAAGCGTCGATCTCGGCGCGGACCACCGGGCCATCGCATTTCGCGAGCTTGGCGGCGAGGACGACGACGGTGATCGCGAAAAGCTGCTCGCGCCGGCCGAGCAAGGCGGCAACACGGGCCGGGTTGAGCGGGTTGAAGCCGCCGCGCGCCGCTTTGAGGCCATTGACGCCCTGCCCGATCGCGCCCGTATCGGCGGCATGGCCGAGGGCCGCCCCGACCACCGCGCCAAACGGGCCGCCCATGGCGAACCCGGCGACCCCGCCGATGATCTTGCCCCAATATCCCATACTTCGGCCCTCTAGCATGGCCGCCGTGCGCGGCGCAAAATGGCTTCATCCCGCGCCCGCCCCACGCGGATGTGACCAAGCTGCCGCGTCGCCCGCCCTGGAACGCATTGCCTTCGCCATCTTTTCAAGGGTATCGCGGGGCGTGCCGGGGTTGCCTCGGTCCGGCGAACTTCCTAGGGTTCGCACGCCTCTCTTCGCGCCCGCCGGCGTTTTCCTCGGCGCGTCGTTCATTGGCCACAACAAGGATAGGGAATTTCGCATGTTCAAGAGTTTTCGGCTCACCGCGCTGACCGCGCTCGGTGTTCTCGCGCTCGCCGGATGCAGTGCGTTCGGCGGCGGCGAATCCTCGAAACCAGGCGTGAGCGACGAGCAGAGTCTGGTGGATAGCGCGACCCATACCGTCGGCGTGATGAAGACGGCGGCGGCGGCGAAGGTGACGCCGCTGTTGCAGAAAGCCAAGGCGGTGGTCATTTTTCCCGACATGATCAAGGGCGGGATTGGCATTGGCGCTTCGCACGGCAAGGGTGTCCTGCTCGCGCGGACCGGTGGCTGGAGCGATCCGGCGTTTTATGATTCGACCTCGATCTCGCTCGGCGTGCAGATCGGCATGGAGGAAAGCGCGGTCGTGATGTTCGTCATGACCGACAAAGCCTATAATAGCATGCTGCAGACCAGCACCTTCACGATGAAGGCGCAGGGCGGGCTCGCGCTCGCCGATCTGAACACGGCGACGCAGGATCAGCTCACTGGCGCCGATGTCGTGATCTGGTCGAAGTCAGAAGGTGCGTTCGGCGGCCTAGCACTGGCTGGCTCGGACGTGTCCCAGAGCCTGGATTATGACAAGGCCTATTACGGCAAGGCGGTGACGGCGAAGGAAATCATCGCCGGCCAAGTGAAGAACGACAAGGCCGATGCCCTGATCAAGGCGCTCGGCAACTGATATTCGGGGGCGGCAGTGCCATCGGCACTGCCGCAACGGCCGAACGTTTTTTGGTTCTTTTTTTCAAAAAAGAACCTCCTTGACTTAACCTTACTCGCGCCGCGCGGGTAGCTAATTCGTCTTGAGCGCGGCGAGGAAAGCGGATTGCGGGATCTCCACCTTGCCGAACTGGCGCATCCGCTTCTTGCCTTCCTTTTGTTTCTCGAGAAGCTTGCGCTTGCGCGAGATATCGCCGCCATAGCATTTCGCGGTGACGTCCTTGGCGAGCGCGCCGATGGTCTCGCGCGCGATCACCCGGGCGCCGATCGCCGCCTGCACCGCGATTTTGAACAATTGTTTCGGGATCAGCTCCTTGAGCCGGAGGCAGATCGCCCGCCCGCGAGCCTCGGCGGCGGCGCGGTGGGCGATGAAGGCCAACGCATCGACCGGCTCACCATTCACCAGGATCGAGATCCGCACGAGATCGCTCTCAGCGTACCCGTCCATCTGGTAATCGAAGCTGGCATAGCCGCGTGAGACCGATTTCAGACGGTCATAGAAATCGAACACCACCTCGTTGAGCGGCAGGCGATAGACCGCCATCGCGCGGTTGCCGACATAGGTGAGATCGACCTGCTGGCCGCGTCGCTCGTTGCAGAGGGTGAGGACAGCGCCGAGATACTCGTCCGGCACCATGATGGTTGCCTTGATCCAGGGCTCCTCGATATGGTCGATGACGCTACCGTCGGGCATGTCGGCCGGATTGTGCAGATCCTCGATGGTGCCATTGGTGCGATGGATGCGATAGACCACCGAGGGCGCGGTCGCGATGAGGTCGAGATCGAATTCCCGCGCGAGGCGTTCTTGCACGATCTCGAGATGCAAAAGCCCGAGGAAGCCGCAACGAAAGCCAAAACCGAGCGCGGCCGAGGTCTCGGGCTCGTAATGGAAGCTCGCATCATTGAGGCGGAGCTTGCCGAGGCTATCGCGCAATTTCTCGAAATCGTCGGCGTCCACCGGATAGAGCCCGCACCACACCACCGGCACCGAGGGTTTGAAGCCGGGCAGCGGCGTTTGTGCCGGGCGGCGATCATCGGTGAGCGTGTCGCCGACCCGGCAATCGGCGACCGTTTTGATGCCGGCGGTGATATAGCCGATTTCGCCCGGGCCGAGATCGGCGACCGGCTGCAGGCGGGGCGAGAAGATTCCGGTCTGCTCGATGACATGGACAGCGCCGGTCGCCATCATGCGGATGCGCTGGCCGCGCGCGAGCCGCCCGTCCTTGACCCGCACCAGGATGACGACGCCAAGATAAGGATCGTACCAGCTATCGACGAGCAGCGCCTTGAGCGGCGCCGCGGCATCGCCCGAAGGCGGCGGCAAGCGGGTGACGAGGGCTTCGAGCACGCCCTCGATATTGAGCCCGGTTTTGGCGCTGATCATCACCGCGTCCGCGGCGTCGAGCCCGATCACCTCCTCGATCTGGGCGCGCACGCGCTCGGGCTCGGCGGCGGGGAGGTCGATCTTGTTCAGAACCGGCACGATTTCGTGCCCGGCCTCGATCGCCTGATAGACATTGGCCAGGGTCTGCGCCTCCACCCCCTGGCTCGCATCGACGACCAGGAGCGAGCCCTCGCACGCGGCGAGGCTGCGGCTCACCTCATAGGCGAAATCGACATGGCCGGGCGTGTCCATGAGATTGAGGACGTAGGTCTTGCCGTCATGCGCGCGATAGCTGAGGCGGACGGTCTGGGCCTTAATCGTGATGCCGCGTTCGCGCTCGATCTCCATGGTATCAAGCACTTGGGCCGTCATTTCCCGGTTGGAGAGCGCGCCGGTGGCCTCGATCAGGCGGTCGGCGAGGGTTGATTTGCCATGATCGATATGGGCGATGATGGCGAAGTTGCGGATCAGTTCGAGCGGTGTTTCGGTCATGGAGCGCGACATAAGCAGTTTTCGCGCCGCTGTCAGCCGTGATCTCGGGGGTGCGATCTCGGGGACGCGATCTCGGGGGCGTATTTTCGATCCGGCCGCCTGCTCGCGCGAAATTTCATCTCGCGCCGGCTATGAAAACGCCTAGGATGAACGCCGCTTCCGATGACCCTTTCAGGTATAGAGGATAAAACCATGGCCAATGCCAAAAAACCCGGCGAAGCCCCGTTCGGTGGCGTGTTCGGCGAGATGAAAATGCCGCAGATGCCGGATATGGAGGGGCTGCTCGGCGCCTATCGCCGCAATATCGAGGTTTTCACCATGGCCAACCGGATCGCGATGGAGGGGGCACAGGCGGTGGCGCGGCGCAACATGGAAATCCTGCAGCAGAACATGGCGGAGATGAGCGAGGCGGTGGCACTCCTCAGCACCCCTGAAAACCCCACCCAACGCGCCGCCAAACACGCCGAGCTGGTGCGCCGCGCCTATGAGCGGGCGGTAAGCAACGCCAAGGAGCTGAGCGAGCTTATTCAGCGCGCCAATGGCGAGGCGGTGGAGATCCTCAACCGCCGCTTCATGGAGGCCATGGAGGAAATGCGCGCGGTGATGGAGAAAGCGGGCTCCGACCGCTGAGCGTTGGTGCGGCCCGCGCGCCGCGGCCATTCTCCCCTTGACGGCGGGGCAGGCTTGCCCAGAGAGTGCGCCCGCATCGATCCCCTGAGATCGAGCGGTTGCGATCGGGAGGAAGTGATCCATGACGCCGTGCTTGACCCGCCGCCGCGCCCTCGGCGCGGCCATTCTCGCGATGCCGGCAGTGTTGCGCCACGCCCGGGCAGACGCCGCGATCCGGCTCCGCTGCTCGCTCGACACCGCGCCCTCGCACGGGCGCAACAAATCGCTCGCCGATTATCTCAAAAAGCTCGATGCCGCGTCAGAAGGCCGGATCAAAACCGAATTATTCCAAAGCGGGCAGCTTTTCTCTGATCTCGATGTCTCGAAAGCGCTGATCCAGGGGCAAGTGGAAATGGCCTGCCCCGGCACCTGGACGATGACCGGCTTCATTCCCGATTGCGATCTCTTCCAACTCCCCGCCCTTTATGGTCAGCCCTTTTCGGTCACCCACAAGGTGGTCGATGGCCGCGCCGGCGCCATGGTGAATGGCGAGATCGACAAGCGCTTGCGCGGTCATGTTCTCGGCCCCTGGCTCGATCTCGGCTATCAGAATTGGTACGCGGCGTCCCATAAGCTCACCGCATTCGAAGATTTGCGCGGCCTTAAGATCCGCAACTCCGGCGGCGCCGGCCAAGCCTGGCGGGCGCGCTTCTTCGGCGCCATCCCCAATACCACCGCCTGGCCGAACGTGCCCTTGGCCCTCTCGCAGGGCACCTTCGATGGCCTCGTCAGCACCGATGAAAGCGTCGCCAGCGCCCAGCTCTGGGAAGCGGGGGTGAAATACGTCCTCGCCGATCATCAATTCGTCGGCGAATATATCCCGATCGTCGCCAATAGCTTCTGGAGCGGCCTTGCGCCTGATCTGCAGAAACTGATGACCGATCTTTGGGCCGCGAACATCCCGACCTACCGCGCCAATATGCAGGCCGATCAGGACGCCGCGCGCGAAAAATTGATCGCCCATGGCGTGACCTACACCGTCCCGCCCGCCGATCAGGTCGCCGCCGAGCGCAAGAAGATGCTGGCCGAGCAGGACAAAGTCGCGCGCGAGATCAAGGTATCGCCGGACATGGTCCGTCTGGTCAGCGAAGATGTCGGCACCGCCGCCTGAGCGCGGCGCGCGCGCGCTCTGGTCGCGGGCCGAACGCGTCATCGTCGGGTTGCTCGGGCTCGCGGCGCTGCTTGCCGGCAGCGTCCAGGTGCTGGGCCGTTATCTCGCGCCGGCGCACGCGATCTCCTGGGCCGAGGAGGTCATCGTCTATCTCCTGGTCTGGGCGGTGATGATCGTCGCCTCCGAACTCGCGCGGAGTGATGGCCATGTCCGCCCCGATGTCGTCTTGCGGCTGCTTTCCCCCGCCGGCCAGCGCTGGCTCGAGATCGCCAACTCCTTGGTCGCGGTCGTTTTCTGCGCCGGTCTCGTCTATTATGGCTGGCAGATCGTCGCGACCGCCTGGCTGCTCGATGAGCGGAGTTCGACCGATCTGCAATTTCCGATGTGGCTCTATTATCTCGCCCTCCCGGTCGGCGGCGGGCTGATGGCGCTCCGCTATCTCGCGCGCCTCGGTCGCTATCTTTTCGCGTTCGATGCGCGCCGGATGACGATCGGCCGCAGCGACGTAACGCGCACCGAATAAGCGCGTTTTTCGGGCGATGACCGTTCTCCTCTTTCTCGTGCTGTTTTTCGGCCTGCTCGCCGTCGGGCTGCCGATTTTTCTGGTGCTCGGGGTGTGCGCCGCCATCCTCTATGCGGTCTCCGGCCAGCCTTTGGTCGGCGTTGCGCAGGTGATCATCGATCAGCTCAATTCGACGACGCTGATGGCGTTGCCGCTTTTCGTCATGGCCGCCGCCTTCATGCGCCGCGGCGGGGTTGCGCAGGCGCTGGTCGATCTCGCTGTTGCCTGGCTCGGCGGCGTGCGCGGCTCGCTCGGCCTCGTCACGGTTGTTGCCTGCACGCTGTTTGCCGCGATCTGCGGCTCGAGCGTCGCGACCGCGCTGGCGATGGGCACCATCCTCTTGCCGGCGATGCTAGCGCGCGGCTATCCGCGTTCCTTCGCGCTCGGCGTCATCGGCGCCTCGGGCACCATCGGCATCGTCGTGCCGCCTTCGATCGCGCTCATTCTCTATGGCATCGTCGCCGAGCAATCGGTGCCGCGCCTGTTTCTTGCCGGCATCCTGCCGGGCCTCTTACAGGCGGCGGCGTTTTTCGGCTGGGTGTGGTACACGGCGCGGCGCAATCATTTCCCAATCGAGCCGTCCCTGCCCTGGCGCCGCCGCCTCGCCGTCACCTGGGCGGCGCTGCCCGCACTCGCGGTGCCGGCGGTGGTTTTGGTCGGGATCTATGGCGGGCTGGTGACGGTGACCGAGGCGGCGGCGGTCGCGGCGGTGGTGGCCCTCTTCGTCAGCCTGGTCTTTTACCGCGGCTTTCACCCCGCGGAGACCTTGGCGGTGGTCGCCGATGGGTTGCGCAGCGCCGGCGCGATCATGCTGATCGTCGCCTCGGCGCTCGCTTTCGGCCATTGGATGACGCAATCGGGCATTCCCGCCGCGCTTGTCCATTTCACCGTCGCGCACGGGTTTCGCACCTGGCAATTCCTGCTCGCGATCAATGTTTTGTTACTCGTGCTCGGCTGCTTTCTGGAGGTGACGGCAACGCTCCTCCTGGTGCTGCCGGTGCTGGCGCCGGCCTTGGTGCCGCTCGGCGTCGATCCCGTGCATTTCGCCATCATTTTCACCCACAACATGGAAATCGGCCTCGTCCATCCACCGGTCGGGCTCAATCTCTTCGTGCTGTCGACGATCTCAAACGCGCCCATCGGCGAGGTGATCCGTGGCATCCTGCCGTTTCTGATCCTGCTCTTGGTCGTGCTCGGGATCATCACCTATGTGCCGATCCTCACCCTCTGGCTGCCCCATCTCGTGTTCCATTGAGGCGAGCAAAAGCGTGAGATCGCGCTCGGTGCGGCAAAGCGCGTAGTGTCCCGCCTCACCGGGGGCCGGAACCGCGGAGAGGCCGATATCGGCATAGACCCCGAGCAGGGCTTCGCCGCCTTGCCAGACCGCCGGCGTCGCCCCTTCCTGGGTCGCGAGATCGCGCAGCCGCCAGATCGCCGAAACCCGATCGGCGACCGCGCCGACGGGGTCACCGAGCCCGACAACGAGATGGCCGAACCGCCGCACCGGCAGCGCCGCGTCACCCGCTTCCCCCCAGAGCAGGCCATCGGCCGCCGGAGGCGGCGTGCCGCCGAGCGCTTGGAACCGCCGCCGCGCGTCACTGCTCCAGGGATCGAGCCGCACCTGCCCCGGGCGCAGCAATTGCCAGATCGCGAGGATCCCCAAGCCGACCGCGAGCGCGAGGCTGAGCCGGAGCCCATTGGGCGCTTGCGGCGAGGCGACCACCTCCCACCAGCTCTGATCGGCGAGGCCGCGGACATGATGCTCGAAAGCGGAAAGGGTGATGACGCAGAGCACCAGCGCGAGCAGCGGCAGCGATGCGGCGAGATCGAACGGGTCGGAGGTGAGATGGACATGGCGGTAAAACGCCCGCCGGAACGGCGCGATCAGCGCCGTCGCCGCGAGCAGCATGGTCGGCACCCACCAGCGCACGCCTTCGACGAAGGTCACCGCGGCGGCGACCAAAAGCAGCACCACCACCGCCCCCCAGGCCAGGGTGACACGCCGCGAGAGCCCGAAGGCAAGGGCGAGCAGCCCGGCGCCGAGCAGCGAGGGGATGAATTGTCCCGAGGGCGTGCTCAACTCGGCAAGATCGGCATCGACCCACGACATGTCCGGCATCGGCCCGACGACGCCGAGCAAAAGCAGCATGGCGCCGCAGATCGTCACCGCCCCGGTCGCGATCGCGACCGCGAAATCCGGCTCGCTCCAGCTGCCGAGACCGGCGATCCAGCCCGGCGCCGTCGCCCCGCCCGGCAGGATCTCGCGCCCGCGCAAGAGAATTTCGTTGCCGGCGAACAGGCCGCCGGCGAGGAACAGCGGAATGATCGAATAATAGAGCCGAAAGACGATGATCGCGCCGGCAATCTGCGGCGCACCGAGATAGGGCGAGAGGCCGAGCAGGACGAGGCTGTCGAAGACGCCGATCCCCCCCGGCAGGCTCGCGAGCAGGCCGGCGCTGGTCGCGACGACATAGACCGCAAGGCACCGCAGATAGCTGAGCCCCGGCGCCGGCGGCAAAAGCGCATAGAGGATCAGGGAGGTCACGGCGACGTCGGCGGCGGCGATCATCACCTGCAAAACCGCCATCCGGCTGTCGGGCAGCGCGATGTCATGGCCGAACAGGCGAAGATGGCCGAGGCTGCGGGCAATCCAGAGATAGCCGAGCACCAGTGCCCAAAGGCCAGCGCCGGCGACGGCGGGAAGATAAGGCGGCAGCTTGTCGCCGAACAAAGGCACCGCGCCGGGCTCGACGAACAGGATCGCACCGCCCAACACCATGCCGCCAAGGCCGAAGGTGAGGCTGCAAAAGGCGATCACCTTGCCGATCTGCACCGGCGTGAGGCCCCAATGGGCATAGAGGCGAAACCGCACCGCCGCCCCGGACACCGCGGCGAAACCAAGATTATGCGAGAGCGCATAGGCGCAGAACGAAGCGAACGCGGTTCGCCAATAGGAAACCCGCGCCCCGGCATAAATGATCGCAAGCCGGTCATAGAATGTCAGCACACCATAAGCGAGCAGGGTAAAGCCAAAGGCGCTCGCCAGCGCGCGCTCGGGGATGGCGTCGAGTGCGGCGATGATGTCCTCGAGCCGGAGCGAGCGGAATTCGCGCTGGACCACGAACACCGCCGCAATCAGCAGGACGAGCCCGAGCAGCGGCGGCACATGGCGCAGCGAAAAAACCGCCCGCCGGACCGGCTTGGCAGAGAGTGCTGGCGCCTCAGGCGGCATCGGCGGGGCGCGCGAGCGCCGCCTCGATCAGCGCGATGGTTTCCGGAATGCCATAGATCGCGACGAAATTGCCGAAACGCGGCCCCTCCGCCTGACCGAGCAGCACCTGATAGAGGGTGCCGAACCAGGCGCGAAGATCGGGAAACGGATGGCGCTTGCCGATGTCGTAAAGCAGGGTCTGGATCGCCGTCTCATCGGCACCTTGCGCGAGATGCGGAAGTTCCGCGGCCAGTTCCGCGAGGGCCGTGCGCTCGAGGTCATCGGGGGCGCGATGGCGCTTCGCCGGGCGGATGAAATCGCGATAATAGATGAGCGCGTGCTCGACGAGGCGGGCGAGCAGCGGATTGCCCTCCGGGGTTGCCGCCGGCGCATAGCGGCGGATGAAGCTCCAGAGAATATCGGCGCGTTCGGCATTGACCACGGCGGCGAGGTTGAGCAGCAGCGTGAACGAGAGCGGCACATCCTCGACGGGGATGGCGCCGCCGCCGATATGCCAGACCGGGTTCGCCATCAGCGCCGCCCCATCCTGGGCGTGGGCGCGCTCGAGATTGCCGAGATATTCATCGACGGCGCGCGGGATCACGTCGAAATAGAGCCGCTTGGCGCGTTGCGGCGCGTTGTACATGAATTGCGCGAGCGACTCGGGCGGCGCGTAACGCAGCCAATCCTCGACGGAGAGCCCGTTGCCCTTCGATTTGCTGATTTTCTGGCCGTTTTCGTCGAGGAACAATTCGTAGGTGTAGGCCTCGGGCGGCATACTGCCGAGGATGCGGCAGATTTTTCCCGAAAGCCGCACGCTGTCGATCAGATCCTTGCCCGACATTTCGTAATCGACGCCGAGCGCATGCCAGCGCATCGCCCAGTCCGCCTTCCATTGCAGTTTGCAATGCCCGCCGGTTACCGGGGTTTCGTAGGATTTGCCGCTCTCGGGATCGCGCCAAGCGACGGTTCCGGCGTCGCGGTCGATGTTCGTGAGGGCGACCTGCATGACGATGCCGGTTTCGGGATGGATCGGCAGAACCGGCGCATAGGTCGCCCGGCGTTCGGGGCCGAGGGTCGGGAGAATGACCGCCATCACCTCGTCATAGACTTCGAGCAGGCGCAGTAAGGCGTCATCGAACCGCCCGGCGGTGTAATAATCGGTCGCCGAGGCAAACTGATAATCGAAGCCAAAGGTGTCGAGAAACCCTTGCAGACGGGCATTGTTATGGGCGCCGAAGCTTTCATGCGTGCCGAACGGATCGGGGATCCGGGTGAGCGGCTTGCCGAGATGGCTCTCCAGCATTGCGCGGTTGGGCACATTGTCCGGCACCTTGCGCAGACCATCCATGTCGTCGCTGAAAGCGATGAGCCGAGACGGCATGCCGGTGAGCACGCCAAACGCATGGCGCACCCAGGAGGTGCGGGCGACCTCGCCGAACGTGCCGATATGGGGAAGGCCGGAAGGGCCGTAGCCGGTCGCAAACAGCGCCCGCTGCGCGCCGGTTTTGGCGAGCCGCGCGGCGAGTTTGGCGGCCTCCTCGAACGGCCACGCCTTGGGCAGGTCAGCGAGCAGCGATTGCGGGGAGGGTGGCGCCATGTTGCGAAATGTGTCCGTCATGAACGCAAGCTAGAAACCACCCCGATCTTGGTCAATGTGCAAGACGCCTTATAATTCGGCAATGTCACAATCATCCCCGCCGCCCCGCGCCTCGTCCCCGCGGCAATCCCCCGCTCTGGTCGCCGTCGAGGGGCGGGCAGCGCTTTTGACCCCGGCGGGCGAGATCATCGCCGGGCCACCTGCCGCCATCACCGGCCCCCTCGCCGCTTTGCCGCCGCCGCTCCTCGTACATGCCCCGGCGGTATGGCGACGGCTCGGCATCCGGCCGCGGCCGGCGCTCGATCTTCTCGAGCTCTTCGCCTTCGTCCATCCGGCGCGGGCGCTGGTGCCGACGCCGCGCGGGCTCGCCGGATTTTTCGATCAGCCGACGCCCGGCGCCGATCCCGCCGAGCAGGTCGGCCAGCTCGCGGGGTTTGCCGCGTCCCTGCTTGCCGACCTCGCCCGCGCCCGCCGGCTGCCGCAAAACCGCGACGCGGCAGCGCTTGCCGCGGGGCTTGGGCGCGCCGGCTGGGGTTGGGCCGAGGCGGTGCTGGCGGCGCTCGACGAGCCGGCGGCGCTGCCGTCGGCGGAGGCGCTCGCGGTCTGGCGGCGTTTGCCGGAATGGCCGGAGACGGCGCCATTGCCGCCGCCTTCGGCGCATCCCGTCGGCGCCGCCGAGGCAAGGCGGCGGCTCGCGGAGATCCTCGGCGCCAAGGCCGAGGCGCGGCCCGGCCAATCCGACTATGCCGCCGCCGCGACCGAAGCCTTCGCCCCGCGCGCCGAACGCGGCGCGCCGCATCTCGTGCTCGCCGAGGCCGGCACCGGCACCGGCAAGACGCTGGGCTATCTCGCCCCGGCCAGTCTCTGGGCGCAGCGCAATCAGGGCCCGGTTTGGATCAGCACCTTTACGCGGCATTTGCAGCGCCAGATCGAGGGCGAACTCGCCCGCCTCTATCCCGATCCGGCGGCGCGGCGGCAGCTTTCGGTGGTGCGCAAAGGGCGGGAGAATTATCTCTGCTTGCTCAATTTCCAGGACGCGGCGCAGGGTATGGGGCTTACCGTCCCGCCGCTCGCGCTCGGGCTCATCGCGCGCTGGGCGCTCGCGACCCAAGACGGCGACATCCAGGGCGGCGATCTTCCCGGCTGGTTCGCCGAACTTTTTGGCCAGGGCGCGATCCTGGCGCTCGCTGACCGGCGCGGCGAATGCATCCACGCCGCCTGCGCGCATTGGCGGCGCTGCTTCGTCGAGCACGCCATCCGCCGCGCCGAGAGCGCTGAACTGGTCATCGCCAATCACGCCTTGGTGATGAATCAGGCGGCGCATTTCTGGAACTGGGGCGAGGGCGCGGAGGAGAGCGCGGTGCCGACCCGCTATGTTTTCGACGAGGGGCACCACCTGTTCGACGCCGCCGATGCCGCTTTCGCCGCCGTGCTGTCGGGGGTGGAGGCCGCGGAATTGCGCCGCTGGCTGCTCGGGGCCGAGGGGTCGCGCTCGCGCGCCCGCGGCCTGCGCGCCCGGGTCGGCGAATTGGTCGCGGGGCTCGCGCCGCTCGAGGCCGCGCTGGAAGCGGCGCTGATCGCAGCGCGGGCCTTGCCGGCACCCGGCTGGGCGGGCCGGCTCGCGGGCGGCGAGGGGCCAGAAAGCGGCGATCTCGCCGGTGATCCGATTGGCCCGGCGAACCCAGCGGAGGCGTTTTTCCACGCCCTCAACCGCCAAATCCTCGCGCGCACGCCCGGCGCCGAACGCCCGCCAGAGAGCGCGGGGATGCCGCGCGAGGTCGATCTCCACCCGCTCGACCCGGCCGTCATCGCCGCCGCCGCGGCGCTGGAGCGGGCGCTTGCGCGGCTCGCGGCCCCGCTGGCGGCGCTGCGCACGCGGCTCCAGGCGCGGCTCGAGGATGCGGCGGAGACGCTCGACAGCGCGACCCGCAACCGCATCGCCGCCGCCTGCCGCACCCTTGGCCGGCGCGCTTTGGAGCGACTTACGGCGTGGCGCGAGATGCTGGCCGCCCTCGCCGAACCGCCGCCCGCGCCCGGCACGCGGCCGCGTTTCATAACCTTCCTGCGCCGCGAGACGCTGCCTGGCGGCGGGATCGAAGTTGGCCTCCACCGCCATTGGCTCGATCCGACCGAACCTTTCGCAGCCACCCTCGCCGCACCGGCGCACGGCGTTCTGATCACGTCGGCGACCCTCCGCGACGAGGGGGCGGGCGATCCCGTTGCCGCTTGGGAAGCCGCCGAGGCGCGGGTCGGGGCGGGGTATCTGCCGCGCCCGGCGGTGCGCGCGGCACTCCCCAGCCCATTCGACTACGCAGCGCAAACCCGGGTCTTTATCGTCGACGACATCGCCGGCGGCGACATCGCCGCCCTCGCCGGCGCCTTTCGCGCCCTGTTTCTCGCCGCGCGCGGCGGCGCGCTCGGGCTTTTCACCGCGATCGGTCGGCTTCGCGCGGTTCATGCCCGGCTTGCCCCGGCGCTCGCCGCGGCTGGCATTCCGCTTTACGCCCAGCATGTCGATGCCATGCACAACGCAACATTGGTCGATATTTTCCGCGCCGAGGAGGAAAGCTGTCTTTTGGGGACCGATGCGATGCGCGATGGCGTCGATGTGCCCGGCCGCGCGTTACGCCTCGTGGTGTTCGAGCGCGTGCCGTGGCCGCGCCCCGATATCCTGCACCGCGAACGGCGGATCCATCTCTCCGGCGGCGCGCCCGGGGCTTATGACGACCGGCTGGCGCGGCTTCGCCTGCGCCAAGCGTTCGGACGGCTGATCCGGAGTGATGGTGATCGCGGGGTGTTCGTGCTGCTCGACCGGCGTCTGCCGACCCGGCTTTACCCGGCGTTTCCCGAGGGGGTTCCGATCCAGCGGACGGGCCTCGCCGCCGCGGTCGCGGCGACGGCGGCGTTTCTCAGCGAGGGCGTCGCCGAGGCGGCGAAAAAATGATCGCCGCCGCTCAGTCGCAGGCGCAGCCCGGCGTCGGGCCGGGATCGTCGCGGATGACGTGATGGTCGATCCATTCCGCGACCAGGCGGCGCGCTTCGCTCAGCGACGCCTCCGGATGATGGATGCGATAGAGCGTGGTGCAGCTGCGGAACGCGTCGGGATCGGGGGTGCCAAAGCTACGCAGCTCGCGATAGGCGGTGACCACGGCGCGTTCGCAGCGCCGGCTGATCGGCCGATCGTGGCCGGAGAAGAGGTTGGCCTGGGCCATGGCTTGGGTCGCCTTCCGAGCAAAGTTGCGAATCATTCGCAAATTACTAGCTTAGATATAGCGTGTCCGGCAGTTGTTTCGCAACCTCCTTACGGCGCCAGCATGCCGGTCGCGGAGCGGCCGAGGGCGCGCGGGTCGCGCGTCGGCCAACGTCCGGCATCGACCTGGGCGAGGAAATCGCCGACGATGCGGTTGAACTGATCGGGATCCTCGAGATTGATGGTGTGGCCGCAATTCGGCATCACCGCGAGTGCGGCGGTCGGGATGGTGCGCTTCATCAGGAGGGCGGGGTTGAGGCAGGGCCAGTCTTCATCGCCGGTCAGGATCAGGGTCGGCACGTCGAGCCGCGCCATCTCGTGCGTCAGATCATAGAGCGAGGGGCGGGCGCGCTGCACGCCGAGCTGGGTATTGGCCGAACCCAGCGCCGAATGCTCGGCGAGCATCGCGCGGAACTGCGCAAATCCGCGCGGATCCTTGTTCGCAAACTGCACGCGGGTCGGCCCGTCGCCATATTTGGCGGCGAAATCGGCCATCGCTTCGCGTTGGAGATAGGCCGCCGTCGCCTCTGCCTCGGCCTGGAACGCCGCCCGCCCCTCCGGCTCGGCGCCATAGCCGCACCCGGCAACCGTGAGCGAGCGCGCGCGCGAGGGATGCGTCAGCCCGAAATGGAGGGTCGCGAAGCCGCCCATCGAGAGGCCGACGATATGCGCCCGCACGATACCGAGATGATCGAGCACGGCGACGATGTCGGCAACCGCGCGGGCTTGGGAATACTGCGTCGGGTCAGCCGGCACGTCCGACGGCGGATAGCCGCGCGCGTTATAGGCGATGGCGTGGTAGCGCTGGCCGAAATGGCGGAGCTGCGGCTCCCAGGCGCGGCAATCGCCAGCGAATTCATGAACGAAGACGATCGGCGTGCCGCGGCCGGTTTCCTCGTAATGCAGGTTGACGCCATCGTCGGTCCGGGCATGCGGCATGGTTTCCTCCTCGCGGCCTCGCTCTTTGCGCCACTCTAGCGCCGGCACCGGAAAATGCCGAGAGATCAGGCGACGATCACCGGAATGCGTTCAGCCGGCGGGGTGTTGCGGCTGCGCCCGGCGCGGACGATGCCATCGATCACCACCATGCCGATGCCGGGGAGATCGCCCAAGCGCACGCTTTCCAGGAGATCCTTTCCCGAACTGTGCTGGGCGCGGTCCATCAGCACGAAATCGGCCGCCCGGCCGACCTCGATCAGGCCGCCATCGAGGGCGCGGAGCCGCGCCGTGTTCCCGGTCGCAAAGCAGAACGCCGTCTCGGCCGGGACTTCGCCGAAGCTCGCAAGAAAAGCGATCAAGCGCAGGATGCCGAGCGGCTGCACGCCGGAGCCGGCCGGGCTGTCGGTGCCGAGAATGACGCGCGCAAGCTGGCCGAGTTCGCGCGCGAAGCGGAGCGCGCTGAGGCCGGCGAGTTCGTTGCCGTTATGGACGATCTCGATGCCGCGCCCGCAGCCCTCGCAGAGACAGCGGATTTGCCGGAGTGGCAAGGCGGTGTGGCCGCCATTAATGTGGCCGATGATGTCGGCATCAGCTTCGAGCACGGTATCGGCATCGATATAGCCCGAGCCCGGCACGCTCGGCCCGCCGGTATGGATGGTGCTCTGGATGCCGTATTTGCGCGCGAACGCCACCATCTCCTTGGCCTCATAGCCGGCTTTGACGGTGCCGAGCCCGACCTCGCCGAGCAGCTTCACGCCGGCGGCGGCGAGTTCGGCGAAATCGCTCTCCACCATGCCACGCTCGAGCACCGGCGCGCCGGCGCGGACCTTGACGCCGAGCGGGCGGAAATTGGTGAAAGCGCGCTCGGCGGTGATCGCCAGCGCCTTGATGCCGACGATGTCGCGCGGGCGGCCGGGGAGATGCACCTCGCCGGCGGAGATCATGGTGGTGACGCCACCATGAAGGCAGCTTTCGATCCAGCCGAGCTGGCTCTGGCGCGGCGTCCAATCCCCGAACACGGGATGGACGTGGCTGTCGATGAGGCCGGGGGCGAGCGCCGTCCCCTGCGCGTCGATCACCACCCGCGCGTCCCCGGTGTCGCAATCCTTCGCGCGCCCGAACGCGGTGATCCGGCCGCCCTCGGCGACGATGGTATCGGCGTCGAGGATGGGGGCTTCGAGCGCGCCCGAGAGCATCAGCCCGATATTGCGAATGACGAGCTTGCCGATTTGGGTTTCCGGTCCGGCGGCGAGTGCCATGAGGGGGATCTCCTTGATCAAGGTCACTATTGAACGACGTTCTCTCGGATTGAAGCAAGCCGTCACATGCGTATCACGGCGCTTGGATGGTTCGCCTCCCTCCGTGCCAATGATGATGAGACATCGTCCTCCCGGAATTTCCGAAGGGGCGTATAAAAAACAGCGCAAGCCCGGCGCGTTGACAGGGCGGCATCGCCGGTTCAGCCTCGCCACAAGGTCGAAAAGCCGTCCGCGTTGGAGGCTGAAATGTGCAGCTTGTGTGCCGCCGGCTCAGCAGGTCAGGATAGGTTCCGACGCGCCCAGGTGCTCCAGCTTTTGTCTTTGGTGGAACATCCTGACGCTCTCCCGTTTGATGCCGCATTGCGTGTTGCCGGAGAACTGCTCGCGGCGACCGGATGGGAGCGATTGCCCTTTCGTTGTGATCCGGTCACACCTTCGAGCCCGCCGCGAGACTCTCTCGCGCAAGGAGAGACATGATGTCCATCGATGCCGTGAAAGCCCCGTTTGCATCGGCGCCACTGCCGGGGCCGACGGATGCGCTGCTCGCCGAACTCGAGGAAATTTATAAAGATCTCCATGCCAATCCCGAATTGTCCATGCAGGAGGAGCGAACCGCTGGCATCGCCGCGGCATGGCTTACGCGGCAGGGTTTCGAGGTTACGGAGAAAATCGGCGGAACCGGTGTCGTCGGGCTGCTTCGCAACGGGGATGGGCCGACGGTTATGCTGCGTGCCGACATGGATGCCTTGCCGATCCAGGAAAGCACTGGCCTCTCCTATGCCAGTCGGGCGCGCGGAACCGACCGCTTTGATCAGCCGACGGCGATTGCGCATTCCTGCGGCCACGATATGCACGTGGCCTGGCTGATGGGCGCGACACGGATTCTTGCCGAAAATCGTAACGCCTGGGGCGGCACGGTGATGGCCGTGTTCCAGCCCGGAGAGGAGACCGCGCAGGGCGCCCGTGCGATGATCGCCGATGGCATGGTCAAGCGATTCCCCAAACCTGACGTAACGCTGGGGCAGCATGTGATGCCGCTGAGCGCGGGAGAGATAGGCTGGCGGACGGGGACGATGCTCTCGGCCGGAGATAGTTGGGAGGTAACCCTGTTCGGGCGTGGCGCACACGGCTCCATGCCCCAGAAAAGCATTGATCCCGTGGTCATGGCGGCGTCAGCCGTCATGCGGCTCCAGACGGTTGTCTCACGCGAGGTGGCGATGACGGACAGCGCCGTCGTCACTGTCGGCACCTTGCGAGCGGGTATGAACGAGAATGTCATACCGGATCACGCCCTGCTGCGGCTCAATGTCCGGACCTTCAAGGATCAGGTACGTGCGCGCGTACTTGCGGCGATCAAGCGGATCCTGGAGGCGGAGGCAGAAGCGTCAGGCGCGCCGAAACCTCCCAGCTTTTCTGTGCTCAGCGAGTATCCTGTCACTCGTAATGACGAGGCGGCGACGCACAGGGTCGTTTCGGCATTGGCGGCGCATTTTGGCACCGAGCGCGTGCACGAAGTACAACCTGCCACCGCCAGCGAGGATTTTGGCTTGTTCGGCGCGGCGTGGGATGTGCCGGCTGTCTTCTGGGTGGTTGGTGGCATCGATCCGGCGCGCTTTGCCGCGGCCGAGAAGGCCGGCAAAGTGGACGAGCTTCCCGCAAATCATGCGCCGGACTTCGCCCCTGTTATTCATCCGACACTGCGCACGGGTGTCGAAGCGATGCTGGCCGCCGCCGGTGCCTGGCTTGTTGCGAAAGCGCCAAGGTCCTGACCGGGATGAGTTCGGCCGCTTTGCTGGTCCGGGTGCTCGATTTGGTGGGCACTTTTGTCTTTGCGATCAGCGGCGCGGCATTAGGCGTCGAACGGGGAATGGATCTCTTTGGCGTGCTTGTGCTTGCCTTCGTAACCGCCGTCGCTGGGGGAATTGCCCGGGATGTTCTCATCGGCGCCGTTCCGCCTGAGTCGATTGCCAATTGGCACAATCTGGCTCTCGCCGTTGTCGCCGGATTGCTGGTCTTTCGCTTCTTCAGGCTATTTTATCGCCTTCAGCAACCGGTTCAGTTTTTTGACGCGGCGGGACTGGGTGTTTTTGCGATTGCCGGAACGCAAAAAGCTTTGGATTATGGCGTTAACTGGCCGATGGCGGCGGTCCTTGGGATGATCAGTGGGATCGGCGGCGGCATGGTGCGCGATGTCTTGACGGCACAGGTGCCGACAGTGTTGCGCGCGGATATCTATGCTGTCGCTGCGCTGGCCGGTGCGTTGGTGGTCGTCGCTGGGAGCGCGATCGGATTGCAGCCTGTCGCCGTAGGTTTGGTGGGTATCGCCTTATGCGTGTTCCTCCGTCTGATGGCGCTCTATCGCGGCTGGAAGTTACCGGTAGCGTCAGCAAAACCGTCGGGATCGGCCGGCAATCTGCCGCCCTAACATGGCATGGTTATCGCATGTTTCCCTGTCGCCCTCGTTCGGGGCGGCGTCTTTCGCACGGGGAAATCTCGTCTCAGAGACGAGCGGCGATGGCGCAATGAGACATGGCGAGGCCGCGTCCGGCATGGTGGTCGATGCCTACGCGCCGCCTTGGCGTGCTTCGTCCAATCGGGCTTGAAGGCGATCTGCGGAACCTTGCGCTGATCGGCCCATTTGGCGGCGAGGAAGTCGCGGCAATCAGCGCCCCCTCGAGCATGGTCTCAAGGAAACCGCGGATCCGTTCCCGCAGGCCCGCCTCGATCGGGTCGAACGCCAAGGCACGAGGCCGATCGGGCGACGGATGAGGTCATCCGGGCACACGCTATCGAGCAGCATGGCGGAGCCGGCTTGGCGCTCTTTGTCGGCTCTGCTAACGTCGTCTGCATCCTGAGGAGAGGTGGCCGAGCGGCTTAAGGCGCACGCTTGGAAAGCGTGTGTGCGTGAAAGCGTACCGTGGGTTCGAATCCCACCCTCTCCGCCACGGCTAATGGATTGATATTACGTTATTTAGGCGCTTTCCCGCAACGCAATGGATACTATCGACATGCAGTCTTCCCCCGGTTTGGCCCAAGCCCACAGCGCTGCGGCCACAGGGCGCGCGGCGCGCCCCAGCGCCGCCGATCTCGCCCCTGGCCGCTTCGTTGACAGCGACCATCCGGCGATCGTCGCTTTCGCGCGCGCCCATGCCGACGAGGAAGACACGCGGTTGCGGGCGGTTGCGCTCTATTATGCCGTGCGCGATGAGATCCGCTATGATCCTTATCGGATCGATCTCAGCGAGGACGGGCTCAAAGCCAGCCGCTCCCTCACCCTCGGCTACGGATTTTGCATCACCAAAGCCGCCCTGCTCGCCGCCGTCGCCCGCGCCGCCGGTATCCCCGCGCGGCTAGGCTTCGCGGACGTGAAAAACCACCTCACCAGCGCTCGGCTGCGCGCCACGATGCAGACCGATGTCTTTGTTTTTCATGGCTATACAGAGATGTTTCTCGACGGGCGCTGGGTGAAGGCAACGCCTGCCTTCAACCGCTCACTCTGCGAGAAGGCCGGCATCCTGCCGCTCGAGTTCGATGGGCAGAAGGATTCCGTGTTCCATCCCTTTGATGCCAGCGGCCGGCGGCACATGGAATATGTCCGCACCCGCGGCAGCTTCAGCGATGTGCCGCGCGCCGAAATCCTCGCCGCCTTCGCCGAGGCTTATCCGGCAAGCGCGATCTGGACTCAGGCGGAGGGGGATTTCGAGACCGAGGCGCGCGGCGGCGACTGACGGCCGGAGACGCGCGGCTCTTATGGCGGGCCCACAATTACGCCGCCAAACCCGGGGCCAGCCGCGTCGCCAGATACCGGCGTGAAAACCCGCGATTAATGATGCCAGTTCGGCTGATCGGGGTCGGGCAGCGGGATCGCGTCCAACAGCCGACGCGTATAGTCATTCTGCGGTGCCGCGAAGATCTCGGCGGTTGGCGCCATTTCCACGATCTCGCCCCGATGCAACACCATCACGTTGTCGCAGAGCCGCCGGATGACGGAGAGATCGTGGCTGATGAAAGCCAATGTCAGCCCCAACTCCTTCACCAAATCCTCGAGCAGGTGGAGCACCTGCGCCTGGCTCGAGACATCGAGGCCGGAGACGATCTCATCGGCGAGGATGAATTCCGGCCGTAGCGCGATGGCACGCGCAATGCCGATACGCTGACGCTGGCCGCCCGAAAGCTCGTGCGGATACCGGCTGCGAAAGCTGCGCGGCAGGCCGACATGATCGAGCGCCTCGTCCACCCGGCGTTCAATCTCGTCGAGGCCATGAAGACGAAGCGGTGCGGCGATGATGCCACTCACGCGGCGGCGCGGATTGAGCGAGGATAGCGGATCCTGGAAAATCATCTGGAACCGGCGCCGCAGCGGCCGCAACGCCTCTTCGTCGAGATGGGTGATGTCGCGCCCATCGAAGACGATGCGCCCGTCGGTGGGCTCCAAAAGCCGGATCAGCGTGCGGGCGAGCGTCGATTTGCCGGAGCCCGAACCGCCGACAATTCCAAGCACGCTGCCGCGCCGGATCTCGAACGCGAGGCCGCGGAGAATCTCAATCCGGGGCGCGGGCCGAAACAAAGGTTTCGCGGTCAGATCGGGCAAGGAAAGATGAAGGTTTTCGACCTCAAGCAGCGCCCGCTCAGACATGGCGCCACGCCTGGTCGGCCGCCGCTATCTCGGCCTGCACAGCGGCCAGCACCGCAGGTTTCACCGGCATCAAGCTTCGCTCCGGATCGGTATATTTTGGCGTTGCCGCCAGCAGCGCCGCGGAATAAGCGTGCTGCGGCGCGCGGAAGAAATCTGCGACGGGCGCGTCCTCGAGTATTTTGCCGGCATACAGCACGGATAGATTCTGGCAGATTTTCGAGACCACACCGAGATCGTGGGTGACGAATAAAAGCGCCGTGCCGTGACGGGCTTGCATGCCGGCGATGATTTTCAGGATCTGCTTTTGCACCGTGACATCCAGCGCCGTCGTCGGTTCGTCGGCGATGATGAGGCCGGGCTCGGCCGCGAACGCCGAGGCGATCAGGATACGCTGACGCATACCACCCGAGAGTTCATGAGGATAGTTGCGCATCACCCGGGCGGGTTCGGGGATATGCACCTCGGCCAGCAGTTCGAGCGCGCGCGCCTCGGCCCGCGCGCGCGTCCAGCCGAGGATGTCAACCAGCCGGTCAGTGATCTGCGGCCCGATCCGATGCGAGGGGTTGAGCGCGGTCAGCGGATCCTGTGGGATCAACGCTGTCGTCTGGCCGATCCAATGGCGGCGTCGCGCGGCGGGCAGTGACAGAAGATCGACGCCTGCGAGAAGGATGCGCCCCTCGACTATTTCGGCTGCGCGCGGCAGAATGCCGAGAACAGCCTTGCCGATCATGCTTTTGCCAGCCCCGCTTTCGCCGACAAGGCCCCTCACCTCGCCCCTCTCCACCCGCAGCGAGACCGAACGCAAAAGCCGCGGGCCGTTTTTTAGGGCGACACTGAGATTGTCGATTTCGAGAAACGCGCTCACCGCAGCACCGGATCGAAGCGATCTTTGAGGCCCTCGCCGAGCTGGCTGAAGCCGAGAACGGTGAAGAACAAGGTGATCAGCGGGAACACCAGCACCCACCACGCCTGATAAATCGTCGTGCGCCCCTCGGCGATCATGCCGCCCCAGCTCGGCGCATCCGTCGAAATAGAGAGGTTCACAAACGACAAAATCGCTTCGACAATGATGGCAATGCCCATTTCCAGTGACAGCAGGGCGACGATCGTCGGCAGGACGTTGGGCAGGATTTCCATGATCAGCGTGTGGCTGCGGGAAAATCCCGCGACATGCGCCGCCGCGACATAGTCCATCGCGCCCTGGTTCATCGTCTCGGCCCGGATCACCCGGGCAAAGCGGGTCCAATCGATCACCACAATCGCAATGATGATCGCGCGCAGCCCGGGGCCGAGCACGGCAACCAGCAGGATCGCGAACAAGACTGGCGGAAACGCCATCCAGATATCGATGAGACGCGAGATGACGCGGTCGCCCCAGCCCCGATAAAAACCGGCGACAAGCCCGAGAAAAGAGCCGACGATGGCGGTGAGTGTGCCGGCGACGAATGCCACCTGCAGAGCGATCCGGCCACCCCAGATGATCCGGCTGAGCACGTCGCGGCCAAGGCTGTCGGTGCCGAGCCAGAAGCCGGGTTCGGCACCGTGCCCCCAGAAAGGCGGCAATTGCCGGGATATCAGATCCTGCGCCAGCGGATCCTGCGGCGCGACCAGCGGCGCGAAGACCGACAGGATCAGCACCACCACGAGCCACCCACCCGATAGCCAGAGCCGCGCTCCGGCCCGCCGCTTGGCCGCGCCACGCCCATCAAACATGGCGCAGCCTCGGGTTGAGCGCGGCGTAGGTAAGATCGACGACGAGATTGATCACGGTGAAAATCACCGCAAAGCAGATCACAATCCCCTGGATCAGCGGCAAATCACGGTTGATCACCGCATCGATCGCCATGTTGCCAAGCCCCTCATAGGAAAACAACCGCTCGACGATCACCGTGCCGCCGATCAGGAAGGTGAACTGGACCCCGGTCAGCGTCAGGGTCGGCAAGAGCGCGTTGCGCAAAGCTTCGCGCAGGATGACACGGGTTTCGCCGTAGCCCTTGGTGCGGGCGAGCGTGACATAGTCGAGTTCCATCGTTTCTTTGAGGGATTGCTTGAGCACTAGCCCGATGATCGCCGCCAGCGGCAAAGCGAGGGAAAGCGCTGGCATAACCATATGGGCGAGCAGATTGGCGGTGATGTCCAAACGCAGCCGCGCAAGACTCTCGATCAAATAGAACCGTGTGTCGAAGTTCAAATCGAGATCGGGCGAAATCCGACCCGAGATGCTAAACACCGGGATCAGCACGCCGAAAACGATGATGAGCAGGAGTCCCCAAAGGAAATCCGGGATCGACAGCGCAGCACCGCTGATGACGTCGATGACCGTTTCGACCCGGGTGTCGCGATAGCGGGCGGCGATCAGCGCAGCCCCCCCGCCGATCAGGACGGCGATGACGAGCGCCATGCTGGCCAGTTCGAGTGTAGCGGGCAGACTGCTGAGCACGAGCCCGAGCACCGGCTGGCGAAGTGAGATCGAGGTGCCGAAATCGCCATGCAGAACAGCAAGAAGCCAGATCACGAATTGCTGCGGGATCGATTTGTCCAACCCATACATCGCCTCGAGATGCGCAATATCGGCGCCTGTCGCGCCTGGCGGCAGCATCATGGCGATCGGGTTGCCAGGCACGACGCGGACGACGATGAAGACGATCACCGCAACGCCAAACAATGTGACGGCGGTCGTCGCGAGGCGCACGAGAAAGCGAGTGAGAATCGCCAACGGTATGATCCGAATGATGCGAGGCAATCCGTGGGATGGCCCCGCCATGTCGTAGCCGGCTCAGCTACGGGTCATCAGCGCCGGCAACAGCGCCCCAGAGCCGTGCGGCACGACGTTCACCCGCTTGTCAGCAACGATCGGCTGCACATATTGCAGGATCGGCAGAACGTCGCACTGCTCGGCGATGTAGCGGTCCACCGCCTTCCAGCCGGCGATCCGCTTCGCCTCGTCCTTCTCCGACCACAGCGGCCCAATCCGCGCATCCACATCCTCCGTCTTCCAAGACGAATGCGGCGAAGGTCCAAACATCGCGAAACCAACCGAGGTGGTCGGATCACCAATGGCATTGCCCCAGTCATAAAAGGCCGCTGGCGCGAGTTTGTGGGCGGCGCGCAGTTCGTAATGCTTGGCAATCTCGTAAACCTCGATCTCGGCCTCGATCCCGACTTTGCGCCACATGCCAACGATCGCCTGGACCATCTCATAGTCCTTCGGCTTGTAGCCCTTCGTTGTTTCGATCTTGAATTTGAAGGGATTTTTCGTCGAATAGCCCGAGGCCGCGAGCTTCTCGATCGCAAGCTTCGGATCAAACGGCACCTTGATCGAAGGATCATATGCCGCATAGCCTGGCGCTTCGAGCGTGTCGATCGGCACGCCATAGCCCGACAACAGGCGATCGATGATCAGCTTCTTGTCCACCGCATGGCAGACCGCCTGGCGGACGTTCTCATCTTTCATCACGCTGTCGTTGTTGAGGAAGATCATGCCGATATCGGTGATCGGGTGGGCATAGCCGTGCAGGTTCGGTTTGCCTTTCAGCCGGTCATATTCCTCGAAGGGGATTTCCAGCGTGACATGGGCATTGCCGGATTCGATCTGAGCCACGCGGCTCGCCGAATCCGGAACAAACTTGATCGTGACGGCCTCGAATTGTGGCTCGCCGCCCCAGTAATGCGGATTAGCCTTAAGCCGGACATAGGAATTACGTTCAAAATGTTCGACCATATAAGGGCCGGTGCCAATCGGCTTGGCTTCGAAGCCCGCAGCGCCGACTTTTTCGTAATAGGCTTTCGGCATGACATAACCGGTCAGGAACGACATCCATTTGAAGATCGTCGGGTCGAACTGAATCACGTCGGCGGTGATCTGGTTGCCGTCAATTTTGAAATTCCCGATATTCTTCCAGGTGAATTGGATCGGATTGCCGGTTTTCGGGTCGGCCGCGCGCTCGAGGGACCAGACCACGTCCTCCGGGCCGAACGGCGAGCCGTCATGCCAGACGACACCGCTCCGCACCGTCATATGGATTTTCGTCTTGTCGGCGTTCCAGCCCCATTCCGTCAGCAATCCCGGCGCGAAGCTCAGGTCCGGCTTCTGGAGAATGAACTGATCGAAGACCGACTGGTAGATGGCCTGAATCGTCGGGTTGACCGCGGATGGGCCAACCGTCGGATCCCAGCTTGGCAGATTGACATTGTAGGCGATCACCAATTCCGTGATCGGCGCGGCAAATGCCGGCATGCCAACCGATCCGAGGGCTAGCGTGGCCCCTGAAAGCTTAAGCAAGGATCTGCGGGAAGGGTACGGCATTGGCATGTTCTCCGCTGGGTTGAGGTTTTTTTGCAATCTTACGTCAGTTTCCGGCGAGGCGTCGGGCGAGCAGGAAGCCCGCCCCGGCACCGACCCCGGCACCGGGCCAAACGCCCGCGCCGGTGAGGTGAAGATTTTGGATCGGCGTCGAACCGTCGGCATGGCCACGCACCGGCCGGAACAAGAAGTTCTGTGATAAATGATGGCTGCCGCAGATCTGATCGCCGCCGACGAGATTGGGGTTGTCCGCCTGCAAGTCGAGCGGACTTGCGACATAGCGGGCGATGATCTTCGCGCGCACCCCGGGTGCGTAGCGTTCCACGATATCGAGCGCGCGCTCCGCCATCGCCACCTTCGCCTCGCGCCAATCGGTCGCGGTGATCGTCCCGGCGGCGTCGCCGCGGATCTCGGCCGGGACCATCCGCACCTGCATCCAGAGAATGTGCTTGCCCTCGGGCGCGCGGCTCGGGTCGATCGCGGTGGGCTGGCCCACCACGACGATCGGCTCGTCCGGCAATAGACCGGCGCTGGCCTGCTGGTAGGTGCGCGCCATCTGGTCAAGCGACGGTGCGAGATGGACATAGGCGAATTCGCGCAATTCGGCGTCGGCCCGCCAATCGGGGAGATCTTCCATCGCGAGATGGATCATCAACGTGCCGGGCGCATGCGCGAACCGGGCGAGCCCGGTGTCAACCCGCGCATCACCAGTGCTGCCGCCGAGAAGCCGCGCCAGCGCATCGGGCGCGACATTGGCGATCACCGCCTTGCTCGCCGAGAGGTGCCGCCCATCCGCGAGCCGCACCCCGCTCGCGCGCCCCCCCGCATGCAGGATCTCGGTGACTTCGGCTTTGCACTCGATGGTGCCAGCGCGCGCCTCGATCATTCGGAGGAGAGGATGGATCATGGCGTCCGCCCCGCCTTTGCCGAGCACCATCCCGAAGGCTTGATTGGCCATGCCCTCGAGATAAGGAAACAGCGCGCCGCCCGCGATATCAGGAGCAAAATCGAGATGCATGCCCCAGGCGGCAAGCGTTGCGCGCAGTTCCTCGGACGCGAAAGTCTCGGCAAGCCAGCCCCTCGGCGAGGACAACAGAAATCGGATGATGTCGAGGCCTCCGGAAAATCCTCTGTGCCGCCAAGTGTGAAATGCAAGCTTGGCAACCGCGGGGAGCGTCATCGGGCTGCCGAGCAAGGCGAAGAGATCATCCGCCATGGCCGGAAATCCGCGTGACAGCTCATCCCAACGGGCCGCATCCGCTGGGTTCAGCGCCGCGATACGGCGCTTCGTCGCTTCGACATCGGTGCCGACGCCCATCCACTTGCCGCCCGGAAAAACCGAGGCGAAGCATTTCTGCGCCGGCGCGAAAGCGAGCCCGAGGCGCCGTAACTCTTCGCCATATGTCTTGAAAAAAGGCGATCCGGCAAACAACGACAGATTCATCGCGCCCCAATCGTGGCGAAACCCCGGCGCCGTCAAGGCCAAGGTCTTGACCGCGCCGCCAGGATCGGCGGCCCGCTCGAACACGCCGACGCGCCAACCCTTGGCAGCGAGATGCGCGGCGCAAGCCAGACTATTATGGCCAGCGCCGATCAGGATCGCGTCGTAGGAAGATGCCATCGCTGTCCCTGTTGCCTCGCAGGTATATTTGCAAACACAAATAATCCTGTCTAGCATCATTCTGTGAGAAATCGCGCCGCATCGCGCACGGGATGGTCGTGGGGCGCTCCCGCGGGCATGCCATGGCGGCGGCGCAAAGCACAAGGGAGAACAGAATGACAGAAGCCGCGACATTGCGTGATCTCGCCGCCATGCTCGCTTCCGGCAAGATCGAGGTCGTCGATCTTTCGGGCACACTCGGGCCAGACACACCGCTTTTGAAGCTGCCGCCGGCGCTGGCCAAGGACACGCCGAAGATCGAGATTCACAAAATCTCTGAATATGACAGCGACGGCCCGTTTTGGGCGTGGAATTGGCTAAAGCTCGGCGAACATTCCGGCACCCATTTCGACGCGCCACACCACTGGATTACCGGCAAGGACTATCCCGACGGCTATACCGATACGATCCCTGTGAAAAATTTCATTGCCCCGGTCAATGTCATCGACTGCTCCGCCGAATCCGAGAAGAACCACGACTTCCTGCTGACCGCGGACGGCGTGAAGGCCTGGGAGGCGAAACACGGGGAGATCAAAGCCGGTGAATGGGTCGTCATGCGCACCGATTGGGACAAGCGGGCTCACTCGGAAGCGCTCTACCTGAACGCCGATGCCAACGGGCCGCATTCGCCGGGACCGACGCCTGACTGCATCGAGTATATTTTGGCGAAGGGCGTGATCGGCTGGGGCACGCAATGCATCGGCACCGATGCCGGCCAAGCCGGCGGGATGAACCCGCCCTTCCCGGCGCATAATCTTCTGCACAAGGCAAACCGCTACGGCCTTGCCAGCCTCGCCAATCTCGACAAACTGCCGGCCAAGGGCGCCATCCTGATCGCAGCGCCGCTGAAACTGGTGCAGGGCACCGGCAGCCCGATCCGCGCGCTGGCGCTGGTGGCGCGATAAGGCGATGCCGGACAGGGCGGCGCCGGCGTGGGATCACGTCATCATCGGCAGCGGCATCAACGCGCTCGTCGCGGCGGCGCGGCTGACCGGCAAGGGGGCCAGGGTTCTCATCCTCGAACGCGAGGACGAGGTGGGCGGCTGCATGAAAACGGCCGAAATCACCCTGCCCGGCTTCCATCATGACGTGATGGCCGCGACCTTCGTGCTGTTCCTGACGTCTCCAGCCCATGCCGCCCTGGGCCCGGCGCTGGCGCGACATGGGCTGACATTTTGCCACACGCCGCATCCGACCGCGGTTTTGCGCCCCGATGGGCGCGCCTTGGTGTTGACGATGGAGCGGGCGGCCAATGTCGCGGCGTTCGCGGCCCTCTCGCCCGGCGATGGCGCAGCCCACGCAGCGGACGTGGGCGAGATCGAGGCCGAAGCGCCGTTGCTGTTCGCGTTACTGGGCGGCGCGCTCTGGGATTGGCGGACGCTCGGGCTCCTTGCGCGCGAGGCCTGGCGGCGCGGTCCGCGGGGTTTGGCGGCGTGGATGGGCCGCGCGTTGATCCCGGCCCGCGCCTGGCTGGAAGCAACCTATGGCTCGGATATGGTGCGGGCGCTGTGGGCACCGTGGGTGCTGCACACCGGCCTCACCCCGGACGCGGCCTATTCCGGCCAGATGGGCAAGGTCATCGCCTTCGCCCTCGAAGCCGCCGGGGCGCCCATCGCCAAGGGAGGTGCCGGCGCGGTGGCGCGGGCCTTCCGTTCGTTGATCGAGGCGCAAGGCGGCGTGATCCGCACCGGCACCGATGTCGAGAGGATTCTCGTCTCGAACCGGCGGGTGGCGGGCGTCGCCACGACCTCGGGCGAGGTGATCACAGCGCCGTCCGTCATCGCCTCGGTCGCGCCAAGCCAGCTCTATACCCGCCTGCTCGGTGGGACCGATCTGCCCGAAGAGCGCGCCGCCGCACGGCGTTTCCGCCACGGTCGCGGCAATTTCCAGCTCCATTTTGCTCTCTCGCGGCCACCGGAATGGCGGACGCCGGGCCTCGATCAGGTTGCCCTGATCCACCTCTCGGACGGGATCGACGCGGTTTCCCAATCCGCCAACGAGGCCGAACGCGGGCTGCTGCCGGCAATGCCCACCGTCTGCGTCGGCCAGCCGCACCGGCTCGATCCCTCCCGCTGTCCAGACGGCCAGGCGATCCTCTGGCTGCAAATTCCCGATGCCCCCCGCGTCATCAAGGGCGACGCCGCCGGCGCCATCCCGACCACATCGGCGTGGACCGAGGCCACCCGCGAAGCCTTCGCCGATCGGATCGAGGCGATCCTTGCCCGCCACATCGCCAACTTCCCAGCGATCCGATTGGCCCGCCGCGCCTTCTCGCCGGCGGATCTCGAAGCCATGAACATCAACCTCGTTGGTGGCGATCCCTATGGCGGGGCCTGCGCGATCGACCAGTTTTTCCTCTGGCGCCCCTTCGCGCACACGGTAAATGCCGAGACGCCGATCCGCGGCCTGCACCATATCGGCGCCTCGACCCATCCCGGGCCGGGACTTGGCGGCGGCTCGGGCTATTTGGTGGCGAAAAGGCTCGGCGCATGACCGGCGAGGTCGAATCGACCGCGGTCGCGCCGCCTTCCGCCGGGGTTGCGCGCCTCGGCGACATCGGCTTGCAGAATTTCGCACCCTATCTCATGAACCGCATTATGGGCCGCTACAATGCCAGCCTGCGCGAGGAGATGGCGGCGCTCGGCCTGACGACGGCGAAAATGCGCACATTGGCGGTGCTTTCGGTGATCGATGGGCTTCAAATCAGCCGGCTCGCGGTCTATGCGGTCATCGAGACCTCGACCCTGAGCCGCGCCTTGGATGCGCTGGAATCGGAAGGGCTGGTGCGCCGCGAAGCCGACGCGAGCGACAGCCGCGCGAGCCGCGTTGCGATCACCCGGGCTGGCCGCGCCGCCTTCGACCGGCTCTGGCCGGCAATGGCGCAGAGTTATGCCCGCATGTTCTCCGGCATTCCCGAGAGCGAACGCCAGGCGTTCGTCGCCACGCTGCAAAAAATTCTTGCCAATATCCGCAAGCACGATTTCTGAGGAGACGACATCATGCCCGACCATCGCTCCAACGCCCTGCGGGGTCTCAGCGCACGCGGCGCAGCGATCGTCGCCGGCCCGATCCCGAGCGGCGACGATCCCGCCGGCGGGCCATCTCGTCGTGATTTTCGCGCGCACCATAAAAGCTGACACCCACGCTCGCGCTCGGCGGGCCATGGCGTAAGGCCAGGAGAAGACGATGGCAGAACGGTCATTCGCAGAGGAAGTCAAAAAGCTGCGGCTCGGTGACGGGGAGATTTTCACCGGCGAGGGGATCCTCGCCATCACCAAGGCACTTTTGGAATGCGGCGTCGGCTATGTCGGCGGCTATCAGGGGGCGCCGATCAGCCACCTGATGGACGTGCTGGCCGATGCGCAGGAAATCCTCGCCGAGCTCGGCGTGCGCTTTGAGGCCAACGCCTCAGAGGCCGCGGCGACGGCGATGCTGGCGGCCTCGGTGCATTATCCGATCCGCGGCGCGGTGACATACAAGGGGCCGGTCGGGCTCAATGTCGGCTCGGACGCCCTGGCCAATCTCGCCTCCGCGGGCGTGACCGGCGGCGCGCTGATTATCGTCGGCGAGGATTATGGCGAAGGCTCCTCGATCATGCAGGAACGGAGCCATGCCTTCGCGATGAAAAGCCAAGCCTGGCTGATCGACCCGCGGCCGAACCTGCCCGCCATCGTCAAGGCGGTGGAACAGGGTTTCGCGCTCTCGGAGGCGTCGAACACGCCGGTGATGCTGATGATGCGCATCCGCTCCTGCCATGTCACCGGCAGCTTCAAGACGCGCGCGAACCGCCGGCCGCCGATGACGGTGGCCGAGGCGCTGGCGAACCCGCGGAGCGATTTCAACCGCGTGGTGCTGCCGCCAATGTCTTACGTGCAGGAACAGGACAAAGTGAAAAACCGCTGGCCGGCGGCGCTGACATTCATCCAAGCGCACGGGCTCAATGAACGCTTCGGGCCGGAGGAGGCGCCAGTCGGGATCGTCATGCAGGGCGGCATGTATAATGGCGTGATCCGCGCGCTGCAGCGTCTGGGGCTCGCCGATCTCCACGGCGAAAGCCAGATCCCGCTTTACGTGCTTGGCGTCACCTATCCGCTGGTCGCCGAGGAGTTTCTTTCCTTTTGCGCGGGCAAAGAGGCCGTGCTGGTGGTCGAGGAAGGCCAGCCCGACTTCATCGAGCAGGCCTTCGCCGCCATGCTTTATAAAGCCGGGGCACGGGTCGCCCTCCACGGCAAAGACGTTTTTCCGATGGCGGGCGAATATACCGGTCAGGTGATGCTCGATGGGATCGAGGGTTTCCTGCGCAAAGCCGCCCCCGCCTATCTGCCGGCGCAGCGCCGTGCCCCCAATGCCGAAAAGCCGCCGCTCCCGGATCTCTCCAAAACCGTGCCGATCCGCCCGCCAGGATTCTGCATCGGCTGCCCCGAGCGCCCGATCTTCGCCGCGCTGAAACTCGCGCAAGGCGAACTCGGCAAACACCAGATCGCCGGTGACATCGGCTGCCATCTTTTCGCCTCCCTGCCGCCGTTTGAGGTCGGCGGCGCGACGATGGGCTATGGCCTCGGCCCCGCTTCCAATGCGGCGTTCGATGGCGGCGGCGAAAAGCGGGCGATCTCGATCATCGGCGATGGTGGATTCTGGCACAATGGCCTCTCCTCCTCGATCGGCAACGCGGTCTTCAATAAATCCGATACGCTGACGGTGGTCGTCGACAACTACTACTCCGCCGCGACCGGCGGTCAGGATGTGCTGTCCTCGCGCGCCGATAATGCGACGAAATCAACGAAACACCCGATCACCGCGGCGCTGAAGGGCGTCGGCGTCGAGTGGGTTCGCGAGATCGACCGCACCTATGACGTGCCGAAAATGCTGGCGACGATCCGCGATGCGCTGATCAGCGACTATGCCGGGCCGAAGGTCATCGTCGCCTCGTCTGAGTGCATGCTGAACCGCCAGCGCCGCGAACGGCCGCTCCGCAACCAGGCGATCCGCGAGGGAAGGCGCGTCGAGACGCCGCGTTTCGGTGTGGATGAGGCGATCTGCACCGGCGATCATGCCTGCATGCGGCTCTCGGGCTGCCCGTCGCTATCGCTGAAGGTGCTGGATGATCCGCTGCGCGACGATCCCGTCGCCGCGATCGACGCGAGTTGCGTCGGCTGCGGCAATTGCGGCGAGGTCGCCGATGCCGCCGTGCTCTGCCCGTCCTTTTATCGCGCCGATATCGTCCATAACCCGACGACGCGGGAGCGCAAAAGCGCCCGCTTGGCCGCGCGGATCATCGCCTGGCTGCAAACGCGGCGCGCGGCGAGACGGCTCGATTTCGCGGGAGAGCCGGCATGAACGCCCCTTTCACCGCCGCGGCGCCCGACCCGCATCTCGACGGCGTCCTCAAGCTCGCCATCATGGCGGTCGGCGGCCAAGGCGGCGGCGTGTTGACCAATTGGCTGGAAAGCATCGCCCGCGCCAATGGCTACGCGGTGCAGGCGACATCGGTCGCGGGCGTCGCCCAGCGCACCGGCGCCACGATCTATTACCTCGAGATGGCGCCCGAGTCCGGGCGTGCCCCGGTCTTCGCGCTTTTGCCGGCGGCGGGCGATGTCGATGTCCTGGTCGCGGCCGAGATGATGGAGGCGGGACGCGCCATCCTGCGGGGTTTCGTGACCCCGGACCGCACGACGCTGATCGCCTCCAGCCACCGCGCGCTGGCGGTCTCGGAGAAGATCGCGCCCGGCCACGGCATCGCGAACGCAGAAGAGGTGATGGCCGCGATCGAAAGCGCCGCGCGCCGCCACATCGTCTTCGACATGGAGCGCATCGCCGCCGAGAGCGGCACGGTGATTTCGGCGAGCCTGCTCGGCGCCATCGCCGGCGCCGGCGTGCTTCCCTTCACCCGCGACGCTTTCGAGGCGGCGATCCGTGCGAGCGGCCGCGGCGAGAAGGCCAGTCTGGCCGCCTTCGCCAAAGCGTATGACATCGCGGCAGCCGGGGGCGAAGGCGCGCACGCCGATCGCCGCGCGCACGATGTCGCGCCCCCCGTGAGCGCCGTCAGCCCGGCCGGGCCGGCGCGGTTGCTCGCGGAATGGCGGGAACTCGCCACCCGCGCCGCTTCCTTGCCCGAACCGGCGCGCGACATGGCGCTCGCGGGTTTGCGCAAAGTCGTCGATTTTCAGGATGTCGCTTATGGCCGCGCCTATCTCGATCGGCTCGACGCGGTAAAAGCGCGAGACGATGCCGCGCGGGGCTGGCTTCTGACGCGCGAGGCCGCGAAATACATCGCCAACGCCATGGCCTATGACGACGTCATTCGCGTCGCCGATCTCAAAACCCGGCCCGATCGCATCCGACGTATCGCCCGCGAGATGCAGGCGGATGAGGAGAAGGTGTTACACCTTACCGAATTCTTCCACCCACGGGCGGAGGAGTTGGTCGGGCTTCTGCCGGCACGCATCGGCGCGGCGGTGGCATCGCGGCCGGGCTGGATGCGCTGGATCGATCGCCACTTCGGCAAAGGGCGCCGCCTGCGCAGCGACCGGCTTTGGCCCTTTCTGCAGCTCTATCTTGTCGGCGGGCTGCGGCGCTGGCGGCGCGCGACGCTCCGCTATCGGGAAGAAGAGGCGCATTTGCAAAACTGGCTCGCCGCCGCCTTGGCTCATCTGCCGACGGACTACGATCTCGCGGTGGAAACCCTCCGCGCCCGGCGGCTGATCAAAGGCTATTCCGACACCCATGCCCGCGGGGTTTCGAAATATGACCGGGTCATGGCGGGCATTACGCGTCTCGCCGGCCGCCCCGATGCCGCCGATTGGGCCCGGCGCCTGCGCGAAGCGGCGATGCGGGACGAGAAGGGCGATGCTCTCGACGGGATGCTGGCGACCATCCGATCCTTCCTCTGAACGATGGCCGCCAAACGCCGGCCCGACCTCAGGCGGGAATGACTGCGGTGGCCTCGATCTCGAGCTTGGCGCCCTCATCGATGAGGGCGACGACCTGCACCACCGCCATCGCCGGATAGTGTCTGCCGATCACCGCTTTATAGGCACGGCCAAGCGCCTTGAGATTGTTCAGGTAATCCTCTTTCGAGGTGACATACCAGGTAAGCCTTACCAAATGCTCCGGCCGGGCGCCGGCCTCGGCCAGCACGGCGACGATGTTTTTCAGACATTGTTCTGCTTGCGCCACGAAATCGTCGCTTTCGAATATCTGTTCGGCATTCCAGCCGACGATGCCGCTGGTGAAAACGACGCGGCCGCTGGCGGCGAGGCCGCTGGTATAGCCGGATGTCGCTTTCCAATGTTTCGGATGCAGGATCTGATGCGGGGTGGTCATGCGTTGGTCTCCTTGAAAGTGGCCGCCCGGACGCCGCCGCCCTGGGGCCTGGGATCGGCGCGAATGCGGTCATTTGCTCTCTTCTGTTCGGGCACGGCGCAGGATGTCGGTGAGCAGGTCGAGATCGGTGTCGGTGAGGCCGGCGAACAGCCGGCTCACCGCCTTCTCGTGCGCCGCTGCGATGCGCTCGAACTGGCGCAGCCCCGCATCGGTCAGAGCCACAAGGATCGCCCGCCCGTCATCGGGTTTGCGCATTCGTTGAACAAGGCCGTCCTCCTCCAGCCGCGCCACCACCGCCGTCGCGTTGCCGTTTGACACGAGCAACATCCGCGACAATTCCGTCATGCCGATGCCCTCGCGCCGGCGCCAGAGTGCTGCCATCACGTCAAAGCGCGGCAAGGTGGTGTTATGGTTCACCCGCAGGAATTCGCGCAACCGATTCTCCACCTGGCGGGTGACACCGAGAAGCCTGATCCAGGTTTTCAAGCGGCGCTTGGAAAGCGGATCTGGGTGTTCGGCGGAAATCATATCTCCCCACCCGAGATGGCGATCGCTTGGCCATTCACCCCCTCCGCCCCCGGCGCGCAGAGCCAAAGCGCGGCCGACGTCACCTCCGCCGGTGGGATCAGGCGGCCTTGCGGGTTCAGCCCGGCGAGCGCCGCGCGCGCCGCCGCCGGGCTGCGGCCGGTCTTCTCGACGATCACCGCGATGGCACGATCGGTCATCGGCGTATCGAGAAACCCAGGGCAGAGCGCATTCACCGTCACCGGCCGCGACGCGATTTCCAAGGCGAGCGAGCGGACCAATCCCACCACGCCATGCTTGGCCGCGGCATAGGGCGCGACCTTGGCATAGCCCTTGAGGCCAGCGGTCGAGGCCACCGCGATCAGCCGCCCCCAGCCCGACATTTGGTTCAGCCCGTCGCGCAGCGTCAGAAACACGCCGGTGAGGTTGACCGCGATCATCGCCTGCCACTGCGCGAGTGTCGTGCGCGCCAAAACCTCGCTATCGGCCGCGCCGGCATTGGCGATGACGATGTCACAGCGGCCAGCGGCGGCAAAGAGGGCGGCGACCCGCGCTTCATCGGTCACATCCGCCTCGACCCAGCGGATATTGGGAGCGCTGGCGGCAACCGCCTCGAGCGGCGCGCGGCGGCGGCCGGCGATGACGATATCTGCCCCGTGGGCGGCGAAACCGCGGGCGAGATCGGCGCCCGCGCCGCTTCCCCCACCGGTGATCAACACCCGTTTTCCCGAAAGGGTCATACCCGGATGCTTTCCTGCTGGCGCTCGCGCAGCCGCCGCGCCTGATCGCGCCCCGCAAGATAGGGCAGCGGCCACGCCATCTCCTCGTCCCCCAACGCGACCGCGGCATGCAGCGTCCAATAAGGATCGGCCAAGTGCGGCCGCGCCAGGCAGACCAGATCGGCGCGCCCTGCCATCAGGATCGAGTTCACATGGTCGGTCTCGTAGATATTGCCGACCGCCATCGTCTTGATCCCGGCGACGTTGCGGATGCGATCGCTGAACGGGGTCTGAAACATCCGGCCATACACCGGACGCGCCGCGGTCGAGGTCTGGCCGGCCGAGACATCGATGATGTCGGCCCCCGCGGCCGCGAAAGCGCGAGCGATCGTCACCGCCTCCTCCGGGGTCACGCCCCGTTCCCCCACCCAATCGGTCGCGCTGATCCGCACGCTCATCGGCATGGCCTCGGGCAGGACCGCGCGCATGGCGGCAAATACCTCCAGGGGATAACGCAGACGATTTTCGAGGCTGCCGCCATAGGCGTCAGTGCGCCGATTGGAAAGCGGCGAGATAAAGGAAGAAAGCAGGTAGCCGTGCGCCGCGTGCAGTTCGACCATGTCAAAGCCGGCGCGTGCCGCCATCGCCGCCGCCGCCACGAATTGCGCCCTCACCCTCTCCATGTCGGCGCGATCCATGGCCTTCGGCGCCGGGTTCGCGGCACTCCATGCGACGGCGGACGCCGACATCGTCGGCCAGTTGCCAGAGGCGAGCGGCGCATCCATCACCTCCCAGCCGAGCTGGGTCGAACCCTTGCATCCCGAATGCCCGATCTGGCAGCAAATCTTCGCTTCGGTCTCGGCATGGACGAAATCGACCAGCCGCTTCCACGCTGCTTCGTGAGCGGGCGCGTAAAGACCGGGGCAGCCCGGGGTGATCCGCCCCTCGGGGGAGACACATGTCATTTCGGTGATGACGAGTCCGGCGCCGCCCTTGGCGCGCTCGGCGTAATGAACGAAGTGCCAATCGGTCGGCCGACCGTCCACGGCTTTATATTGCGCCATCGGCGAGACCACGACGCGGTTCATGAGCGTCAGCCCGCGCAGACGCAAGGGCGCGAACATCGGCGCGCGGCCTGGCCGGCCGTCAGCCCGTTTCTGAAACCACGCCTCGGCCTCGCCCAGCCATTTCGGGTCGCGCACGCGCAAATTCTCATGGCTGATCCGCTGGCTGCGGGTCAGCAGCGAATAGGCGAATTGCGCTTGCGGCATGTCGAGATAGCGCTCCACCTCCTCGAACCATTCGAGAGAGTTTCGTGCCGCCGATTGCAGCCGCAGCACCTCCACCCGCCGCTCCGCCTGATAGCGTTCGAACGCGCCCGCCATCGTCGGTTCGGAATGCAGGTAATCGGCGAGCGCGATGGCGCTATCGAAGGCGAGGCGCGAGCCCGAGCCGATCGAGAAATGCGCGGTCGCCGCGGCGTCGCCCATCAGCACGACATTGCCATGGTGCCAAGTCTCGCAGATCACGCGGGGAAACTGGATCCAAATCGCCGCGCCGCGCAGATGCTTCGCGTTCGACATGAGGCCATGCCCACCGAGATGGCGCGCGAAGATCCGCCGGCAGGTCTCGACCGATTCCTCAGACGACATCTGCGCAAAACCCCAGCGCTCCCACGTCTCGGGCAAACACTCGACGATGAACGTCGCGGTATCGGCATCGAACTGATAGGCATGCGCCCAGACCCAGCCATGCTCGGTCTTCTCGAAGATGAAGGTGAAGGCATCGTCGAATTTCTGATGCGTGCCGAGCCAGATGAATTTGCATTTGCGGAGATCGATATCCGGCTTGAAAATATCGCCATATTCGGCGCGCACGCGGCTATTGATGCCGTCGCAGCCAACGACCAGATCGTAATCCCCGCGATAGTCCGAAGCCGATTTGAATTCGGTCTCAAACCGCATAGCGACGCCGAGCGCAGCGGCGCGCTCTTGCAGAAGGCTCAGCATCTGCTTGCGTCCGATCCCCGCGAAGCCATGCCCGCCGGAGACGGTGCGTACCCCGTTGTGCACAACCGCGATGTCGTCCCAATAGACGAAATGGTTGCGGATCGCGTCGGTCGATTGCGGATCGTTCTTTTGCATCCGGCTCAGCGCATCATCGGACAACACGACACCCCAGCCAAAAGTATCGTTCGCGCGGTTGCGCTCCAGAACCGTTACCGCATGCTCGGGGTTGCGCAATTTCATGCTGATGGCAAAATAAAGCCCGGCCGGGCCGCCGCCGAGACAAAGAATTTTCATGCCGCGGTCGCTCTCGTCTGTTGCACGTCAGAGTACCCTGCCATCCGCGACAAACCATTTCAAGTTTAAAATTTCAAACTTGAAATAGTGGGGCGAGCACGCAGCCGAGCCCCACCTGAGGCGCGTCAGGCCTCGCCCATTTCCGGCCAGAATGCCGCGAGGTGCGAGTGGCGCACCACCGCCCAGATGCGCGCTTGCTCGTCCGCGTCGAGCTCGCGCCGCCATTTATCGATCTCGGCGGCAGCATTGCGGAATACCCGGTAATAGCCGGTGTCGCCGGCATGCTCGGTGCTGCGGCGGATGAAGGCCGCGGTTTCGAGCGGCACCGAGAGCCCGGCGAAGGCCAGCAACTCGCCGGCCCGCGCCAGCGGCGCGCGCGCGAGATCGGCATGGCGCACGATGCGCGCCGCCGGGTGGCCAGCGAGGTCGGCAAGCGCCCGCTCGTTGAGCAGCAGCCATTGCCAGGCGAGCCGCTCGAGCAATGGCCAGCGCGCGAAGCGGGCGACATCGAGCCCGTGCGCCTTGGCCTCCGGCCCGGCCAGCAGCCACTCGAAATCGAGTTCGTTCTCGAACATGCCGAGCCGCTCGCCCCGACGCATCGACGCGACCTGCCCGCAGGGATGGCGGAGGGTGTAGATGATCCGGCAGCCGGGAAGAGCCCGCGCAAACAGCCCGAGCCGGGTCGGCGAGCTGACCGATTTGAAGGCGAGGGTGATCCGCCCCCACGCCGCGTCCGCGACCCAATCGGGGATGGGAACGCCGCCTGCGAGACGCCGGCCGCCGAGATGCTCCACGACCCGAAGCCCCTCGATCAGCGCGCCGCGGAGCCTCTCGGCCGCGGCGCCGCGATAGGCTTTCGGAAACAATGGCCGCGAACCCATGGTTTTCAGCGTCCGCGTCGTCAACAGCCGCTCGAGATAGGCCCGCGTCTCAGCAAGCAGCGCCGGCGGCGGCGCGGCGGGCGGCCACACCGGCAAATGTTTGCCGCGCCAGACCGTATCCGGTTCATGCCGGTAGAGAACATCGGGGTGGCTGTCGAAGACCTTGGCGAGCCACGTGGTACCCGAACGCGGCAAGCCAAAAAGCATCACCACGCGCTCGGCCGCGACCCCGCCGATCGCAGGCGCGGTTTCAACCGGCGCCGTCGCCACGCTCACCGCGCATCCCCTTTGGGTCGACGCATCACCGCATTCTCATAGCGTCACGAAATCGTGAAGCTTCGTGCGCCGTCTTGGCAGATTCTTCCCTCGGACGCAATCGATGCTGGTCCACCACGGGTTGCACCGAAGGCAAGCGCGGCGCTATCCCCTGGAGACGCAAAATGGCGGCAACGGGAGCCCCTCATGACCACGACGGCAGATCTCAAGGCGCGTTTCCAAGCCCAGGCGCAGGGCGCGATGGTGCTCTATGTCGGTTATATCGGGGTCGTTAATCGGCTGTTTGAGACGCTGGCCCGCCTTGGTGCCGCCGAGTGTGACGCGCTGGCGGCGGCGGCGGGGATGGATGCCGGCTATGTTCGCCGCTGGTGCGACGCAGCCTATGCCACCGGCTACCTCGAAGACGCCGAGGGCGCGCGTTTCCGCCTGAGCGCGATCGGCGCGGCGATGCGCCCGGACGCGCCCGAGAGCCTGATGCCGGTTGCGGTGCAGGCGATGCTGTCTGCGCATATGGCCGAGCGTGCGGCGGGCCTGATGCCGAGCGGGGCGCGGCCCGGCGAGCAGGTTCTGGCCGAGTGCGAGACTCTTCTGCCCTGGTTCGGCCCGATGCTGGAGGCAAGCTACGCCCCGGTTTTCGAGACCACCATCAGCCCGGCCATCCCGATCTTTGCCGAAATCGACCGGCAAGCCGGGCTCGCCGTTGATCTCGGCTGCGGCAATGGCTGGTATTTGCGGGTGCTGGCGCGGCGCTATCCACATCTCCGCGGCCTTGGCGTCGATGGATTTGCCGAAAACATCGCCCAGGCAACGACGCTTTCGCAGAAGGAGGGGTTCGGCGCGCGGCTGACCTTCGCGGTCGGTGATGCGCATCACCTCACTTTGCCCGAGCCCGCCGATCTGATCGCCATGAACCGGGCGCTGCATCATGTTTGGGAGGGCGGGATCGCGCGTTTCCTCGACCGTCTGCGCGGCCAGCTCAAGCCCGGCGGCGTGGCGGTGATCTGGGAGCCGAACTGGCCGGCCGCGCGCGCCGCGCTGCGCAAGCCGGGATGGGCGCGTCTTGCTTTCCAAAACCTCACCGAGCATGTCCAGGGCAATCACCTGCTCGGCGCCGAGGAAATCGCCGCCGCCTTCCTCGCCGCCGGCTTTGCGGAGGCAACGACGCATCTTTTCGCCGAGGGCAAGGAAGCGGTCATCGTCGCCCGCACGCCGAAGGGCGATCGCCCGTCCGGGCAACGCCAGTAAGCGACAAAGAGAGATTTGCGGCGCGGCCTTGACGGCAGCGCGGCGGCGGGCGGAAATGGGGGTAGAACATCGGTTTCAGGAGCGCGTCCATGAACATCGTCTCGCCATCCCGCCCGCCGGCCGGCATCAGCGCGGAGGAGTGGAAAATCCGCTGCGACCTCGCCGCCCTTTATCGCCTGGTCGCGCATTTCCGGATGACCGACCTGATCTACACCCATATCAGCGCCCGTCTCCCTGGCCCCGAGCACCATTTCCTCATCAACCAATACGGCGTCTTGTTCCATGAGATGCGCGCCTCCGATCTGGTCAAGATCGATCTCGAGGGCAACATCATCGCCGAAGACGGGCAATCGCGGCGGGTGAACGCGGCCGGCTTCACCATCCATTCCGCGATTCACATGGCGCGCCCCGATCTGATGTGCGTGATCCACACCCACACCGCTGCCGGCATCGCGGTTTCGGCGCAAAAACACGGCCTTTTGCCGATCAGCCAGCACGCGCTCCGCTTCTATGGCCATCTCGCCTATCACGGTTATGAGGGTATCGCCCTCGATCTCGATGAGCGTGAGCGCCTCGTCGCCGATCTCGGCCAGCATCAGGCGATGATTCTGCGCAATCACGGCCTGCTCGCCGCCGGGCGGACCATCGCCGAGGGGTTCAACATCATCTATTACCTCGAACGCGCCTGCCAGGCGCAGGTGCAGGCGCTGGCCGGCGGGGCGGAACTGGTGTTCCCGCCTGAGGAAGTTTGCCGCCATACCGCGCAGCAATTCCGCCGCGAGGGCTCGCTCGAGCATTACGACATGGCGTGGGACGCAGCCCTCCGCCTGATCGACGGCGACCGGCCGGATTACCGGTCCTGAGCCGGGAGCAGCGGCGATGAATTTCACCATCACCAGCCCGCGTCAGATCCTGGTCGGCGGCGGCGTGGTCGCGCGGATTGCCGAGACGCTGGCGACGTTTGGCCTCTCCCGCCCGCTGGTGGTGAGTGATCCGTTCATGGTCTCCTCCGGCTTGATCCAGCGTTGCCTTGAACCGCTCGCAAAAGCCGGCATTCGCCACAGCGTGTTCAGCGACACCGTGCCCGAGCCGGTCGATACCGTCGTCGCCGCGGGCGTCGCGGTGACCAAAGGCGGCGATTTCGATTGTTTGATCGGCTTTGGCGGCGGCTCGCCGATCGATACCGCGAAGGCGATGGCGATCTTGGCGGCCGGCGGCGGCGCGATGGCCGATTACAAGGTGCCGCATCAAGCCGATCTCGCGGCGCTGCCGGTGATTGCGATCCCGACCACGGCCGGAACCGGGACGGAGGTGACGCGCTTCACCGTCATCACCGATACCGCGCGCGATGAGAAAATGCTGATCGCCGGCCTTGCGGCGCTGCCGCTCGCCGCCCTCGTCGATTACGAACTGACCTTCAGCGTGCCACCACGGACCACCGCCGATACCGGCGTTGACAGCTTCACCCACGCGCTCGAGGCGTTCGTCTCGCGCCGCGCCAATCCTTATTCCGATTCCCAAGCGCTGGCGGCGATGCGCCTCATCGGCGCCCATCTCCGCCGCGTCTATCGCGAGCCGAAGAACGCCGCCGCGCGCGAGGCGATGATGCTGGGCGCAACACTCGCTGGGCTCGCCTTCTCGAACAGCTCGGTCGCGCTCGTCCATGGCATGTCGCGCCCGATCGGGGCGCATTTCCACGTCCCGCACGGGCTTTCGAACGCCATGCTGCTGCCCGCCGTCACCCGCTATGGGCTCGCGCATGCCCAGGCGCGCTATGCCGAGGCGGCACGGGTCGCGGGCTTCGCCGCCGCCGGCGATAGCGATGAGGTCGCGGCCGAGAAGCTCGCCGCCGGCCTGGTCACGCTGAACGCCGATCTCGACGTCCCCGGCCCGCGGCAATACGGCATCGACGAAGCAACCTGGAACGCCAAGCTCGATCTGATGGCCACGCAAGCGCTGGCCTCGGGCAGCCCGGGCAATAATCCGCGCGTGCCGGAGGCGGGCGAGATCGTGACACTCTATCGCGAAGTCTGGGCCTCTGGGCGGAATGCCGCGTGATTAGAGAAACGTGATTGCGAGCCCGGCCAGGCAAAACGGCAGCGGGGTCCAGAGAAGCGCCAGAACCAGGCGCGGAATGCCGAAAGCGCCGCCAAAGACGGTGACCACGATCAGCGTCAGCGCGACGGCCATCAGGCCATAGCGCCAGCGGAGATAAAGCGGCAACCCGCGCTTGCCCTCGGCCTCGTCCAATGCCCATGCCTCCGTCTCGACCCGCTGATACAAGGCTTGCCGGCGAAAGTCACGCGGGGTCTCTCGCCGCGCTCGTCTCGGGTCTTGTCAAGCCCGCCGCCGCGGGCCATGCTTGCTCGGCAAGACGATCGAGACGCCGAAGCAACGGCGCCGTCAACGCGTCAGGGAGGATTACGATGCGCCATTACGGATGGGCGGCATTTGCCTGTGCCATGCTCGCGCCGGGCTTCATCACCGCCGCGCGCGCCGATGGGCCGCCGATCACCATCGGTGTGCCGACCAGCGTCCAGCTCGAGGTTGGGCGTGACTCGATCGACGCGACCCAGCTCGCGATCGACGAAATCAACGCCAAGGGCGGCGTTTTGGGCCGCCAATTGCGCATGATCGTCGCCGACGAGACCGAAAATCCGCAAGAAGGTGTCGCCGCCATCAATAAGCTCACCGCCGATGAGCATGTCGATGTCCTGATCGGCGGCTATACCAGCGGCGTGACACTGGCGCAGGAAACGCATATCGCCGATTCGAAAACCATCTATCTCGAAGTCGGCGCCGCCTCCCCCTCGATCACCGATTTCGTCCGCCGCAACTACAAGCGTTACCAATATATCTTTCGCGTGAGCCCGATCAACGCCGCCCATCAGGCGGAAGCGCTGATCGATTTCGGCCTCGGCAAGCTCAAGGGCGAGGCTGGGGTGGAGAAAATCGCGATCGCCGGCGAGAATGCGAAATGGGTGCAGGATCTCGCGCCGATCCTCAAAGCCGGGCTCGAGAAAGGCGGCATGACCGTGACCTCGGTCGATCTCTTCGATGCCGACACTTCGGATTTTTCGCCGCTTTTCACCAAGATCAAGGCGAGCGGCGCGCAATACATCATGGTCGTGCTCTCGCACGCCAATTCCGATGTGTTCGTCAAGCAATGGTATGACGCGAAACTGCCGATCCCGATCGGCGGCATCGACGTCAAATCGCAGGATTCGGATTTCTTCACCCGCATCGGCGGCAAAGCGGTGAGCGAGACCGTCGCCAACAACATCATCCCGGTGCCGATGACGCCGTTGACGATGCCGTTTTGGAACAATTTCGTCGCCCGCTTCAAGCGCCCGCCGGTCTATACCGGCGCCGGCTCCTATGACGCCGTCTATATCTATGCCGAGGCGGTGGCGCGCGCGGGGACAACGGCGCCGGACAAGGTGATTCCGGCACTGGAGAAGACGCATTACGTCGGCACCGAGGGGCTTTGCGAGTTCGATGCCCAGCACGACATCAAATACGGCCCCGGCTTCATCAGCCTCGCCTTCGCACAATGGTATCCGGATGGCTCGCGGGTCATCGTCTGGCCGAAGGAGATCGCCAAGGGCGCGATGAATCCGCCGCCCTGGCTTGCCGGCAAGCCGTGAGAGCGTTCGTGTGAAGACGGCGTTCGTCCTTGCTTAACATCCTCGTCTACGGCGCCGTGACCTCCGCCGTCTATGCCATGCTCGCGGTCGGCTTCACGCTGATTTTCGGGGTCGCGCGGGTGCTCAATCTCGCCCATGGCGCGTTTTACGGCCTCGGCGCCTATGCCGCCTATGTGCTGACCGCGCGCCTCGGCTGGCCGATTCTTCCCGCCGCCATTGTTGCGGTTCTGTTCGTCGCCGCGTTCGGCGTCGCCGTCGAGCGGGTGCTGATCCGCCCGCTGCGCGGCTCGGCGCTCGCGGTCCTGATGATCACCATCGCCGTCGGCTTGTTGTTCGAGCAGGCGATGTATCTCCTGTTCGGCTCGGAGGCGCGCAATGTCCCGGCCTTCAGCAACGCGACCTGGAGTTATGCCGGGCTCGATGTCAGCGGCCAGCGCCTGCTCACCCTCGGGGCGGGTGCCGCGATCATCGCGTTGCTCTGGCTATTCATCAACGGAACGCGGCTCGGCGCCGCCATTCTCGCCCTCTCGCAAGATCGCGAGGGGGCGCTTTACGTCGGCATTCCCGCCGATCGCATCTATGCCGTGGTGATGGCGATTTCGGCGGCGATCGCGGCCGCCGCCGGCGTGCTCACCGCGCCGTTTCTGACCGTGCAGCCGACGATGGATTTGCTGCCGATGATCAAGGCGTTTTCGATCGTCATCGTCGGCGGCCTCGGCTCGATCCCGGGCAGCATCCTCGCCGCCCTCCTGCTCGGCTACAGCGAGACCATCGTCGCTTACGCTTTTTCGCCGGCTTGGACCGAAATCGTCTCGCTGGTCGCGGTGCTGCTCACCCTGATCCTTCGCCCCGCCGGGCTTTTGGGTAAGAGAGCGGCGTTTTGAACGCGCGGCAAGCAAGCGGGGGGATCGTCGTTCTCGCGGCGCTGGCGGCGCTGCCGCTCTTCATTCGCTCCGATTATCTCCTCGGTATCCTCAGCGTCTGTTTCATCTATGGCATCTGGGCGACGAGCTGGGATTTCATGTCCGGCCTCACCGGGCGGGAAAATTTCGGCCACGCCCTTTTCGTCGGCGCCGGTGCCTACACCGCGGCATTTCTCAACGGCAAGCTGGGGTTCGCGCCCTGGTGGGGGCTGCCGGCGGGGGCGGCGATGGCCGGCGGCCTTAGTCTCGTGATCGGCATCCCGACCTTGCGCTTGCGCGGCCCCTATTTCGCCCTCGCCATGCTCGCCGCCGCGACCATCATGCAACGCCTGACCCTGATTTTCTGGCAGTATAGCGGCGGCGAAGAAGGGATCCCCGGCCTCGATCCGTTGTTGGAGAGCAAGGCCGCGGTCTATTATCTTTGCCTCGGCGTTTTCGTTGCCATCACGCTCCTGCTGCTTTGGCTTGCGGGCTCACACTGGGGGCTGATTTTGCGCAGCATCCGTGGCGACGAAGCGGCAGCGCAAGCCGCCGGGATCAACGTCACCTTCCATAAAATCGCCGCCCTCGTGGTCAGCGCGCTTTGCGCCGGGATCGGCGGTGTCTTGTATGCGCATTATCAGGAAGCGGTGACGCCGGATGTCTTTTCGGTGGCACTTTCGATCAGCATCATCATCATGGTCTATGTCGGCGGGATCGGCAGCCTCTATGGCCCCGCCGCCGGCGCGGTTGTGCTCGCGCTTTTGCCGGAGTTGCTGCGCGGCCTTGGGCAATACCGGCTTTGGGTCTATAGCCTGGTGCTGATTTTCATCCTGTTCTTCGCCCCCGGCGGGGTCATCGCGCCGCTCTGGCGCCGTGTTACGGGCGCCTCATGAACGCCCTGCTCGAAATCGAGGGGCTCAACAAGCGCTTTGCCGGGCTCGTTGCCGTCAATGACGTTTCCTTCACCCTCGCCAGCGGCGAAATCGCCGGCATCCTCGGCCCGAACGGCGCCGGCAAGACGACGCTGTTCAATCTGCTCACCGGGTTCTTGCCGCGTGATTCGGGCCGCGTCCGTTTCGCGGGCGAGGATCTCGCCGGGCATTCGCCGCATCAGATCGTCAATCGTGGCCTCGCGCGCACGTTTCAGCTCTGCCGCCCCTTCGCCGGGATGAGCGTTCTCGAAAACGTCATGGTCGGCTGCCTCGCCCCGCGCGCGCGCCGCCTTGAGGCACCGCTCGCCCGCGCCCGCGCCATTTTGGAGGCGGTCGGGCTCGCCCATCGCGCCGCCGCACCGGTCGAGGTGCTGCCTTATGGCGATCTCCGCCGCTTAGAGATCGCCCGCGCGCTGGCCACCAAACCGCGCCTCCTGCTCCTCGATGAGCCGTTCGCCGGCCTCGGGACGAGCGAAATCGAGCCGATTTCCGCGCTCATCCGCCGGCTGCACGCGGCCGAGGGGTTGACCATCCTGCTGATCGAACATCGTCTGCGCGAATTCATGCAGTTGGTGAGCCGGGTCATCGCGATGGATTTCGGCCGCGTCATCGCCAGCGGCACCCCGGCCGAGATCGTCCGCCATCCCCGCGTCATCGAAGCCTATCTCGGGCGCGACGATGCGGCCGATCCTGCCGCAGAACCCGATGAGGCGCCGCATGGCGCTGCTTGAGGTCACCGGCCTCGTCGTGCATTACGGCAAGGCGCTGGCGCTCGACGGGATCGATCTCCATGTCGAGAGCGGCGAGCTGGTCGCCGTGCTCGGCCCCAACGGCGCCGGTAAATCGACGCTCTTGAAGGCGATCTCGCGCGCCGTTGCGGCCACCGCCGGGCGCCTCGCCCTCGAGGGGCGGCCGCTCGACACGCTTGCCGCGCATGAGGTGGTCGCCGCCGGCGTTGGCCATTGTCCGGAGGGGCGGCATCTTTTCCCGGATCTCACGGTGCAGAAAAATCTCCTCCTCGGCGCTTATCTGCGCCGCGACCGGGCGGCGATCGCGGCCGACCTCGCGCGCGTCTTCACGCTGTTCCCAGTGCTGCGAGAACGCCAGCGCCAACAGGCAGCAACGCTCTCCGGCGGCGAGCAGCAAATGGTCGCGATCGGCCGTGCCCTGATGGGCCGCCCTGCCCTTTTGCTGCTCGACGAGCCTTCGGTTGGCATCGCGCCGCGCCTCAAGGAGACGTTGTTTGGCGCCATTCGCGAGATCAAGGCGGCCGGCACGGCGATTTTGTTGGTTGAACAGGATGCCCGCGTCGCGTTCCGGGTCGCGAGCCGGGTCTATCTCCTCGAACATGGCCGGATCGTGCGTGAGGGGCAGAGCGCCGACCTCGCGCGTGACGATCACGTGCGCCAGATCTATCTCGGGGTTTGAGGCCGTCGCCCGGCGCCTATTCGACCGTGAAGGACTGCCCGCCGGAGACCACCACCAATGTCCGGCAGCCGCCGGCGAGCAGGCAATCCTCGCGCGCCGCCGCATGGCTCAGCCGCTGGACGAGAAACACCCCGACCACCAGCAAGAACAGCACCACCGCAAGGCCGGCCAAGCTCGCGGTCTGACGCGCCGCATCCTCATCCGCCGCAACCTCCAGCCGATAAACCCGGAACATGCGAGCCACCCCGCCCTTTCCCGCCGATCAGCGTCCGACTACAATAGGATAGCGGCTTTCGCGGAGCTTGCGAACAACTTATCGCGATACGATCCAGGAGAAGACATGACACCAGCTCTGTCGCATCTGATCGCCGCTGAGCCGGCTTTCGCCCCGCTGATCGCACGCATCGGCCGCCCGACCCTCCGCCCCGAGCGCGGCCGCAGCCCCTATGAGGCGCTCCTCCGTGCGATCACCCATCAACAGCTCCACGCCCGCGCCGCCGAGGCCATTCTCGCGCGTTTTTGCGCGCTCTATCCCGCCCCCTTCCCCGCCCCCGCGGACGTGATCGCAACGCCAGACGCGCCGCTCCGCGCCTGCGGCCTGTCTGCCAGCAAAATCGCCGCGATCCGCGATCTCTGCGCGCGCACGCTCGATGGCACGGTGCCGAGCCGGCGGGCCGCGGCGCGGCTTTCGGACGCGGCGCTGATCGAGCGGCTGGTTTCAATCCGCGGCATCGGGCGCTGGACGGTCGAAATGCTGCTGATTTTCACGCTCGGCCGGCCCGATGTCCTGCCGGTCGATGATTTCGGCATCCGCGAAGGCTGGCGCCTGCTGCTCGGCCTCGATGAGCGGCCAAAGCCGAAAATTCTCGCCGCACACGGCGCCGCCTTCGCCCCCTATCGCAGCACCGCCGCCTGGTATCTCTGGCGCGCCGCCGACGAGGGCAAGAAGATCAAGCCCGCGAACTAAGCCGCCGCGGCCCGGGCCGGTAAGACAATCCGGGGTGTCTCGCGATTACCCCCCGAGTTTGTCCAATTCGCGCACCACCGCCTCGCCCATCACCTGCGTGCTCACCTTGGCGCAGTTGCGGGCCATGATGTCGGCGGTGCGGAGACCGCTCGCGAGCACGTGGGTGCAAGCGCTCTCGATCAGTTTTGCTTCCTCCTCCATCGCGAAGGAATAGCGCAGCATCATCGCGAAGCTCAGCACCTGTGCGAGCGGGTTGGCGATGCCCTTGCCGGCGATGTCGGGGGCGCTGCCGTGGATCGGCTCATAGAGCGCATGGCGGCGGCCCTTCGCATCGAGCCCGCCGAGCGTCGCGGACGGCAGCATGCCGAGGCTTCCGGTCAGCATCGAGGCGAGATCAGAGAGCAGATCGCCGAACAGATTGGTGGTGACGATGACATCAAACTGGCGCGGGTTGCGCACAAGCTGCATCGCGCAATTATCGGCATACATATGGGAAAGCTCGACATCGGCGAATTCACGCTCATGCAAGGCGCTCACGGTTTCGCGCCAGAGCAGGCCGCTTTCCATGACATTGGCTTTTTCGACGCTGCAAACACGCTTCTGGCGGGTGCGCGCCAGCTCGAACGCGACGCGGGCCACCCGCTCGATCTCGTGCGTCGCATAGGTTTCGGTGTTGAAACCGCGTTTTTCGCCGTTGGGAAGGGTCTCGACGCCGCGCGGCTTGCCGAAATAGATGCCGCCGGTGCTCTCGCGCACGATCATCAGGTCGAGCCCGCGCACCACCTCCGGCTTTAAGGTGCTGGCCTCGACCAGCGGGTCGAACACCACCGCCGGGCGCAAATTGGCGAATAGGCCGAGTTCGCGCCGCAGCGTGAGGATGGCGATTTCCGGCCGCATGTCGAAGCCGAGCTTGTCCCATTTCGGCCCGCCGACCGAGCCGAACAGCACCGCGTCCACTTCCTTGGCACGCGCGACGGTTTCTGGCGCGATCGGCGTTCCACGGGCGTCGATCGCGGCGCCGCCAACGAGATCCTCAAAAATATCGAAATTCACCGCGCGCTTGCGCCGCAGCCAGTCATTGACCCGCCGAACCTCATGCATCACCTCGGGGCCGATGCCGTCACCGGGCAGGATCAGCAGGGTTTTGTTGGCGCCCATCGAACATTTCCTTTAAAAGACAAAAGTTTTTTGGTTCTTTTTTGCAAAAAAGAACGCTCTCGTCATGCCATTTCCTACCCTAGCCGCGGATTTGTCCCTCGGAAACCCCTTCTCATGCCGGCACGATTTTCGGCAGCCAGGGTTGCGACGCAGCTTGATCGCGCTCGAAACGGTCGATCGCGCCGACATGAGCCATGGTCTGATCGATATCGTCGAGGCCGTTGATGAGCAGATGTTTGCGGAACGGGTCGATTTCGAAGGCGATCGCCTCACCGTTCGGGCGCAGCACCACTTGCCGCTCGAGATCGATGGTAAGGCGGGCATTGTCGCCCTGACGCACATCCTCCATCAACCGGTCGCAGATCTCGCGTGGCAGCCGGATCGGCAGGATGCCGTTCTTGAAGCAATTATTGTAGAAAATATCGGCGAAATCGGGCGCGATCACGGCGCGGATGCCGAAATCGAGCAGCGCCCAGGGCGCGTGCTCGCGCGATGAGCCGCAGCCGAAATTCTCATGCGCGATGAGGATTTGCGCGCGCCGGTAGGGTTCGCGATTGAGCACGAAATCGGGCCGCTCGGCACCATGCTCGTCAAAGCGCAGCGTGTCGAAGAGATGCACGCCAAGGCCGCTGCGACGGATGGTTTTCAAAAATCGCGCCGGGATGATCTTGTCGGTATCGACATTGGCGAGCGGCAAGGGGGCCGCAATCGCCGTCAGCGTCGTGAATTTTTCCATCACAGAAACTCCCGCATATCGGCGAGACGTCCGGCGATCGCCGCCGCCGCCGCCATCGCCGGGGACATGAGATGGGTGCGCCCGCCGGGGCCCTGGCGGCCCTCGAAATTGCGGTTCGACGTGCTGGCCGCGCGTTGGCCGGGCGTGAGTTTGTCTTCGTTCATCCCGAGACACATCGAGCAGCCCGGCTCGCGCCATTCGAACCCGGCCTCGACCAAGATACGGTCGAGCCCCTCGGCCTCGGCTTGTTTCTTGACGAGCCCCGAGCCAGGGACGACCAGCGCCCGCACGCCGGGCGCCACGCGGCGGCCGCGGGCGATGGCGGCGGCAGCGCGGATATCCTCGATGCGGCCATTGGTGCAACTCCCGATGAACACGACATCGATCGGGATGTCAGCGAGTTTCTGCCCCGGCTGCAAGCCCATGTAGGCGAGCATGCGGGTGATCTCGGCGCGCTTGGTGGGATCGGGCTCGGCTTCCGGATCGGGGACGGCGCCGGTGATCGGTGCGACACGCTCAGGGCTCGTGCCCCAGGTGACCATCGGCGCGATGGCGGCGGCGTCGAGCCGCACCACCTTGTCGTAAACCGCGCCCGGATCGGAGGCGAGGCTCCGCCAATAGCTCACCGCGGCCGCGAAATCGGCGCCGGCGGGGGCGTAGGGGCGGCCCTTGATCCAATCGAAGGTGGTCTCATCCGGGGCGACCAGGCCGGCGCGCGCACCGGCCTCGATCGCCATGTTGCAGACCGTCATGCGGCCCGCCATATCGAGGGCACGGATGGCATCCCCGGTGAATTCGATCACGTGGCCGGTGCCGCCAGCGGTGCCGATCTCGCCGATAATCGCGAGGATGATGTCTTTCGCCGTGACGCCTGCGGGCGTCCGCCCCGTGACTTCGATCCGCATGTTCTTCGCCCGCTTTTGCAGCAGGGTCTGGGTCGCGAGCACGTGTTCGACCTCGGAGGTGCCGATCCCGAAAGCGAGCGCCCCCAAAGCGCCATGCGTCGAGGTGTGGCTGTCGCCGCAGACGATGGTCATGCCGGGGAGGCTGATCCCCTGCTCGGGCCCGATGATGTGGACGATCCCCTGGCGCTCGTCGAGCACCGGGAAATAGGGCACGCCGAAGGCGGCGACGTTACGCTCCAGCGTCTCGACCTGGAGGCGGCTTTCGGGTTCGGCGATGCCGCGGCGGCGATCGGACGTCGGGATATTATGGTCCGCGACCGCGATCGTCGCATCCGGCCGGCGCACGGGGCGGCCGGCGGCGCGCAAACCTTCGAAGGCCTGCGGGCTGGTCACCTCGTGGACGAGATGGCGATCGATATAAAGGAGGCAGGTGCCATCGGGAAGCTGCTCGACCACATGCGCATCCCAGATTTTGTCGAACAAGGTGCGAGGTCCGGACATGCGATGGCTCCTTGACTTGCCGGATTATTCGGCGGCGTCCTGCGGGGTTGACGCCGCCTCAGCGCTCTCGATGGTGACGGCGCGGGCTTTTTCAGCGATGCGCGCCGACTTGCCCGAGCGGCCGCGGAGATAATAGAGCTTCGCCCGCCGCACATCGCCGCGCCGCACGACATGGATCTCAGCGATGCTCGGCGCATAGAGCGGAAACACGCGCTCCACCCCCTCGCCATAGCTGATCTTGCGCACGGTGAAATTGCTGTTGAGGCCCTTGTTCGAGCGGGCGATGCATACCCCCTCGAACGCCTGGGTGCGCGAACGCTCCCCCTCCACCACCTTGACGGAGACGCGGAGCGTATCGCCCGGGGCGAATTCCGGCACCGATCGGGCGGCGGTGAGGCGGGCGATCTGCTCGGCCTCGAATTTTTGGATGAGGTTCATGGAAAAATCCTTCTCGATACGGGTTTCTTACGGCGCGTTATCCGCGCTGGCAACGGGGTGGGCGGGCGCGGCGGCGGCGGCTTGGCGCTGATATAAAGACCATAGATCGGGGCGGCGGGTCCGTGTCAGCCGCTCGGCCTCGGCGCGGCGCCAGGCGTTGATCGCCGCGTGATCGCCGGACAGCAGCGTCGCCGGCACCGCTCTTCCTTGCCATTCGGCGGGTCGAGTGTAATGGGGATATTCGAGCAGCGGGCCGGAGAAACTCTCCTCCACAGCACTTTCCGCCGCCCCCATGACACCGGGGAGCAGCCGCACCACCGCATCGAGGACCACCAGCGCCGCGATTTCGCCGCCGGAGAGCACGTAATCGCCGATGCTGACCTCGCGCAGGTCGCGCGCCTCGATCACCCGCTGATCGATCCCCTCATAGCGCCCGGCGAGCAGGATCAGCCCGTCGCCGGCGGCGAAATCGCGCGCCATCGCCTGCGAAAACCGCTCGCCGCGCGGCGAGAGGCAGATCATCGGCCGGCCATCGGCGACAGCGCCAAGCGCGCGATCGACGACATCGGCGCGCAGCACCATGCCGGCGCCGCCGCCAAACGGCGTGTCATCGACGCTGCGATGGCGGTCTTCGGCAAAGGCGCGGATATCGTGCGCGGCAAGCCGCCAGAGCCCGCGCGTCTCGGCCCGCCCGGCGAGCGAAAACGCGAGCGGCCCGGGAAACATCTCCGGGAACAGGGTGAGGATATCGGCGCGCCAGGTCATGCCCTGGCCTCCTCTGGCGGTGCTTCCTGCTCGAGCGGCGGAATGACGACGACGCGCCCGGCCTCGATGTCGATCTCAGGCACGGCGGCGCGGGTGAAGGGGACGAGGAGCGCCGCCCCCTCGGGGCGCTCGATTTCGAGGCTGGCGCCGGCGCCGTAATCATGCACCGCGCGCACCCGCCCGCGCACCCCTTCCGGCAAGATCGCTTCCAGCCCGATGAGATCGGCGAGATAGAACTCATCCGCATCCGGCGGCGGCAAAGCGGCGCGATCGAGATAGAGGCGGCGATTGGTCAGGCGGGCAGCGTGGTCGCGATCGCGGATCTCAACCCAAGCGCCATCCTGCCAGAGCGCAACCGCGGCGATCCCCGGCCCGCGCCAGGCAAGCCGATAGCGGCCGCCGGCTTCGTCGTCGAGCGGGCCGTACTCGGTGAGCGCGGCCGGATCGGCGGTGTAGCTCGCGACCCGCACCAGACCGCGCACGCCGTGCGGCCTCCCGATCATTCCCATGAGGATGCGCCCTTTCGTCACGAAGCCGCGATCGCGGTTACGCCGCGGCTTCGGCCTTGGCGCGTTCCTGCGCCTTCTTCTTCGGCGCCGACTTCACCGGCTGCTCACGCCAGGCCGGCATCGGCGCGATCCCGGCATGGCCGAGAAACCGCGCGACGCGATCGGTCGCGACCGCACCCTGGCTCAGCCAATGCTGGATGCGGTCGGAGACGAGGCGTACCCGGTCCGCGTGGTCGGCCGGCAGCATCGGGTTGTAGCTCCCGAGCTTTTCCAGAAACCGGCCATCGCGCGGGCTGCGGCTGTCGGCGAGCACGATGTGGTAATAAGGGCGCTTTTTCGCGCCGGCGCGGGCGAGGCGGATTTTGAGGCTCATGTGCGGGGTTGCTCCTTATTCGGGAAAATTTGGGATAACTCAGAACGGGCCGCGGCGGCCGGGCAGCAGCGCGCTCAGGCCATGCCGCATCAGCCCTTTCTGGCCGAGCTTGTTCATGCGTTTGATCATGCCGGCCATATCGTCATACTGCTTGAGCAGTCGGTTGACCTCCTGCACCGAGGTGCCGGAGCCGGCGGCAACCCGCTTCTTGCGGCTCGCTTTGAGGAGGTCGGGGTTGCGCCGCTCGGCGCGGGTCATCGACGAGATGATCGCCGCTTGCCGCTTGAAGACAGATTTGTCGAGCTTCGATTCATCGACCTGGGCGAGAAGTTTCCCCGCCCCCGGCAGCATCCCGAGAATGCCCGAAAGCGAGCCCATGCGCCCGATCTGGCGGAGCTGGGCAGCATAATCCTCGAGATCGAAGCGGCCCTTGGCGATTTTGGCGGCGAGTTTTTCCGCCTCTTCCTGCTCGATGGTCTCGGACGCGCGCTCGACGAGGCCAACCACGTCGCCCATGCCGAGAATGCGCGAGGCGACGCGTTCGGGATGGAATTCTTCCAGCGCGTCCAGCTTTTCGCCGACGCCGATGAGCTTGATCGGCGCCCCCGTGACGGCCCGCATCGAAAGCGCCGCGCCACCGCGGGCATCGCCGTCCATGCGCGTCAGCACGATACCGGTGATGCCGAGCGCCTCATTGAAGGCGCGCGCGGTATTGACCGCGTCCTGCCCGGTCATGGCATCGACGACGAGGAGGGTCTCGGCCGGGCTGGTCGCGGCGCGGATCGCCTGCACCTCCGCCATCAGCTCGGCATCGATCGAGAGCCGCCCGGCGGTATCGAGGATGACGATGTCAAACCCCTCCCGCCGCCCGGCCGCGAGCGCCCGCTCGGCGATCGCGAGCGGGGTTTCGCCAGCAACGATGGGGAGCGAGGGAACGTTGGCGGCCTCGGCGAGCTGGGCCAACTGCAACTGCGCCGCCGGGCGCTGGGTGTCGAGGCTCGCGAGCAGCACCCGCTTGCGCTCGCGCTTGGCAAGGCGAAGCGCGAGCTTGCCCGACGTGGTCGTCTTGCCCGAACCCTGCAGCCCGACCATCAAAATCGGCACCGGCGCCGGGTGGTTGAGATCGAGCGCGCTCGATCCCTCGCCGCCGAGATGCTCGACGAGAACGTCATTGACGATTTTGATGACCTGCTGGCCCGGCGCCACGGCGCGAATGACCTCGGCGCCGATGGCGCGATCGCGCACCCCGGCGATGAAGGTCTTGACCACCGGCAGCGCGACGTCAGCCTCGAGCAGCGCGAGCCGCACCTCGCGGAGCGCCTCGCCGACATCAACCTCGTTCAGCGTGCCACGCTGGCGCAGCCGGTCGAAAACCGCGGTCAGCTTGCCGGAAAGCGTGTCGAACATCACCAATCCTCAACGCAAAACGCGCCGCTGCGCGAACCCTCGCGGAGCGGCGATGCCCCATGCCGGGGCGCGCGGTTCTGCGCCCAGGGCGGACGGTTTGTCAAGCCGGCCGCCAAGGGCAAGAAAAGCGGTTCTTTTTTGAAAAAAAGAACCAAAAAACTTTGTCCCGTTGGGCAGTGCCTGCGGCACTGCCCGCTTCGAGGAACGGGGAGGGAGTTCTTTAGTGACTGTCGGTCAAACCGGATCCCAGGAAAACACTTCGCCGCTGCGGTCGAGCGGCATGAAGGCCTCCTTGAGCGCCGGCAGCGCGTGTTCGGCGATCAGCTCCGGTGTCCAGCCTTCGCCACGATGAATGCCACGGATCGGGCGGGGCGAACTCATCAGGAAGATTTCGTTGTGGCGCGTGGCGAAAACCTGGCCGGTGACCTCGCGCGCGGCGTCGGATGCAAGAAACACCGCCATCGGCGCGTTCTTGTCCGGCGTCATCTGCTTGATCTTCTCGACCCGCGCCTTCTGCTCAGGCGTTTCGGCCGGGATCGAACTCGTCATCCGGCTCCAGGCAAACGGCGCAATGCAGTTCGAGCGCACATTGTAGCGCTTCATGTCGAGCGCGATCGATTTCGAAAGCGCGGTGATGCCGAGCTTGGCGGCGGCGTAATTGGCCTGGCCGAAATTGCCGATCAGGCCGGAGGTGCTGGTCATGTGAACATAAGCGCCGCTTTCTTGGGCGCGGAAGGGCTCGGCCGCGGCGCGCGAGAGGAAGAAGCTGCCGTTGAGATGGACATTGATCACCGCGAGCCAATCCTCGGGCGACATTTTGTGAAAGATGACGTCGCGCAGAATGCCGGCATTGTTGACGACGATGTCGATGCGGCCGAAATGATCGAGTGCGGCAGCGACGATCCGCTTGGCCGAGGCCCATTCGGCGACGCTCTCGGTACTGATCGCCGCCTCGCCGCCGCGCTGGATGATGATCTGGCGGGTCTGCTCGGCCGGCGTGCCCGATTGCCCCTCGCCGGTGAGCGAAGCGCCGATGTCATTGATCACCACCTTGGCACCCGCAAGCGCCATGGCGAGCGCGATCTCGCGCCCGATACCACCCCCCGCGCCGCTCACCACCGCGACTTTTCCTTCCAGCATAGGCTTTCCCGACATGCCATCCTCCCGTTTCTGGCGCCCTCGCGCCTTCTCTTGGCCGAAGACCGCGCCGCTGCAACCACCGCATCAGCTTTAGACCACACCACAAGCGCCGGCTAGTACCCTGCCCCTGACATGCTTTGGCATTTCCGAAATTCGCTTGCGAAGGGCTAAAGCGGGACACTCGCGGGATCCGGCGATGGCGCGGCCGGGGCGGCGGCCGATTAGCCGCGCGGGCCGCCGCCATTCCAATAGATCGTGACCGTCCCCGACGGCGTGTAGGTGCGCGGGAAATTCGATTGCGCAACCGGCAGCCCGACACCAAACCCCCAGGTCATCACCAGATTGCCGGTATTTGGCCAATTGAACTCGATCGCTGGCACCGCCCAGAGATAGGAATAGCCAGGCGCATTGGCGTGGCCAAAAAACAGGCTGCTGCCGGATTGCTCGGCGCCGGTCAGTTCGAGCACATAGCCCAAACCATACTCCGAATTGAGGACATGCTCGAGGGCAGCGCCAAACCAGACGATATTCCCGTCGACCATGTGCTCATAGACACCCATCGGCACCTGCGCGATGCCATTGTCGAACCCGTATCCCGGTCCGACGCGGGTCGGGTCAGCGACGATGTCGCCGAATTCGGCGTAGATCTCGAATGGCTTGAAGCGTTTGCGGATCAGAACATTGATCGCCTCGTCCACCGTGCCGTTGCTGAACTGATCGGTGTTATAGGCATCGGGGCGGAGATCGGTGGTGAAATTGCCGGTCGGAATGTAGAGATCGGCGCTGGTCGAAATCGTCGGCCAGGCGAAAAAATTATAGGTGTCCTGGTCGGCCATCCATTCATATTTGAGCTGGATATGGGCGTTGCCGAACCCCCAGTCGCTGGCATGCAGGCCGCGCGGCGCGGTGGGATAGCCGGCGTTGTTGATCGCCACCGTCTGCCAGAAATCGAGCTCGAAATTATGGCCAAGGCCAAGCGCGATGCGCTCTGGCATGTAATAGGTCGAAGTGCCTTGGGACGGCGTGCGCTCATTATAAACCCAGGGCTCGAAATACCATGAGCCAAGCGGCTCGACATCGGCGGTGCCGGTATATTGCGGCCCGGAGGTGTTGATCGCCCACGGCGCGCGGTTTTTGCCTTTGGTCGCGGCAGGGTCATAAACGAGCGCGATCGCGACCGCCGGGGCCTCGGCGGCGCGGGCGGTGACGACGCGATTTTCCGTGTCGTAATCGACCTTCTCGACGACGACGAGATAATCCCCCTGGGCCAGCGCGTCGAAGTGAAAATAGCCAGTGGCATCGGTGAAGCTGTGCGTCAGATGCCAGCCGTCGCGGGTCTCGAGCGTCACCCGCGCGCCGGTGATCGGCAGGCCACTGGCATCGGTGACGACGCCGGTGACGCGATACGACATCGGCGTGCTGATGATGTCCCCTTGCGCGTCGGGGCGGCGCCCGGCGAAGTCTTGCGGCACGACATCATCGCCGCTCGAATCGCTGCCGTCCGCAACACCCGGATCGGGCGACAGCCGGATTGCGGGCGCGCTGTTTTGCGCGTTTGAGAGCGGCGATGTCTCTGCCAAAGCGGTGAGGGGGTGAGCGGCGAGCACAGTGAAGGCGAGCGCCGCGAGCAAGAGGTCAAAACGCCCACCGCGGAAACGCTGGCGCGCGCAAAAACGATGATCCAGCATGGGCTGATCCTCGGGTCGTGTCGAACGGACGGCTTCAGCGCACGCCGAAGCCGAGGGAATGTCGTGTCAGGGGGGATGGCGCCGCGCCGATGCGCGCGCGGCGGGAGCCTCAGCGGCGACTGGGCGGGAACGAGGGAGGATGGTCGATCGTCACCGCGCACAGGCAGGCGCGCGGCGGTCGCGTGTTCACCATAACGGGCAAAAAGTCAGAAAGGGCAACCATGGCTGCCTCCTCTGGTTCATGCGTTTGCACAAACCCGGGAGGCTCGGCTGCGGGGCGTCAGTATGTCAGGGCTGACACCAAAACGCGGACAAGCGGATCCCGGGCGATGAGCCAACCCGACGGCGAGGACAAAACCGGCGCTAAGCGCCGACTATGGCTCTCCGTGGGTTGGCGACGAGATCGCGGTTTCATGTGACTCCCTCGCGGGTTAAGGTGATCCGACAAGCGCCACGCATTGCGGTCGACGGGTTGTCAACCCGCGCCGAAATGTAGCCGAAGCTACATATCCTCGCGGCTCGCTCTTTGTCAACGCTCAATCTGTCAACGCGGCGCATGGGCCATCGCCTATTCGGTATGTTATAACATAACTTCTACAACGCCACGCCGGCCCGGTCAAGAGGCGCGACGGTAGACTTGCCCGCCGCGCCGTCGACACGACAGAACGGCACGTTTCGCACTATGCTCCAGATCCCTTTGTCCGTGACCAGCTCAGCAATCGAGGGAACCCATGTCCGAGACACGCCCACCGCTGCCGCCATTTACCGAAGGGACCGCGATCCAGAAGGTGCGCGCCGCCGAAGACGCCTGGAACGGGTGCGATCCGGCGCGCGTCGCGCTCGCCTATACGCCCGACAGCCGCTGGCGCAATCGCTCTGAATTCCTCGTCGGCCGCGTTGCCATCGTCGCGTTTCTCACGCGGAAATGGGCGCGCGAGATGGATTATCGCCTGATCAAGGGGCTCTGGGCCTTCACCGAAAACCGCATCGCCGTCCGCTTCGCCTATGAGTGGCATGACGATAGCGGCCAGTGGTTTCGCTCCTACGGCAACGAGAACTGGCTGTTTGACGCGGCCGGCCGCATGGCCCAACGCCACGCCTCGATCAATGATGTGCCGATCAAGGAGGGCGAGCGGCTGTTTTTCTGGCCGCGAACCGGCCCACGCCCGGCCGATCACCCAGGCCTCGACGCTCTCGGGCTCTGATCATCGCCCGGCGCTGACGGCGGGCGCGCTTGCGCCGGCCGGCGATATCTTCGATGCTGTCGCCATAGAAAACCGCGAGGAAACGGACATGGCGCAGGTGGAGGGCAAGGTTGCGATCGTCACCGGCGGTGCCTCGGGGATCGGGGCCGCCTGTGCGCGGCTTCTGGCCCGCGAAGGCGCCAAGCTGGTGATCACTGATATCGACGCCGCGGGGGGCGCGGCGCTCGCGCGCGAGATCACTGCGGCCGGCGGCACCGCGCTCTTCCTTGCGCAGGACGTGACCGACGAGGCGCGCTGGCCAGACGTCATCGCAAGCACCGAACGCGCGCATGGCCGGCTCGATATTTTGGTCGCCAATGCCGGGATCGGCCTGCTCGTTCCCGCGATCGAGATGACGCTCGCGGATTGGCGGCGGCAGAACGCGGTCAACCTCGACGGCGTCTTTCTCGCCGTCAAGCATGCCGTGCCGGCGATGCGCCGCGCCGGTGGCGGCTCGATCGTGATCATGTCCTCGGTCGCCGGCATTCGCGGCTCGGCGGGGCTTGCGGGCTATTGCGCGAGCAAAGGCGGCGTCAGGCTGTTTGCCAAGGCGGTGGCGCTGGAGTGCGCGGCCGCGGGAGACGGCATTCGGGTCAATACCGTCCATCCTGGCATCATCGCGACGCCGATCTGGCAAAAAATTCCGACCGGCGCCGAGGGGGCGGCACGCAATGCGCCGATCGACCCGCACCTCCTCGCCCGCGAAGTGCCGCTCGGCATTGCCGGAACGGCGGACGAGGTCGCGGCCGGTGTCCTGTTCCTCGCCTCCGATGCCTCGCGCTACATGACCGGCGCGGAATTGGTGATCGATGGCGGCATCACCGCGGGCACCGTGCGGCGCTGGCAATCCTGATCGCGGACAGCGTATCACCCACCCAACGGGAAGAAAGTCTTTTTGCTTCTTTTTCTTCAGAAAAAGAAGTTTTTCTCATATTTTTTCCTCTTACCCCTTCAGGACATCGCATGTCGAACGTTCTCGGTTCCACCCGTGCCGCCGCCGTTTCGCCAAGCCGGGTGTTCTGGGCGACGTGGTTCGGCTGGATGCTCGATGGTTTCGATTCCTCGATGTACGGCTATCTTCTGGTCGCCGCCCTGACCGATCTCCTGCCACAGAGTGGCCTGGCCGCGAGCCGCGCCAATATCGGCGTCTATGGCGGGATTTTGTTCTCGCTCTTCATGGTCGGCTGGGCGTGCTCGATGGTTTGGGGGTGGGCGGCGGATCGCGTCGGGCGGGTGCGGGTGATGTGCTGGACGGTGTTGATCTATTCGTTGTTCACGGCGCTTTGCGGGCTTGCCGATGGGATCGTGATGTTCGCGGTTTTCCGTTTCCTCGCCGGGTTCGGGATCGGCGGCGAATGGGCGGCGGGCACGCCGCTTTTGCATGAATCGGTGCCCGAGACCATGCGCGTGCGGCTTGCCGGCTGGCTGCACACGGCGACGCCGACCGGGCTTTTCCTCGCCGCCTTCGTCGTCCTCATCGCGGGCAACAAGCTTGGCTGGCGGGGGATGTTCATGCTTGGCATCCTGCCGGCGCTGCTCACGCTCTATCTCCGCCGCGCTATTCCTGAGCCGCGGCGCACAGCGGCGGCGGCGGCGGCGAAATTCGGCGCTCTGTTCGCGCCCGGGCAGGCGCGCACCACTTGGGCCGCGGCGCTGATGATGGCGTGCATCATCTTCGGCCTCTGGTCTTCGAATTTCTGGGCGCCGACGGTGGTGATCACCCGCCTCGTGGCAAGCGGCGCGAGCCACGCCCATGCCCAGACGATGGGCGCGATTTGTGGCCTGGTGACCAATCTCGGCACGCTCGCCGGCTGTTTTTTCATGCCCTGGATTACCGCTTTCCTTGGCGGGCGGCGGCGAACGGCAGTGGTGTTCTTCCTCGGCGCGATGGCGAGCGTGATCGTGTCCTATTACGGCGCGATCGCGCGGCTCGACGATCTCCGCCTGTTCATGCTGTTGCTCCCGGTGCTCGGGTTTTTCACCAACGGCATTTTCGCGCTCTATACGATTTGGCTGCCGGAGATGTTTCCCGGCGCTTTGCGCGGCGCCGGCGCCGGGTTCGCGTTCAGTTTCGGCCGTCTGCTCGGCGCCGCCGGGCCGACCTTGATCGGCTTTCTCACCGTTCTGATCGGCAGCTATCCGATCACCATCGCGGCGCTGTCGCTGATCTACCTCGCGGGCCTTCCCTTCATCGCTCTCGCCCCCGAAACCGCGCACCAATCCCTGCGGGCGTGAGCCGCTGGCGTGTCATGCCGCGCGCATGGTTTCGAGGAACCGCCCCGAATCGTCATGCAGGCGGCCCGAGGCCTGGCTCAGCTCGGTCGCCACGGCGAGCAGTTCGGATGCGGCGGCCGCGACGTTTTGCGTATTTTCGGTGACATCGGTGACGTTTTGCGCCATGTGCGTCGCGCTGGTCATGACCTGGTTCGCGGCGCGGGCGATTTCGCTGGCGGCTGCGCCCTGCTGCTCGACCGCGGCGGCGATGCCGGTTGCGATCTCGCTCACCTCCTCGATCGCCTTGGTGATGCCGCCGATCGCGCCGACCGCTTCGCCGGTCGCGGATTGAACCCGCTCGATCTGGGCGCCGATATCGCCGGTCGCCCGTGTCGTCTGCACCGCGAGTGATTTCACCTCGCCGGCGACGACGGCGAAGCCCTTGCCCGCCTCACCGGCGCGCGCCGCCTCGATCGTCGCGTTGAGCGCGAGCAGATTGGTTTGCCCGGCAATGCCTGTGATCATGCTGACGACATCGCCGATACGCCGTGCATCTTCGGCGAGGCGGGCGACGATGCCGTCGGTTTGTTGCGCGGTTGTGGTGGCGGCGCGGTTGATGGTGAGCGAGCGCGCCATGCGGCCGCTGATTTCGGCGACGGAGGCGGAAAGTTGTTCGGCCGCGGCGCTGACGGTGCTGATCCCGCTATTGGCTTCGCCGGCGGCGAGAGAGGCTTCCACCGCCTGGCGCTGTGTGCGGTCTGCGGAATCGCTCATGCGCGCCGCGATTTCCTTGAGGGAGTCGGAAAGGGTCGCGACACGCGAAACCAGAGAGGCGACCTTCTCCTCGAAATCGCGAACGAGGGCGCTTTTATGGGTGATGTCGTTGAACACCGCCATGGTGCCGATATGGGCACCGGCTTCGTTGCGGATCGCGATCGCCCGCAAATCCAGCTCGCGCGCGCCGAAGGTAAGGGAAAGATGCGCCGAGCCGCCGCCGGCGAGCCGGTCAGCGAGGGCCGGAAACAGCATCGGCAGGCGCTGCGCGGTGAGGAGCGGCGCCCCGCCAGCGCCCTCGGCGAGCAAGGTCTTGGCGGCGGCATTGGCGTACGTGATGGCGAAATCATGCGTCGGGTCGCTCCAGATCACGCCATCCGGGACATTATCCACCATGACCATGGCGGATTCGAACCATTCCTTGAAGCGTGCCGCCTTGGCCTGCTGTTTTTGCATCGCGTCACGCCGAACATAGGGCCACCAGCTCAACCACCCCATCTTCAACCAACCCCTCTGTTGCAACGTGTTTCGTGGAATCACGACACAATATCGGGCAAAGTCTAATCCGAAGTTAATCTGAACTTGTCTCCTGCTGATGGCCTGAGCGCGATGATGTTCCGCGCAAGGCGAGCAGCGCCGTGCCGACCGCAGCTTCGGTCGCGCGCGCCGGCATCAGGGGCACGCCGAGCAAGCGCGCGCGCATGGCGGTCCAAATGGCGTTACTGGCACCACCGCCGACGGTGCGAAGGCGGATCGGCGCCGGCGCGCCGAGTGCGGCGAGGCGCCGATAGCCCAACGCCTCGATCCGCGCGATTCCTTCGAGAAGACCATGGAGAAATCGCGCGTCATCCGCTGGGCGGGGCGTAAGCCGGGGCGCGAGCGCGGGGTCGTTGATCGGGAATCGTTCGCCCGGCGAAAGCAGCGGGTAATACTCAAGGCCGCTGGCCTCGGCCGGGTCGATCGTCGCCGACAGTGCCGCGATCCGATCGGCGTCGAAAAACCGCGCGAGCACCGCGCCGCCGCTATTGGAGGCGCCGCCGGCAAGCCAGGTCTCGCCGAGGCGATGGCTATAAATCCCATAGTCCGGCGCAAAGACCGGCTGGTGCGACAGCAGCTTCAGGGTGAGCGTCGAGCCGAGCGAGGTCACCGCGTCGCCGGGCGCGTTGGCCCCCGTCGCAAGGAAGGCGGCGCAGCCATCGGTGGTCCCAGCGGCAACGATGGCGCGAGGCGGCAGACCGAGCGCCCTCCCCTCGCGCCCGACTTCGCCGAGCCGGACCCCCGGCGCCACGACCGCCGGCAGCATTTCTGGGCGAACGCCGAGCCCCTCGATCCAGCTCGGCCAGGCCCGCGCCAGAACGTCATAGCCGGTTTTGAGGGCGTTGTTTTCGTCGCTCGTCGTGAACTGCCCCCAGAGACGGCCGGCGATCCAGTCCGCCTCATGCACCACCCGGGCCGCGCCCGGCGCCGCTTGCAGGGCGAGCAGCCGCGCGAGTGGCGAGGTCGCGCCACGGGCGGCGCTCTCGGCCGGTGCGGCGGCCGCGATGCGCTGCACCAGCGCCGGCGCGGCGGGGTCGTTATAGAGGCTGAGCGGGGTCACCGGCCGGCCCGCGCCATCGATGGCAAGCAGCGTGCCCGACGTGCCATCGACCGCGATGGCGGCAACCGCGCCGAGATCGCCGAGACCCGCCAGCGCCTCACCCACCGCCCGGAACAGGGCCTGCGGGTCGCGCCGCTGCGCCGGCTCGATCCGAGCCTGCACGAGCGCCAGTGTCTTGCCATCCGCATCGACGAGCGCCGCCCGCACGCCCGAGGTTCCGAGATCGATGCCGAGTGCTTCGGTCATGCGCGCGGCGCCGGCTGCGCCTTGCGGTATTGTTCCGCCTCCCAATGCATCAGCTCATGCTCGGCCGCAGCCGCGAGCGGCGCGAGCGGCTCCTCGGGATCAAGCCGGGTCGTGACATCGGCGAGGCAGCGGGCGAGTGCGGCCGCGCCGGCGCTCGCGTCTCGTCGCAAAAGCACCCCAGCGCCGGGCACGACCAGCATCACTGGCGGCCGTGGCAATGCGCGCACGATCTCGGCGGCGCGCCCGCCCGGCGCGATCTCGACGATGCCGGGGCCAAGAAAAATCACATGGTCGGGATAAAACGAGCCGAGCCGGGCGACCGCGAGGGCGCGCGCGTCGGTCGCGATCGCGTGGGTCAGCGGGTCGGCCGCCGCGACGTAGTCGCTGGCGGCAGCCGCAGCGGCGAGGTGGTCGAGATCCGGGGGTGGCGCGGGGCGCGGCGCGCGGCGCAGGCGGCTCGCGACCTCGGCGATGCGTGCCGCCGCCGCCGCGGTGTCGGCGCCACCGGCGACGAGGCCATGATTGCCGAGGATCAGCACATCGGTTCCCGGTGCCAGCCGCGCCGCGATCGCGCGCGTCAGCGGCGGGCCGGGGCGGATATAGGGGATGAAGGCCCAGTTCAGCCCGGCGAGCCGCGGCGCCAGCGCCGCCTCGGCATCCGCCCGCGCCGCCCAGGCGATGGTCTCGACACAATGGACATGTACCACGACGCGATGCGCCAGCGCCGCGTGCAATGTCGCCTCGATCGAGGGGCGCAGACCCGAAGGATTGTCCTCGGCGACGACGAAATCCGCCGCCGTCTCGGCGCGCGGATCGCCGGCGGCGAGGGCGGCGCGGAGCGGGTCGAGACGGACCGGGACCATGATCATGCGGCGCTCGGCCTCGCTGAGCCAGGTGCCGGACGCCTTCACCCACAGCGTGCCATCGCGTTTGAGCGAGGTATTGCCGCCAGCGCCCTGGATCACCGCGGGATCGCCGCCGATCCGCGCGGAATAGGCGCACAGGGCGCGGAATTCCGGGTCGTCGGTGATCGCCGTCATGCCGCCTGCGCCATCCAGCCGGCGAAAGCATCGATTTCCGCCGGGGTCATGTGCAAATGATGCTTGGTGCGCCGCTCGAGCACATCCTCCACGGTGCGCGCCCATTCATGCTCGACCAGAAATTCCGCCTCACGCTCGAAAAAATTGGCGGCAAACGGGCGCCCGAGATCGTCGAGACGTCGCGCGCCGGCGAGCAGGGTCTCGGCGCGGGTGCCGTAGAGGCGCGCGTAGTGATGGGAAAGCCCCTCCGGCAGGAACGGAAACCGGGCCCGCAAGGTCGCGAGATAGGCGGCAAAATCGGCGCCCGGCATATCCCCGCCTGGGAGCGGCGCGCGCCCCGTCCAGGCCGGGCCAATCTTTGGCGCAAACGGCGCGAGCCGTTCCAGCGCATGTTCGGCGAGCTTGCGATAGGTGGTGATCTTGCCGCCGAACACCGAAAGCAGCGGCGCGTCATTGCCGCTCCGGTCGATATCGAAGACATAATCGCGGGTCACCGCCGAGGGGTTGGCGGCATTGTCGTCATAGAGCGGACGAACGCCGGAAAAAGCATGGCGGATGTCGCCCGGCGCGAGCTGGCGGCGCATGTAACGGTTGACCACGCGCAGCAAATAGCTGCGTTCATCGTCATCGATCGCGACCGTCTCCGGCGCGCCCTCGCTGGGAATATCGGTGGTGCCGATGAGGCAGAGATCGCGCTCATAGGGGTTGACGAAAATCACCCGCTTGTCGTCGTTCTGCAGAAGATAGGCATGCTTGCCGCGCCAGAATTTCGGCACGACGATATGGCTGCCCTTGACCAGACGCACCCGCCGGGCACTGTTCGCGCCAGCGACGCCGCGCAGCACCTGTTCGACCCAGGGGCCGGCGGCGTTGACCAGAAGGCGCGCCCGCACCTCGCGCCGGCTGCCATCGGGGGCGCCGAGCGCAAGGTGCCAGAGCCCCCCCTCGCGCCGCGCCGTGACCGCTTCCCACCGGGTCAGGATTTCCGCCCCACGCGCCGCGGCATCGAGCGCATTGAGCAGCACGAGGCGGGAATCATCGACCCAGCAATCGGAATATTCGAAGGCGAGGCGATACGCGTCCTTCAGCGCCTCGCCTTCCGGCTGGCGGCGAAGATCAAGCCGCCGCGTCGCCGGCAGCTGCTTGCGGCCACCGAGATGGTCATAGAGAAACAGGCCGAGCCGGATCATCCAGGCCGGCCGTTGCCCGGCGCCGTGCGGCAACACGAAACGCAGCGGCCAGACGATGTGCGGCGCGAGCGAAAGCAGCGTCTCGCGTTCGATCAGCGCCTCGCGCACCAGGCGAAACTCATAATATTCGAGATAGCGCAGCCCGCCATGGATGAGCTTGCCCGAGCGCGACGACGTTCCCTCGCCGAGATCGCCCTTTTCGCACAGCAAAACGCGCAGCCCCCGCCCGGCGGCATCACGCGCGATGCCGGCGCCGTTGATCCCGCCACCGATCACCGCGAGATCGAAGGGTTCGGTCATGCCGGTTCCGTCTGCTCGCGAAGGCCGTAGGTTTCGAACTTCGCTGCGGTTTCGGCGATGTCGGCCTCAGAAAGCAGCACCGGCCCGCCGATCAGGAGGCTGTGGTAATATTGCCGCGCAATGGTTTCGAGCTCGACCGCCCGCCACATCGCCTTCGCCAAGCTCTCGCCGAGCGCGATCATGCCGTGATTGGCGAGCAAACAAGCGAGCCGGCCTTCGAGCGCTTTCATGGCGTGTTCGGAGAGCGCCTTGGTGCCGAAGGTGGCATAGGGGGCGCAGCGCACATTGGTGCCGCCGAACGCCGCGATCATGTAATGGCAGGCAGGGATTTCCCGCCGGGTGATGGCGAGCGTCGTGCAAAACGTTGGATGGCTGTGCACCACCGCCCCGATCTCGGGGCGCGCGCGCAGGATATCGAGATGAAAGCGCCATTCGCTGGAGGGCGCAAGCGGCCCCGACCAGGCGCCATACTCGCCGCCGAGCGGCATCACCGCGATGTCTTCGGGGCGCATCGTCTCATACGGCACGGCGGAGGGCGAAATCAGCATGGTCTCGCCGTGGCGGACACTGATATTGCCGGACGTGCCCTGGTTGATGCCGAGCGCGTTCATCTGCCGACAGGCGGCGACGATGGCGGTGCGAACAGCGTTTTCGGTCATGGCGGTAAAATCCTCTAGCAGGGATTGAGCGGCGGCTCGCCGGCGAGATAGCGGCGAACCTCCTCGGCGATGGCGTCGGCGGCGATGGTGATGGTTTTCACCGAGGCGCCGGCGATATGCGGCGTCAGGGTGACGTTGGGGAGACGCAGCAACGGCCAATCCGGCGGGGCGGGTTCGATCGCGAAGGTTTCCAGCATCGCGCCGCCGAGCCGGCCCGCGACCAGGGCCTCATAAAGCGCATCGTAATCGACCAGCGGCCCGCGCGCGGTGTTCACCAGGAGGGCGCCGGGCTTCATCGCAGCCAGCTGCGAAGCCCCAATGAAGCCGGTGGTCTCGGCGGTGACGCGGGCATGCAGGGTCACGACATCGGACTGGCGGAGGAGACTATCGAGCGAGACCTGTTCGACGCCGTCATGATGATCGGCAGCGGCGAGTTGGACATAGGGATCGGCGACCAGGATCCGGCAACCGAACGGCTTGAGCAGCCGGACGACGCGGCTGCCGATCCGGCCATAGCCGACGACGCCGACGGTCATTTCCGAAAGCTCTCGCCCGGTGCGGTCGGCCCGGTAAAGATCGCCGCGCCAGACCCCATTGCGCAACGCCTCATGGCCTTGGCGGATGAGGCGGGTTTCGGCGAGGATGGCGCCGATGGTGAACTCCGCGACGGCGCCGGCATTGCGCCCCGGCGTGTTGACCACCCGCACGCCGCGCGCGCGCGCCGCCGCCATATCGATATTCACCGCGCCGCCGCGCGACACCGCGATCATGCGAAGATCAGGGAGCCGCGCCAGCATGCCGGCGGAAACCGGCGCGAGATGGGTAACCAGCACCTCCGCCTGGCCGACGAACGCGATGATCGCCTCGGGGTCGCCTTGATATTCTTTCAGCCCTTCCAGCCCTGGGCTCGCATAGCCATGCTCCATCGGCTCATCGGGCCAGGGGAGCGTGTGACATCTGAGCGTCAGTCCGTCATCCCCGCAAGCGGCGCGGAGTGCCGTTGCGAAAGCGTCAGGGCGCATGAAATGATCGCCGATGATCGCGATCTCACGCATCGGTTTTCCCTTCTCGTAGTGTGGCGAGACGCTGCCAGGTCGGCTGGAGCGCGCGGTAAGCGTCCCGATAGAGCGGATAGAGGCGCGCATAGAGCGAAGCGAGTTCGCCATCGGCCGGCTCGCTCCGGCCAAGCCGCGGCGTGATCCAGCGCGCGGCGCAAGCGTCAAGGCTGGAATAGAGGCCAACCGAGAGCGCCGCGATCATCGCCGCCCCGGCCGCGCCCGCTTCGGGCTGCGCGATCACCCGCACCGGGCGGGCAAGGCAGGCGGCGAGGATCGCGCGCATCAGCGGCGATTTCGCGGCCCCGCCGGTGATGCGGATCTCGGGCGGCAGATCGCCCATCGCCGCGTAACAATCGCGCGCGGCGAAACCCAACCCCTCGAACACGGCGCGGGCGAGTTCCGCGATCCCGGCGCGCTGGTCAAAGCCGAACAGGGCGGCGCGCGCCGCCGGGTCGGTGAACGGGCCGCGTTCGCCAGCGGTCGAGATGAAGGGGTGAAACAGCATCGCCCCCGGCCGCGCCGCCGCCGCGGCCTCCCCGAGGCGGGCGGGAAGATCGGGCGGCGGCGCCCCGGCGAGGGCCGCGGCCTCGCCCACCAGCCGCGCCAGCCAGTCGATATTGAGGGTCGCCGCCATGTTGCTCTCGGCCTGCATCACCGCGCCGGGCACCGGAAAAACCATGCAATAGCCGGTCATCGCCGGGTTCGGCCGGACGTCCGCGGGCCGCATCGCGAGGCGAAGATGCATCCCGGTGCTGCCGAGGATCGAAACGCCGGCCTCGCCCGCGCCATAGAGCCCGCCGCCAAGCGCCGTGCAGACGACATCGACATAGCCGAGAACGACGGGGAGGCCGGCGGGAAGGCCGATCGCCCGTGCCGCCGCCGGCGCCAACCCATGCCATTGCCGCGTGCCGTCGACGATCGGCGGAAGCAGCCGGCGGCATGCGGTCAGCGCCAGCGCCTCCAGCACCGCCTCGGCATAGGCGCGCGTGCGCCAGTCGCCGAAGGTGAAGCAAGCTTCCGAAGGGTCGGCGGCGCGCATGCCGGTGAGGTTGAAATAGAGCCAGTCCTTGCAATGAAAAGCGGTCGCGCTGCGGGCCAGAATCTCCGGCTGGTGGCGGGCGAGCCAAAGGAGCTGGCTCGATTGCTGGCACGCGTTGAGCCCGCTGCCGGTATGGGCGAAGGCCCGGCGCGCGCCTTCGGTTTCGCGCAAGGCGGCGACGAGCGAGGCGGCGCGCGCATCGAGCCAGAGCCAGGCCGGCGCGACCGGCGCGCCATCGGCATCGGCGAGCCAGGTGCCATCGCCCTGGCCGGTCACCGCAAGGGCGGCGATCGCGCGGCCGGGCGGCAGGGCGGCGACCAGCTCGGCCAGCACCGCGACCGCATCCGTCCAGCTCTGCGCCATGTCCTGCTCGACGCCGCCGTCAGCGCGATGGCGCACGCGGTTGGGCCGGGCGCGGGCGGCGATCTGCTCGCCACTGTCGTCGAACGCCACCGCCTTGACCACCGAGGTGCCGGAATCGAGGGCGAGGAGCAACGGCGCCCCGCGCGAGGCGCTGGCATGGTCCGTCATGGCGCCGCGAGCCCATGGCCGAGCGCCGCCCCACTCGCGCGATCGAAGAGATGGACGTCGCGCGGCGCGAAGCCGAAGGCGATCGCCTCGCCCATGCGCGCCGGAACCCGCCGATCGGCGACGGCGACGAGCAGCTGGCCGGCGAAATCAATGACCACATGCGCCTGATCGCCGAGCCACTGGTTGGAGGCGATGGTGCCATGGAGCGCGCCTTCGCCCAGCCGCAGCCGGTGCGGCCGCACGCCGAGGGCGATATCACCGGCGGGCAGCGCAATCCCCGGCGTTGCGATCGTGATCCCGGCCGCGCCGCCGAGGCGCACGCCATCGCCGGCGGGCTCGGCTGCGAGCACATTCATCGGCGGCTCGCCGAGGAACGTCGCAACAAAGAGATTGGCCGGCCGTTCGCGCAGCGCGTCCGGCGTGCCATATTGCTGCAATTCGCCGCTTTCCATGACCGCGATCCGGTCGGCCATGGCATTGGCCTCGGTCTGATCATGGGTGACCAGCAGCGCGGTATAGCCGCGCTGTTTGATCAGCGCCTTCACCCGCCCGCGCAACACCGCGCGCAGTTGCGGCTCGAGCTGGCCCATCGGCTCATCGAGGAGGTGCAGATCGGCATCGCGGGCAAGCGCGCGGGCGAGGCTCGCGCGCTGTTGCTGGCCGCCCGAGAGGCCGCCCGGGCGGCGGTCGAGAATATCCTCGATTTCGAGCAGAGCGGCGATTTCGCGCACCATGCGGGCGGCTTCCGCCCGGCTCCGCCGGCGCGCGAGGCCAAAGCCGATATTCTCGGCGACACTGAGCGGCGGATAGAGCGCATAGCCCTCGAACGCCATCGCAACGCCGCGCGCGGCCGGCGGCAGGCGCTCGATCCGCCGGCCGGCGAGCGTGATGCTGCCTTCCGTCACCGTCTCGAAACCAGCGATCATGCGCAAACAGGAGGTCTTGCCGCAGCCCGAGGAGCCGAGCAGGGCGACGATCTCGCCCTCGGCGACGGCGAGATCGAGCGCCCGCACCGCCTCCACCGCGCTTGCGCCGCGCCCGTAACGCTTGCTGAGGCCGGCAAGCAGCAGGCTCATGCCGCTTTCTCCGCAACCGCCCGGCGGCGCGGGATGCGCTCGCCCGAACCGGCATCGAACAGCGACGCCATGGCCGCATCGGCGGAAAAGACCACGCTCTCGCCCGGCGCCGGCACCACCCCGCCGGCGACACTCGCGACGATCTCCTCATCCCCGGCGGCCCGGAGCAGCACAACCATGCGTTCATGAAGCGGGGTCACGGCGACCACCTCGGCGGTGGCGCCGGTACCCTCGCGGGCAAGGGTGAGACTTTCCGGGCGCAGGCCGAGGAGGCACGGCTTTCCCGCCGCCGCCGGCGCGGCATCGAGCACGAGCCGCAGGCCGGCGATGTCGACGCGCAACCCGCCGGCATCGGCTTCCGGCCGGCACGCCAGGAGGTTCATCGGTGGGTCGCCAAATAGCCGCGCCACCGCGACATGGCTCGGCTGGTCATAGACCAGCTCCGGCGGCGCGCATTGCGCGATCACACCGCCGAGCAGCACCGCCACCCGGTCGCCAAGCGCCATCGCCTCGCGGTAATCCTGGGTGACATAGATCGTCGCCGCCGCGCGCTGGCGCAAAAGCCGCGGCAGTTCGAGGCGCATCTCATAGCGCAGCTTGGCATCGACATTGCGCAGCGGGTCGTCGAGCAGCAATCCGCGCGGCTCGCCGACGAGGGCGCGGGCGAGCGCGGTGCGCTGCTTCTGGCCATTGGAAAGGGCCCGCGGCGGATGGCTGAGCACGTGGTCGATGCGCAGAAGCTCGGCGACGGCGCGGACGCGGCGCGCGATTTCGGCCGGCGCGAGCCCGCGCGCGTGAAGCGGGCTCGCGATGTTCTCATAGGCCGTCATATGCGGATAAAGCGCGAAATTCTGGAACGCCATGCCGAGACTGCGCGCCTCCGGGCCGAGACCTGAGACGTCGCGCCCGTCGATCCGGATGATCCCCCTCGCCCCTGGCTCCAATCCGGCGATGGCGCGGAGCAACACGGTTTTGCCGGCGCCGGACGGGCCGAACAGCACCAGCGTCTCGCCGGGCGCGACCGCGAGATCAACCCCGCGCAAGACGTCGTTGCGACCAAACCGCGCCGCGACCCCGCTGATCGCAAGACCGCTCATCCCTTGACCGCCCCGAGCGAAAGCCCCTCAACCAGCCAGCGCTGGGCATAGAGCGCGAGCGCCAGGGTGGGCAGGATGGAGAGAACGATCGCCGCCGCGATCTGGCCATATTGGATGCCAGAGGCGGTGACGAAGGCGAGCGCGCCGACCGTCACCGGCTGCTTGTCGGCAGACGCGAGGATCAGCGCGAAGACGAAATTGTTCCAAGCAAAAATGAAAGCGAGCAAACCCGCCGCCGCGATCCCGGGCCCGGCGAGCGGGATCGCGATCCGGGTGAAAGCCCGCCACCAGGAATGGCCGTCGACGCGATAGGCATATTCGATATCCGGGCTCGCATCCTCGAAATAGCCGCGCACGATCCAGAGAATGAGCGGCAGGCAAATCAGCTGATAAACCCAGATCAGCCCGAGATAGGTGTCGTTGAGGCCGAGATCCTGAAAATAGAGTGCCAACGGCAGCAGCACCAGAAGCGGCGGCGCGAAGCGGAACGAGAGCATGGTGAAGGCGATATCTTCGCCGAGACGAAAGCGGAAACGCGCAAACGCATAAGCCGCCGGCACGCCGAGCAACAAGGCAAGCAGCACCGAGACGCTGGAGAGCAGAACCGAGTTCCAGAGATTATGGAGGAACGTGATATCGAGCAGCCCGGCGGCGGTTTGCAGATGCCCCGAAATCAGCGCTGCGTAATTGGCGAGGGTCGGATGAAACACGAGGCTCGGCGGCAGATGCAGGATCTCTTCGTTGGTCTGAAACGACATCAACAGGATCCAGACGATCGGGAACAGGAAAAAGACCAGCACGAGGGTGATCGCGAAGGCGCGCAAGATCCTAGACAGTGCCATGGGTGCGCTCCCGAAGCTTGAGCCATTGCTTGATGAAGACATTGGACAAGGCGTAGGTGACCGCCCAGAGCACGATCATCAGCGCCGCCGAGGTTCCGACGTTGGTGTATTGGAAGAAATCGAGATAGGCGCGGATCTGAAACAGCATCAGGGAATCGCCAGGCCCGCCCTGGGTCATCGCGTAAACGATATCGAATTGCTGGATTGAATCGAGCAGGCGAAACAGCGTCGCGGTGACGATGTAAGGGGCGAGCATCGGCAGCGTGATCCGGAAGAAGACGAAGTGCGGTGGCACGCCATCGAGCATCGCCGCTTCGAATGGCTGCTTGGGCAGGCTGCGCAGGCCGGCCAGCAGCAAAACCATCATAAACGGCGTATAGACCCAGATATCGACGAGAACCACGGTGAACATCGCGCTGCCAGGCGCCGAGGCCCAGCGAAAATCATGGGCGCCGGCCTTGGCAACGAGCCAGCTCAGAACCCCGAAATTGGGGTTGGTCATCAGCTTCCACATCAAGGACGCGAGCGCCGGAGCGGTCATCAGCGGCAGCAAAAGGGCTACCGAGACGAAATTGTTAAAGCGCGTGCGCTCGCGAAGCAGCAGCGCGATGCCAAGCCCGAGCAGCAATTCAAGGCCGACCGTCGCCACCGCGTAGACCGCCGAGACCCGCACCGTCACCCAGAAATCGGGATCGCTCAGCATATCGAGATATTGACCGAACCAGACGAACTCGCGCGCACCCGGCATGGCGAGATTGTAGCGCTGCAAGCTGTAATAGGCGGCGGTGAAAAACGGCACGAGAATGCCGATACAAACCAAAAGTGCGGGCAGGCTCAACGCATAAGGCAGCACGCGCGGCAGGAGCGGCCGGCGGACTTGCGCAGCAAGGGTGGATCGGGATGCCTCTGACATGACAAAAGCGGGGAAGCGGCGCGCCGCCTCCCCACCCCTTCGTTAGCCGATGCCGGCTTGATGCAACTGGCGGTTCACGCTTTCGGCGAGCTTGTCGAGACCCTCATCGACGCTCACCTCACGCGCGACCATGCGTTGCAACGATGCCGCCCATTCGGTGGTGAGATTGAAAAACAGCGGCTGCGGCGTGAAATAGATTTTCGCATCCGGCGCGGTCTTTTCGTATTGATTGAGATAGCCGGGATAGGATTTGGCGATCCGCTCCTTGAAGTCGGCATCGCGCCAGACGCTGTTGCGCACCGGGTTGACGACGTCGTTCTTGCGCGCACCGAACAGGAGATGGTCGGTGCCAGAGGCCCATTGAATGAAGGTCCAGCCGGCATCTTTCTGTTTCGAAAAATTCGACATCGCGAGCGACCAGATCCAGACATTGGAGGTCGGCCCCGAGGCGGCGGGATTGGCGGCGAACGGCGCATAAGCGAGATGGCCGCGCTCGCGATTGTCGCCGCCGTTCATGAAATAGCCGAGAATATCGGCGTCATAGATCATCCCGGAAGCGCCGGCGCCGAGATCGGTGCCGACCTGATACCAGGTATAGGTCGCCCAATTCTTCGGGCCCGAGTCCTGGATCATCTGCACCCAAAGCTTATGGAACGCCTTCGATTCGGGCGTGTTCATCGCAGCCTTCAGCTTGCCACCCGTCATCGTGAAGTCGCGTTGGCCGTAATTCGTATAGGCGGAGAGGAAGCCGGGATGGATCGTCGCCCAGGAGCGGCTGCCGCGCACACCGATGCCATAAGGGCCGCCCGCGTCCTTGGTGATCTTGGCAGCAGACGCCATCAGCTCTTCCATGTTGCGTGGCGGGCTCAGCTTGAGCTTGTCGAAAACCGTCTGATTGTAAGAGAGGTTATTGAGTTCGAAGCCCCACGGAATAGCCCATTGATGCGCCCCCGGCCCGCCGAGTTCAGCGCCAGGCTTGCCCGACCACGCGGTCGAGGCGCGCAGATTGGGGAGGATGTCGTCCCAATCATAGGTCGCCGCGGTCTTCGCCGGGTCCTTGAGATACTCATTGAAGTCGACGAGCCAGCCCGCCGGACCATATTGCCAGGTTTGATAGGCGCCGGTCATGAACACGTCATATTGCGTCGAGCGCGAGGAGAGTGCGGCAGTGACTTTGTCGAAATAGACATCTTCGGGGAAAATGTCATAGGTCACCTCCATGCCGGTGAGCGCCTTGAAATTGGCGAGATCGGCGATCATCGCATCGGCGTAGGGGTGCTTGTTGAGCAGCAGCCGGAGCTGCGTTCCCTTGTGCTTCTTCCAATCGAAATCCGCCGCGAGCGCGCCGGTCGCGGTCGCATTGAGCAGGCTCTCGGCGGTGCCGAACGCGACGCCGAGCGCGGCCAAGCGCCGGATCAGGTCACGCCGACCGATCCGGCCGGCGACGAAGGCGCGCGCGAGGTCTTGCGCTTTCTCGTGCATGAATAACTCCCCTTGGTTTGTTGGCGCGGTCCCGTCGGCTCGAGGAGCTGCCGCGCTGTCAGCTCATCGGTGATCAAGCCGCTCAGCACCTGGCGCGCGAGCACGGCCCGCAACGCCGCGACCTTGCTGGCGCCGCCGGCGACCCCGAGCACCTCCCGCCCCGCCATCGCATCGAGCGGCAAGGCGATCACCCGTTCGTGGAGATCAGTGTCGATTTCCCGGCCGGTGGCATCGAGATAGCGGCCGAGGACTTCGCCGACCGCCCCGCGCGCTTGCAACGCCGCCGCTTCGGCCGCGGAAACGATGCCGGTCTGGGGCAAAAAACTCTGCTCGCCGGCGACATCGCCGATCCCGACCAGATAGAGCGTCGCCTCGCGCGCCATCGCCATGGCTTGCGCGACCCCGCGCTGGCCCAGCAGCACCGCGCGATCGGCGGCGGAATTGGCGAAAAACGGCACCGGCAGAAGATAGGCTTCGGCGCCGGCTTTTTCGGCGAGCCGCAGGATCACGTCGAAAGGCGTGGCGCTGGTCTGCCGCGGCACGCCGCCGAGCAGCGAGACGAAACGAAGATCAGGGCGCGAAAGGCGCGGCAGGTGATCGATGGCGGCGGCGAGGGTGCGGCCATGGCCAACCCCGATGACGCGATGGCGCCCGGCCTCGAGTTCATTCAGCAAGACCCCGGCCATGGCGATGCCGAGCGCGCGCAGCGGCAGCGCCTCCGGCGCAAGTGTCGGCACGACCCGGCAAAAGCGCAGGCCGAATTCCCGTATCAAATGCCGCTCCTGCTGCATGCAGCCGGCAATCGGCCCTTCGACGAAGACACGCACCGACCCGAGCCGGCTCGCCCGTGCCACCAGCCGATGCGCTTTCGCCGGCGCAACCATGAGGGCGGCGGCGACCTCGGACTGGGTCATGCCGCCGGCATAATAGAGCCATGCGGCACGCGTCGCGAGCGCGTCTTCCTGATCGGCGTCGGGGCTCTCGGTAGGTGCTGTTGCCATCGGCGCTGAACGTTTCCCGGCATGGCGGCCCGAGCCACGAGACCCCGCCATCGGCAGGCGAGACCGCCATGAAAAATTTTCTTTACGCTGAAAATATTTTCATTCGGCTTCCCGCCTGTCAAGCCCTTTCGCGCGCCAACGTCGCGCACGCCATGCCGCCATCCCGGCGCGCGAACACGACCCGCGCGTCGGGAGCGGCGTCGGGCGCCGCCGCGTGGCTATTTGAGGGCGGCGAGGCCGGCCTTGCAGGTGACGCCATCCTGCACCGACATCCCGCCTGAGCAACCGATGGCACCGATCAGCTTGCCGTCGCGGACCAGCGGAAAGCCGCCTTCGACGGCGATCGCGTCGTCAAGCGAGAGCACATAGGGGTGGCCGCCATCGGCGGCGTCCTGGAAAATTTTGGTCGCGCGGCGGTACAGGGCGGCGGTGCGGGCCTTGTGCTCGGAGACCGCAATCGAGGCCTGTTGGGTGTCGTCCATGCGCTCGAAATAGATCAGCTTGCCTTCCGGCCCGACCACCGAGATCGCCATTTTCCAGTGATGGCGCGCGGCCTCGGCCTCCGCCGCGGCGGCAAGCGTCTTGGCTTCGGCAAGGGTGATCGACGTGCCGTAGGGGAGATCGTAGGGCATTTGTTCGGGGACGCCGGCGGGAAGCGGGGCTTGCGCGCGGGCGCCGCCGGCGAGTGTCGCCAAGAGAGCGAGCAGGGAAAGGGCGGTTTTGCGGTTGATCGATGGCATCTTTTTTCCTCCTGATTTTCACGCGCCGGCCCGGATGGGCAGCGCTTGGACCAAAATACTGTGCAGCGATTTTACGGCACCAGCAATCGACCGTCGGCCATCGCGAGGGGACGCGCCGGCCGGCCGCGGTCATTCCGAAAGCGTTGCATCCGACCACAGAGGCTGCTATCACGGGTCTGTGATTGCGCGTTGGTCTGGAGGCGAAGCGGCGTGGACGACTTCGATAAGAGTTTTGGCGAGCGGCGTCGGCCGGCGCGGGCCGCGTTCGCGGCCGCTGCCGGCCTGTGGGGCGCGCCGCCTCCCGAGCGGACGAAATCAGATGGCGCGTCGTCCGATTTCGCGATGCCACCCGATCACGGCACGTCAGTGGATTACGCGGCGCTCGCGGAATTTCGTTTTCTGCTGCATGGTTTCGTCGAATTCAGCGAGGTCGCGGCGCGCGCGGCAGGGCTCACCCCGCGCCAGCATCAGGCGCTGTTGCAGATCAAGGGATTTCCCGAGGGTCAGGCGATGGCCGTCGGCGCCCTCGCGGCGCGGCTGCATGTCCGCCACCATAGCGCGGTCGAACTCGTCGATCGGCTGGAGCAGGCGGGATTGATCACCCGTTTCGCCGATCGGGCGGACCGGCGGCGTGTTCTGATCCGGTTGACGGGCAAGGCCGAGGCGCTGCTCGCCGGCCTCGCCCGCACCCATCAGCAGGAATTGCAGCGGCTGGGCCCGTCGCTCTCCGGCCTTTTGGAGAAATTCTCGCCACCCACCGCGTGAGCCTCTCTCAGCTTGCCGCCGCCGTGACGGCGCGCGTGGCATGAAAGCGGCGATAATCGACATGCACCTCGCCGGCCTCGTGCCAGCTCAAAATATCCTCGAACTGATGGCCGGAGAGGACGTCCGCGCCGTGATAGACATGGCGCGCATGCACCGTCGTCGAGGTGGTGGCGTCAAGACCCGTCACGACGGCGAGGATGATGATGTCATCGTCCCGCCAGGCGGCCTCGGTCAAACCAGCGCAGGGGCTTTCCGGGCCGATCGGGTGCATCACCGTCCAACTGAGCGCGAATTGCGGATTGGTGTGACGCTGCAAGGTGAGATCGAACAGCCGGCGGAACCGCGTCCCTTCCCGCGTCGTCACGGTCCGCGCGAGCGTCAGATTGACATGCGCCTCGACGATCTGGTTCGCGCGGATATTGGCGATCCGGAACATCAAGGTCGGGACGCCATCGACTGGGGTGATCACCAGGTTGCGGCTGAAGAGGACTCGCGCCGTGGGGAGGGTGAACTTGGCGATGATGAGCCCGGTCGCGAGCGGGACGAACAGAATGCCGAGCAAGGCCTCAAAGGTGACGAGCCAATGAGCATAGAGCGTCGCCGGATGCATCACGCCATAGCCGATCGTCGCCATCGTCTCGACCGAAAAGAAGAAATCATCGAGCGCCGATCCGGGCCTGGCCCCGGCGACGCTTCCCGGCTGCAGCGCGTAAAGCAGCGCGAAGATCAGATTGAGCGCGAGATAGAGCGAAATCACGATGCCAAAGAACGCGCCCCACGAGCGGGTGAGCAGAGAATGATAGACATCGCGCCAGGACTCGCGCGGCACGCCGATGCGGCGAACGATGGGCCCGCCGTTGCGCCCGCGCCGGCGCGCCCGGCCCGGCCTTCCCGCCGCGCTATCGGCCATGCGCCGCGTCATCATCGTGACTGGCGAGGCCGAGGTCGGCGATCATTCTCTCACGGATGATGAATTTCTGGATTTTTCCCGTCACCGTCATCGGGAAGTCGTCGACGAAGCGGATATAGCGGGGAATTTTCTGGTGCGCGATCTGGCCGCGACAGAATTCCCGGATTTCCTCCTCGGTCGCGCTTTCGCCGTCGTTAAGGCGGATCCAGGCGCAGAGTTCCTCGCCGTATTTGGGATCGGGAAGCCCGACCACCTGCGCTGATTGCACTTTCGGATGGCGATAAAGAAATTCCTCGATCTCGCGCGGATAAATGTTTTCGCCACCACGGATAACGAGATCCTTGATCCGCCCGACAATGGCGCCATAGCCGTCCGCGTCGATGGTGGCGAGATCGCCCGTGTGCATCCAGCCGGCGGCATCGATCGCTTCGGCGGTTTTTTCGGCATCGTTCCAATAGCCGAGCATCACCGAATAGCCCCGCGTGCAGAGTTCGCCCGGGGTGCCGCGCGGCACGATGCGCCCTTCGCCATCGATGATCTTTACCTCGAGATGCGGCTGAATGCGCCCGACCGTCGCCACCCGTTTTTCGACAGGGTCATCGGTCGCGCTCTGGAAGCTGACGGGGCTGGTTTCGGTCATGCCATAGGCGATGGTGATCTCGCGCATGTTCATCCGCTCCATCACCCGCCGCATCACCGCGATCGGACAGGGCGAGCCGGCCATGATGCCGGTGCGGAGAGAGGAGAGATCGAAGCGCGCGAAATCGGGATGATCGAGTTCGGCGATGAACATCGTCGGCACGCCATAGAGCGCCGTGCAGCGCTCGGCGGCGACGGTTTCGAGCACCGCCAGCGGATCGAAACCGGCGCTCGGGTAAACCACCGTCGCGCAATGGGTAAGGCAAGCGAGATTGGCCATCACCATGCCGAAACAATGATAGAGCGGCACCGGCGCGCAAACGCGATCGTCGGGGCCGAGACGGATCGCTTCGCCCACGAAAAAGCCATTATTGAGGATGTTATGGTGGGTGAGCGTCGCCCCTTTGGGGAATCCGGTGGTGCCGGAGGTGAACTGAATATTGATCGGGTCGTCGAACTGCAGTGTGGGCGCGACCGCGGCCAGCGCCGCTTCCGACTCCGCCGTTGCCGCGCGTGCGATCGCGGCAAAGGGAAGAAAGCCCGAAACCTCGTCGTCGCCGATCAGAATGGCGCGCTTGAGATGGGGGAGACGCGCGCTCTCGACCCGGCCCTCGGGGTCGGTGAGATTTGGCACCAGGCCCCGCAACATCGCTTCGTAATCGGAGGTCTTGAAGGTCCGCGCGAGCACGATCGCGGCGCAGCCAGAGAGGTTGAGGGCGTATTCCAGTTCGCTCACCCGATAAGCGGGATTGAGGGTGACGAGAATGATGCCGGCGCGCGCCGCGGCATATTGGGTGAGCAGCCACTCCGCGTTGTTCGGCGACCAGATGCCGATGCGATCGCCGCGTGAGAGGCCGAGCGCAAGCAAGCCGGCGGCGACACGGCTGACCTCGGCGTCGAGCTCGGCGTAGGTGAGGCGAATATTCTGATGGCGGCTGATCAAGGCGAGCCGCGCTCCCGCGCTTGCCGCCGCGCGGTGAAGAGCGGCGCCGATCGTCTCGCCGAGCAGCGGGGTTGGACTGACGCCATGGACATAGCTCATTTTGGGGTCGTGCGGCGTGATAGGCTCGATGTGGTCGGTCGGCATGACGTGCCCCCTGAACGTGGCTTGTTTTGATGATCATAGGATGTTCGTCAAAGCGGGGCAAAGCCTCGGCGCAGCTGGCGATGGCATCTTTTTAAGAAAATAGCATAAAATGATACGGACGCCGTGGGATCGCCAGCGCGGCGACGCATCATTAACGAAGCCTATACCGAAAACTGTCATCGTCAGGTATCAAAGGCTATAAAACATTCTTTCGGCCATCCATGTCCGCGACCAGCCTCGACGAATCGAGCGCACTCGACTTGCTCCGGGTTCAAACCGCGATCCTCGGGGATCTGGCGGCTGGGTTTTCGGCTGATTTTCTCGCCGTCCGGGTCTGCCATCTTGCGGAACACTATGTCCCGGGACGGATCGCGAGCATCATGGCGATGCGCGAGGACGGCCGGCTCGGCATTTTCGCCGCCCCGAGTGCCCCGCCCGGCATGATCGCCGCGCTTGATGGCCTGGCCCCCGGGGGTCGTGCCGGCTCTTGCGGGGTGGCCGCTTTCCACAACCGCCCGACCTATGTCGACGATGCCCAAAACGATCCCCGCTGGGCCGATCTCGCCGCTGTGGCGCGAGATTTCGACATCCGCTCGTGCTGGAGCTATCCGATCCGGCAGGGGGATCGTTTGATCGGCACCTTCGCGCTGACCGGCGGCGAAGGCGGCCTGCCCGATGCCCGCGCGCAGGTTTGGCTCGAAAACATCGCGGCCATCGCTGGCAACATCCTGCAGGCCGCGCGTCAGCAAACCCTGCAGCGACGCCAGAATCGGCGCTTGCAACGTCTGGCGCAGTTTCACGCCATGCTCGCCGAGGTCAACCAGATCGCCGCGAGCCGGCCAGATCAAGCGACCTTTTATGCCGAAATCTGTCGCGTTGCCACGAGCGGCGGCGAAATGCCGCTCGCTTGGATCGGTGTGCCGGACGAGACCTCCCGCTTTCAGATTATCGCCGCGAGCGGCGCGGTCGGGTATCTCGACGAGATCGTCATCTCGAGCGACCCCGACCGGCCGGAAGGGCAAGGACCGGCCGGCACGGCCTGGCGCAGCGGGGCGCCGGTGGCGATCCAGAGCTTTGCCGTTGACGAACGCTACCAGCCCTGGCGCGCGCGCGCCCGCGTCTTCAAATTGGGGGCGGCGACGGCGCTGCCCCTCAAGGTCAAGGGGCAGCCACGGGCGTTGCTTTCGCTCTATGCCCGGGAAGACGATGTGCTCGACGAGGAATTCGCCTCTCTGCTCGGCGAACTCGCGTTCGATATCGGCCTCGCGCTCGAGGCGATCGAGCAGCAGCAAAGCGTCGAGCGCTTGCACGGCCTCTATAACGCCCTCCTCGCCGCCACCGACTCCCTACTCCTGCAACGCGATGAGCAGGCGGTCATGAGGCGGACCTGCGAGCATCTCGCGACCTGTGGCCTGTTTGATGCGGTATGGATCGCGGGCATTGATCAGGATGGTTGGGTCCGGATGCGGGTCGGCCATGGGCACGGTGTGCATGTGCTCGACGGTATGGCGGTGCGTCTCGAGCAGGAAAACGCGCCGCTGACGGTGCGCGCTTTACGATCGGGGCGGGTGCATCAGTGCAATAATTATTTCGTCGACCCTTCGTTTGCGCCCTGGCATCGCTTTCTCGAACAGCGCAACTGGATTTCTGGCGCGGCGGCGCCGATTTTTCGTGGCGGCGCGGTGTATTCGGCCTTGGTGTTCAGCTCTCGCCTTCCCAATTGTTTCGATCAGGAGGTGCTCGATCTCATCGCCAAGGTGGCGCAACTCATTGGACATGGCTTGGACGAGATCGATCTCAAAGCCCGGCTCGAGTATGAGCGGCAACAGCAATTCCATCTCGCCCGCCACGACAGACTGACCGGCCTTCCCAATCGTCTGCAATTTGAGGAGCATGTCCAGCGCGCGATTGCGCGCGCGCGGCGTCAGCGCGGCTTTCTTGCCATCGGCCTCCTCGATCTCGATGATTTCAAGCCGATCAATGATGTCTGGGGCCATGCCAGCGGGGACTTGCTGTTGCGCGAGCTTGCGGCGCGTTTGCGCGCCTTGCTGCGCGAGAGCGATCTTCTCGCGCGCTTTGGCGGCGATGAATTCGTTCTTGCCATCGAGGGGCTAAACGAGATCAGCACGCTTCCCGTCCTGCTCAACCGGTTGCAATCTTCGGTCGAAAAACCCTTCGATCTCGGTGACGGGCTCAGCGTTTCCACGGCTTTCAGCCTCGGCATCGCGCTCTTTCCCGATGACGGCGACAATCCCGATCTCTTGCTCCGCCGCGCCGACGCGGCCCTTTATGTCGCCAAGGCGAACAAGGCGCGGCGGTCGCAATGGTGGCACCGCTGGAGCGCCGAAACCCTCGCGGAAAAGGAATTCCGGCTGACGCTGCCCGACCCTTACGGTCCCGAGGCGGCGCGCGTTCTCTCATCCTTGCCGCAGATCAAGGCCCTGCTGACCGAGGAGTTCGTCACCGATTTCTATCACCATTTGGTGACATATCCGAAGGGCGAGACGCTTCTTGAGCATGTCAGCGAGCCGGAATTCGCGCATCTCAAAAATAAACAATTACAGTCGCTCGATGGTTTGTTCGAGCCGAAGATCAGCCGTGAGGGTATTTTCGAAAAGGCGCAATATCTCGGGCGCGTCTATGCCCTGACGAATGTCGAAAGCGCCGTGATCGCTCAAGGCGTCGGCATTTTTCAGACCTTGCTCGGCCAGAAACTGCTGCTCCAACCCCTGCGCGCGGAAGAGCGGCAGGCGCTGTTGCAGATCGTCGGGGCACGGCTCCAAGATATGATGGCGGCACAAATCGCCGCCCATGAGCGAACCGTCGCGACCTATTTCTCTTTCCTGCTGCGCTCTCCCGAGCGTGACGGCGGCCTTTGGGACAGCCGGCTTTGGATCGATGTCGCGCAGGCGCATTTGGAGGCGCTATCGGGTCTGCCCGGCATCATCGGCGCGGAATTGCTGCGCCCTGACAGCAACGGCGTGTTCGAGATCGAGGTCAGCGGCGGCGCCGCGAAACATGGCATCCGGCCGATCTGGCGAGAGGATGGCCAATCGCCGCATCTCGATGACAGCGACCCGCGTGGCCGCGGCCTGTTGGCGGCGGCCTGGCGTAGCCAGGAGATGCAAATTTGCCCCAATTATGCGACCGATCCAAGGGTTTTGCCCTGGCGCGAGGCGATGGCCGCGGTCGGCATCTGCAGCGCCGCGGTTTTGCCGGTCGAGGACATGCGCGGCCGGCCGGTCTTCGTGCTGGCATTGCTCGGCGCCTATCCCAGGCAATTCTCCTCAGTCTGGATGCGGCAATTCTGCACCGGGATCATGCAACGTCTCAGCCTGTTGTGGCAGCAGAGCGAAGCCGCGTCACGCGAGGTCGTTCCCGAAATGATCGCCGAGCGGTGGCGCGCGCGCCTATTTTCCGGCGGGTTGCAGATGCACTACCAGCCCCTGATCGACTTCCCGACCGGCAGACCCTATCAGGTCGAGGCGTTGGCGCGTCTTGTGCTCGAGGATGGCGACGTTTTGCTGCCGGGGCAATTTCTGTCGGCGCTCGGCGAAAGCGATCTCGATCTCTTGTTTCGCCTCGGTCTCTCCCAAGCGCTGCAGCGACTGCGCGAGTGGGATGCGGCGGGATTGTCGCTCAGTGTCTCGATCAACCTGCCGCCGGCGACATTGCTGCGCCGCGAGTGCGCGCTTTGGGTGCGCGAGGCGCTGGCCGAGACCGGGATCGCCGCGCACCGGCTCTGTCTTGAAATTCTCGAAACCGGGCGCCTCGATCGCGACGAGGCGCAACGCGAAGCGACCTTGCAGCAGATCGCCGCACTCGGGGTCCGTTTCGCGATGGACGATCTCGGGTCGGGGTTCAGCTCGCTCCAGCGTCTGCGCATGCTGCCATTTCATGCCGTGAAAATCGACCAAAGTCTGGTGCGCAACGCCCGCCGTGATCCGATCCGGGTGCTCGGCTTCATCGGCGCGCTGGTGCAACTCGGGCGGGATCTCGAACTCGATGTGGTGCTCGAGGGATTGGAGAGCGAGGCATTGGTCGAAGCGGCGGCGATCCTGCGCGCCAAGGCGGGGCAGGGCTTCGCGTTCGCGAAACCGATGCCGGCGTCAATGGTGGTGGAATGGGCGAGACACTTTACCCTCAACATCGATCGCTATGCCCCGCGCACGGCGCTCGGGGCGCTCGCCGCGCAATGGCGGTTCGCGCATAGCGGCGGTCGCACCGTCATGTCCGCCGATCGCTGCGCGGTCGGCCGCTTCATCGCCGCGAGCGATCTCCTCGGCAGCGAGATCGACGCGCTGCATCGCGAGGTTCATGAAATCGCCCACCAGGAGGGGCTGCACAGCGAGCGCTACCGCGCGCTGGCGGCACGCCTGCAAGCAGCGTTGCTCGCTTTGATGGCGGCGCCCGACGCGGCGGGCTGATCGTCTCGTCGCCGGCGTCTCACCGTCGCGCGCGGAGCAGGAACACCGCCTGCTCGCCGAACAGATTGGCAAGCCACGGCGCCCGCCGCCATGGCGCCCGCCGCCCCGCATCATCGGCGGCGAGCCAACGCTCCACCGCATAACCGTCGGCGGCGCAGAGTTCGAAAAAATCACGGATGGTGCAGGGATGGATGTTGGGCGTCTCATACCACATCCGGTCCCAGGTCGCGGTCATCGGCATCCGCCCGCGCGTGAGCAATTGCCAGCGCACCCGCCAATGGCCGAAATTGGGAAAGCTCACCACCGCGCGCGCGCCGATCCGCAGCATCTGGCGCAAGACCTCGCGCGGCCGCCCGACCGCCTGCAAGGTTCGTGACAACACGACATAGTCGAAGGCGCCATCAGGATAATGGGCGAGGTCGCTGTCGGCATTCCCCTGCATCACCGGCAAGCCGTGCGCCACCGCTTGCGTTACTTCCCGCATGTCGATCTCGATGCCGCGCGCGTCACAGGCTTTGGTGTGAAAGAGATGCGCGATCAGCGTCCCCTCGCCGCAGCCGATATCGAGAACGCGGGTTTTGGGGGCGATCATGCCGGCGATCAGTTCGAGATCGACGCGCAGGTTTTTCGCGAGATGGCGCACCCGCGCCGCCGGCTCGGCCGTGGTCACGAGAGCCCCGCGTGCTGGGCGCAGCCATCGAGAAAGCCGCGGAGCGTGCGATGAAAATCGGGTTCGTCGAGGAGAAACGCGTCATGGCCCTTGTCGGTCTCGATCTCGACGAAACTGACATTGGCGGCGACGCGGTTGAGGGCGCGCACGATGGCGCGGCTCTCGCTGGTCGGAAACAACCAGTCGGAGCTGAAGGAAACCACGCAAAAGCGGGTTTTCGTCCCAGCGAACGCCTGCGCGAGATCGCCACCATGATCGGCGGCGAGGTCGAAATAATCCATCGCCCGGGTGATCGCGAGATAGGCGTTGGCGTCGAACCGGCGCACGAAACTCGACCCCTGGTGTTGGAGATAGCTCTCGACCTCGAAGACATCGGAATAGGGCCCGAGGACCGAGGCGCCGGCACGGAGCCGGCGGCCGAATTTACGCGTCAAGGCCTGCTCGCTGAGATAGGTGATGTGCGCGACCATGCGCGCGACCGCAAGCCCGCGCGCCGGCACCCGCCCGCTTTGCCAATAGCGTCCGCCCTCCCAATCGGGATCGGCGAAGATGGCTTGCCGGCCGACCTCGTTGAAAGCGATATTCTGCGCCGAATGATAGGCGGCGGTCGCGATCGGGATGGCGGCGAAAACCTGCTCGGGGAACGTCGCCGCCCATTCCAGCACCTGCATCCCGCCCATCGACCCACCGATCACCGCAAACAGACGCGTAATGCCGAGATGGGCGATCAGACGCTGTTGCGCGCGCACCATGTCGCGAATGGTGACAGCCGGGAAATCGGTACCCCATAGCCGGCTTTCGTCATCATCTTTCGGGCTGCGCGGCCCGCTCGATCCCATGCAGCCGCCGAGCACATTGGCGCAGATCACGAAATAGCGCTCGGTATCGACCGGCTGGCCCGGCCCGACCAGCATCTCCCACCAGCCCGGCTTGCCGGTCAGCGGATGCCGCTCGGCGACGTACTGATCGCCGGTCAGGGCATGGCAGACCAGAATGGCGTTGCTGCGCGCCGCATTGAGCGTGCCATAGCAGCGATAGGCGACGATGAGGCGCGGCAACGTGACGCCGCTATCGAGGGTAAGACCGTCCTCGAACACGACGTGCTGATGCGCGATCGCTTGCGGCGCCAAAACCTGCTTCACGCCCTCGTCCATAAGCGCGCACCCATCGTCGCGCAACCACCGCGCCAGCAAGGGGGAAGCAGGGGTGTTTGCAGGCCCGGATGGTTCGGCTATCAGAGGGCGAAAGCACCGATCCGGAAACATGTCCTCAACCGATCCCCTTCCCCGCGCCGCGCCCGAGACCGAGGGCGCGCGCTTGCCGCCGCGAAGCCTCGAGGCGCTGCGTGCCGAACTCGACGCCATCGACGATGCCCTGCTTGCGACCTTGCAGCGCCGCGCCGCGGTGGTCGCCGAGGTCGCGGCCCTGAAAAATGGTGGCGTCCCGCTTCGCCCCGGGCGCGAGGCGGCGATCCTCCGCCGCCTTCTCGGCAAGGCCGCCGGCGGCCCCTTGCCGCGCCAGGCGGTGGTCCGCGTCTGGCGCGAGATTTTAGCCGGCTCGCTCGCCCAGCAGGGCCATTTCGCGGTCGCCGTCGGTGAGCCGGGCGGCAGCCAGAAGGGCGCGATCGGTCTTCTCGCGCGCGAGCATTTCGGGGCGTTGACGCCGCTGCATCTCCACCGCAGCGCCTCGCAGGCGATCGGCGACGTCGCCGCCGGCGTCGCCGCGGTCGTGGTGCTGCCGCTGCCGGCGGAAGAGGATGCCGGCAGCGCCTTGTGGTGGACGTCTCTCCTGCATCAGGACAGGATGTCGCCCGGCCGCGCCGAGGGGCGCGCCGACCTCGGCGGCGGGCGCATCCACATCATCGCCCGCCTACCGTTCTGGGCGCCGCGACCCGAGGGGGCGCCGCGCGCCGCGGCTTTCGTCGCCGCCGCCATTGCCCCCGATGCAAGCGGCGCCGATCGCACCCTGTTTGGCCTCGAATTCCCCGCCGAGACCAGCCGCGCCCGCCTCGCGAGCCAAATCGCCGCTGCCGGCCTCAGCGCCGGCACCATTCTGCTGCGCCGCGAGGGCGAGCAAAAAATCGCCCAGGCGCTGGTCGATCTTGCCGGTTTCATCGCGGAAGACGATCCCCGGCTTGCCGCCATCGAAGGGCTTTTGCGCCCCGCCGTGCGGCTCGGCGCCTATGCCGAGCCGTTTGAGGATGACCAGCCATGAGCACAGCGATGGGGCCGCGCCCACGCCCCGAAATTCTCACCATCGCCCCCTATATCGGCGGCGAATCCCATGTCCCCGGCGTCAACCGGGTGCTCAAGCTCTCCTCCAATGAGGGTGCGTTCGGCGCCCCGCCCGGCGCGCAGGCGGCCTATATCCGGCTCGCCTCCGAGATTTTCCGCTACCCCGACGGCGCCGCAAGCGATCTCCGCGCCGCTATCGGTGCCCGTTTCGGCCTCGATCCGGCGCGCATCGTCTGTGGCAATGGTTCGGATGATCTGATCTATCAGCTCGCCCTCTCCTATGGCGGCGCCGGCACCGAGCTGATCATGACCCGGCACGGGTTTTCCATGTATCATATCGCCGGTCGCTATGCCGGCATGCGCGTGATCAAGGTGCCCGAACGCAACCTCACCGCCGATGTCGATGCCATTCTCGCCGCCGTCTCGCCGGCAACGCGCCTCGTCTGCCTCGCCAACCCCAATAACCCGACCGGAAGCCTGCTCACCGCGCGCGAGATTACGCGGCTGCGCGCTGGTTTGCCGGCCGAGGTGCTGCTTTTGCTTGACGCCGCTTATGCCGAATACGTCACCCGCACCGATTACGAGCCGGGTGCTGCCTTCGTCGACGCCGGCGACAATGTCGTGATGACGCGGACATTTTCGAAGATCTTCGGCCTGGGCGGGCTTCGTCTCGGCTGGGCCTATGCGCCGCCTGCGGTGATCGATGTCATGAACCGGGTGCGCAACCCCTTCAACACCAATGCCGCGGCGCAGGCGGCGGCGATCGCGGCGCTAGCCGAACCCGGCTGGGTGGAAAAAAGCCGCGAACATAACACGCTCTGGCGCCAGCGCCTCGGGGACGCGTTGCGCGCTCTGGGCATCACCATCTGGCCGAGCGAGGGCAATTTCCTGCTCGCCGATTTCGCGACCCCTGAGCGTGCCACCGCGGCCAACGCCCATCTCCGCGAGCGAGGCATCATCGTCCGGCCGATGGGCGGCTATGATCTGCCGCACTGTCTCCGCATCACCATCGGCACGGCGGAGGAATGCGAGCTGGTCGCGGCGGCGCTCTCTGACTTCATGGCCGGCACGCCGCATGGCTGAGCCGGTTTTCCGCCGCCTCGCGCTGATCGGCGTCGGGCTGATCGGCAGTTCGATCGCGCACCGCGCGCGCGCCGGCGGCGATCTCGCCGGCGAAATCGTCGCCTGCGCGCAAAGTGCCGCAACCCGCGCGCGGGTGCGCGAACTCGGCCTTGCCGACCGTATCGAGGAAGATCCGGCGGCGGCGGTGGCCGGGGCCGATGGCGTCATGCTCTGCACCCCGGTCGGCACCTATGGCGCGATCGCGGCGGCCATGGCGCCGGCGCTCACGCCGGGGGCGATCGTGAGCGACGTCGGCTCGACCAAGCAATCGGTGCTCCGCGACGTCGCCCCGCATCTCCCCGAAGGCGTGCATTTCGTCCCCGGTCACCCTTTGGCCGGCACCGAGCATTCCGGCCCCGATGCCGGTTTCGCGACCCTTTTCGAGGGCCGCTGGACGATTTTGACGCCGCCCGCGGCGTGCGACCCCGCGGCGGTGGCACGGGTCAGCGAATTCTGGCGCCGCTGTGGCGCGATGGTCGAGACCATGGAGGCCGGGCATCACGACCGGGTGCTCGCGATCGTGAGCCATCTGCCGCATCTCATCGCTTTTACGATCTGCGGCACCGCCGACGATCTCGCCGATGAGAGCCGCAGTCAGGTTTTGAAATTCGCCGCCAGCGGCTTTCGCGATTTCACCCGCATCGCCGCCTCCGACCCGGTGATGTGGCGCGACGTGTTCTTGAACAACCGCGAGGCGCTGCTCGAGATGCTGGCGCGCTTCATGGAGGACGCGCAGGCGATGGCGCGCGCGGTGCGCTGGGCGGATGGCGCCTATATCGAGGACAAGGTCAAGCGCGGCCGCAAGATCCGCCAGAGCCTGATCGATCTCAATCAGGCGTGAGGGCACGGCGGGCGCGACGTCGTTAGCCGACGCGGGGCGGCTGCATGACGTCGCGAAATTGCGGCGCATCGAGGGCGTTGCGCGCGAGGGTCGCGAGAAAGCCGAGTGCCAGGGTTTGCGCTTGCGCGGCGATCGGCGTCGCGGGATCGAGGGCGACGGCGGTGGCGTTTTGCAGAGGCTGGCGATCACGCTCACGGCCGGAGGCGAGATCGTAGAGCCGCATATCGATATCGGCGAAGGCCGCGAGGTCGGTCACCGCGACGATTTCGAAGCGATGCAGCGTGAGGCGGAGCCCGAGCGTCGGCGCGGCGTCAAGCGCGAGTTCGCCGCGTTGCTCGAGGCCGGCGGTGAAGCGCTGCTGCACCAGCCGCGCGATCGGATAGGGCGCGGTCAGGGTTTCACGGAAGCTGCCATCGGTGCCGCGCACCTCGCCGAGCCAATCTGGCTTGGCGCGGCGGCGGTCGAGCACCTGCGGCAGGCCGATGGCGGCGTTGGCCGGGGGTGTCGGCGCCGTGCAGGCGGCGAGCCATGGCACGAATAAAAGCGCGCGCCGCGAGCACGCGCCGAGGCTGCGGGATGCGGCGCCGTCAGGCGGCGCGGAGCGCGCTCGGCAATCCGGCAATGGCCTGATCCACGAGCGCGCTGCCGGCCTCGGCGGTGAGATCGTGGGCGATCACCTCGCGCGCGGCGGTGATGGCGACGTCGGTGGTGGCGCGGCGCAACTCGGCGAGGGCGGCCTTCTCGGCGGCAGCGATGCGCATATGGGCCATTTCCTCGCGGCGCTTGGCGTTGGCCTCGGCCTCCTCGCGAATCGCCTGGGCCAAGCGGGCTGCCTCGATTTCGGCCTTTTCGAGCAGCGCATTGGCTTCGGCCAGCGCGGTTTCGCGTTTGCGCGTCGCCTCGCGCAGCATGTCCTCGGCCTCGCGGCGCAACCGCGCCGCTTCCTCGAGTTCATGGCGGATCGCGGCGGCGCGGGCATCGAGCATCGCCGTCAGCGCCGCGAACAAGCGCTTGCCGAACAGCACGAAGAACAGCACGAAGGCGACCGCAACCCAGAAGGTTGGGCGCTCCCAGAAAATACCGCTCAGCGCTTCCCGTTCCATCAGAGGGTTCCTTCTCTCAGCCCGCCGCCCGGCCCGCGAGCGCGCGGTCGACCGCGGTGGTGACCGCGCCGGCATCGGGGGCGAAGCCGGCAAGGCGGGTGACCAGGATCGCCGCGGTTTCGCATGCGGCTTCGCGTAACGCGCCCTTCGCCGCCTGTTCGGCGGCGAGGATACGCGCCTCGGCGGCATCAAGATCGGCTTTGAGCCGAGCCTCGAGAGCACTGGCATGGGCCAGGGCCTCGTGTTTTGCCCGCTCGGTCGCGCCGGCGATGGCCGCCCCCGCCTCGGCATGGGCATGGCGAGCCGCGGCATTCAGCTCGGCGATGGCGTCATCGGCGGTTTTTTTGGCGGCATGGGCGGCATCGAGATCGCCCTTGATGCGCCGCGCCCGCTCGGCCAGCACCGAGGCGACGCGCGGCAGCCCCCATTGGGCGAGCAGCAAATAGAGGGCCAAGAAGATGATGGCGAGCCACACCACCTGGCTGATCAGCAGCTTGTTGGCAAAGTCGAGCTGCGGCATGCCCTTTTCCGCCGCCTGAGCGAAGGCGGGAAAAGCGACCAAAGGTAGCGAGGCGGCGAGACGGCGTGGCATCATGTCTTCCATCACATCCCCCGCCGGCACAGACGCCGGCGGTCATGGGCGGTTGCGGTCGCGGCCGGAGCGGCTCAGGCGAACAGGATGAGGAAGGCGATGAGGAGCGCAAACAGCGCCACCGCTTCCGTCAGCGCGAAGCCGAGAATGCCGATGCCGAACACCTGATCGCGCGAGGCCGGATTGCGGGCAACACTGCTGACCAGCGAGGAGAAGATGTTGCCAATGCCGATGCCGACCCCGGCGAGCGCGATGACGGCGATACCGGCCCCGAGGGCTTTGGCTGCGTTGACGTCCATGGTGTGGTCCTTTCCGTTGACGAGATTGGGGGGGAATGCCTGCCGGGCGGGCTCAGTGCAGATGCACCGCGTCATGCAGGTAGATGCAGGTAAGGATGGCGAACACATAGGCTTGCAGGAACGCCACCAGAAGCTCGAACCCCATCAGCGCGATATTGAGCGCGAGCGGGCCGAGCGCGACCGCGTAGCCAAGCGCGCCGAGCGCGCCGGCGAGCATCAGCATAAAGCTCGCGAACACCTCGAACATCACGTGCCCGGCGGTCATGTTGGCGAAAAGACGAATGGAGAGCGAAACCGGGCGCGAGAGATAGGAAAGGATTTCGATCGGGATGATCAGCGGCGCGAGCAGTTTCGGCGCACCGGCCGGAAAGAAATAGGTGAAGAAATGCAGACCATGGATGCGCAGCGCAACCAGCGTCACCAAAACGATGACCAAAATCGCAAGCGCGCCGGTCACCATAATATGGCTGGTGAAGGTGAAGAAATAGGGAAACAGGCCGAGCAGATTGCCCATCAGGATGAAGGTGAACAGCGTGAAGATGAAGGGAAAAAACCGCTTTCCCTCCTCGCCGATCTGATCGAGGCACATGGTGTAGATGAAATCATAGAGATATTCGGCCAGGGCCTGCAGCCGGCCGGGGACGATGGCGCGCGGCTTCATGCCGAAATAGAGCAGCCCGAGAATGATCGCGCCGGCGAGCAGCATGATTTCGTTGGCGTTGGTGAAATTCACCGCGCCACCGACCTCGCCGAGGCCATGACCGAGGCGGAACTGCCCCAGAGCGTCGATCGCTGAACCTTCTGCCGCCAAGACCGTCTTCCCTCTCCAGACCAGCCGCGCCGGCCGATCGCGTCACCAAACCGCGAGCCACGTTAGCCTCTAGCGCCGGCCGCGCGGGCCGACCAGACGCCAGACATTCATCACCCCGGCCGCCCCGCCGAGCGGCACGAAAACCGCGAGAAACAGCGGCCTCGTATGCAGCCAGCGATCCAGCCAATAGCCGATGGCGACCGCGACCGCGAGCGCCGAAGCCAATTCCACGCCGACCCTGAGGCCCAAGGCAAGGGCGTTGGGCGGCAAATCCGTGCCTTGCGGCGAGGCGTCCGGCCGATCAAGCCCCTGGCGCTCGCGGGCCGCGGCCAGCCGCGCCTCGAATGACGCCGCGCCGCGCTCCTCATCCTCGCCGGCCTGATCTTCGTCCATGCGCTCCTCGCTCGGCGGCGGGTTCCACCGGAAGGCAGGCGCTTGCTAGAGGCCAGGGGCGATCTCGTCAAGAATGCTTGAAGCGCATCTTGCCATGAGCGGCCATCTTTCGCACCATCGTCGGCCTCATCGGGAGGACATCATGGCCGGAATGGTGCTGTATTCGGAAACGCTCTACCCGGACGACGCGGTGGAGCGCGGGATTTTCGGCCCTGACATCGGCGTCGTCTTCGCGCGCGCGGCGCGGATCGCGGAGATCCCCGACTCACTCGCGGCGGAAGCCGAGGGGCTGATGATTTTCCGCCATTTTCTGACCGGCGACGACCTCGCGCGGTTTCCCCGCCTGCGCGCCGTCGTGCGCATGGGGGTCGGCTATGATCGGCTCGACCGCGCCGCCTGCGCCCGCCGCGGCATTCTGGTCTGCAACGTTCCCGATTACGGCACCACCGAGGTCGCCGATCACGCGATGGCGCTGGCCTTGGCGCTCCGTCGCGGCTTGCTGCTCCACCACGCGGCGCAGCGTGCCGCCCCGCCGGCCGCCTGGACCTATCTCGACCATCCCCTGATCCGGCGGAACGACACGCTCACCTTTGGCATTCTCGGTCTCGGCCGCATCGGCACCGCGGTCGCGCTGCGCGCCAAGGCGTTCGGCGCCCGCGTCATCGCCTATGACCCGTATCAGCCCAATGGCGTCGAGCGCGCGCTCGGCATCGCGCGGGCGCGAAGCCTCGAGGATCTGCTCGCCGCAGCCGACACGCTTTCGCTCCACACCCCGCTCACGCCCGAGACGCGGGGGATGATCGGGGCGGCGGAACTCGCGAAGCTGCCGCGTGGCGCGGTGGTGGTGAACACGGCGCGCGGGCCGATTCTCGATATCGAGGCGTTGGCGGCGGCGATGCAGTCTGGGCATATCGCCGGCGCCGGCCTCGACGTGCTGCCGGTCGAGCCGCCGGTCGAGCCGATCCCGACTCTGCTCGCAGCCTACCGCGCGCGCGCGCCTTGGGTCGAAGGGCGGCTGATCATCACCCCGCATTCGGCGTTCCATACGCCAGAAGCCTGGCACGACATCCGCGTCAAATCGGCGGAAACCATGCGCGCCGCCCTCCTCGGCCCGCGCCCGCAGAACGTGATCACCCCCGAAATGTTCTAAACTGGCGCTGAGCGGGACCCTGGCCCTCTCTTCGGCGCGTATTTTCAAGCGTCTAGCCACGATGCCGGGCGGATTTCGCTTCCCATTCATTCCAAAGTGTGATTTAGCTATCCGCCGCTCAGGATTGGCGCATGCGCGGTTCGCCCTTTGCGCCGCGCCGCGTCCCCGAGTTGGGAGAACGCCCTTACGAACACGTGCCTGCTCCGGCAAACCCGAATAAACAAAAACTTACGGGAGGACTCGTAATGTCTCTGCTGAATGCGTTGACACTTGCCATCGGCGTTCTGGCCGCCGTCGCGACTTGGCTGTTTCTCGGCCCGCTCGGTGGCGTTTTGCAAATCTGGGTGGCGTTCGTCGCCTGGGGCTGTTTTTACCATTGCGGCGGTCAGGAGGCCGGCCTCAAAAACACCATTCTCGGCATGATCTTCGGCGCTGTCATCGGCTGGATAGCGATGCTGGTGCTGGTTTTCGTGCCGCTCGGGGCCAGCCTGGGGCTGCCGATCTGGGCCGGCATCGTCGTCGGCGTCGGCGTCGCGGTGCTGGTGGTCGCGGCGCGTTGTCCGCTGTTTGCGACCATTCCGGCCAATGTCTATGGCTTTGCGACCTTCGCGGGCTTCGCGCTGTTGACCAACGGGCTGCCCCGCCTCTTGGAACCCTCGCTGGCCAATCCGCTGATCAATACCGCGCTGTCGGCGGCGATCGGCGCGGTGTTCGGCTATCTCTCGCAGAAACTCGGGATCGCGCTCACCGGCGCCCCGGCGGCGCCCGCTGCCTCGCCGCCGGCCGCCGTCGCGCGCGGCCCGCAGGCGCCGATCAGCAAAGTCATGGTCGGCGAATCGCTGGTCGGCGACGGCAATGAGGTCGCGCATATCGATTTGCTGATCGGCCCGCGCGGCAGCGCGGCGGAGACGGCGTTCTGCAACGCGTTGGTCAACAACAAAGACGGGTTCACCTCGCTGCTCGCGGTGGTGGCGCCCAATCTTTTGTGCAAGCCGGCGACGGTGATGTTCAACAAGGTGACGATCAAGGGCGCGAAACAGGCGGTGCAGATGTTCGGCCCGGCGCAGCACGCGGTGGCCAAGGCGGTGGCGGACAGTGTCGCGGAAGGGGTGATCCCGGAGAGCGAGGCGGATGATCTTTTCATCTGCGTCGGCGTCTTCATCCACTGGCTGGCCGACGACGACAAGAAGATCCAGGATTTCAACTATCGCGCGACCAAGGAGGCAATCGCCCGCGCCGTCCGCGGCGAGCCCAAGGCGGCGCAGGTGGTGCAGCAGCGAAACAGCGTCTCCCACCCCTTCGCCGCCTGAGAGGCATCGGGCGCGACCGAAAAAAACCCGGAACGCGCGGTTCCGGGTTTTTTTTATCCTTGATCAGGCCGCTTCGGCGCGGATGGCGTCCGTAAGCGTCGAAAAAATCCGCTCAATATGCGGGGCTTCCACGATCAGCGGCGGCGAGAGCGCGATGATATCGCCGGTGGTGCGGATCAGGACGCCATTATCGAAGCAGCGATGAAACACCCTGACCGCGCGATCGGCGGGCTTGCCGGCGCGCGGGGCGAGTTCGATCCCGGCAACCAAGCCGAAATTGCGGATGTCGATGACGTTGGGCAACCCTTTGAGGCTGTGCACCGCCTCCTCGAACGCGCCTTCCATGGCGCGGGCGCGGCCGGGCAGATCCTCGCTGCGGTGCAGATCGATGCTCGCGATCGCGGCGGCGCAGGCGAGCGGATGACCAGAATAGGTATAGCCGTGGAAAAGTTCGATGCCGGCCGGGGCGTTATCGACGATGCCACGATAGATTTCGTCCTTGACCGCAACCGCCCCCATCGGCACGGCGGCGTTGGTCAGGCCCTTGGCCATGGTCATGATATCGGGTGTCACGCCGAGCCGCTCGGCCCCGAACGGCGTGCCGAGCCGGCCGAAGCCGGTGATCACCTCGTCGAAAATCAGCAGGATCCCGTATTTGTCGCAGATTGCGCGAAGCCGCTCGAGATAGCCGCGCGGCGGCACCAGAACGCCGGTTGACCCCGCGAGCGGCTCGACCATGACGGCGGCGATGGTTTCCGCGCCATGGAGCGCGACGAGATCCTCGAGAATATCCGCGAGATGCGCGCCCCACGCCGGCTGGCCGCGCGAAAACGCGTTATGCGCCGGGGCATGGGTGTGGGGGAGATGATCGACGGCGGGCAAAAGCGCGCCGAACTGTTTGCGGTTGCCGCCGATGCCGCCGACCGACATGCCACCGAAGCCCACCCCGTGATAGCCGCGCTCGCGCCCAATCAGGCGCACCCGCCCGGCCTCGCCGCGGGCACGGTGATAGGCAAGCGCGATCTTGAGCGCGGTATCGGCGCTTTCAGAGCCGGAATTGGTGAAAAACACCCGATCGAGCCCGGCGGGCGTCAGCTCCGCCACTCTCGCCGCCGCCTGGAAGGCGGATTGGATGGCCGAGCTGGAAGGTCGGCGCAAAATCCATCTCCGCCGCCTGGCGCTGGATCGCCTCGGTGATTTCGCGCCGGCCATGCCCGGCATTGACGCACCAGAGCCCGGCGGTGCCGTCGATGACCTCGCGTCCCTCGGGCGTGTAGTAATGCATCCCCGACGCGCGGGCGAGCATCCGCGGCGCCGCTTTATAGGCGCGATTGGCGGTATAGGGCATCCAGAAGGATTCGAGATTGTTCGGGCGCGGAGACGCGATTTCGTTCATGGCGGCAACCTTTCGCGAGCGTGATCGGGCGAGCCTGCCGCGTCCGCGCTCGCCGGACAAGCCATGGCGGGCGGATTTTTCAGCCGCGTGGGCGAAAACGGTTGGTGAGCAACGCACCAGCGCCGCCGGCCAGCATGAGAAGCGCCATCGGCCGCGCCGTGCCGTCATTGATCAGCCCGACCGCCGTGCTGAAAAGCGCGCCGAGCACGAATTGACCGGTGCCCATCAGGGCCGAGGCGCTGGCCGCCTGCGCGGCATGGCGCGAAAGCGCGCCGACAGTGGTGGTCGGCATCAAAAAGCCCAGCGCCGCGAGATAGCAAAAGAGCGGCGCGGCGAGCCCGGGCACGCGACCCCAGCCGGTGAAGGCGTCGAGCGTCAGCACCATCGTCGCCAGCGCGGCGACGGCAATCGCGGTATCGAGCACCCGGTCGGTGCCGAAACGCGGCAGCAGGCGGGCATTGACTTGGGCCGCGAAAATGAAGCCGGCGGCATTCATGCCGAACAGCATGCCATAATGCGCCGGCGTGATGTGATATTGGCTGATATAGGCCGCCGGCGAGCCGCCGAGATAGGCGAAGAGGCCGGCCATGGCAAAACCGCCGCAGAGTGCGTTGGTGATGAAACGCGGCTCGCGCGCGATCGCCGCATAGCGCCCGAGGAGGCCGATCGGGCCGAGCCGGATGCGCCGGCTCTGGGCCAGGGTGTCGGGGAGGAAGCGCCAGACCAGCAGCGTGCAGATCCCGCCATAGACCGCGGCGATCCAGAAGATCAGGCGCCAGCCGGCAACGGCGAGAACGGCGCCGCCGGCCGCCGGCGCGAGGATCGGCACCACGCCCATGACCAGCATCAGCCGCGAGAGCAGCCGCGCTGCTTCATGGCCGTCGGTGAGGTCGCGCACGACCGCGCGCGGCACCACCATGCTCGCCGAGCCGCCGATCGCGGCCAACGCCCGCCAGATCGAGAACCACCACAGGCCCGGCGCCAGCGCGCAGCCGACTGAGGCAAGGGCATAGAGCGACGTTCCAAAAATCAACGGCGCGCGCCGCCCGAAGCGATCGGACAGCGAGCCCTGGGTGATCTGGCCGAAAGCGAGACCGATGAACCAGGCGGCGAGCGTGATCTGCGCGCCGCCCGCCCGGCCGCCGAAATCCGCCTCGATCAGGGGAAAAGCCGGGAGATACATGTCGGTCGAGACCGGCCCGACGGCGGTGAGCACGCCGAGCAGCAACGTCAGCCAGATCGATGGCTTCATGCCGGGGAAAACTCCATTCCGTCGCGCGCCCGCGGCGTCCGGGCGGCCCGGCACATGCGGCCGGGCAGAAAATGCCGGCCGCGCGGCTCTGCCCATCGGCTTAGCGCGAAGATCGGCAGCGGCGCGAGCGCAAAATTCTGGCACGAGGTTTGCGTCTTCCCGCCTCAGCGTCACAGGGACGCAGAGTGCGCCAGAATTGGAGAGCCCACCATGATCAGCCATCTCTCACATCGGCTTCTCACGCAAAGCCAGAGCTGGACGCCCCCGACCGGCAGCGGCAATGCCGACGTGCTCGCGGCGCAGGACGCGCAAAAGAACGCCGCGCCAAACAGCGCCGCGGCGATGGCGGCGAATGTCAGCGCCGCGGCCGGCCTCGGGGCGCAGCCGACCTCCTTCGCCGCGGCGATGAACGCGGCCGGCACGATCTCAAATCCCGCGACCGACAACAGCGATGATCCCACGGGCGCCGCCGCCGGGAGCGAGGCAAGCGACACCGCCGAGACGCAGCAATTCGCCCTCGCCGGGCCGCTGCTCGGCCATCATCATGGTTCGCTGCTAAGCGCCGGCACCAGCGGCACCCCAAGCCAGAGCCCAGGGAGCGCCCAAGGCACAATCACGCCACCCTCGTCGGCAATTGCCAACGCGCTGCACGCCTATCGGCAATCCGCCGCCCACGGTCTTCACTGAGGCGCCGCCGGCGGCGCGTCAGTCAAGCCAGAGCGGGGATTTGAGCTTGGCGAGGAACGCCTCATGCGCGGCACGCTCGGCGTCACTGACCAGGATCGGGCGCTCGCGGCGCGCGCGGTCATGGGCATAGGCGATGGCGGGGGCGGCGGCGCTTTCCGCTGCGAGATCGAGCCCGCGCTGACGCCCGCCGGTGAGCTCGACATAGATCTCAGCAAGCAGCCGGCAATCGAGCAAGGCGTTATGGGTGGTGCGCGCCGAAAGATCGATACCGAAGCGCCGGCAGAGCGCGTCCAAACTGTTGGGCAGGCCCGGAAACCGCGCCTTGGCGAGCATGAGTGTGTCGACCATGCGGCCGCGATCGAGGGCCGGCGCGCCGATCCGGCGCAATTCGGCGTCGAGAAAGCCGAAATCGAACGGCGCGTTATGGGCGATCAGCGGGCCCGCGCCGAAAAACGCCAGCAATTCCTCGGCGATCTGCGCGAATCGGGGTTTGCCGGCAACGTCGCGCGCGGTGATGCCGTGAACCCGCACCACCTCTTCCGGGATGTCGCGTTCGGGATCGATGAGGGTGTGAAAATGCCGCCCGGTCGGCAGATCGTTGATCAGTTCGAGGGCGGCGATCTCGAGCACGCGATGCCCGTCGGCGGGATCAAGGCCGGTGGTTTCGGTATCGAATAATACGGCGCGGGTCATCGGAGCGTCCGGAGAATGAAGCGGCGCACTTGCCGCCAGGCATGATGGCGAGAAAGCCCGGTCCGCACCACGAGATCGGCGCGGCGGCGCTTCACCGCGTCCGGCATCTGGCGCGCGATGATGGCGGTGATCTCGGCGTCGTTCATCTGGCGCCGCGCCCGCACCCGCGCCCGTTGCACGGCGGCCGGCGCGGAGACGACGATCACGCTGTCGAGCCGCCGGTGGCCGCCGGTCTCAAACAAAAGCGGGATATCGAGGATCACGGCGGGCGCGCCGTGCCTCTGGGCGCGCGCGATGAAGCGGCGCTCAGCGGCGCGCACCAGCGGATGGATGATCGCCTCGAGACGCGCGAGCGCCGCCGGCTTGCCGATCACGGCGGCGCGCAGACGGGCGCGGTCGATCCGCCCGTCATGGACGGTGCCGGGAAAGGCCGCGGCGATCAGCGGCACGGCGGCGCCACCCTTGGCTTGCAGGTTGCGCACGACGCGATCGGCATCGAAAACCGGCAGATGGGCGCGGCGGAAAAGCGCGGCGGCGGTCGATTTCCCCATGCCGATGCCACCGGTGAGGCCGATCAGGCGCATGCGCTGGCTGCCGGATCGGGCCGCAGCAGATCATCGGCGACGAAGCGATAAAGCGCGGCATCGACCTCGGGTTCGACGCCGAACCAGGCCGCAAACCCCGGTGCCGCCTGATGGAGCAGCATCCCAAGCCCGCCGACGACGCGGAGCCCCGCCGCGCGCGCAGCGCGCAGCAGCGGGGTTTCGAGCGGCACATAGACGATATCGGCGACCACCAGGCTCGCCCGGGCGTGCGCGAGATCGAGCGCAAGCGGCGGATTGCCGCTCATCCCGGCCTGGGTGGTGTTGACGACCAGCGCCTGATCGGCGAGTGCCGCCGCACGCGCCGCCCAGGGAAGGATCGCAAGCCCCGGCAGCGCCGCCGCCAGCCGAGCCGCCGCCTCTTCCCGCCGCGCCGTGAGGCTGACCGCGCATCCCGCCTCGAGAAGGGCGCTGGCGATCGCGCGCGCCGCACCTCCGGCGCCAATCAGAAGCGCCGGCCCGGCGGCGGGATCGACCCCTTCGGCGCGGAGATGGGCGAGAAACCCGGCGCCATCGGTGTTGCTGCCGTAAACCCGGCGGTCGCGGAAGATAAGCGTATTGACCGCGCCGGCGCGCCGTGCCGAGGGGGCGACCTCGTCACAGAGCGCGAACGCCGCTTCCTTGTGCGGCAAGGTGACGTTGAGCCCGGCAAAACCGCAGCCGACCAAGCCGCCGATCGCGCGCGCGAAATCCGCCGGCGCGACGGCGAGCGGCACATAGGCGCCATCGATCGCATAGCGCTCGAGCCAAAACCCGTGCAACCGCGGCGAGCGGCTATGCGCAACCGGCCAGCCGACAACGCCGGCGAGCCGGGCTTTTCCGGAAAGGATGGGCATTGCCCTAGCAAACACGGGCGCCGGCGCAAGATCAAGCCTGATCAGCCGGCCAGCCGGTATCAAGCCGGGCGGCGGCGGCCCGCAAGGCCCGCAGCGCGCAGCGGGTTTCCCGCGCCAGCGTGATCAGCGCCGGGATCTGCCGCGGATCGGCGGCGAGCGAGACGATCAGCCTTCCCAACGCGACGCCGCCGCCCGGATCGAATGCCGCGATCGCCGCCGGCGGCAGGCTGCGCCCGGCGGGATCGCCGATCGCGCGCATGACTGCGAACGGAATGCCATGCCGCTCGGCAGCGCGCGCAACCGCGCCGCTTTCCATATCCACCGCCGCCGCGCCGAAGGCTGCAAACAGGCGGGCTTTGGCGGCACGTTCGCCGACGATGCCGGGGCTTGCGAGCATCGCCACGGCGTTCGCCCCGCCAAGTGCTGCGGTCAGGGCCGGGTCGGTGGCAAAACGTTCCCCATCCGGTGTCACCACCGCCTCCGGCACGACCAACGCCCCTGGGAGACGGGCGGGGTCGAGCCCGCCGGCGATCCCGAAGCTGATCAGCGCGGACGCCTCGTCCGCCAGCCTCTCGGCGCTCGCGGCACCGATCCCAATCGCGCCAAGGCGGCGGGCAATGCGCGCCTCCGCCCGCATCCCGACGATGAACGCGGCGCCGGTAAGGGGTTTTTCAGAAGCCGTACGCGACACGGCGCTGGTTGCGGTGGCGAAGGGCCTTGAAGCGAGCGAGCGCGAGCTGCGGGAAATATTGCTTGTAGCCATGGTAGCGGAGGTAAAAAACGCGCGGGAAACCGACCGCGTTATAGGGCTGCTCGACCCATTCGCCGTTTTCCTGCTGCGCGGCGGCCAGCCAGGCGATGCCGCGCGCAACCGCCGGGTGATCGGCCCTGCCCGCCGCCATCAGCCCAAGCAGCGCCCAGGCGGTGTGGGACGGCGTGCTCACTTTGTAGCGCCCCGGCGGCGCCCCGGCATAGGTTTCCTCATCCTCGCCCCAGCCGCCATCGTCGCGCTGGGTCGCCAGCAGAAAGGCGACGGCACGTTCGATCGCCGGATCGTCATGCGGCAGACCAGCGGCGTTGAGCGCGCAAAGCACCGACCAGGTGCCATAGATGTAATTGGTCCCCCAGCGCCCGAACCAGCTGCCATCCTTCTCCTGCTCGGCACGCAGCCAGGCGATCGCGCGGGCGAGCACCGGGTCGGCGGCATCCATCCCGGTCTGCGCGAGGAAGGAGACGCAGCGCGCGGTGACGTCGGCGGTCGGCGGGTCGAGCAGCGCCCCATGATCGGCGAACGGGATATGGTTCAGGAACTGGTGGTCGTTATCGGCATCGAACGCTCCCCAGCCGCCGCCCCGGCATTGCAGGCCGATGATCCATTCGCGCGCGCGCGCGATGGCGGCGGCGTGGGCGGGATCGCCGCTTCGATGCAACAGCATGCCGACGACGGCGGTGTCATCGACATCCGGGTAATGCGGATTGGCATATTGAAACGCCCAGCCACCGGGGCGAACCCCCGGCCTTGCCATCGCCCAGTCACCGACGACATCGGTGATCTGGCGGGCGGCGAGCCAGTCGCAGGCGGCTTTGAGGCGCGGGTGATCGGCGCCCTCGGTTTCGGCGAGCGCGTGGCCGGCGAGCGCGGTATCCCAGATCGGCGAGACGCAGGGCTGGCAATAGGCGCGCTCGGCGCCGATGACGAGAAGCTTCCGCACCGCTTGCCAGGCGATCGCGGCATCAGGATGGTCGGGGGGGGTGCCGAGCGCGTCGAACATCATCACGCTGTTGGCGATCGCGGGATAAATCGCCCCGAGCCCGTCCTCGCCATTGAGACGCTCGCGGACAAAGGCGACCGCGCGCCTGATCGAGATGTCACGAAACCGCGCCGGCACCAGCGGGTCGAGAACGCGGAGCACAGTATCGAGCCCCTTGAAAAACCGCCCCCACAGCGAGCGATAAGGGCCACGGATCCAATCTTTGACCTGCTCGGGCGGGGTTACGAATAATTCCTGGACCCTGACGCCGCGCGGGTTACGCGCCCGCGGTTTTTTCGCCATGAGCACGAGGAGCGGCACAATGACGGTGCGCGACCAGTAGGAGACGCGCCAGAGATTGATCGGGAACCAGCGCGGCGCGATCATCAGCTCGGCCGGCATCACCGGCACCGCGCGCCATGGCACTTCACCGAATAGCGCGAGTTGGACGCGGGTGAAGACATTTGCCCGCGCCGCGCCGCCGGCGGCGAGGATGGCGGCGCGTGCCCGCGCCATGTGCGGTGCCTCGGGCGCATCGCCGATCGCTTTCAGGGCAAAATAGGCCTTCACGCTCGCCGAGAGATCGAAGCCGCCATCGTGAAACAGCGGCCAGCCGCCGTGATCGCCCTGAATTTCGCGCAAGTAAACGCCGATTTTTGCTTCCAGCGCGGGCTCGATGCGATCGAGATAATGTTCGAGCAGGACATATTCCGCTGGGATCGTGGCATCGGCCTCCAGCTCATAGACGAAATGCCCGTCCGGGTTCTGGCGCGCAGCCAGCGCCGACGCGCCGCGGGCGATGGCGTCGGCAAGGTCAGCGGAGGGGGTTTGCGGCAGCTCAGTGTCGCGCGGCATGGCGGAGAACCCTCTCGATAATCCCCTGGGCGGCAAGATTGCCCGACCTGATCGCACCTTCGATCGTCGCCGGCAAGCCGGTCGCCGTCCAGTCGCCGGCGAGCAGGAGGTTGGCGAGCCCGGTTTCTGGCCCGGGGCGGCGGCGGTTCTGCTCGGGGCTCGCGAGAAACGTCGCCCGCCGCTCGCGCACGAGACGCCAGGGGGGGAGGCATGGCGGGATCGCGCCGGCAACGCCGAGCACCGCCGCGACATCGCCCCAAACCGCTTCGGCGAGGGTCTCGGGCGGCGTGTCGGCGAAGCGATTGGCGGCGCTGATGGTGACGGAGACGATGCCGGGTTTGACGAACACCCATTCCGCGACCCCGCCGATCACCCCCCAGAACCCAGCCGGGCCGGGATCGGCATGGAGGCGAAAATGAAGATTGAGGATCATCTCGAAGGCGTCGGGGACCGTGAGGCCGGGCAGGAGCTCGGCGGCGATCCATGGCGGCACCGCGAGCACCACCTGGTCACCGGGGGCGAAGTCCGCCGGCCCGGCGGTGGTCGCGATCGCTCCGACGGCGCCGTCTCGGGTGGTGAGGGCGGTCACGCGGCGGGCGAGAAAAATCTCGCTGCCGCCGGCCGCCAACGCGGCGAGCGCCGGGTCGATGAAACTCTCCGAGAGACCATCGCGCGGGAAGGCCGGGATGCAGGCAGCCCCACCGCGGGCCAGCGTCTCGCCGACCACCGCGCCGAGCAGTGAAGCCGAGCCGATCTCCGGCATCGTATTGAGCGCGGCGATCGCAAGCGGCGTGATCAGTCGCAGCGCGAGTGCCGGCGCGAGCGGCAGATCGGCGACCCGCGTTTCGCCGCGCGCGCGAAGCACATGGCGGAGCGCGAGGTAATCACCGGGGCTTGTGCCGGGGACGCGCCGGCTCGGGGCAAAAATCCACCACGGCAGGCGCGAGCGGCCGGGGCGGAGCTGCCAGCGCGTGCCATCGGCGCGGTCGAAAAACGGAAAAATCGGCGCAGGCGGCCCGGCCAACGTCGCCTCCGTGCCGAGGCGGCGAAGATAGGCATAGGCGGCGCGGTTGCCTGAGAGCAGAAGATGATTGCCGTTATCGATCCGCGCCCCGAGCTGGCGATCGAAATAGGAGCGGCAGCGCCCACCCGCCGCCGGCCCGGCCTCGTAAAGCGCAACGCGCAGGCCGGCGTCCGTAAGGGCGAGGCTGGCGGCAAGCCCGGCGAGCCCGGCACCAATGACATGCACCCGCATCAGAGCACACCGTAGCGGCAAGCGAGCCAGAGCTTTTGCCACTTGCCGAGCTTGACCGGCGTCTCCAAGCGCTGCCAGCCGCGCTGGCGCAAGGCCGCGAGGAGGGCGGCATAGGTCGCGCCCATCAGCCGCGCCGGGCGCATCGCGCGGCGGTCGCACGCCGCCATCGCCTGGTCGGCCGCGCGAAAATAGGCCGCCGCGCGCTCGGCGATGCGATCGCAGACCGCACCGAGCCCAGGGGCGGTGAGCGCCCGTTGTGGATCGCGCGGCACCCCCGCCGCGTCGAGCCATTCCGCGGGCAAATAAAGCCGCCCGCGCGCCGCGTCCTCGGCGAGATCGCGAAGGATGTTGGTGAGCTGCAAGGCCCGCCCGAGAGCGAGCGCAACCGCATCGGCTTTGGCCGAGGAATCGCCAAACGCGCGCACCGAAAGCCGCCCGACGGCGACCGCGACGCGATCGCAATAGAGATCGAGGGTCGCAAGATCAGGCGCGATGATCGGCGCGCCCGCGTCCATTTCCATCCCGTCGATGATGGCGAGAAAATCATCCTGGCGCAGCGCGAAACGCCGCGTCGCCGCCGCCAGCACGCGGCTGATCGCGTTATCGCCGCGGCCGTCGGCGAAGCCGGCGACGCGCCGGCGCCAGAGCGCGAGCGCCGCGTTCTTCGCGGCAAGTTCGCCGGGCTCGTCGGCGATGTCATCGACCTCGCGGCAAAACGCGTAAATGCCATACATCGCCGCCCGTCGCTCGGGCGCAAGCACGCGCATGCCGTGATAAAACGAGGTGCCGGCGGCGCGCACGGCGTCCGTCACCGCGGCGAGATCGGCGGGATCGAGCCCGAGCGGCGTGGTCATGGCAAGAAGCGGAGCGCGCCGAACGCGGCGGCGGCGATGTCGAATTTGCCGAGCGCAACGCGCTCTGCGAGCGGATCGCCGGCGGCAAGCCGCGCGCTCAGGCGGCGCGCAAGCCCGACGATCACCGCCGTTTCCAGCCGCAGCCGACGCGCCCGCACCGTGCCCGGCAAGCGTGCCGCGAGCGGCATGAGCAGCGCGACCTCGACGAGCAAAGCATCGAACACGCGGCGTAGCGCCGGGCTCGCGCGCGGGGCTGCGAGATCGCTGACGGCGGCACCCTCTGCGCCGAGCAGATCCGCCGGCAGATAGCAACGATCGAGCGCCGCCAAATCCTTGGCGCAATCCTGCAAATGGTTCAGCACCTGCAAAATGACGCAGAGCGCGTCAGACGGCGGATACGTCGCTTCCTCTTCGCCATGGAGATCGAGCACGTGCCGCCCGACCGGCATCGCCGAGAACGCGCAATAATCGTAAAGCTCTTCCCAGCTCGCATAGCGCCGCTTGGTCGCATCCTGGCGGAACGCGTGCAGGAGATCGCAGGCGTGGCGCGGCGTGACGCCGGTTGCCGCGAGGCTCGCGCGAAGCCGCGCCGCCGAGGGCGCGGCGCCATCGCCGAGACGGCCGAGCAGCACTTCCTCCATCGCGTCGAGCCGGGCGAGTTTTTCCTCCGGCGGCAAGCGCGGATGATCGGCGATGTCATCGGCGTTGCGCGCGAAGGCGTAAAACGCATGCACATGGTGGCGGAGATCGGGACGGATCAGAAAGGAGCCGACCGGGAAATTCTCATCCCCGCGATCCTTCCCCGACCACGCCTCGACGCCGGCGACACTCATGCCGGGCCCGCCCCGTAAGCGCGCGCTTTCCACGCGACACCCCGCCCGCGCGCATGGTTGACCGCGGCCGCGATCGTTGCCGCCATGTAGAACGCTGCGATCAGCGGCAGGGCCAGCGCCCAAAGCGGCGCGCGGCCAAAACGGCGGAGCGTCGGCAGATAGGCGCTCATGCCGGCGAGCCAGCCGAAGGCGCCGAGAAGCCGCGGCACGCCATGGCCCAGCAGGGCGAGCGCCGGCGGCGCGAGCCAGACCAAAGCCATCGCCAAGGTCGTCGCTGCGAGCAGCAGCCAGGAAAAGCGAAGCTGGACGAACGCGGTGCGGGTGATCATGCGCCAGATATCGCCGAGGCCGGGATAGGGGCGCAAGCTCTCGGCGAGAACCCCATGGCCGAGCCAGATCCGCCCGCCCACCTTGACGTGCCGGGCCAGCGTGACATCGTCGATCAACGCGCCCCTGATCCGCGCGATGCCGCCGATCCGCGCCAGCGCGCGGGCACGGATCAAGACGCTGCCACCGGCCGCCGCCGCCGTCGCGCAAAGCGGATCATTCACCCGGGCGAAGGGGTAGAGCATCTGAAAAAAGAACACGAAGGCCGGCACCAAAGCGCGCTCGGAAAAACTCTGGCAGCGGAGCCGCACCATTTCCGAAACCATATCGAGCCGGCCCGCTTCGAGCTTGGCGGCCAGCGCCGAAAGATGGCCCGGCGCGTGGCGGATATCGGCGTCGGTGAAAAAGAGCAGCGGCGTCTGGCTGGCCGCAACGCCTTGCGCCAGCGCCCAGAGCTTGCCGCTCCAGCCCGCCGGGCGCGTTGCCCCCGCGATCACCGTCAGACGCTGATCGGCGAGCGCACGGGCGCGGGCGGCGGTGTCATCGCTGCTCTCGTCATCGACCAGGATCACCGAAAACCGCGGATAATCCTGCGCGAGCAAGGAGGCGAGGGTCTCCGTGATCACCGCTGCCTCGTTGCGCGCCGGCACGATCACGGTGATCGCCGGGGGCTCGGCGAGCGGCCTCGGCGGCGGCGCGAGAATCGGCCCCGCCTGCCAGAAGCGGCCGTGAAAAAACAGCAGATAGACCCAGATCACAGCGGACAACGCCGCAATGGTGCCGATCATGCCGACCGGCGTGCCTTGGCCGGGCGCAATTTGCCGCTGGCGCGAAACCAAGCGATCGCATCGGCAAGCGCCGCCTCGGCCGGGCGCGGCCGATAGCCGAGCCCCTCGATCGCCTTGGCCGAGGAGAAATACATCGGCGTTCGCGCCATGCGCAGATGTTCGCGCGTCACCAAGGGCGGAATGCCGAAGGCGCGCGCCAACCCCTCGCAGGCCAGCGCGACCGGCCACAGCATCCCCTCGGACAGCTTGAAGCGGGGTGGGCGCGTGCCGGCCAGGCGCGCCGCCCGCGCAAAAATATCGCCGAGCTTCATATTCTCGCCGCCGAGAATGTAGCGCTCGCCGATCACGCCGCGTTCGAGCGCCAGAAGATGGCCCTCGGCGACATCGTCGACATGCACGATATTGAGGCCGGTTTCGAGATAGCCCGGCATGCGCCCGGCGGCGGCATCGAGGATCATGCGCCCGGTCGGCGTCGGCTTGATGTCGCGCGGGCCGACCGGGGTCGAGGGATTGACGATCACCGCCGGCAGCCCCTCCTCGCGCACCATCGCCAGCACCGCCTGCTCGGCGAGATATTTCGAACGCTTATAAGGGCCGATGATCTCGGCCTCGATGACCGGGGTTGTCTCATCGGCGGGGGACCCATCCCGGGTATGGCCGAGGGCGGCGACGCTGCTGCAATAGACGATGCGCTCGACCCCGGCCTGCTGGGCGGCCCGCATCAGCGCCCGCGTGCCCTCGACATTGACCCGCATCATGCTCGCCGGGTCTGGCACCCAGAGCCGGTAATCGGCCGCGACATGAAAGAGATAACGGCAGCCGGCAACGCCCCGCGCAAGGCTCGCCGGATCTTCGAGATCGCCGGTGACGGGCTCGAGCGCGAGCCCGGCGATATTATCGCGCGGGCTTCCCGGGCGCGCCAGCGCCCGCACGGCAAAGCCCCGCGCAATCAGCGCACGCGCCACCGCGGCGCCGACGAAACCGGTCGCGCCGGTCAGAAAAACCGCGTCCGCAGCGCTCATTTCGTCTTATTCCTCTTATTCCTCACGCTCTTTAGACACTCTCCAGCGCGGCGCCGTGGCCGTGCCCCGCGTGCCACGCTCATCTCTTACTAGATCGCGGCCCTTCCTCAAACAGCGGCGCCGGTGTAGGGGCTCTCGGCATTTTCTGACAGAGACCGGTTCGCGTGAAAAAATTTTCGGTTCTCCTCGCCCTCGTGGGCCTCGCGCTGGGCACGCTGCTGATCGGCTGGTTCGGCGCCGGCGGCGTCTTCGGCGCCGCGTTCGCGCTCGGCTGGGTCGGGTTCTTCTGGCTGGTTTTGTGTCAGCTCGGGATTTTGGCGTGGCTCGGTTTGGCATGGCGGACGCTTTTGCGCACGGGATCACCGCTGACCTATGTCTGGGGGCGAATGGTGCGCGATTCCGCCGGGAATTTGCTGCCATTCTCGCAGATGGGCGGCTTCATTTTCGGCGCCCGCGCGATCACGCTGCACGGCGTTTCGGCGCGCCGCGCGGTCGCCTCGACGCTTGTCGACGTCGCCATCGAATTTCTCGCGCAGATGGCCTTCGCCGGTGTCGGCCTCGTCATTCTCATCCTGCGCGTTCCCAACTCCGCCCTGGTCTGGCCGCTGGCGATCGGGCTCGCGCTCGCGGTGATCGGCGGCGCCGCCTTCATTGCGCTCCAGCAAGGGGTGGGGGCGATCTTCCGCGCCCTCACCGAGCGGATTTCCGCCGGCTGGCTGCGCCGCCAAACGGCACGCATCGGTGCGCTGGAAGGCGAACTGAGCGGCATCTATCAGCGGGTGCCACGGCTCGCGCTGGCCGGCTCGGTGCACTTCATCGGCTGGATCTATGCCGGTCTCACGACCTGGCTCGCGCTTCATCTCCTGGGTTCTGCGATCGATGTCGCGAGCGCGATCGCGCTCGAAGCGATTTTACAAGCCGGGCTCAATTTCGCGGTACTCGTTCCCGGCTATCTCGGCGTGCAGGAAGCAGCGCTCGCCGCGATCGGCGCGCTGTTTGGCGTCGCGCCTGAGGTCACTCTCGCTTTCTCGCTGATCCGCCGCGCGCGCGATATCGCGATCGGGGTGCCGGTGCTGCTGCTGTGGCAGGCGTTCGAGGCGCGGCGGGTGCGCGAAACCTTGCTCTCCTGAATTCACAGAGGCGCTTGCCGCGCCGCCGCCTCGCTCCTACGAAGGCACGATCGCATAACGATCGAGACGTGTCATCAAGGAGGAGCCCCGCATGCAGAGCCACGAAGTTCGCGTCCACCCCTCGAAATCTCCGCTCAAACGCGAAGACCAGCTCGCCTGGAAGATCGCCGCCGTCGCCGCCGACAAAGTCGCGGTGGAGAAAGACGTCGCGGCGATGATCATCAACCGCATCATCGACAACGCCGCCGTCGCCATCGCCGCGATCAACCGCCGCCCGGTGATCTCGGCGCGCACCATGGCACTCGGCCATCCGCGCCGCGACGGCGCGACCGTGTTCGGCCTGCCCGCCGGCCGCCGCGTCAGCCCAGAATGGGCGGCCTGGGCAAATGGCACGGCGGTGCGCGAACTCGATATGCATGACACCTTCCTCGCCGCCGATTATTCCCACCCCGGCGACAATATCCCGCCGATCCTCGCGGTTGCGCAGGCCAAGGGGCGCTCAGGGCGCGATCTCATCCGCGCCATCGCGACCGGCTATGAAATCCAGATCGATCTCGTCCGCGCCATCTGCCTTCATGAATGGAAGAAGGATCACATCGCCCATCTCTGTCCGGCGCAGGCGGCCGGCATTGGAACCTTGCTGCGCCTGCCGACCGAAGTGATCTATCAGGCTGTGCAGCAAGCCGTCCATGTCAGCTTCACGACGCGCCAGTCGCGTAAGGGCGAGATCAGCTCATGGAAAGCCTATGCCCCGGCGCATGCCGGCAAGCTCGCCATCGAGGCGGTCGACCGCGCGATGCGTGGCGAGGGCGCGCCGAGCCCGATCTATGAAGGCGAGGATTCGGTCATCGCCTGGATGCTCGCCGGCCCCGACGCCGTCTATCACGTGCCGCTGCCGGCGCCGGGCGAGCCCAAGCGCGCGATCATGGACAGTTTCACCAAGGAGCATTCCGCCGAATATCAGAGCCAGGCGCTGATCGATCTCGCGTTCCGGCTGCGCGAGAAGATCGGCGATCTCGCGCGCGTGCGGCGGATCGTCATCCACACCTCGCATCATACGCATTACGTGATCGGCACCGGCGCCAACGATCCGCAGAAGATGGATCCGAAGGCGAGCCGCGAGACGCTCGATCACTCGATCATGTATATTTTCGCGGTGGCCCTCGAGGATGGGCGCTGGCATCATGTCGAGAGCTATACGCCGCAGCGGGCGGGGCGGGCAGAGACCGTCGCGCTCTGGCACAAGATCGAAACCCGGGAGGATCCGGAATGGACGCGGCGCTATCACAGCACCGATCCCAAGGAAAAGGCGTTCGGCGGACGTGTCGAGGTGACGCTCGCGGATGGCACGGTGATCACCGACGAGCTGGCGGTGGCGAACGCTCATCCGCTCGGCGCCAAGCCGTTCGGGCGGGCCGATTACATCCGCAAATTCGAAACCTTGACCGAGGGCATCATCACCAGAGCCGCCGCCAACCGGTTTCTCGAGGCGGTGCAATCGCTTTCGTCTCTACGAGCGGAAGATTTACATCTTCTGAATGTCGCGCTGCCGGCGGGGCGTCTCGTGGACGGCAAGCCTGGCATTTTCTGACCGGGCGGATCATTGGCAAAATAGGGGAGTTGGATAATGAGTGAAAGCGAAGTCAAAAAGGGTCTGGTCGGGGTCTATGCCGATGTCACCGCCGTCTCGAAGGTGATGCCGGAGACCAACAGCCTCACCTATCGCGGCTATGCGGTGCAGGATCTCGCGGAGAATTGCCGCTTCGAGGAGGTCGTCTATCTGCTCTGGCACGGTGAATTGCCCTCGCGCCGGCAACTCGCGGCGTTCGAGCGCGCGGAACGCGCCGAGCGCAAACTCACGCCGCGGCTCAAGCGGGTGATCGGCGAATTTCCCCATCGCGCCCACCCGATGGATACGGTGCGCACCGCGGTTTCCTTCATGGCGCTCGAGGATCCCGAAACCGCCGATAACAGCGAGCAGGCGACACGCAACAAGGCGCTGCGCCTGCTCGCCAAAACCCCGACGGCGATCGCCCTCGACTATCGCAACCGGCACGGCAAGCGCGCCTCCAACCCGCGTGAGGATCTGACGTTCGCCGAGAATTTCTTTCATATGTGCTTTGGCAAGGTGCCGGCGAAGGAAGTGGTGAAGGCCTTCGATGTCAGCCTCATCCTCTATGCCGAGCATGGCTTCAACGCCTCGACCTTCACCGCCCGCACCGTCACCTCGACCCAGGCCGATATTCATGGCGCGGTGACGGCGGCGATCGCGGCGCTGAAGGGGCCGCTCCATGGCGGCGCCAACGAGGCGGTGATGCACATGCTGAAAGAGATCGGCAAGCCCGAGCGTGCCCGCGCCTGGCTCGCCGAGCGCTTCGATCATCGTGCCCTGGTCATGGGGTTTGGCCATCGCGTCTATCGCAACGGCGATTCCCGTGTCCCGACGATGACCCGCTACATGGAAAAAATGGCCGACGTCACCGGCGAACATAAATGGATCGAGATCGAGCGCATCCTGGCCGCGGAGATGCTGGAGAAGAAGAACATCCATCCGAATCTCGATTTCCCCGCCGGCCCCGCCTACTACATGATGGGATTCGATATCCCGATGTTCACCCCGATCTTCGTTGCCTCGCGGATTTCCGGGTGGGCCGCGCATGTTTTCGAGCAGGCCGCCGACAATCGCCTGATCCGCCCGCTCTCGCTCTATAATGGGGTGGCCCAGCGCGAGGTTCCCGATATCAAAAGTCGCTGATATAAACTTAATTTTTTGCAAAACTGCCAGCGCCGCAGCCACTCGTGCCGCGGCGTTTTTTCATGGCCGCCGCGGCTCGCCGCGAACTCTGGCACGAGAAAAATTATCCCTTCCGCACACGCGGGAGGCGTCTTTTTGTTGACATCTTCATCTCATTCGTTGAATAGCGGAGTCGGCATGCGCATGTGCGATTCGCGCAAGAGGCCGCAAACGGCGCAGGCTGTTGGATGAGGAACGTAACGGCACGGAATGCCCGGCCGGGAACATCTCAACGGGGCTGGGCAGTGTGACGGCGGAGCGCCCACGCCGATGCTTTCGTTTCCTAACGACGACCCCTTGGCAAATGCCAACAGCAATGGAGTGCTTCACATGACCACCGATACCACCGAAACTTCTGAACGCCGCGCAGCAGCGCTGGCGATGCGCGCGCCGACGCGCCGCGCCTCGACCCGCAGCGCAACCGGCACCACCCGCAAGACGACCGCGGCGAAGAAGCCGGCGCGTGCGACAGCGAAGGCGGCAACGCCACGCAAGAAGGCCGCGACGGCGACGGCGAAGAAGCCGACCGCCGCCAAGAAGCCGGCGGCGGCGAAAAAAACCACAACCGCGAAAAAAGCCACGGCGGCGAAGAAGCCGGCGGCGCGCACGACCGCTTCCCGCGCCACCGGCCGTCGTGTGGCCGCCGCCAAGACGGCCACGCGTCGTACCGCCGCCAAGGCGGCGCCGAAGGCTACGGCACGCAAAACCACAAAAGCCGCGGCTGCGAAGGCCACGTCGCGCAGCCCCGCGAAAGCGACGACCCCGCGCAGCACCGCGGCCGGCAAGAAAGCCGCTGCCGCGAAGCCTGCGGCGCGCCGCCCGCGCAAGGCCGCCGCAGCCGAGATGGCGCCGCAGCCGAGCATGACCGAGACCGATACCTCGAATTCGTGAACCGAATGCGGCTAGTGTCCTGCCCCTGAAACAGAATGCTAGAGCAAGGTAGGTTTTGATTGAACCATCCTGTTCCATCAAAACCGGGCAACTTGCTCGCCAAAATAGGGGTAGAGCGCGATCGACTTAAACCGATCGCGCTCTAGCGTGAGGTTTCCAAAGGCTTTGCCTTTGGTCTGGGTGCAGGGGGCAAAGCCCCCTGCCTCTTTTTTGTTTTGATCGTTCCAAACCGTTCCTGCCAGGTCGGCGTCTCGCCGGGAAATCCGAGGGAGGTTGCGGCAAAGACGCCGCGCGCAATGGCGCGTGCCATCGTCAACGTCGCGGCGAAGCCGAGTTCGGTGAGTTCGGCGAGAGGCTCGCCCAATGGTCGCGCGCCGGTCGCGGCGGCGAAGATGGTGTCACCATCGAGCGGCGCATGCGCCGGCAGAACAGCGCGGGCGAGACCGTCATGCGCCATCACCGCGAGACGATGGGCTTGTGCTTTGTCCAAAACCGCATCGGTTACGATCACGCCGATCGTCGTTGCCGTACCGGGTGCGGTTTTCAGGCGTGGGCGGAGATCCTCGGCGGTGATCACCGGCGGCAGGCCGCGGCCGCCGAATTCGCGATCGCGCTCGAAGGGTGCGGCCCAGAAATGCGGCCCGTCGCCGATCGTCACGCTGCCGAGCGCATTGACCGCGACCAGGGCGGCGACGCGGTGCCCCGCCCGCGTGGTTGCGCTCGCGGAACCGAGCCCGCCTTTCAGCGTCGCCGTGGTTGCCCCCATGCCTGCGCCAACCGAACCGAGCGCGAAGATGCCGCCCCGCGCCGCCGCCGCTGCGGCGCGCCCGAGATCCCAATAAGGCGGGCGTTCGCCCCAGGCTTTGTTGCCGCCATTGCCGAGATCGAACAAGATTGCCTGCGCGACCAGCGGCACATTTTGGCCGCCAATGACAAATCCCCGCCCCTCGGCGCGAAGAAACGCTTGCACGCCGCCGGCGGCATCGAGCCCGAAGGCCGAGCCGCCGGAGAGCACGATGGCATCGATCGCACCCACCGTCGCGGCCGGCGCCAGCATGCCGAGATCACGCCCGCCGGGCGCGCCGCCGAGCACCGCAACCGAGGCAACCGCCGGGCGCGCGAAGAGGATCGTGGTCACGCCCGAGCCGAGCCCGGGCTCGTCGGCGTGGCCGACGGCGACACCCTCGATGTCAGTCAGCAGGTTGCGCATCATCGTCGCCGTTTCGTGACATTCCGCGGTTTGCAGACGGCGCTTCCTTCGTTCTACGCAGTCCGCCCCGCGGCGAGCCGCGCCGGGTTGAGGAGATCGTTAAGGGTCGCATCGTCGAGCGAGAATTTCTCGCGGGCCAGCGCCCGGATGGTGCGACCGCTGGCCAATGCCTCATGGGCGAGGCCGGCCGCCGCCTCATAGCCGATCACCGGCACCAGCGCCGTCACCGCGCCGACACTGGCCTCGAGATGCCGCGCGCAATCGGCTGGGCGCGGCGCAAGACCTTCGACGCAGCGGATGCGTAACACCGTCACCGCATTGGTGAGCAGCATCAGCGAGGCGTGGATATTGTGCGCGATCAGGGGTTCGAAGGCGTTGAGCTGCAATTGCCCGCCCTCGGCGGCAAGCGTGATCGCGAGATCATTGCCGATGACCTGAAAACAAACCTGATTGACCACTTCCGGGATCACCGGATTGACCTTCCCGGGCATGATCGAAGAGCCCGGCTGCACCGCCGGCAGCGCGATTTCGGCGAGCCCGCCGCGCGGGCCCGAGGAAAGCAGGCGAAGATCATTGGCGATTTTGGAAAGCTTGGTCGCGACCCGCTTGAGCACGCCGGAAAACATCACGAACGCCCCCATGTCCCAGCTCGCTTCGACCAGATTGCCCGATTGCACCAGCGGAAATCCGCTGATCGCGGCAAGTTCGGCGATCGCGCGCGGGCCATAGGCGGGATCGGCGTTGATCCTCGTCCCGATCGCGGTGCCACCGAGATTGACCTCGCAGAGCAACCGCTCGGCCTCGCCGAGACGTTGGATATCCTCGCGGATCGCGGTCGCGAAGGCGCCGAGTTCCTGGCCCAGCGTCATCGGCACGGCATCCTGCAACTGGGTGCGGCCGAGCTTGACGATCTCGGCGGTCTCGGTCGCTTTGCGCTCGAACGCCGCCGCGAGATCGGCGAGCGCGTCGGTGAGCGCGGCACAAGACAGCAAAACCGAAAGCCGCACCGCCGTCGGGTAGGTATCGTTGGTCGATTGCGAGAGATTGACGTCATCATTGGGGTGGAGCGCGTGATAGGCGCCGCGCCGGTGGCCGAGATGCTCGAGCGCGCGGTTGGCCAGCACTTCGTTCATGTTCATGTTGGTCGAGGTGCCGGCGCCGCCCTGAATGACATCGACCGGGAACTGGTCATGGAATTTCCCGGCGATGATCTCGTCCGCCGCCGCCGCGATCGCGTGCGCTTTTTCGGGGGCGAGCTTGCCGAGCGCGAGATTGGCCCGCGCCGCCGCCTGCTTGACCATGGCGAGCGCCCGCAAGAGCGCCGGGTAGTGCGAGAGCGGAACACCGGAGATCGGGAAATTCGCGACCGCGCGCACGGTCTGCGCGCCCCAATAGGCGGCTTCCGGCACCTCGACCTCGCCCAGGCTGTCATGCTCGCGGCGTGTGTCGTTCATGGCCGGCTCCGTCCTCGCATTGCTGTTGGCAAGAGATGCACAAAGAGTGTCGCCGCGACAAGCGCGATCGCGAGCACAGAGACCGCGCCCCAGCCGCCGAGCCGCCAGGCAAGCCCGCCGCCGGCCGAACCGACCGTGCCGCCGGCGAACATCACGGTGATGAACACCGTGTTGATGCGGCTTCTGGCTTCGGGGCGAAGGGCGTAGATCACGCTCTGATGGGCGATCAACGCCATCTGCACGCCGAGATCGAGCAGCACGACGCCAGCGATCAGCCCGGCGAGGTGGTTAAACGCAGCGAGGATCAGCCAGGCAAGCAGCGTGAGCCCGATGCCGAGCAGAATGACCGGGCGCGGCCCCCGCCGATCGGCGATCCGCCCGGCGAGCGGGGCGGCAAACACGCCGGCGGCACCGATCACCCCGAAGAGGCCGGCGGCAGCGCTCCCCATGGCGAAAGGCGGCGCCGCGAGATGGAGCGCAAGCGTCGCCCAAAACGCGCTGAAAGCGCCGAACAATCCCGCTTGCGCGAGGGCGGCGCGGCGAAGCGGGGCGAGATCGACGAGGAGGGCGAAGAGCGAGGCGAGCAAATGGCGATAGGCGAGCGGCGGCTTGGGCGCGCTACGCGGCAATGTCACCCGCAAAAGCAACGCGATGACGGCAACGAGCACGACCCCGGCCGCGAACACCACCCGCCAGCCGGCCAGCGCGGCGAGCGCGCCACTCGCAACGCGCCCGAGCAGGATACCGCTCAGAAGCCCGCTCATCACCGTCCCGACTACGGCGCCGCGCCGCGCCGGCGGCGCGAGCTCGGCCGCGAGTGGCACGATCTGCTGCGCAACCGTCGCCCCGATGCCGACCGCGACCATCGCCGCGAACAACGTCCCCGGCCCCGGCGCCAGGGCGGCGGCGGCAAGCGACGCGGCAAGCCAGGCGAGCTGGCCGAAAATCAACCCCTGCCGGCTCATGCCATCGCCGAGCGGCACCAGCAATAAAAGCCCGATCGCAAAGCCAAGCTGATTGGCGGTGGGAAGCAGGCTCACCAGCGTCGCCGCGCCGGAAAATTCGTCCCCGATCACCCCCAAAATCGGTTGCACGTAATAGATATTGGCGACCGCGCCGCCACACGCGAACGCCATCGCGGCGAGCGCGACAGGGGAAAGCGAGCCCGCCGCGCCCGGCGCGGCGGTTTCGTGATAGGATGGCGAGGCCATGAAAAAGGATCGATTCCCGTGATGTCTGACGAACGCAGCCACGACATAGGGCGCCGGCGCCGCTTCGCCCAGCCCCAACGGTTGGCCCGGGAGGTCGCGTTGGCATGAGCACGCTCGCCCTCGGCCTGATCGCCGCCCTCGCTTTGGCGGCGCTGGCCGTCACGTTCTGGAGCCAACGCGGGCAGGCGGCGCGGGCGGAAATGCTACGCCTCAAGCTCGATCAAATTCTGGGAAGCGAGCAGACTTCCAGGGCAGCACTCGAGCAACGCCTGCGCGAGACCGAACGCGCGCTGATCGCCCCGCTCGGGGAGCTGCGCGAAATTCTCGGGCGCAGTATCGGAGACATCCGCGCAACCCTCGCCGAGGGCCAGGAAAAAGCCTGGGAATTGCTCTCCGGCCGGCTGGACAAAATGCGCGAGGGCAATGAGGCCAAGCTCGGCGAGATCCAGAAAACCGTCAACGAACAGCTCCACGCGGCCGTCGAAGCCCAGATGACGGCGAGCTTCGCCCGCGTCACCGAGCAATTCGCCGCCGTCCAGAAAGCGATCGGCGATGTCCAGTCGGTGACCGCCGAAATCGGCGATCTCCGGCGCCTGTTCGCCAACGTGAAAACCCGCGGCGGCTGGGGCGAGGCGCAGCTAGAGGCGCTGCTCGACGATATTCTGCCCGCCGGCGGTTATCAAAAGAACGTGCGCATCGACGAGACCAGCGGCGAGGCGGTGGAATTCGCGCTGGTCATGCCGATGCGCGGCGCCATTCGCCCGCTGCTCGCGATCGACGCCAAATTCCCGGTGGAAGACTATGAGCGCATGCTGGAGGCGGCGGCGTCCGGCGATCTCGAGGCCGAACGCGCCGGCCGCGCCGGGCTCGCCGTCCGGATCAAAAAGGAGGCGGAGAAAATCCGCGAGAAATATATCCGCCCGCCGCGCACGGTGGAATTCGCCGTGCTCTATCTCCCGAGCGATGGGCTCTATGTCGAGGTCGCGCGCATTCCCGGCCTAATCGACGAGGTCGGGCGCCTCTGCCGCGTCCTGATTCTCGGGCCGAGCCTGCTGCCGGCGCTGCTCCGCACCATCCATCTCGGCCATGTGACGCTCGCCTTGGAGGAAAAAGCCGACGAGGTGCGCGGCCTGCTCGCCGCGACGCGGAGCGAAATGCAGAAAATGGACAAAGTGCTCTCAGACCTCGCACGACAAGCGAACACCTTCGGCAATACCATCGAGAAGGCCCGCCAACGCACCCGCGTCGTCGATCGCAAGCTGCGCTCGGTGGAAACGTTGGACCCTGAACACGCGACCGCGCTGCTCGGGGTCGGCGAGGAAGCGCTCGATGAGGAAGGGTAACGGAAAGCAAGGCCAGGGCTCCGCCCTGGACCCGCTGGGGCCTGAGGCCCCAGACCCCCATCCTGAAACTGCGGCGGCTTCACAACGGAGATCAAACTGATGGCACGGGTTTGGGGGCTGCTCGGGGCTTTGGCTGGGTTCCTCGGGGTCGCGATGGCGGCCTATCGTGCGCATGGCGGCTTCACCCCCGAACATGCCGAGCTTTTTGCCCGCGCGAGCGAAATCACGCTCTGGCACGCACCGGTTTTGCTATTCCTCGGCCTGTGGCGCGAGCGCACAGGCGGATGGCTCGTGGATGCGGCCGGGGCGGCGATCGCGCTCGGGGTCGTTTTGTTCGCGGGCACGGTCGCGGCGCTGGCACTCGGGCGCATCAGCCACGCAACCCTCGCCCCCTACGGCGGCAGCCTGCTTCTGCTCGGCTGGGCGCTGATCGCGGTGGCGAGCTTACGCCGGTGAGGCGGCCTCAATCCCATTTCGGCGCAAACGGCGGATTGACGCAGCGCTGGGTCTTGGGGAGGGCCTTGATGCGGGCGCGATCATCGTCGTCGAGGGTGATTTTCCAGGCGGCGAGATTGGCCGCTTGGCTCTCGCGCCGCCCGGCTTTCGGGATCACCGCGATAGCGGGCTGATCGAGGAGCCATTTGAGGGCCACCTGCGCGGGCGTCGCATCGTGTTTTTTGGCGATTTCGGTGAGCGTCGGGTGTTCGGCGAGCCGGCCTTGCGCAAGCGGGCAATAAGCGGTGACGAACAGCCCCTTCGCGCGAGCGTAGGTCAGCACCGCCGCTTGGTCGAGCAGGACATGATATTCGATCTGGTTGCAGACGATCGGCGCCCGCACCGTCTCCACCGCCTCGCGCAGCAGCGCGGTCGGGAAATTGGAGACACCGATCGCCCGCGTCAGCCCTTCGTCGCGCAGCCGCACCATGGTCTCGAGCGCCGCCGGCAGATCCATCCCCGGCGCCGGCCAGTGGATCAGATAGAGATCGAGATGATCGAGCCGGAGCGCCCGCAAAGAGGCCTCACAGGCGCGCCGGATGCCATCCGGCGTCAGATGCTCCCACCACACCTTGCTGGTGACGTGAAGATCATCGCGCTTGATCCCCGAGGCCGCGACCGCGGCACCGATCTCCGCCTCATTGGCATACATCTCGGCGGTATCGATATGGCGATAGCCGAGCGCGAGCGCTTGCGCGACGGCCGCACGGCAAGCCTCCCCTTGAAGGCGGAACGTGCCCAGGCCGAGCCGGTCCATGCGCAAGCCGCCGGCGGTGATTTTTTCCATGAAAACCCTTTCGATACGACAAAGACCGTTGCCCGTTCAAAGGGATAGCGGAAAATGGGCGCATCTTCAAGGCAGCGGCATGGACCTCTTCAGGCAATCGGGCGAACCGGGTTTGAGAAACGCCAAGAATGACACCAGCGACGCTTACCCCACGACGCGCAGACGCTGGCGCGGCTCGGCGATCGCGCGGTAGAGCGCGAGATAGTCGAGCGCCATGCGCTTGGCGGTGAAGCGCTTCTCGAACTGAGCGCGCACCCGCGCGCGATCGAGTTCGCCGAGACGTTCGACGGCGCCGATGGCCCCGGTCTCGTCCTCGACGATGAAGCCGGAGATGCCATCATCGACCACTTCCGGCACCGAGCCGCGATTGATCGCAATCACCGGCGTGCCGCAGGCCATCGCTTCGATCATGACGAGACCGAACGGCTCCGGCCAGTCGATCGGCATCAAAAGGGCGATCGCGCCGGAGAGGAAATCAGGCTTCTGCGCCTCGTTGATTTCGCCGATCAGCTCGACGCCGGGGTCGTCCAGCATCGGCTTGATCACGGCCTCGAAATACGCCCGGTCGGCGTTGTCCACCTTGGCCGCGATCTTGAGCGGGATCCCGGCCGCACGCGCGATGCGGATGGCCCGATCGGGGCGCTTTTCGGGCGAAATGCGGCCGAGAAAGGCGAGATAGCTCGGGGTTGCCGGCCGCGGCGTCAGCAGGTTTTCCGGCAGGCCATGCAGCACCGTGCCGATGAAATTGGCCTGCGGCAGCGGGCGGCGCTGGGAGTCGGAGATCGAGACTAACGGCACCTGCGAGAAGACATCGAAGATGCCCTGGTATTCGATCATGTCGAGGCGGCCATGCAAGGTGTTCAGCCACGGCGTCGGCTGGCGGCTGAACAGGCTGAAGGGCAGATATTCATTGTGGAAATGCAGCACATCGAACTCACCCGCGCGTTGCATCACCCGCTCCATGAGCAGCGCATGCGGCGCGATCGGGTCGCGGATCGCGGGATCGAGGCGGAGCGCGCGCGGCCAAGCCGCCTCGAGATGGGCCGTGGTCTCCGAATCCCCGCTGGCAAACAGCGTCACCTCATGGCCGAGCGCGACCAGCTCCTCGGTCAGGTAGGAGACGACGCGTTCGGTGCCGCCATAGAATTTCGGCGGCACAGCTTCATAGAGGGGGGCGATCTGGGCGATGCGCATGGTTTTTTCTCTCTTTGAGCCAGATATCCGATCACTTCATAGCCGACGTCGTCGCGGCTGATGTCTTCGCGCCGCCGCGCTTTTGACGCTCCTGGGCGGCGCGGGTGGTAGTTAGAGAGACGAAACGGGCAAATCTAGGGCGGATTTTGCCTTAACTCCGCCGCAATGCCGCGCAACATTGAGGCTCATTCCCGCCCCACGAAAGACGCCGACCGCCATGTTGTTCGCTCGCCCCCATCCCCCCGCGACCACCGGCAACGATGCCCCCCCGCTGCCCGACATCGCAGCGCTCGAGCACCTCGCGCGCCGGCCGATCGCGTTCATCTTCGCTTACGTGCTGCGCCATAAATTCCAGCACGCGGTGGTGATCGGCGCGGTGATGCTCGCCGTCGGGTTCTCGGTCAGCTCGCAATACGCGCTGAAACATCTCGTCGACACGCTGATGGCGCATCGGATCGCCGCCGTTTGGTGGGCGTTCGGCCTGCTTGCCGGGGTGATCGCCGCCGATAATCTCACCTGGCGTCTCGCCGGCTGGGTCGCGTCCTACGTCTTCGTTGCCGTCACCGGCGATGTCCGGCGCGATCTTTTCGCCCATCTCACCGGTCACGCACCGTCTTTCTTCGCCGAGCGCCAGCCGGGCACGCTCGCCGGGCGCATCACCGCGACCGCCAACGCCATCTTCACCGTAGAAAACCTGTTCTCCTGGAACGTGATGCCGCCTTGCCTTGCGGTGGTTCTCGCGATCTGTTTCCTCGCCTCCGTCGATCCGGTAATGGCGCTGGTGCTGGCGACGATTTCGGGCTCGCTCGCCGCCCTGTTGATCCGGCTCGCGAGCCGCGGCACCGCGCTCCATCATCGCTACGCCGCCGAGGCCGCCGCCGTCGATGGTGAACTCGTCGACGTCATCAACAACATCTCCCTGGTGCGCGCCTTCGGCGCCTTCGGCCGCGAGCAGGCGCGGTTTCGCCGCCGCATCGGCGCCGAAATGAAAGCGCGCGGCGAAAGCCTTCGCTATCTCGAACGCCTCCGCCTTCTCCATGCCGCGACCACGGCGCTGCTCACCGCGGGCATCCTCGCCTGGGGCATCCTGCTCTGGCAGCGCGGCGCCGCCAGCGCCGGCGACATGGTGCTGGTCAGCACGCTCGGTTTCATCATCCTGCACGGCACCCGTGATCTCGCCGTCGCCCTCGTCGATATGGTGCAGCACATCGCGCGGCTCTCGGAAGCGCTGTCGACGCTGCTGCTCCCGCATGAGCTGCGCGACGCTGCGGATGCGCAGAAACTCGCGGTGCCGCGCGGCCTGGTCGAATTCCGCGACGTCTCCTTCGCCTATCCCGGCGGGCAGACGGTGCTCAAGAATTTCAATCTCCGCATCGAACCGGGCTCACGTCTCGGCCTCGTCGGCCGCTCCGGCTCGGGCAAGACCACGGTGCTCACCCTTTTGCAGCGTTTTCGCGATATCGATGGCGGGGAAATCCTGATCGACGGCCAAAGCATCGCCGACCTTGCCCAGGAAAGCCTGCATCGCGCGATCGCGGTGGTGCCGCAGGACGTGCTGATGTTCCACCGCTCGGTGCGCGAGAATATCCGCTATGGCCGACCCGACGCCACCGACCAGGAGGTCCGCGCCGCCGCCGAGGCCGCTGGCTGCCACGATTTCATCATGCAGCTCGCAGACGGTTACGATACCGTCGTCGGCGATCGCGGCACCAAGCTCTCGGGCGGTCAGCGCCAGAGGATCGCCATCGCCCGCGCCTTCCTGTGCGATGCGCCGGTGCTGCTGCTCGACGAGGCGACCAGCGCGCTCGACAGCGAGGCCGAGCAGGCGGTGCAGGACGCGCTCATGCGGCTGATGATCGGGCGCACGGTGATCGCCGTCGCCCACCGGCTCTCCACCCTCAAGGATTTCGACCGCATCGTCGTCATGCAGTCTGGCCAGATCGTCCAGGACGGCAGCCCGATCGAACTCGAACAATCGCCCGGCCTCTATCGCGAGCTGCTCCGTCGCCAAGCGCTGCAGCTCGTCGACGTGGCCGCTTAGAGCAAGGTAGGTTTTGATTGAACCATCCAGTTCACTCAAAACCGGCCAACTTGCTCGCCAAAATAGGCGTAGAGCGTGATCGACTTAAACCGATCACGCTCTAGGGCCGCGAACGCGGCTAGAGCGTGCCCGGATCATATCGATCCAGACACGCTCTATTAAGGTATTGTTGTAGAGTGTGATTCACGTCTCCGGCGATTCCGCCTTCGACGATCACGCTCTAGCCGCCAGAGTGCGTTTGGCAGGCGGCGCGGGCGAATTCGTCGATATAATCGATCAGCGCGTCAGACGCCTCTGCCGCCGCCGCCGGCGCGCCATCGGCGACGGCGCGGGCGACCGCGGCATGAAGGCGGGCGGCGCGCGCGAGATCGGCGACCTCGCGGTAATGCATGTACCAGAAGCGCCGTGACAGCCCGTTCATCAACGCCATCGCGCCGGCGGCGAACTCGTTTCGCGCGCTCTCCAAAAGCAGGAGATTGAAGGCGCGATCGAGACGCATGAACGCGGTATCGTCATTGCCAGCGGCGGCGTCTTCCATGCCGGCGGCGATGTCGGCGAAACGCGCGCGCTGCGCCGGGCTCGCCTCGGTCGCGGCGGTGCGGGCGAGCAGGCGCTCGATCTCGCGGCGAACGGCGAGCAGCCGCAATTGCCGGGCGATGTCGATCTCGGTGACGACGATGCCACGGCGCGGCAGCACCCGCACCAGCCCCTCGCGCGCGAGCCGCTGCAACGCCTCGCGCACCGGCGTGCGGCCCAGCCCGCAGCGCTGGCTGAGAACCGCCTCGGAGACCGCAGCGCCGGGAGCCAGACGCAGCATCGCGATGTCTTCCTCGAGGATGCGATAGGCGCGCTCGGTCAGCGAACACGCCGCCCCGGCCGGCGGGGCGGCAGGCGGGGAGCCGTCATGCGTCATGCCGCGCCCCTTCAGAAACCAAACATGTGATCGAGCGAGAAGCCGCCGGCTGCGTCCATCAGGCCATGATAGCCGAACAGGCGGCAGGTGGTGTCGCGGATCAGAACATAGCCGCGCGACCCGGCGCGGGCGAGGCGATCGGGGCCAAACACGTCCTGCGGGTGGATCAGCGCCGAGCCCGAACAGGCGATGGCGAGCGGCGCCTCCGCGACCAAGGCGCCCGCTTCGTCATGGAGCAGGAGGCTCGTCGTCGAGCGCGGGTGCCATGGCGCTGAGGCCGGGTAGATGAGACAGGTGAAGCTCTGCCGCCCGCCCTCGCCGAGGCGAAGAAAAAGCCGCGTCGAAAGCCCCGGTGGCTTGCCGCTATAGGATTGCGGCTCGTCGCGATAGGTCATCAGCGTATTGAAGATGTGGCTGCCGAAGCTCGATTCCGCCTCGTGGCCGCTCTCGCGATCGGCATAGCGGAACAAAGCGTGCAACCAGCCATTGCCCTCGCCGCCATCACGGAAATCATAGACCAGCTCGCCATGGCCGCCTTCAGGCAGGGCGTCCGGGGCGAGAACGCTGTCGAGATCGAGGGCGAGCGCGTGATCGCGCGCAAGGCAGCCAAGGAAATGACTCCCCGCCGGCCGTCCCTCAGGGTCGAAAAGATCGAGGCGGAGCGGCAGCGAGGTCTCGCTCGTCGCCATCGGCGTCGGCTGCACGATGGTTGCGAAACGCCGCCGCGGCAGGATCGGAAACGGCAGCAGAAAGCCGCGCCCGAGCGGCGCCGGGAGCGCGCGGAGGGTGGGATCGGGGGCGAGATCGGCGCGCTCGACATTGACATGGGCGATGCGGGTGCGCCCGCCGCGCACCACCTCATAGCGCGGCCGGACGACATGGCGCCCGGCGCGGAGTTCGATCTGCGCCGGCCAGCGAATGCCGGGCAGCAATGTCGCGACATCGAGCGCCTCGGTCGCGAAGGGCGCGATCGGGCGGGGGAACGCGACCGGCCGCTCCGCCCCCATGCGGTCGAGCGCGATCGCGCCGGCGGGGATGGCGACGGCGTGGCTATTCTGCACCCAGAGGATCACCCGCTCATCCTCGCGCGGCGCGGGGAGACCGGCATAGCGCTCAGACGGCCAGGCATTGGCGTCATGCGTGCAAGAGAGACTGGGACCAGCGTCGGTCGGGAAGGTATCGAGGGCGTATTTCACCACGTCATGACCGGCGGCGCCGATGACATGCAGGAAAAGCTGGCCGGTGAACGGCGGCAGCCCGAAGCGGGCGCGGACGGCACGGCTGTCGATCGCGAAGCCGCCTGGACCCGCAGGCAAAGCCTCTTCCCAGGTGGCCAGCACCTCGCCGTCGGCGGCGAACAGGCGAAGCCAGAGGCGGACCGCGCCGGCGCCGTAGCCGGCCCAGTAATTGGCCGAGACGAGGCGCGTCGAAAGCCCGTCCTGATCGCGAAAAAAGGCAAAGTTGGTCGCGAAATTGCGCCGCTCGCCATAGCGTTCGGGCACCGTCAGCATCTCCCGCGGCAGGCGGATCGCATCGAGCGAGAGACATTCCATACCGGCAGGCATAAAGGGCGCGAGACGGGCCTTGAGGCGCTCGGCGTCGAAGGCGGTGATCAGGAGTGCGCGCGCGGCACTGCGCGGCAGGTCGGTGAGCGGGCACGCCGCGCATCCGGCGATCTCGCGGCCGATCGCCCGCACATCCTCGACATAAACCTCAGCGATCGGCGGCAATGCTGGGGCGAGCGCAAGCAGCGCCGGGGCAATGCCATCCGGGTCAAGCAGGGCAATCGGCGCGAGCGGGCGGAGCCGCGCCGCGAGCGCGCTGAGAGCTTCCGCCGCGAGCGGATGCGAGAGCGCCTTATAGAGCACATTGCCGCCCTGACGCTGGTCAAAGGTCTCGATCGCGAGCATCACAGCCTCTCAGTTCACCGGCGCGGCGGCGCTGCGGGCACCACCAAACGGACAAACGTTTTTTGGTTCTTTTTTTCAAAAAAGAACAATTCTTCCCACCTTTCGCCCGGCACTGCTCAATAGCCAAGCCGCCGGCGGAGTTCATCGGCCGCCGCTTCTGTATCATTGATCGGGATCGTGGGCCAAACCTCCAACCGGCCGGTGAACTCGCGGGCCCGGCCGCTTGCGATCAGCGTCGCGCTGAAATCGCGGATGCGCCGCGAATGGCCAGGCAGACGGGCGACCAGCAGCGGCGCTGCGGTCGCCGCCGCTTCCGACATCATCGAGACGCTGTCCTCGGTCGCGATGATCACGTCGGCCAGCGCCAACAACCCGAAATAGGGATTTTCGCCGCTGCCGTCCCAGAGATAGGCGGTGCCGGCATCGCGCGGGCCGGCGAGCGCAAGCGCGAGCGCCCGTTGCGCCGCGCTTGAGGTGCGACGCGACGGGGTGACGGCGAGACCGGCGCCGTCGGCGGCGAGGGCGGCAAGCCGGATGCCGAGCGCCTCGGCTTCGAGGGCGCCGAGGCGGAACCGCCCGTTCGAGCCGCCGACCAGCACCGCGACCAGCGGGCGCGGCAGATGGGCGAGGCGTGGCCGCCAGATCGCCGCCGCCTCGGCCAATCGCGCCGGTGTCACGCCATGGAGTGCTGTGCGGGTGACGATGACGTTGGGCCCGGTGAGATCGTCATGGATCGCGGCGAGAATGACGTCGAAGCGGCGCAGATCCATGCGCGGGTGCTGGATTTGCACGGCGCGCAGGCCATAGCGGCGGCGCAGCGCAGCGCCGATCACGGCGCCTGCGCCGCCGCACCCGATCACGATCTCGGGGAGCGGCCCGGCGAGAGCGTCACCGATGGCGGCGAGCGGCGCCGGCCATAGCCGCGCGGTAACAAAGCGCCAGGGCGCGCGCGGCGTGAGGATACGGCTTTCGGGGGCGAGCGATGCGGCCTCGGCCAACCCCCGCGCCTGCGCCATCAGCCCGGCATAGGATTCGCTGAGGATCCAGGAAGATGGCGGCAAGGCTGGGGGCGGCGCGGCCGAGGGTGTGCGGGTCATGGCGGGCGGGTTTGCCCGGCGCCGTCGTTGCGGTCAACCGGCTTGTCGGGGGTCTTTCGTGGTGCTACCGGCGGCGATGACGATGTCAGGTTCTGATCCCGCCGCTTTGCCGCGTGTCGTGCTCTCCGCCGTCGTGCCGGTGCGGGACGAGGCGCCGAACATCCTGCCGCTCGCCCGCGAATTGCGGGCCGTGCTGGCGGCGTTTGCGGCGCGGCATGGCGGCGCCGAAATCGTCTATGTCGATGACGGGAGCGCCGATGAGACGCCAGCCCGCCTTGCCGAAGCGGCGCGGCTCTCCGGCGTTCCGCTACGCTGGCGCCGCCATCGCGTCGCTTGCGGACAGAGTGCGGCGCTCGCGACCGGCATCGCCGCCGCCGCCGGCGAATGGATCGCAACATTGGACGGCGACGGCCAAAACGACCCCGCCGATATTCCGCGTCTGTTCGATCGCGCGCTGGCCGAAGCGGGTAGGCGCGAGCCGGTGTTGATCGCGGGATGGCGAAAGGCGCGGCGCGATGGCTGGCGAAAACGGGTGAGTTCACGCCTTGCCAATCGCCTCCGCGCGGCGATGCTCGGCGATGGAACGCCCGATACCGGCTGCGGGCTGAAGCTGTTTCGCCGTGCCGCCTTCCTCGATCTGCCGCGTTTCGATCATATGCACCGCTTTCTGCCGGCGTTGTTTCTGCGTGCCGGCGGGCGCGTGGTCAGCGTCGCGGTCAATCACCGGCCGCGCCACGCCGGGCGCTCGCATTATGGCACGCTCGACCGGCTTTGCGTCGGCCTGGTCGATCTCGCCGGCGTCTATTGGCTGATGCGGCGCAGCACCCGCCCCGATGTCGTGACGCCGGACCAAGGGGCGCGGTCGTGACGCGGCGGCTCGGCTTGGTGCTGGCGCTGCTGCTGATCGCAGCGGCGCCCGCGCCGCCAACGCCCCCCGCCTCCCCTCCCCCCTCCCCCGCACCTTCGTCGGCGCCAACGCCCGCGAAAGGCAGCGTCACCGGCTTGCCGCTGCCGCGCTTTGCCGCGCTGCGCTCTGATGACGTCAATCTCCGTGCCGGGCCCGGCACGCGCTATCCGATCACCTGGGTCTATAAGCGGCGCGGCCTGCCGGTTGAGATCGAGCGCGAATTCGATGTCTGGCGGCTGGTGCGCGATGCCGACGGCACCGAGGGCTGGGTCCATGAGGCGACGTTGACCGGGCGGCGGACCCTCCTTGTGATCGGCGCCGAACAGACGTTGCGCGCCGCCCCGCGCGACGATGCCGCCATCGTCGCCCGCGCCGCAGCGGGCGTTGTCGGGCGGATCAGCCATTGCGCCGCCGATTCCCCCTGGTGCGAGGTCGAGATCAAGGGCTATCGTGGCTTTCTGCCACGCACGGCGTTCTGGGGAAGTTTTCCGGGGGAGGCGGTGAATTGAACGGATCGGAGCCCGGCGAAGACCCAAGGCGCGCCCATCACGATCTCGGGGGGGTGCCGAAATTCCTCTGCGAGGCGGTGGACACCGCACCGCACGGGCTCACCGCCTTTGATCGTCGCGTCGATGCCCTGCGCCAGATCCTCGGCGCTGACGGGATCATGCGGGTCGATGAATTGCGGCGCGGGATCGAGGCGATTCCGGAGGCCGACTATCACCGCCTGTCCTACTACCAGCGCTGGCTGCGTTCGATCGTCGCGACGCTCCTGCGCAAGGGGGTGATCACCGCAGACGAGCTGCGGGCGGCGCTGGCCGCGCGGAAAGACGGTGTGCGATGACATATCTCGCCCCCGGCACCCCTGTCATGGTGCGTAACGACTGGCCGGAGAGCCGGGGCGAGGCGCATATCCGAACGCCGCATTATGTGCGCGGCCGCGCCGGTGTCGTCGTCCGCCATCTCGGCGATTTTCCCAACCCCGAGGATCTCGCCTTCGCCCGCCCGGCGGCGGTGGTCCCGCTCTATCACGTGCGCTTCGAGCCAAGCACGCTCTGGCCGCCGCCGCGGAGCGCCGGCGCCTTGCTGGTCGAGATTTTCGGCCATTGGCTGGAGGCGCGATGACCACCCCGCCCGATCTGCTGGCAACCCCGGCCGAGGCCCTGTTCGCCGCCCTCCTCGACGTGCTCGCCGCCAAGGGGGTGGTGCGCGAGGCCGAGCTTGCCGCGCGCATCGCCGCAACCGATGCCGCATCACCCGCGCAAGGGGCGCGGATGGTGGCGCGCGCCTGGGTCGATCCCACCTATCGCGCGCTGATGCTCGCCGATGGCACGCGGGCGGCGGAAGCGCTCGACATCCCGATGCTCGGCGCGCCGCCGCTCGGGGTTCTGGAAAACCGCCCTGGCCGCCACCATCTCGTCGTCTGCACGCTGTGCAGTTGCTATCCGCGCGCGGTGCTCGGGTATCCGCCGTTCTGGTTCAAATCGGCCGCCTACCGCGCCCGCGCGGTGCGTGACCCGCGCCGGCTGATCGCCGAATGGGGCACGGTGTTGGCGCCGGAGACGGAGATCGTGGTGGTCGACTCGACCGCCGATTACCGCTGGATGGTGCTGCCCCAACGCCCCCCCGGCACCGAGGGATGGGGGGAGGCGGCGCTGGCGGCGCTGGTCCGCGAGGGGGATATGATCGGGGTCACGGTGCCGCAGGCCGGCGATCAAACTGGCGCAATGCGATAATCGCGGCGCGGCGATAGAAGAGGCTTTTCCCTGACGGGACAATTCCGATATCCTGCGCCGAGGAGGGGAGCGGCGGCGGCCCAGAGGCCGGGTTTTCGCGTCCGTCGGCTTCCGTATGGTTGGGCGACCCGTCGCGGGTCCGGGTAATAAGCAGCGATGAGCGATAACGACAAGCGTGACGGCACTGGCAATGGCGACGGCCCGGCAACCGGAGTGGTGGTGCGCGCGCGGCCCAAAACCCGCAAGCCGGCGATGTACAAGGTTTTGATGCTGAACGACGATTACACGCCGATGGAGTTCGTCGTGCATGTCCTCGAGCGGTTTTTCCAAAAAACCCGCGAGGAGGCGACCCGCATCATGCTGCATGTGCATCGCCGTGGCGTCGGCGTCTGCGGCGTCTATACCTACGAGGTGGCTGAGACCAAGGTGACGCAGGTGATGGATCTCGCGCGCCAGAACCAGCACCCGTTGCAATGCACGATCGAGAAGGAATGATGGCGCGCAGGGCGGCCGCGGCGCACGAAGATTTTTTGCCGCCGGTCATGGTCTGGCAATATTTTCGTGTGTAATCTCGTGTTGTGCGCTGCCGTGGAGATCCCACATGATGGGGTGGCGCCGAACCGGGGATGGCCTCGGATAGCGAAGGAGCGTTGATCGGATATGCTCTCACGAAATCTGGAACAGACGCTTCATCGGGCGCTCTCTTTCGCCAGTGAACGGCGTCACGAATACGCGACCCTCGAGCATCTCCTGCTCAGCCTCACCGACGATAGCGACGCCGCGACCGTTCTGCGCGCCTGCGGTCTCGATCTCGACAAACTGCGCGTCGATCTGATCGAGTTCCTCGATAAGGATCTCTCCGGCCTGGTCACCGACCGGCGCGGGGACCCGAAGCCGACCGCGGGCTTTCAACGCGTGGTGCAGCGCGCCGCGATCCATGTCCAATCCTCCGGGCGCGACGAAGTGACCGGCGCCAATGTCCTCGTCGCGCTGTTTAGCGAGCGTGAGAGCCATGCCGTCTATTTCCTGCAATTGCAGGATATGACACGGCTTGATGCGGTCAATTTCATCAGCCACGGCATCGCCAAGGCCCCCGGCCGTTCGAACCCGCGCCCGGTGCAGGGCGCAGCCGGTGGCGAGCCGCATGCCCCGGGCGAGGGCGAGCGCGAGGAGAAACACGCCAAGCGCGGCCAGGACGCGCTCGCCAATTACTGCGTCAATCTCAACAAGAAGGCGCTCGCCGGCAAGATCGACCCGCTGATCGGCCGCGAATTGGAGATCGAGCGCACGATCCAGATTCTCTGCCGGCGGACCAAGAACAACCCGCTCTATGTCGGCGATCCGGGGGTTGGCAAAACCGCCATCGCCGAGGGCCTCGCCAAGCGCATCGTCGAGGGCGACGTGCCGGAAGTGTTGACCAAGGCGACCATTTTCGCGCTCGACATGGGCGCGCTGCTCGCTGGCACCCGCTATCGCGGCGATTTCGAGGAGCGGTTGAAAGCGGTGGTCTCCGAACTCGAAAACCACCCCGATGCGATCCTGTTCATCGACGAAATCCACACCGTGATCGGCGCTGGCGCGACCAGCGGCGGCGCGATGGATGCCTCGAACCTGCTCAAGCCGGCGCTCGCCTCGGGCACGCTGCGCTGCATCGGCAGCACCACCTACAAGGAATTCCGCAATTACTTCGAGAAGGATCGCGCCCTGGTGCGGCGCTTCCAGAAGATCGACGTCAATGAGCCGAATGTCGAGGACGCGGTGAAAATCCTGCGCGGGCTCAAATCGAATTACGAGAAACACCACAAGGTGCGCTACACCGACGAGGCGATCCGCGCCGCGGTCGAATTGTCTTCGAAATATATCAACGACCGCAAGCTGCCCGACAAGGCGATCGACGTCATCGACGAGGTCGGCGCCTCGCGCATGCTGCTCCCCGAAAACAAGCGCCGCAAAACCGTAACGCTCCGCGATGTCGAGGAAATCGTCGCCAAAATCGCGCGCATCCCGCCGAAATCGGTCTCCAGCGACGACAAGGAGACGCTGCGCAATCTCGACCGCAACCTCAAGGCGATGGTGTTCGGCCAGGATGCCGCCATCGAAGCTTTGGCGGCGGCGATCAAATTGTCCCGCGCCGGCCTGCGCGAAGTCGAAAAGCCGATCGGCAATTATCTCTTCAGCGGCCCGACCGGCGTCGGCAAGACCGAAGTCGCCCGCCAACTCGCCGCGACTTTGGGGATCGAGCTGATCCGCTTCGACATGAGCGAATATATGGAGCGGCATTCGGTCTCGCGTCTGATCGGCGCCCCGCCCGGCTATGTCGGCTTCGACCAGGGCGGGCTGCTCACCGATGCGATCGACCAGCATCCGCACGCCGTGCTGCTGCTCGACGAGATCGAGAAGGCGCATCCCGATCTTTTCAATATCCTGCTGCAGGTGATGGATCACGGCAAACTCACCGATCATAACGGCAAATCGGTCGATTTCCGCAACATCATCCTGATCATGACCACCAATGCCGGCGCCGCCGATCTTGCCAAGGCGGCGATCGGCTTCGGCCGCGAGGTTCGCATCGGCGAGGATGAGGAGGCGATCAAGCGCCTTTTCACCCCGGAATTCCGCAACCGTCTTGACGCCATCATCGCCTTCTCGGGCCTGACGCCGGAGATCGTCGCCCGCGTCGTCGAGAAATTCGTCATGCAGCTCGAAGCCCAGCTCGCCGACCGCAACGTCACCATCGAGCTGAGTTCGGCGGCGAAGGAATGGCTGGCCGAGCGCGGCTATGATCCGCTTTACGGCGCACGGCCGCTGGCGCGGGTGATCCAGGAGAACATCAAGAAGCCCTTGGCCGAGGAGTTGCTGTTCGGTCGCCTGGCCAAAGGCGGCGCGGTCAAGGTCAGCGTCAAGGACGGTGCCCTCGATTTCGAGTTCGTCGAGCTTACCCCGCCGGCGCTGCCCGGCCCGGAAGGCGATGACGGTTCGGAACGCGAGGCCGAAATCGCCGGGTAGCAGTCGCCTCTCTTCCTTGAGAAAAGAGGGGCGTTACCCGCGTCCCTTGAGGCGGCGGCGCGCGAGTGTGGCGCGCAAGAGATCGCGGTCGAAGGCGCCGAACATGAGCCCGGCGCCGCCATAAGCGAGCAATCCCAACGGGATCAGCGCCGCGAGGCGTGCGATTGCGCCGAGCGGGTCGGTGGCAACCCCGGGCAACATAGCGCGTAGGGCTGCGCCGGTGAACGCGAGCAGGAGAACCATCGCGACTGACGCGGCAAAAATACGCCCGATGCGCGCAAACAGCGCCCGGTCGGGGCGGAAATGGCCGGTCCGGGCGAGCAGCCACGCGAGCGCCCCGGCATTGAAGAACGCCGCGAGGCTGGTTGCCAGAGGCGGCCCGAGATAGCCGAGCGGGTGCATCAGGGCGAGATTGAGCGCGAGATTGAGGAAAACCGCGATGACCCCGATCTTGACCGGGGTTTTGGTGTCGCCGCGGGCGAAAAATCCCGGCGAGAACACTTTCGCCAGCACGAACGCCGGCAAACCGATGGCGTAGGCTGCGAGTGCCGCAGCACTTTTCGCCGCCGCCGCCCCGCTCAGCGCGCCATGGCGGAACAAGGCCAGCATGATCGGCTCGGCGAGCAGCATCAGGGCGAGCGCCGCCGGGAGCGTGAGCGCGAGCGTGAGCGCGATCGCCTGGTTCAACGTTGCACGCAGTTCGGTGATCGCCGCGGCGCGGACCTGGCGCGCAAGCAGCGGCAAAAGCGCCGTCGCGACCGCGGTGCCGATGGTCCCGAGCGGGAGTTGGTTCACGCGATCCGCGTAATAGAGCACCGAGACCGTCCCGGCCGGCAGCAGGCTCGCGATGATGGTATCGACGGCGACATTGATCTGGGTGACGCCGGCGCCGACAATCCCCGGCCCCATGCGCCGGAGCACGAGCCGCACCCCCTCGGTCAGCCTTGGTGCGCGGAGCCTGAGCGCCATGCCGCCGCGCGCGAGCGCGATCGCGAGCAGGCCGAGCTGCGCCATCCCAGAGACGGTGACGCCAACCGCCAGCGCCTGGCCGCGCGGCATCAGGTCGCGCGGGACCAACACCAAGGCGCCGATGAGGGCGAGGTTGAACACCACCGGGGTCGCGGCAGCGGCGGCGAAGCGGTTGATCCCGTTGAGAACACCCGACAGCAGGGCCGAGAGGCAAATCAGCATCAGATAGGGGAAGGTAAGACGGCTGAGCGCAACGCTGAGCGCGAATTTCGCCGGATCGGCGGCAAAACCCGGCGCCAGGAGATGCATCAGAAGCGGCATCAGGAGAAGGCCGAGCAAGGTCAGAAACCCGAGCCAGACCACCATCACGCTCGCCACCTCCTCGGCGAGACGGCGCGCTGGGCCGGCGCCTTCACCGGCGAGGCTCGCCGTGAACGCCGGCACGAAGGCGGCGTTGAACGCGCCTTCGCCGAACAGCCGGCGGAACAGGTTGGGGAGCTTGAGGGCGACGAAAAACGCATCGGCGACTGGCCCGGTGCCGAGCTGGGCTGCGATCAGGATGTCACGCAGGAAGCCGAGCACGCGGCTCCCCGCCGTCCAGACGCCGATCGTCGCGACGTTTTTCAGCACGTGCCGAGGAGACCGGCGGCGTGGAGCAAAATCGGCACCGAGGGCACGATCTCTCCCCCCATGCGGGCAAGAAAGGCGGGAAGATCAGCCGGCTGCACCAAACGCAGCGCCTCATACTCGTCATTGCCCTCGCCGGCATGGGCGGCGATGATCGCGCCGGCGCCGAGCCGGGTTGAGAGCAGGAAGCCGAGATCGAGCACGTGGGTTTCGGCGTGTTCGATCAGCGCGAGCGGACGGAAGGCGGTGATCGCGTCCCGGCCGAGGCCGATCTCTTCGCGCAATTCGGTGAATAGCTGGCCGGCGAGATCGACCTCACCGCCGGCCCTAACCGCCCTGCCATCGACATTGCCGGCAGGAGGGGTCTGCCACAGCCCGGATTGATAGACCGCGCCGCCATGGCGCCGCCCGAACAGGACGCCATCAGGCGAGAGCACGACGCCGCAGACCGCGAGCGGGCGCAGCCGCAGGGTGGCGAACAGCGCCGGGTCGCGAAACTGCGCGAGAACGCGGCGATACTCGGTCATATGGCCGCGCAGGTGCGTCGGCGTGATGTCATCGACGCTGAACACCGCGCCGTTGAACAAGGCCCCACCCGACCCCGCCTGGGCGGCGAGCCAATGCCGCTCGATGTCCGCCATGCGCCCCGCCTCGAGCGGCGCATGGGTTCCGCTGACCCGTGCCGTGACGGTCGCGGCGAGCGGATGAACCGACCATCCCGGCGGGATGGGCGGACTCTCGGGGAAGGTGGCCATCATCGCCTCTTTCGCATCCGAGGATTATCGCGGTCTGCGGCTGGCTCGCCAAGCAGGCATCGGCGCCTTGCCAAAAGGCGCGCAAGCCTTTTGCGCGGGCGGCCCGGGCTGGCAAATCACCACCGCGCCCCATATCGGCGCAAGAGGTGCGGTGATGACGCCAAACGGAGAGAAGTGAGACGGCAATGACGATGCGGGCACCGGCGATAGTGTGGTTTTTTCAGGATCTCCGCCTCGATGATCAGCCGGCGCTGGCCGCCGCGCTTGCCGCCGGGCGGCCGATCGTTCCGGTTTTCGTGCTCGATACCACCTCGCCCGGGGCATGGGCGCCGGGGGGCGCGAGCCGTTTCTGGCTGCATGGCAGCCTCACGGCGCTGGGCGCCGATCTCGCCGCGCGCGGGGCCCGCCTCGTGCTGCGGCGCGGCGTGATGGGGGAGGAACTCTTGCGCCTCGCCGAAGAGACGGGGGCGGCGGAAATCCATGGCGGGCGCGCGGTCGAGCCCTGGCTGCGGGCGGCGATCGCGGCGCTGCGCCCGGCCCTGGCGCGGCGCGGCGTTGTGTTCCATGAGCACGAAACCCGGCTGCTGTTTGCCCCAGAGCGGCTGAAGACGCAAAATGGCGGCGCGTTTTCGGTGTTCACGCCATTTGCCCGCGCCGCATTCGCCGCCGGCATCGAGGGGGAGGCCTGGCCGGCCCCGGCAACCCTCCCCGGCTTCTCCGGCGCGCTCGCCAGCGACGTTCTCGCCACCTGGGGGCTTGCGCCGGCGCGCCCGGATTGGGCGGCCGAGATGCGCCGGCTTTGGACGCCGGGCGCGGCTGGTGCGGCAGCGCGGCTCGCGCGGTTTCTCACCGACGCCTTCCCTGCTTACGATCGTGCCCGCGACATCCCCGGCCATGCCAGCACCTCGATGTTGTCGCCGCACCTGCATTGGGGGGAGATATCTCCCCGCCGCGTCTGGCAAGCGGCAAGCCGTGCGGCACCCGGCGGTGGCAAGCCGCTGCACAGCTTTCTGAACGAGCTGCTCTGGCGCGAATTCTCCGCCTACCTCCTCTGGCATCACCCGCATCTCCCCGAGCAGCCGCTCCGCGCCGAGTTCGCCGCCATGCCCTGGCGTGAGGATGGCGCAGCACGCGCCGCCTGGCAGCGGGGCGAGACCGGCATCCCGATCGTTGACGCCGGGATGCGCCAGCTTTGGCGCTGGGGCTGGATGCATAACCGGGTGCGGATGATCGCCGCCTCATTCCTGGTCAAGCATCTGCTCCTCCCCTGGCAGGCCGGCGAGGCGTGGTTTTGGGATACGCTGCTCGATGCCGATCTCGCCGCCAATGCCGCGAGCTGGCAATGGGTCGCCGGCAGCGGCGCCGATGCAGCACCCTATTTCCGCATCTTCAACCCCATCCTCCAGGGGCGGAAATTCGACCCCGAAGGGGCCTATGTCCGCCGTTTCGTGCCCGAACTCGCGGCACTGCCCGACGAGTTCATCCATGCGCCGTGGGAGGCGCCGGGCCTCGCTTTGCGGGCGGCCGGGGTCGAACTCGGCAAGACCTATCCGCGGCCGATCATCGATCTCGGGCTCGGCCGGGCGCGGGCTTTGGCCGCTTTCGCCGCTCTGCCGCGGCGGGCGGCGTGATCCCGGCCGGCCGACCACTTCGCGTCGTCGGGGACGTGCATGGCGATCTCCGCGCCTTCCGCCATGCGGCGGCCACCGACCGCTTCCTCGTCCAGCTCGGCGATCTCGTCGATTACGGCCCCGACAGCGCCGGCGTCCTGCGGCTGATGCTGCGGCTGCTCGACGAGGGACGCGGCCTGTTCCTGCTCGGCAACCATGATTTCCGCCTTGCCCGCGCGATCTCCGGACGCATCCCCCATCTCGCGCCCGAAACCGCAGCGACCCTCGCGAGCCTCGATCCCGCTCTCGCCGCCCGCGCCGCCGCCGCGATCGCCCGCGCCCCGGCCTGGCTTCGCGTGGGTGGTGCGTTCTTCGTCCATGGCGGCTTTCACGATGCCATGCTGATGGCGCCGCCGCCGCCGGCACCCTTCACTGGCAGGCGGGTCAGCGGCCCGCTGGCGCGCGCGCTCTACGGCGAGCCGACCGGTCGGACGCAGCCCGACGGGTTCCCCGAGCGCAGCCTCCGCTGGGTCGATCGCATTCCGGCCGGCCTTACCGTCTATTGCGGCCATGACCAGCGCTCACGCGATGGCCGCCCCTATCGCCGCATTGGCGCGTCCGGCGGGCAGGCGGTGTTTCTCGATACCGGCGCCGGCAAGGGCGGGCATCTCTCCTGGATCGATCTTTCGCCGACTGGCATGGAACTCTCATCCGCGCTTGGCTAAAACGCTCGGCGTGGCACATACCCCGACCCCGGATCTTTTTGGCCAAGAGGCGTCGCCCGCGCGCGCGCCGGCGGCTGAGCGCGCCGGCAAGGGCGCCCGCCCGCTCGCCGATCGCCTGCGCCCGCGCACGCTCGCCGACGTGGTCGGCCAGGATCATCTCCTCGGCGCCGAGGGTGCGCTCGCGCGCATGCTGGCGCAAAGCTCGCTTGCTTCCCTCATCCTGTGGGGCCCGCCAGGGGTGGGCAAGACCACGCTGGCGCGGCTGCTCGCCGAGCGGGCAGGGCTTCATTTCGACCAATTATCGGCGGTTTTCTCGGGGGTCGCCGATCTCAAGCGGGTGTTCGAGGAGGCCGCGAGGCGGCGGCGCACCGGCACCGGGACACTGCTTTTCGTCGATGAAATCCACCGCTTCAACCGCGCTCAGCAAGATGCCTTCCTGCCGGTGGTGGAGCAGGGGATTGTGGTGCTGATCGGCGCCACCACCGAAAACCCGTCCTTCGCGCTCAACGCCGCCCTGCTTTCGCGCTGTCAGGTCTTGGTGCTGCGCCGGCTCGATGATGCCGCGCTCGAAACCCTCGCCGCCCGCGCCGAGGCCGCAACCGGGCGGACGCTGCCGCTCACCGCGGAAGGCCGCGCCGGCTTGCGCGCCATGGCCGATGGCGATGGCCGCTATCTCCTCAACATGGCCGAGCAGCTTTTTGCGCTGCCGCCCGATCAGCCGCCGCTCGGCGCCGCCGAACTCGCGACGCTTCTTGCCCGCCGCGCAACCCTTTACGACAAGGACCGTGAGGAACATTACAATCTCATCTCGGCGCTGCATAAATCGCTGCGCGGCTCCGATCCCGACGCGGCACTCTATTGGTTCGCGCGCATGCTGACCGGCGGCGAGGATCCGCGCTACATCGCCCGCCGCCTCGCCCGCTTCGCCGCCGAGGATGTCGGGCTCGCCGATCCTGCCGCCTTGACGCTGGCGCTCTCGGGCTGGGAAGCCTATGAGCGGATGGGCAGCCCGGAGGGCGAATTGGCGCTCGCCGAAGTGGTCATCCATCTCGCGACCGCCCCGAAATCGAACGCCGCCTATCGCGCGTTCGGGGCGGCGATGGCGGCGGCGCGGGCCACTGGCAGCTTGATGCCGCCCGCGCATATCCTCAACGCCCCGACCAAGCTGATGCGCGAGATCGGCTATGGCGCCGGCTATGAATATGACCACGAGGCCCCGGAGGCGTTTTCCGGCCAGAATTATTTTCCCGACGGCATGGCGCGAGCGCAGTTTTATCGCCCGAGCGGGCGTGGAGAGGAACGCGCGATCGCCGAACGCCTCGCCACCTGGGCGCGGCTGCGGGCGGAGCGCGGCCAATGAGCATCGCGCAACGCGAAGTGGGCACCGATGACGCGGATATCCGCCTCGATCGCTGGTTTCGCCGCCATTTCCCCGGCCTCACGCAGGGCATGATCGAAAAACTCTGCCGGACGGGGCAGATCCGGGTCGATGGCCATCGCGCCGGCGCCGCAACCCGCCTTGCCGTCGGCCAGACCATCCGCATCCCGCCGCTGCCGGCGGCGGCGGCCCCCAAGCCGCCGGCGGCGCCCGATCCCCATCTCGCCGCCGAACTCGCGCGCCTGATTCTCTATCAGGATCAGGCGGTGATCGTGCTCGACAAGCCGGCCGGCCTCGCCGTCCAGGGTGGCCCCGGGATCCGCCGCCATCTCGATGGCATGCTCGATGCGCTGCGCGGCGAGCAGCCGGCGCGGCCCAGGCTCGTCCATCGTCTCGATCAGGAGACCTCGGGCGTCCTGGTGCTTGCGCGCACGCCCGGTGTCGCCGCCTTTCTCGCCCGCGCTTTCCGCGAGCGCGAGGTCGAAAAAACCTACTGGGCGGTGGTGCGCGGCCGGCCGGAAGCGGCCGCCGGGCGCATCGATCTGCCGCTCGTCCGCCTCAAAGGGGCGAAGGGCGCGCGCAGCCAGGCCGCCCCCGGCGACCAGGACGCCGCCCGCGCCATCACCGATTACCAGGTGCGCGACCATGCCGGGCGGCATGTCTCCTGGCTCGAACTCGCGCCGCTCACCGGCCGCACCCATCAGCTCCGCGTCCATTGCGCGGCGATCGGCACCCCGATCCTCGGCGACGACAAATATGACACAATGCCTGATCCGGCGGCCGGGGCGGAAACGCGGCTCCATCTCCTCGCGCGCCGCCTCACCCTGCCTCATCCCGACGGTGGCACCCTAACCGTCGAAGCGCCGCTGCCACCCCATATGCGCGAGAGTTTCCGCCATTTCGGCTTCAGCGCGCCCAAACCCGCGCCACCTTCCCGGGCGAGGGCGGCATGAAGCGGGCCCTCATCGCGCTCGCCGCCGGGCTCGCGGTGATCGTGCTTGCGCTGGCGGCGGCGCTGGCGGTGGTGGTCGCCGCACCCGACCGGCTGAAACCGCTGGTGGTCGCGCTGGTCGCGCGTGATGGGCGGCAGAGCATAACGCTCGACGGGCCGATCTCGCTCTCGCTGCTGCCGCGCCCGGTATTGCGCGCAGAGAGGGTGACGCTCGGAACGCGCGCCGGCCGGATCGAGGCGGGACAATTTCTCGCGCATCTCGCGCTCCGCCCGCTTTTGTCACGCGAGATCGTGGTGACGCGGCTCGATCTCGACCACGCGGTTTTCCACCCAGCGCCCCAAGAGGCGATCTCTAACGCACTTCCCGAGACCGTCTCGCACGCCGCTCCGGCGAGCGTTGCCGCGGCGAGCGCGCCTGCCCCGGCCGGCAAGCCGCGGCATTGGCGGATCAGCCTGCTCGCGCTCCGCCTCACCGATGCGCGTGTTGCGACCGCGGCGCCGCTTAGCATCATCCGCCTCGATCTGCCGGCGCTGCCCGGGCCGAGCGCGACCGCGATCACCCTCGATGCCCGCTACGCCGGCATCCCGTTCAGCCTCAGCGGCATGATCGCCCGCCTGCCTGGCGATGCGCTGTCGTTTGGCGGGCTCCGCGTCGTCGCGCAGCAGGGCGATGTCGCGCTCGACGGCACCCTCCATCTCGCGCCGCATCCCGCGTTCGCGGGCAAGGTTACAATCCATCGCCTCGATCTCGATGCGCTGCGCCACGCTCTCCCGCGCCACGCGCTGGCGCCGGCCGCCGCCGCAGGCGAGGCGCCGGCACCATCCGCCGCGCCGCCGCCCGATTGGCGCGACCGGCCGCTCGCGTTTCTGCCGCTTCTCGACGCCGCCGATCTCGATCTCGCGGTCGCGGCCGGAACCGTGATCGAAAGTGGTGCCGCCTATCACGACATCGCCACCCATCTCGCACTCCATGACCGGCAACTGGTTCTCGATCCGCTGCGCCTCGAGGTGCCGGGCGGGGCGGTGAGCGGGGTTTTGCGCGTCGATGCCGCTGCCACCCCGCCGGCGATGACGCTGCATCTGCTGGCGCCGTCGCTCGCGCTCGGGCCGCTCGCCGGGGCGTTTCACTGGCCGGACGAGAATACCGGCGCGCTCGAGATTTTCGCCGATCTCAGCGCCGCCGGGGCGACGCCGCGGGCGCTGATGGCGTCGCTCGGCGGCCGCGTCGGGGTTGCCGCGGTGAATGCAACGCTCGCCAACCGCCTGCTGCTGCGCGCCCTCGGCGAGATCGTGCGGCAGGCGAGATTGCCGCCGATCGGGCTCGAGTCTGGCGGGCACACGGATCTTCGCTGTCTCGCGCTCGGCGGCGAGATCGCAGGCGGGATCGTGCATCTCGACCCAGCGCTCGCCGAGACATCGCGTCTTACGCTCGGCGCCGGCGGCACCCTCGATCTCGGCGCCGCGGCCATGGCGGTGCGGCTGGTGCCTTCGCTTCGCATCGGCGGCAATGCGCTGGTGGTGCCGTTGCGTCTCGATGGTCCGCTCGCTGCGCCGAAACTCATGCCCGACCCCGACCAAGGCGATGGCGCCCTCGCCGCCGTGCCGTGCGAATCGGCGCTGGCGCGCGCGCGGGGGGGGCGGGCAGGCCCGGCGCCGGCGCCGGCCAAGCCCGCCAAAGGGCTATCGCTGCGTGACATTCTGCGCGAGCTTGCGAAATAGGATGGCGATGCGACGGTTCTGGAACGAGGTGGCGCCGGTGGCAGCGGCGGAGGGGTTCGCGATCCATCTCGATGGCCGGCCGCTGCGGCTGCCCGAGGGCGACGCGCTTTGTGTCCCGAGCGCCGCGCTCGCAGACGCCATCGCCGAGGAATGGCGTGGGCTGGGGCCCGAGTTCAGCTATGACGATGTGCCGCTGACCCGCATGATCGGCACCGGGGTGACCCGGATCGCAGCGGCGCCGGCGCCGACCATCGCGGCGCTGGCCCGCTATGGTGAGAGCGACCTGCTTTGCTACCGCGCGGACACCCAAACCGCTTTGGCCGAGCGCCAGCGGGAGCGCTGGCAACCCTGGCTCGACTGGGCGGCGCGCGTGCTCGATGCGCCGCTCATGGTCACCGACGGCGTCATGCCGTGCCCGCAACCGCCGGCCAGCCTCGCCGCGCTGCGCGCGGCGCTGGCCCGGGAGGAGCCGGTCCGCCTCGCGGCGCTCGCGGTTCTGGTGCCGGCGCTCGGGAGTCTCGTGCTCGGTCTCGCGGTCGCGGCCGGGGCGCTCGATGGCGCGGAAGCGCTGGCGTTGGCCGAACTCGATGCGTTGTTTCAGGAAGATATCTGGGGCCGCGACGAGACGGCGACCGCCCGGCGGGCGCGCCTGGCCGGCGAGGTCGCGACCGCGGCCCGCATCCTGACGCTGACGCGCCACTGCTGACGTGCCACTTTGGGAGAAAGCCATCATGAGCGCCAAGCGCCTCATCATTCGCGGCCAGGTTCAGGGGGTCGGGTTTCGTGACTGGATGACCGCCCGCGCGGCAGCGCTCGGCCTTTCCGGCTGGGTGCGCAATCGCGATGACGGCGCGGTCGAGGCGCTGGTCGCCGGCGATCCCGCCGCGGTCGAGGAATTGCTGCGCGCCTGCCGCCGCGGCCCGCGCCTTGCGCGGGTCACCAGCATCGAGGAAGATCTCGCGCCGCCACCCGAGACCCCGGGATTTTACCGCACGTAAAATAGCACCGGGCGGCGCCGCAGGCGCTGCCCGCCGGGGAAAAGTTTTTGGTTCTTTTTACAAAAAGAACCCTTTTCTCCCCGCCCCCGCGCGCCTGATCTCAAAGAGGCTAATTTTCGAGGCGGAACAGGGTGAAAAGGCCGAAGGGCGGCATCGCCGAGACCGTCGCCTGCTCGCGCTCCTCGGGCAGCAGCAAGGCATCGACGGCGAAATCCGGGTGCCAGCCGAGGGCGCGCGAGGCCGGCGCCAAGGCCCGTTCCACCCACCAGCGCGGCCCGCGCTCGGCGGCGAAATGGTTGACGAACAGGAGGTGCCCGCCCGGCCGCACCACCCGGCGCATCTCCGCCATCAGCCGACGCGGATGCGGCACCACCGAGGCGACGAACATGGCGACCGCGATATCGAAGCTGCCGGTATCGAAGCTCATCGCTTCGGCGTCCATCTCGATCAGCGCATCGACCTGGGCAAGACCATCCTCGGCAACACGGCGGCGGGCGATGGCGAGCATCTCGGCCGAGAGATCGATGCCGGTGATGCGCTTGCCTGGTCCGTAATGGGGGAGAGCGAGGCCGGTGCCGACGCCGACCTCGAGCACGGCGCTGCCCGCCAGGCGGTTGACCTCGGCGACGGTGCGGCGGCGGGCGAAGGCGGAAATGCCGCCGAAGGAGGAATCATAAATTCCAGCCCAGCGCCGATAAGCGGCGCGAACCGCTTCGGCATCCAATGCGGATTTCGGAGCCGGGCGCGAGGAGGGAAAGGCATGGGTCATGATCGTCGGCGATCCTTGTTGTGCGAAAGGCCGAAACGCCGGAGCGGGCAGGAAACCAAGCCTTCGCGAAAGCCAAAGAGGAAGAGGCGAGACGGAGCAAGACGAACGGTGCGCACGAGAGAATAAGGCGTCGGGAATGACAACCACGAATGTTGAAGCGAAACAAGACGGCAAAGGCAATCTCATCCCGCATGGCTGGGGCGCGGCGCCGAAAATATCGCCGCACACGCCCTTTTACCGGCACGGCAGGCGCGAAAAAAAGCCACCCACCAAGGCACGGAGCCTTTGCGCTAAAAAAACACGCGCCACTCGCCGCGCCGGCCATCGCGTAACCCGGTTGGCCCGGCGCCAAGCCGCCCCGGCGTCAGCCGAGCTTGGAGAGATTGACCGCGGCGGCGCGGCCGTTCGGCTGCTGCTCGATTTCGAAGCCGAGTTTTTCCCCCTCGCTGAGACTGCGCAGCCCCGCTTTCTGCACGGCGCTGATATGGACGAACACGTCCTTCCCGCCATGATCAGGGGCGATGAAACCATAACCTTTGGTTGGATTGAACCATTTCACGGTGCCCTGCGGCATCGCCACACGCCTTTCTGTCTGCGGGGCGACGGGATGGTGCCAAGCACTCCCGAGCCCCTTGCTTGAACCGACGCGCTCTTGGGCGGCACGTCTTCCTCCCGGTGGCGAGGGCGGAATTCAGCAAACCATCGTCGCCACCAGAGGCAACGATACGACGCAGGGGCGCGCCTCGCAACGGCGACGTAAGAATTTCTCGCGCCCATGCCGCGCGGGCATCGGCGCACGCGGGAAAGTCGCCTTACGCGGCTTCCTCGCGCTTCTCGCGCACTTTCACATAAGCGAGATCGGCGTGGCGGGCGCAGTAGGGCTTGGTGGGCAGGGCGGCATCGTCACAGAAATGAAATCCGGGCTTTCCCGGCTCGCCGAGCGGCCAGCAGCACGTATGGGCGCGACGGAACGGCGGCGCCTCGAGACGATGCGGCGGCGACCACGCGGGCTGCGCCAGCGCCTTGACTGGCGCCGAGCCGCGCGCGCCGGAACCGATCTGGCTGGAACCGATCTGGCTGGGGCCGATTGCGTTGCGGCCGGCCGGAGGGGCGGCGCGCTCCTCCGCCGCCGGCGGGATGGCCGGAATCGGCGACGGGCGCGGCGGCAAAACCAGGCGATGCGCCTTGCCGATCACGGCGTTCTTGGTGATCCCAAGACGCCGACCGATCTCAGCTGTTGGCACGCCCTCGCACCAGAGCGCGCGCAAATGGGCGACGATTTCCTCGGTCCACTCCATTTCGTGGTCCTCCGCTTGATCTGACCACAACATACAGTGAATCGGTGGTGACATTCAATCACCCCCGCCCCGAAAATCTGTGGAAAACTCGTAGAAATTGTGTCCGCCCGGGGTATTTCGCCACCACTTGTTGTGGCGATGCCGGTTTCAGCCGGGATCGCTCGCCGGAGACGACAGCGGAGCATCGGCGACGTTGCCCTCCCGCGCCGCCGAAAGCGCGAGCGGTTTGCCCTCGCCCTCCGCCGCTGGCGGGCTCGCCGGGCGGCGAAGGCGGAGGCTCCGGATACGTCTCGCATCGGCGTCGACGACCAGGAACTCGATCCCCGAAGGATGGCTGATCACCTCGCCGCGCGCCGGCACCCGCTCGGCGAGGGTGAATACCAGGCCACCGACGGTATCGATATCGGCGTTGCGCTCATCCTCGGTCAGCACCGGGCCGAGCGCCGCTTCGAAATCCTCGATCGGCAGGCGCGCATCGACGTCGAACGTGCCGTCGGGGCGCTCCTGGAGCAATTTCTTCTGCTCGTCGTCATGCTCGTCGGCGATGTCGCCGACGATGGTCTCGACCAGATCCTCGATCGTCACCAAACCATCGACGCCGCCATATTCGTCGATGACGAGGGCGAGGTGCATGCGCGCCTGGCGCATTTGCAAGAGGAGATCGAGCACCGGGATCTGCGGCGCGACCAGCAGCGGCCGGCGCAGGATTTTTTCCAGGGAAAACGACTCGCGCGGCCCCTCGGCGGCATAGACGTCCTTGATATGGACCATGCCGACGATGTCATCGAGTTGGTCGCGATAGACCGGGAACCGCGAATGGCCCTCACGGCGGATCACCGCCAGCAGTTCGGCATGGCCGAGATCGAGCGGCAAGGCGACGATATCGGCGCGCGGCACCATCACGTCATCGGCGGTGGTGCCGCGCAGCCGCAGGATATTGGCGATCAGTACCCGCTCCTGGCGGTCGAGCTCGGGCGCGACGCCGGGGGTGAGCGGCGCCTCCGCCGCCTCCTGCACCAGCTCGGCGATCGAGGCGCGCACCGAATGCTCGGCACCGCGCCAGCCCCATAACCCGCGCAGGCGCTGAATGAGGGCGGCCGGCATGGCGATCATGCTTGCCGCCACGGGTTGGGAACGCCGAGGCGATGGAGGATGCGGGCCTCGGCCATTTCCATCCGCCGCGCATCGCCCGGGTGGTGGTGGTCATGCCCGGCGAGATGGAGCACGCCATGGACGACGAGATGGACGAGATGATGCCCCGGCCGCCTTCCCGCCGCGCGCGCCTCGCGCAGGACGACGCCGAGCGCGAGAATGAGATCGCCGCCGCGGGCCGCGGGAAAACTCAGGACATTGGTCGGCTTGTCGCGGCCGCGATGGCGGGCATTGAGCCGGCGCACGGTGCGATCATCGGCGAGCATGACGCTCGCCGCCGCCATCGCCGGCCCGGCCGCAACCAAAGCGGCGCGGCGGGCGAGCCTCTCGGCGCGCGGCACATGGCGCCGCCAGGCCGGTGCTGCGACCACGATCTCGATCCCGATGGCCGCAGGATTGGGAAGATGCCCCGCCGTCGCGGGGCTAGGCTTTCGATCTTTGCCCATGATGCCCGTCATAGGCCGCGACGATGCGCGCGACCAGGGGATGGCGCACGACGTCATGCGCCGTGAAATGGGCGAAGGCGATCCCCTCGACGCCCGCCAGCACCTCCAGCGCATCGAGCAAGCCGGAACGCTGACCGGCGGGGAGATCGATCTGGCTCGGATCGCCGGTGATCACCATGCGCGTGCCCTCCCCCATGCGGGTCAGGAACATCTTCATCTGCACCGGTGTCGTGTTCTGGGCCTCGTCGAGAATGACGAAGGCGTGCGCCAGCGTGCGCCCGCGCATGAACGCGAGCGGCGCGACCTCGATCTCGCCGCTGGCCAGCCGCCGCGTCACCTGCTCGGCCGGCATCATGTCGTTGAGCGCGTCATAGAGCGGGCGGAGATAGGGATCGACCTTCTCCTTGAGATCGCCGGGGAGAAAGCCAAGCCGCTCGCCAGCCTCGACGGCGGGGCGCGAGAGCACGATGCGATCGACGCGGCCCGATTGCAGCATGGCGACCGCTTGCGCCACGGCGAGATAGGTCTTGCCGGTGCCGGCGGGGCCGACCGCGAACACCGCCTCGGCGCTGGCGAGAAGATCGATATAGCGCAATTGCCCGGGGCTGCGCGGCTCGACGGCGCCGCGGCGGGTGCGGATCGCCGGCAGATCGGCGAGCGGCAAACGCGGATCGGTCTCGGGCGCGGTGAGGCGGATCGCGGCGTCGATCTCCGAGGCGCCCACCGGCTGGCCGCCTTCGAGCCGACGATAGAGCCCCGAAAGCGCCGCCTGCGCCATCCCCACCTGCTCCGGCGGGCCGCTGATCGCGATCCGGTTGCCGCGGCAGGAGAGCCGCACATTGAGCCCCTTCTCCAACCGCGCCAAATGGCGGTCATGCTCGCCGAGCAGAAGCGAGAGCAGCGCATTGTCGGCGAACTGCAGGGTGACGGGTTTGTCGCCGGCGGCGGCGAGGGAGGCGGGGGAAAGGGGGCTCAAGCGGCGGCGTGCTCCTCATCTTCGGCGGGCCACGCGCCGGCCAGCGAACGCGGGCCGGCGGCGACGATGGTGACAGTGATCTCGCGGCCGATCAGGGTCTCGGGTGCGGCAAGATGAACCGCCTGGAGATAGGGGCTGCGGCCGGCGATCTGGCCGGCATGGCGGCCGCGCCCGGTGATCAGGACGGGAAGCCGGCGCCCGACCTGGCTTTGATTGAACGCGTGCTGCTGGGCGGCGAGGAGATCCTGGAGGGCGGCAAGGCGCGCCTCCTTTTCGGGCTCGGGCACCTGATCGGCGGCACTCGCGGCCGGGGTGCCGGGACGGGGCGAGTATTTGAAACTATAGGCCTGGGCGAAACCGACCTCGCGCACCAACGCCAGCGTCGCCGCGAAATCCGCCGCCGTCTCGCCGGGATGGCCGACGATGAAATCAGACGAAAGCGCGATATCCGGCCGCGCTCGGCGGAGGCGTTCGACGATGCCGAGATAGGCGGCGGCATCGTGGCGGCGGTTCATCGCGGCGAGGATGCGGTCAGACCCCGACTGCACCGGAAGATGCAAAAATGGCATCAGCGCCGGCAAAGCGCCGTGCGCGGCAATCAAATCGTCATCCATGTCGCGCGGGTGCGAGGTGGTATAGCGGAGCCGGGTGAGGCCGGGGATTTCGGCGAGCGCGTAAAGGAGCCGCGCGAGCGTCCATTCGCCGCCGGCCGGCGCCGCGCCATGCCAGGCATTGACGTTTTGGCCAAGGAGAGTGATCTCGCGCGCACCCCTCGCGACCAAGGCGCGGGCTTCCGCGAGCACCGCGGCCGCCGGGCGCGAGGCTTCCACCCCCCTTGTATAGGGGACGACGCAGAAGCTGCAGAATTTGTCGCACCCCTCCTGGATCGCGAGGAACGCGGTCACTCCGCCCGCCGGCAGCGCCGCCTCCGGCAGATGATCGAATTTGCTCTCGGGCGGGAAGTCGGTCGCGATCACCGCCCGCCCGGCCTGTTCGGCTTCGGCGATCATCTCCGGCAGGCGATGGTAGGTCTGGGGCCCGAGCACGATATCGACATAAGGTGCGCGGCGTAGGATTTCGGCCCCTTCGGCCTGGGCGACGCAACCGGCGACGGCGAGCAGCATGCGCCCGCCGCCCGCGCGGCGCGCGTCTTTCAGGCGGCGCAGCCGGCCTAGCTCGGAAAACAGCTTTTCGGTCGCGTGCTCACGAATATGGCAGGTGTTGAGGATCACCATGTCGGCGTCCTCAAGGGATGCCGCCGGGCCATAGCCGAGGGGCGCCAGGACATCACCCATCCGGGTGCTGTCATAGACATTCATCTGACAGCCCCAGGTGATGACATGGAGACGCCGGCGCGGCGCAGCGGGCGCGGTTTCGGCGGGCGCGGTTTCGGCGGCGGGACGGGTCGGGACAGTCATCGCAATCACTCCACGCGTCGCCGCCGGATCATCCCGGACGGCGGCGGCGGAGCCATTGCCTTCCACGGCGCGGCGGTCAAGCGCAAAGCCGTGTACCAACCCCGATTGCCATGCTCCCATGTGAGAGCGGCGCCCGGTTCCTGTCAAGCGACAACCGCATGACAGGCGCAGGCCGCGTCATGGCGCGCGCGGTCAGCCGTGCCCGGCGGTGCCGGAGAGCAGGAGCGGGTCGATCCGGAGCTTGGCCAGCGCCCGGCGCCATTTCGTCTCATGGTCGGCATCGAACAACAGCGCTTCGTCCGCCGGGGCGGAGAGCCAGGCATTCTGCTGAAATTCCTGATCGAGCTGACCCGGCCCCCAGCCGACATAGCCGAGCGCGAGCAGCCCCTGGCGCGGCCCGGCGCCGCCGGCGATGGCCTTCAGAATGTCGAGGCTGGCGGTGAGCGCAAGGCGCTCATCGACGCGGAGGCTGGCCTCATCGGTCCAGTCGGCGGTGTGGAGCACGAAGCCGCGGGCGTGATCGACCGGGCCGCCGGAGCAGAGCCGGATGTGGCGGGCCGGCGGCAGCGGCGCGATATCGAGCTGGCGCAGCAGATCGGCGAAGCTCGGCTGTTCGAGCGGGCGGTTGAGCATGATGCCCATCGCGCCTTCCGGCGTGTGCGCGCAGAGATAGATCACGCTTCGCGCGAAATTGGGATCGCTCAGTTCCGGCATGGCGATCAGAATTTGCCCAGTCAGCATCAACCCGCCCGGCTTGGCGGTTTTCGGGCGAGGCGCGGCAAGCCCTTTGGCGGCGGGGGCTTTGGCGGCGGGCGAGCGCGGGGTGATGCGACGAGCCATGGCGATAGAATTGGGGTTTTCGCGCCGCAACGCAAGCACCGGTTGGTTCGCGCCCGATTTTGGTCTAGGAAGGCCTTTCCCTGGCAACCCGCGTCCCCCGCCGATCCCGCCCTGCCGGGCGATCACGCGGGGCCGCAAGAGAGCGAGCATGCGCATGACGATCAAGGTTGGCGATACCATCCCGGCGATGAAGCTGATGACCGCATCGCCCGAGGGGCCCAAGGAAATCTCCACCGACGAGATTTTCCGCGGCAAGACGGTGGTTCTGTTCGCGGTCCCGGGAGCTTTCACCCCGACCTGTAGCGCCAAGCATTTGCCCGGGTTCATCGAGCACGCCGAGCAATTTTTTGCCAAGGGCGTCGACCGCATCGTCTGCATGGCGGTCAATGATCCTTTCGTCCTCGGCGCCTGGGCGAAGGATCAGGGATCGGGCGACAAGATTCTGATGCTCGCCGACGGCTCCGGCGCGCTCACCAAGGCGATGGGGCTCGAACTCGATCTCGTCGCGCGCGGCCTTGGCGTGCGCAGCCAGCGTTTCGCGCTGGTTGCGAAAGACGGCAAGGTCACCCACCTCGCGATCGAGGAGCCGGGTGGTTTCGATGTCAGCCGCGCCGAGGCGGTGCTCGCGGCGCTCTGACTACCTTGCGCCTTCGCGGGCGACGGGCATGAGCCTTCCCCCGGGTAGCGGCTCGGGGGCGCCGGTGGTTTCCGGAAAACTGATCGGAAGGCCCGCGAGGTGGCGGGCGGCGAGGAAGGCGAAGCATTGCGCCTCCAGCGCATCGCCGTCCCAGCCGAGGGTTTCGACCGCGTCCACCGGCGCCGCGAGGTGCCGGCGGAGCGCCGCCATGATAGCGCGATTGCGCCGCCCGCCGCCGGTGACGAGCCAGCGCCGCGGTGGCGCCGGGAGGGGGGTTGCGGCGACGGAAGCGGCGAGGAAGGCGGTGAGGGTCGCGGCGCCATCGGCCGGGCGCAAGCGGTCGAGGCCGCTGGTGGCAAGGGCTTCGGCGAAGGCCAGCCGGTCGAGGGATTTCGGCGCAGCCCGCCGGAAATAGGGATGATCGAGCAGGCGCGCGAGCACCGCCTCGTCCGCCTGGCCCGCTTGTGCGAGCGCGCCGTCGGCGTCGAAGGGGGCGCCGGTGTGGCGGGTTAGCCAGTCATCGAGGGGGCCGTTGCCGGGCCCGGTGTCGCACGCGAGGAGAGTGTCCCCGGCCCCGATCCAGGTGACATTGGCGACGCCGCCGATGTTGAGGATCGCGAGCGGGCGCGGCAGGCCGGCGGCCAGGGCGGCGTGAAACACCGGGACGAGCGGCGCGCCCTCACCGCCGGCGGCGACATCGCGGCTGCGAAAGTCAAACACCACCGCAAGCCCGGTCGCGCGTGCCAAAGCGGCGGCATCGCCGATCTGCCAGGTGCGGCGGGCTTTCGGGTCGTGGAGAATGGTCTGGCCGTGAAAGCCGATGAGGTCGGCGGTGACGCCGAGCGCCGCGACCGCTTCGGCGTGGCGCGCGGTGAGTTCGGCCTCGGCGGCGCGGAGCGCGGGATCATCGGTGCGGAGATGCGGCGCGCGGTCGAGGAGCGCGCGGAGTGCTGCGCGCAACGCCGGCGGATAGGGCAAGGTGAGCGCCGGGCCGAAGCCCTGCACACGCTCGCCATCGGTCTCGATCACGGCGGCGTCGACCCCGTCGAGCGAGGTGCCGCTCATCAGCCCGATCACGCGCTGCGGTGTCACCGGCGTTGCCACTCCAGGAAATCAGGATAAAAGTCTTTTTGCTTCTTTTTCTTCAGAAAAAGAAGAGTCTCGTCTCCCCCTTCAACGACAAAGCGAACGACCATGCCGCGCAGCGCCTTTCTTACCGAAGCCATTGCCCGTGGCTTCGTGTTTCAATGCACCGATCTCGAAGCGCTCGATGCGCGGCTAAAAGCCGGGCCGATCGCCGCTTATATCGGCTTTGACTGCACCGCCGACAGCCTCCATGTCGGGAGTCTGGTGCAGATCATGCTGCTCCGCCTGCTGCAGCGCCATGGCCATAGGCCGGTGGTGCTGCTCGGCGGCGGCACCAGCCGGATCGGCGACCCGTCGGGCAAGGACGAGGCGCGGCAATTGCTATCCGATGAGCAGATCAGCGCCAATATGGCCGGCATCCGCCGTGTCTTCGATCCGTTCCTGCGCTTTGGCGACGGGCCGGGCGAGGCGATGGTGGTCAACAACGCCGACTGGCTCGATGCCCTCGGCTATATCGCACTGTTGCGCGAGGTCGGGACGCATTTCACCATCAACCGCATGCTCGGCTTCGACGCCGTTCGCCTGCGGCTCGAGCGCGAGCAGCCGCTCACCTTCCTCGAGTTCAATTACATGATCCTCCAAAGCTATGATTTCCGCGAGCTTCATCGCCGCCACGGCGTAGTTCTGCAGTGCGGCGGATCGGATCAATGGGGCAATATCGTCGCCGGGATGGAGCTGGTGCGCCGCACCGAGGGCAAGACGGTGTTCGGCCTCACCTCGCCGCTGATCACCACGGCTTCGGGCGCGAAGATGGGCAAGACGGCACGCGGCGCGATCTGGCTCACCGCCGAGCGGCTGGCGCCGTTCGATTACTGGCAATTCTGGCGCAATGCCGAGGATGCCGATGTCGGGCGATTTTTACGCCTGTTTACCGATCTGCCGCTCCCTGAGATCGCGCGCCTCGAAGCCCTACGCGACGCCGAGATCAACGCGGCCAAGATCGTGCTCGCGACCGAGGCGACGGCGCTGGCGCATGGCCGGGCGGCGGCCGAGGCGGCGCGGCGGACCGCGGGCGAGGTGTTCGGCGCTGGCGGGCTTGCCGAGGATTTGCCGCGTGTCGATGTCCCCGCCGCCGATCTCGCCCGCGGCGTGCCGGCGTTTCAGCTTTTCGTTACCGCCGGGCTTGCCGCGAGCAACGGCGAGGCGCGGCGGTTGATCCGCGGCGGCGGCGCGCGGGTCAACGACTCAGCGATCACCGACGAGGCGCGGCCGGTCACCGCCGCCGACCTCAAAGACGGGGTGATCAAGCTCTCCGCGGGCCGCAAGCAACACCGTCTGGTACGGCCAATGTGATCGGCGCTGATCTCTGGAATTCGCCCGGGATTGGTTCTATGTGCATCAGCAGCAAACCCAATCACGGTCGGACAACATGCGCAAAGTCTGGGATCTGTCGTGGCGGCTGGTGATCGGTCTCGTGGCGCTCGGCGGGCTGGTTCTGGCCACGGCCTGCACCGGCACGCCCGCGAATAGCACCTATAGCGGCTACGGGGTCGGCCGCACCGCCTATGTCACCTATGGCACCATCGTCTCGATGCGCAATGTCGTCGTCCAGGGCGGCGATAGCGGCGTTGGCACCATCGGCGGCGCGGCGCTCGGCGGGGTTGCCGGCAGCTTCATCGGCGGCAATAGTTTCCGCGGCAATCTGCTTGGCGCGGTCGGTGGCGCGCTGCTCGGCGGTCTCGTCGGCAATACCGCCGAGAGCGAGCTGAGCAAGGGCAACGCGGTCGAATTCATCATCCGCCAAGATGATGGGCAGACGATTTCCGTGGTGCAGACCAATGAGAATAATTTCCGCCCGGGTCAACGCGTCGCCATCATTCGCGGCGATCGCACGCGGCTTGCGCCAATCTATGGCTGACGTCGAGCCGGCACGGGTGGCGCGGTGATTGCCCTCGCCGGCTGCCTGAGCTATGCGCGAGCCGTATGAGCAACCCGGCTGATTCCCATCTGGCCGCGCCGCCGGCGGCGCTGCGCTTGAAAACCTCCGGCGACGTGGTGCTCGATCTCGTCGCCGGGCTCCATTTCGCCGGCCGCCAGCGCCTGGCGATCGCCGATTTCGTGGAGGCGACGCGGCTCTGGCGCCTCGGTGTGACGCTCGCGTGGCTCGATGTGAAAGGGCGTTATCGCGGCTCGATGCTGGGCCCGCTCTGGCTCACCCTCTCGACCGCGGTGATGGTGGCGGCGATGGGGGTTCTGTATTCGACGCTATTTAAGATGGTGCTGCACGATTATCTGCCGTTCCTCGCCCTTTCCCTGGTGCTGTGGGGCTATTTGCAGACGCTGGTGGCGGAGGCCTCACTCGGCTACACCCAGAACGATGCGATGATCCGCGCCGTGCGCATGCCGTTCAGCCTTTATGGCGGGCGCATCGTGCTGCGCAATTTGATCGTGCTCGGCCATAACATCATCGTGATCGTGGTGGTGTTCGCGATTTTCGACACCTGGCCTGGCATGCGCGGCCTGATCGCGCTGCCGGGGCTGGCGCTCTGGCTGATCGATTCACTCGCGATCACGATGACCCTCGCCGCCCTCTGCGCCCGCTTCCGCGACATTCCGCCGATCGTCGGCAGCGTCATGCAGATCGCATTTTTCATAAGCCCCGTGATCTGGCGCCCCGAGCTGATCCGTCACGGCGCCCGCTTCCTGCCCATCAACCCGTTTTACGCGCTTTTCGAAATCGTCCGCGCGCCGCTGCTCGGCGAAATTCCGGGGGCGATCATCTGGGGCTCGGCGATCGCCTATTCGGTGCTTTTGGTGGTGCTCTCGTGGCTGCTGTTCGTGCGGGTGCGCGGCCGGCTTGCGTTCTGGGTCTGAGCCCATGGCAACCATCGACGCGGACCATGTCTCGGTCGATTTTCCGCTCTATCACGGCAGCGCCCGCAGCCTGAAACGGGCCATGGTCGCCGCCGCGTCCGGCGGGCGGATCGGCAAGGATGCGCAAAAGCGTGTCGTCGTACAGGGTTTGTGTGACGTGTCCTTCCACCTCGCCGCCGGCGATCGGCTTGGCCTCGTCGGCAGCAACGGCGCCGGCAAGACCACGCTGCTGCGCACACTCGCCGGCATCTATGAGCCGGTGCGCGGCCATGTGCGGGTCTGCGGCAGCCTCAATGCGCTGCTCGATCCTAATCTCGGCATGAATCCCGATCTCACCGGGCGCGAAAATATTGCGCTCCGCGGCCTCTTCGCCGGGCTCGGCCGGGCGCAGATCCGGCGGCTCGAGGAGGATGTCCGCGATTTCGCAGCACTCGAGGAGTTCATGGACCTTCCCGTGCGCACCTACAGCTCCGGCATGGTGGTGCGGCTCGGTTTCGCGCTCGCGACCGCGATCCATCCCGAGGTGCTGATGATGGATGAGTGGTTTCTCGCCGGCGATGCCGGATTCATGGAGAAGGCGCGCGGGCGCCTTGAAACCTTGGTGCGCAGCGCCGAAATCCTGGTTCTCTCTAGTCACATTCACGAGATCGTGGCGCGCTGGTGCACCCGGGTGATTTGGCTGGAAAAGGGCCGCATCATTGAGGACGGCGCGCCTGAGGAGGTGCTCAGCCACTACCTCGCCCGCAGCCAGGATGACGATCGGGCATCTCCGGCCCACGTCGCGGCGGCGGCGGCGGCGGACACTGCGTTCCCGGCGGGTGCTTTGCTGCAAGAGACCGATCGAGGAGGCTTATGATGCGCAGATCCAGGGCCTGGCCGCTTGTGGCGCTCATGCTCAGCGTTGCGCCGCTCCAGGCGGTACGGGCCGATGACGGGCCTATGCAAAAGGCCGGCCAGAAACTCGATGAATGGGGCAACGATGCCGGCCGCGCGATCGGCAAGGCCGCCGCGAAAACCGGCGCCGCCCTCGATAAGGCGGCGCGCAAGACCGGTGAGAAGCTCGATGAATGGGGCAACAAGATCCACGAGAAGCTGACCCCTTCGGGAGGCAGCGGCGACTGATCCGACGCTCGCCCAGGTTCTCGCCAACGCGGCAATGCGGCTGGCGGCGGCGGGCCTCGAGAGCCCGGCGCTCGAGGCCCGTCTGCTGCTCGGCCATGCGCTCGGCTGCGACCAGGCGAGCCTGATCCGCGAGCGCACGACGCCGCTCGCCCTCGCCCGCGCGGCACCCGGCTTTCCCGCCCTGCTCGCTCGCCGCGCGCGGCGCGAGCCGCTCGCCCATATTCTCGGCCGGCGGGAGTTCTGGGGGCTTTCCTTCGCGGTCTCGCCGGCGACGCTGATCCCGCGCCCGGATAGCGAAACCCTGATCACCGCAGCACTGGCCGCATGGCCGGAGCGCCAGGCGGTGCGGCGCGTGCTTGATCTCGGCACGGGCAGCGGCTGCCTGCTGCTCGCCGCCTTGACGGAATTTCCCGTGGCCTTCGGCATCGGCGTCGATCTCTCGGCGGCGGCGCTGGCGATCGCCGGCACCAATGCCGCCGCCCTCGGCCTCGCCGCGCGGGTGGCGTTTCTGCGCGCGGCGTGGGGGGGCGCGCTAGCCGGCGGGTTCGATCTCATCCTGTGCAACCCGCCTTATATCGAGAGCGACGCGATCGCCGATCTGGCGCCGGAGGTCGCGCGTTTCGAACCGCGGGCGGCGCTCGATGGTGGGAGCGATGGGCTCGATGCCTATCGCGCGGTGATCGCCGATCTGCCAGCGTTGCTCGCGCCCGGCGGGATTGCGGTGCTCGAACTCGGCGCCGGACAGGCCAGCGCGGTAAGGACGCTCGCAGCGGCGCGAGGGCTTGCGATTCGTGCCGTCGCCGATGATCTCGGCGGCATCCCGCGGGCCCTGGTTTTGGCGCGCGGCGTGACCGAATAGCCGCCATTCGTGAGAAAATGCGCGGCGGTGAAAAAATCTATTGGCGTCGCGCGGTGAGACGGGTATTTTGCGCGCGTATCGCAGGCGGGCGTGCCCTTGTGGCCGCCTTCTCGCTGTGGCTAAAAGGCGCCGTAACCAGAGCGAAGCTCTTTCGCTCTGCCGGCTGTGGCCACGGAAGCGGTGCGGAAGCCATGTCGATGGGTCTTCTGAAGGGCCGTGTGCGGCGGCGGCGTGCGGTGGCATGCCGGGCGCGTGAACAGGAAAGCATGATGTCAATATGAATATCAAACGGATGCGCGGGCGCAATCACCGCGGCAATGGCAATGGCGGTGTGGTTCGGCATCACCAAGGGGGCGTGCCGCTCAATCGCAATCACGTCTTCGACAGCAATGGGCCGGACTTGCGGGTGCGCGGCACGGCGCAGCAGCTCTATGAGAAATATATCCAGCTCGGCCGCGACGCCGCCAGCGCCGGCGACCGCGTGATGGCCGAGAGTTATTTCCAGTATGGCGAGCATTATTTTCGCATCCTCAACGCCATGACCCAGGCGGCGCAACAAAACGGCGCACATAGCCAACCGCCGCGGCGTCCCCTCGGCAGCGAAGCCGAGGAGCCCGACGCCCCTCCCGGCACTGGCGAGCAACCCGCTGATCCGCTGGAGGCGAGCCTCGCGGCCGCGGCTGCCGCGCAGGAGGGTTGAGAGCCCTTTCGGTTGGAATTGGCGGAGTGACGCGGTATCGATCCGGAACGAGGCGAGCGCGGGTCGTTCGCTGGGAAGTCAAGGAACTTTCAAGCGCGAATCCCCAGGCTTTGCCTCTTGTCGGTCGGGAGGGCATCCGCTAAACCCGCCGGCGTCGCGCCCGTAGCTCAATTGGATAGAGCACCAGACTACGGATCTGGGGGTTAGGAGTTCGAATCTCTTCGGGCGCGCCAATTTTTCGATGATTTAAGCCGTCGCTGCGTTGCCAAGGCGATGGCTTTCGGACCAACGGCGAGCCAATGCAAACGGCTGCCGCGCGCTTTCCTCACCCAATGCGCGCGCGACGCAAACGCGAGCCGCAACATAACGCGCTGATTTTTCTGGTCGTGTCCCTACGAGTGGTGTGGGGGCTCCTGCGCTGAGTGATCATCCTGCTTGTCATCCTCGCCGATGTCATTTAAAGGAATTTCTCAGCTAAGCGGGCGTAGCTCAGGGGTAGAGCACAACCTTGCCAAGGTTGGGGTCGAGGGTTCGAATCCCTTCGCCCGCTCCAGTTTTCTTAAATAAATTTAGAGGTTTAGAGTGGTCCTTCGGGGCCGTTTTTTGCTTCCCCGCCCATCGGGTCGGTGCCGGGGAAGCACTGGGGAAGCAGCCGACATCATGCTGCGGGATACGCCCGGCGGCATTTGGCACGGGCGATACACCCATTTCACACCGCTCGGCGCAACCGGCAGGCTCTGTCACGGATACGTCCCAGCCAATTGGACGCATGGCACTGAGTGCCTCCGACCCTCCAGGGACGGTCATACCGATGAGATTAGGCTGCGTGACCATCACCGCTCAGCGCTCCCTGACGCCATGCGCATTGGCAGAACCAGCCGAAGCGAATCGGGCAGCCGCACGAACCCATGGGCCGCGTAGAAACCGGCCGCAGTCTCGTCCAGAGCGTCGGCCACGACCATAGAGGCGCCCACCGTGCCGGCGCTGTCGAACGCGCGCTGCAACGCATCCGCCAGCAGCACGGCCCCGAGCCGCTGTCCCTGACGTTCCTTCGCGACGGCCAGGCGACCGATCCGCGTCCCGCTCACCAGAGGGTAACGCGGGACGTGCTTGCGCGCCGCCTCCGGCACATCACCCTGTGAGATCGCCATGGCGCACAGCGTGTAGTAGCCCAACACGTGGGTCGGCTCGCTGACCTCGCTCAGGACGAAGACGGCATTTGCCTTCCGGCGCACGTCCTGGCCAGCCTGGGTCTTGAGATAGCGATCCAGGTCTTCGACCCCACAGGTGAAGCCGCCTCTGTCGTGCTCCTCTCCAAGCAGCATGATCCGAAGATCTTGCGATTGCCGTGTTGCCATTCACGGCGCCACCCGGCGCTTATGCTCCACAAAGGCCCTCTGGAGCCGCTCGCTTGGCGCCGGGGGGCTGACCAGAGCGTCGAAGAACACAGCCCGATCCCGATCCGACAGTAGGAGCGTGTCATGCTCCGCAATCGTCCGTCGAGCGGCGTCCGTAAGCGCGGTCATGCAGAAATCCGTCAATTTGCGCCGTTCGAGTTGGGCCGCCCTTTCGATCAACGCCTTGGTCGGCTCGTCGACGCGAAACCCAAGCCGCTCTCCCCGAAGCCGGCGGTCGATCTTTGCTGGCATTGGCATGGCCACCTCCGGCTGTCTATGTACGTCGATTGGACTAACTTTTCAAGATTTGCCCTGGCTACCGCTTTTTAGTGCCCGGACCTTCAACTTTGGGGGTGACGGAGGGAGAGCGATGCCAGGAGCCGCTCCGCATAGGCCGCACCCGCGTCCCATACGCGCACCGGCCGCACGACGAACAATAAAAAGGCTATCCAGAGGCAAAGGAGCGCAAACGCGGCCATCTGGGCGGCCGATGCATCTCGCGTGATCGCCCAAAACGGCGCGTTGTGGGTCGTCACTTGGGCGATCTGAGCTGCGCCGATAGCCACCAATGCACAGGTCGCCAACAGAACTGCCGTCCCTCTCATACCCAATAGATTGCGCCAAAACCCGTAAGAGATGTTGTCGTTATATATGAATGGATATTTGAGGCCGCACCGCAAATCGATCAGACGACGGATCACTGCTCGGTAAATGGCATCGGCCGCGTCCTGATCTCGCGCCTCTGCGCTGGCATTTGGTAGCGTGAAGTCTGGCGCTAGGTTCTGCCCGCTGCGTGGTAGGCACGCTTGATCGGCATCTTATTCGTACATTCTCAGAAACGACGAATAATCTCCGTCGTGAGACCGCCGCATCGCTGCTTGAGTTTGTGCTGCGCGGTACGACCACCTGACAGCGACGCGGCTCCGACGATTGCGCGCGCTGGTCAGAACGAGGCGATCAGGCGCATGCCCATCACCAGTGCGTTTTTGCGCAAATTGCCATCGGGGTTCACGACATTGCCGCCAGGATGGAAATATTCCTGAATATCGGGCTGCAGCGCCCACCATTTGGTGATCTGGACTTGATAGGTTTCCTCGAGCTGAAACTCGTAATTGGCGAGAGGGTAATCGGGATTGACATAGGTGCGCTCGGCCAGATCGAAATCACGTTCGGCGCTGCTGACATGCGAATAGGCGAATTCCACGCCAAAGAGATCAGCCGGGCGCGCGGGGATGAGGCCTTTTTCCACGATGCCGCCATCGGCGAAGCGATCGACCAGGTTCTCATCGCTGGGGCTGACGGAGGCGCGGAGAAACGCGGAAACACCTTGATCAGACCCCGCGTGCAGGCGATAGAGCGGCCAATCGGCGACACCATACGCGCCCCAATCGCCAACATGGTTGCGCGGCTCGCCATTCGAGTCGGGCGAGGCCAGCGAAATACCCTGGCTATCATAGCGCAAGCTCGCGAAATGGGTGCCGCTATCATACCAGCTGCCGAATTTTACCACCAATGGCGCCGCCGGCGCGCTCGGCAAAGCGAAGGTCGCGACATCGAGCTCTGAAATCACGAAGACGCCGCCGGAGAAGCTGAACAAGGTGTCGCTCGGCTGCTGCTCGTCGACGAACGTCGAGCCATTGCCGCCGGTGGGATCGCCATCAAACACAGCATTCATCCAGGTGACTTGGGGCAGCGGTTTCAACGCCAAGCGTACCGCCGGCGCTGCCAGCGGATAGGTCGCACCGCCGGCTGGCAAATCATTGGTGACGCCAGCAAACGTGTTGCCGAGAAAGAGCTGTGAGGTCTGGCTGATCATGAATTCGTCGTCGATGCCGAGCACGCCGAGGCGGAGCGAAACCGCCCCGGCATCGGTAACTTGCTGGAGCCAGACGGTGTAGATTTTCTCCGTCGGCGCCGCTTCGATATTGGAGACAGTGAGCAGGCTGCCGACATAGCCATTGGTCAGGCCACGGCCCTCTGGCTCACCCTCGACGCTCATCGCCGAGATGTGGAAACGCGCGCCCTGCCAGCCGACGAGTTTTGCGAGATCGACATCGACCTGGCCGAGCAGCAGGCCCTCATAGACCCCGCCCTGTTTGATGCCGCCTTGCACATTGTCGAGGAAATCACTGGTATAATTCAGATTGATATTGACCCCTTGAGCCGATAGCCACGCCCGCAGCCCGCCCCAGTCGCCGGTCATTGTCTTGCGGGTCCAGAAACTGTCGGGCTCGGCCGGGATATTGGCGTTGACTTCCTCCTCGACCGCCGGCTGCATATCGCTATCGGCCCGCACCATACGCGGGGCGACCAACACGAGCGCGAGCACCAACCACGCGAGGCGCCGATACTCCCCGCCCCGTCCCGCCCGAGATGCCTGTGCCATGACCGCCCTTCGGCCTTCCTGCAATTGCGAATTACACGCAATTGCATTTTTGGCAAGTCACGACGCCTCGAGCCCGTGGCCCCGGGGGGCGGCCTGGGCACGCCGCATGCAGCGCCGGCGACCGGCGTGCGGTCGGCGAAGTCGAGGGAATCTCCGCGCTTCTCCTGGAGGGAGAACAGATCCGCAGCCTGGGCTTCTCGGCAAGGTGAGAAACAACCCACCCCAGGCCAACGCGTCCTGCATCCCGGCGGCGGCGCCGACGACGAAGAGAGCCAGCGGCAAAGCGATCGATGATAGGCTTGATGGCCCTTTTCCACCCTTTCTGCGAAGAGATCGGCCGCCGTTCAACCCGCGCTCTGCGCCGCGAGAAAGGGGGCCGCGCGGACGGGCGAAAAAACACTTGACGGCGGTGAATGATTGAATACAGAATTCTGAATTCAGAATACGGACGCGCGCGATGCACCTCGCCCCCCACCCGAGCCTGGTCGAACAGGCTTACGATGCCATCCTCGGCGAAATCGCCGACGGCACGCTCGCGCCCAATACCCACCTCGTCCAAGAGGTTCTGGCCGAGCGCTATGGCGTCTCCCGCCAGCCCATCCAGCAAGCCTTGCTGCTCCTCAAAAACGACGGGATCGTCCAAGACGGGCGGCGCGGGCTAATCGTCGCGCCGCTCGATATGCAGATGATGCGCGACCGCTATCAGGTCCGCGCGACCCTCGATGCGCTCGCGGCACGCCTTGCGGCACGGCGCTGCGCTGCCTCGCCAGAGATCGCGGCGCACACCAGGCGCCAAGGCGAGCGCATCCTGGAGGTGGGATTTGCCGCCGTCGCAGCTGGCGCGATCAAAGCGATGATCGCCCACGACGTCGCCTTTCACGCCTTCGTCTACGACGCCTCCGGCAACCCGATGATCCGCCCGACCGCCGAAATCCATTGGCGTTTCCTTCGCCGTGTGATGGGGGAAGTGCTGCGCAAATCAGAGCCGCCGATCAGCATCTGGCAACAGCATCGCGCGATCCTCGCAGCGATCGCCGCCGGCGCCGCGGAGGACGCCGAAGCCCTCATCCTGAGCCATATCGAGAGCGCGGCGGCGAGGCTCGTTGCCGATGCCCCGATGGGCGACGAGGCCGACACCAAGCGACGGGCCCAGTCGCGGCGTTGAGCGTGCGCGACCGGCGTGCAGCCTCGCTCACGCCGGAAACTTTTGGGAGGACCCAACGAAATGTCACAAGCCGCGAGCATCGCTTTCGACCCCGCGCCACTGCGCTCTGAGGGCGCAACGTACCGCAAAGTCACGCTCAGGATCGTGCCGTTCCTGTTTCTTTGCTATCTCGCCGCCTATCTCGACCGCATCAACGTCGCTTTCGCCAAGCTGCAAATGCTCGATGACCTAAAATTGAGCGAGCAGGTCTATGCTTTTGGCGCGAGTGTGTTTTTCATCGGCTATGTCCTCGTCGAGGTGCCGAGCAACGTTGTTCTGCACCGGGTGGGGGCGCGGCTCTGGATCGCGCGGATCATGATCACCTGGGGCCTGCTCTCGGGCGCCATGATTTTTGTCCGCACGCCGCTCAGTTTCTATATCGTCCGCTTCCTGCTCGGGGTCGCCGAGGCCGGCTTCATCCCTGGCGTCTTGCTCTATCTCACCTATTGGTATCCGGCGCGGCGGCGCGGGCGGATCACCGCGATTTTCCTCACCGCGATCCCGATGTCGAGCATCTTCGGCGGTCCCCTATCAGGCTGGATTTTGAACGTGGTGAGCGGCGCCCAAGGCCTTCGCGGCTGGCAATGGCTGTTTCTGATCGAGACCATCCCCTCGCTGATACTAGGTGTTGCGACCTTGTTCTATCTCGACGATCGGGTCGCCTCGGCACGATGGCTCGACGACAAAGAAAAGCAGATCATCACCCGCAATGTCGCGGACGAGGATGCCGAAAAAGAAGATTTTTCGCAATTATCGGCAGCCTTCCGCACCCCTCGGGTATGGCTCCTCGGCCTGATCTATTTTGGCATCGTGAGCGGTATTTATCTCAACAGCTTCTGGGTGCCGACGATCATCAAAGAGACCGGCATCATCGACCCGCTCGCGATCGGCTTGCTCACCGCGATCCCTTATCTCGCTGCGGTGGTGGCGATGATCGTCGTCAACGCCAGCGCCGATCGCCTGCGTGAGCGGCGTTGGCACACTCTGGTGCCATGCCTTGCGACCGCGCTCGGCTTTGCGCTGACCGCTTGGGCCGGTGGCCATATTATGGCCGCGATGATCGGGCTCGTGTTCGCGGTCGCTGGCGCCTTGAGCGCGCAAGCAGCGTTTTGGAGTTTGCCGGCATCGTTCCTTGGCGGCGCTGCCGCTGCCGCCGGCATCGCGCTCATCAACTCCCTCGGCAATCTCGCCGGGTTCACGACCAATAACATCGTCGGCTGGTTGGCCGCGCTGACGCACAGTAACGCGGCGAGCCTCTACGTCTTCGCGTTGGTGATGGCGCTGAGCGGGATCCTCGTCCTCGCCGCGCCGGCACGTTTTGTTAACAAATGACGCGCGGGCGCAACCCGATCAAGCCGACGTCTCGGGCGCCGCGACCACGCCTTGGTCTCGTTATTGTTCGGAGGGTTATGCTATGAGGCAACCGCTGACCATCGGGGAGATGCTCTCCGTCCATGCCCGCTTGTTCCCCGATCGCATCGGCGCCCGCGATCTCGAGCGCGCGGTGACGTTCCAGCAATGGAACCAGCGTGCCCGCCGCCTCGCCAACGCCCTTCTCGGCTTGGGTCTCGCCAAAGGCGACCGCGTCGCCATCCTCGCCTATAATCGGCTCGAGTGGGCCGAAATCTACGCCGCCACCGCGAAAGCCGGCCTGATCGCCGTCCCGATCAATTTTCGCCTGAGCGGCCCCGAAATCGCCTATGTCGTGGAGAATGCCGAAGCCGCGGCGTTAATCGTCGAGGACGCCTTCATCGGCGTCGTGGAAGAGATCCGCGCGGATCTCGCACGCGCGGCGAGCACGATCATTCATATCGGCAAAAGCACCGCTGCGGCGGGATTTCACGCCTATGAGGCGCTAATCGCGGCCGCGGCGGACGGCGAGCCAGCGCAGACGGTCTCACCCAGCGATCCGTGGACGCTGATGTATACCTCGGGCACCACTGGCCGGCCTAAGGGCGTCGTCCGCAGCCACCAATCGGCGATGCTTTTGTCGCTGGTGACCGACATCGAACTTGGGCTGCACCGGGCGGAACGCGCGCTCCTCGTGATGCCGATGTGTCATGCCAATTCGCTCAATTTCTTCGGCGCCTTCACCTATTGCGGCGCCGAGACGGCGATTTATTCCCGTCGCAGCTTCGATCCCGAGCATTGCGTGCGCACCCTCGCCGAAAGCGGCGCGACCTTCACTTCGCTGGTGCCGACGCACTACATCATGATGCTCGGGCTTTCTTCGGCAACTTCCTTGCAATGGGATTTGAGCCGGGTTGCCAAGCTGATGATCTCGTCTGCCCCGGCCCGCCAGGACACCAAGCGGGCGGTCATGGCGATGTTTCGCAACTCGGGCCTTTTTGAGCTTTATGGCTCGAGCGAGGCGGGGTGGGTCACGATGCTGCGCCCGGAGGAACAATTCACCAAGCTCGGCTCGGTCGGGCGCGAATGCGTTGGTGCCGCGCCGATCAAGATTCTCGACGAGGCCGGCCGCGAGGTTCCCGACGGCGAGGCCGGCGAGCTTTATTCCAACAATCCGCATACGTTCGATTGCTATTGGAAACTGCCCGAAAAAACCGCCGAGGCGTTTCGCGGTGATTACTGCACGGTCGGCGACATGGCGCGGCGCGATGAAGATGGCTACATCTATCTCGTCGATCGCAAAAGCAACATGATCATCTCGGGCGGCGAAAACGTCTATCCTTCCGAGGTCGAGGCGATCCTCGGCGCCCACCCTGCGGTTCGTGATGTCGCGGTGATCGGCTTGCCGGATGAGAAATGGGGCGAGCGCGTGCATGCCGTTGTCATCGTCCATGACGGCGCCCGCGTGAGCGAGGCCGAGCTGCTCGCCTGGTGCAAGGACCGCCTCGCCGGCTACAAACGCCCCCGCTCATGCTCCTTCCTGCGCGAGGAGGAGATGCCGCGCACGGCGACGGGAAAAATCCTCCATCGCGTGCTCAAGACGAAATTTCCGAGCAATGGATAAAGCGCCTCCCCGGGAACATGAGAGTAAACCCATAATGACCATCGACCCAGACAGCGTTGCCGCCCTGATCGCCCGGCTGCTCAAGCGGCGCGGTGTGGAGCGCGTTTTTGCGCTTTGCGGCGGCCATATCATGCCGATCTGGATGCGCCTCGACGCCGAGGGCATCGCGATCATCGATGTCCGCGACGAGCGGGCGGCGGTGCACATGGCGCAGGCCCATGCCGAGCTTACCGGCGGCCTCGGCGTCGCGCTCGTGACTGCGGGGCCTGGCGTCACCAACGCCATGACCGGCATCGCCAATGCCCATGTCTCGCGCGCTCCGGTTCTGGTCATCTCCGGCACCAACCCAATGGCGCAGGAGAATCGTGGTGGCCTGCAAGACCTCGACCACACGTTGCTGGTCCGCGCGATGACGCGTTATGCCCGCACCGTGCGTGACCCAGCACTCGCACTGGCCGAACTCGATGAGGCCATCGCCCGTGCCTTTGGCGAAGGCGGCGAGCCGGGCCCGTCCTATATCGATTTCCCGGTCGATGTCGTGCGCCGCTCAGTGCCGAAACCGCTGCAACGCGAAGAGCATCTTCGCGCCAAGCTCCGGCCGGTGATACCGCCCGACCCGGCGCGGATCGCCGAGGCGGTCGAGCTCTTGTGGAATGCAACCCGCGTGCTCGTTATCTCCGGGCGCGGCGCGCGCGGCGCCGGCCCAGAGCTGGTGACGCTTCTCGATCGGCTCGGTGCCCTCTATCTCGACACCGGCGAAAGCCGCGGTCTGGTGCCCGATACCCACCCTTCCGTCGTCGCCGCGATGCGCGGGACGGTAATGGGAGAGACGGATGTTGTGGTGACGATCGGGCGGCGGCTCGATTTTCAACTCGCCTATGGCTCGCCTGCGGTGTTTGGCGAGGCACGCTTTGTTCGTATCGGTGACGTGCCGGGCGAGCTTCGCGACAACCGTCGCGGTGATATCGAGATCCTGGCAACCCCAGTGGCGGCCCTTCGCGCTTTGATCGCCGCGGCCGGCAACCGAGCGTCGGCGATCGATCGGGCGTGGGCGGAAAAATTGCGCGCGGGCCATGAGGCGCGGGCGCGAAAGCTCCGTCACGCGATGACGACGGCTCCGGCCGGAAGCGATGGCAAACTGCATCCAAACCGGGTGCTGGCGGCGCTACAGGAAGCGATCGGCGAGACGGCGATCGCGATCATCGACGGCGGCGATTTCCTGAGCTTCGCCCGCGTCGGGCTTTCCGCGCCGATGATGCTCGACCCGGGTCCGTTCGGCTGCATCGGCGTCGGCGTGCCCTATGGCATTGCGGCGAGCCTCGCTTTCCCCGACCGCCCGGTGGTGGTTGCAACCGGTGATGGCGCCTTTGGCTTCAATGCCATCGAGATCGACACCGCCGTCCGCCATAAAGCTCCAGTGCTGATCATCGTCGCCAATAATGGCGCCTGGCAGATAGAGGTGCATGACCAGACGGTGACCTACGGCAAAATCGTCGGAACAAAGCTACAATCGAGCGACTATGCGGCGATGGCGCGCGCCTTTGGCATGCATGCCGAGCGGGTGGAGACGGAGGATCAGCTCAAGCCCGCGATCGAACGCGCCCTCGCCCAGCGCCCGGCGCTCCTCGATGTCGTCGTCACCCCCGACGCCGTCTCATCGGATGCCAAGACCGGACTTGCCTGGGTTCCAGACCTGCAGCCACTCGCGGCTTGGGACGAGGCGGAGCGGCGCTGGCGCAGCGGCTGAATGACGCGCGGGCGCCTCAATGCCTGTTATGCAGCGCTTGTCATGCCACGCCCGTCAAGCGGCGTCCGTTAAGGAACCTCTGAACAGCGCAATTTTTGCCCCTGCATCTGTCGGGCGAACGGCGTTTGGTGGCCTGGCGCCTCGAATTTATGGTGATTTTTGGCTTTCCGAGGCTTCCAGCGCCCTTTGTCGGGATGCTGGACAGACTCCCGCCCCCGAACCTCATCCGGCCGGTGTGATCACCCGCCGTGCACTGTACAGGTTCACCAGCGCAAACCGGCTGAACAGGTGCTGTTCATTCTTGAACAACCCGCGATACCGCGCCTTCGTATTGTCCCCCGTCAGCGCCGCAACAGAGAGCCGAGGCCGAGCGCGGCGACGGATATTTCCAAGCGGTCAAGCCGATTTGGGCACGAGCGATCGAGAAAGCGAAGCTGAAGGGGGTCACACCGCATACGCTGCGGCACACCATGGGCTCGATCGCGATCTCGACCGGCGAGGCGATGGCATTGACAGGCGCCATTCGGGGCAATTCCAACCCGCGCTCCATCGCGATCTACGCCCATGTTCAGACGGACCCATCCCGTCGTGCCGCAAACCGCGTGACCGAAAAAATCGCCGCCGCGCCGCGCCAGGTATGGCCGTCGCCGGCCTCTTGTCCCCCGCCCCGACCCTGAAGGCAGCTGCGGACGGCAAGTTCATGATTGTGGTATAAGCCTCGCGATGACCCTGTTCGAGAACATCAAGCCGGGCGCCCGGCTCCGCGGCCTGGACGGCGGCGGCATCGCCGAGATCGTGCAGGTCGCGCGCTTCGGGGCAGATGCGCTCAACCTGGTCTTTCGGGTCAATGGCCGCGTCGCGGAACGTCTTGTCTATCGCGGCGAGGAAACCGCTTTCGAACTCGTCGAGGCCGGCCGGGCTCTGGGCTTTGACGCCGACGGCGGACTGCTCCGGCTGGCCTCGGAGGCCTACCGGATCCGCCTCGCCCACCTTTTCGACCCCTACCTGGCCGTTAGCGCCTCCCAGATCGAGGCGCTGCCCCACCAGATCACTGCGGTCTATGGCGAGATGTTGCCCCGCCAGCCGCTCCGCTTCCTCCTCGCCGATGACCCGGGCGCGGGCAAGACCATCATGGCGGGGCTGCTGATCAAGGAACTCCTGATCCGCGGTGATCTGGATCGCTGCCTGATCGTGGCGCCCGGCAGCCTGGTCGAGCAGTGGCAGGACGAACTCTCCGAGAAGTTCGGGCTGCGCTTCGACGCGCTGACCCGTGATCAGATCGAGGCCTCCGTCACTGGCAACCCCTTCGCCGAGTGCCGCCGGCTGATCATGCGGCTCGACATGGCCGCCCGCTCGGACGAGCTGAAGGCAAAGCTTGTCGCCGCGCCCGAATGGGACCTCGTGATCTGCGACGAGGCGCACCGGATGTCGGCCTCCTATTTCGGGGGCGAGGTCAAGGAAACCCAGCGCCACAAGCTCGGCAAGCTGCTTGGCACCCGCACCCGCAACCTGCTGCTGATGTCGGCGACCCCACACAACGGTAAGGAGGCCGATTTCCAGCTCTTCATGGGGCTATTGGATGCTGACCGTGCAGATTCCGACGGAAGCCGGCCGGGGATTCCGATTTGATGTCGGCCAGCGTTCCGATTTGAAGCCGGCCACCATTCCGATTTAATTCCGGCCACCTGGCGGGGATTTTTCAGCGTTTTCGGCTGGGTCAGCAACTCGGGCAACTGTCCTCTCGTTACCATCAACGAGGAGGGCTGGATGCCGGCGAAGAGAGAGCTGACGATGCGGCAGATACGACAAACCTTACGGCTGGCCAGTGACGGCATCAGCGCCAGGGCGATGGGGCGGATGCTGGGCGTGGCGCGGAGCACGATCCAGGACAATCTGAAGCGGGCGCAGGCAGCGGGGCTGGCGTGGCCGTTGCCGGCCGACCTCAGTGATGCGGTTTTGGAGGAGCGGCTGTTTGCCCGCAGCGGCGCGCCGCGGGGGGTGCGCCGGCGCGCCGAGCCGGTCTGGAGCGAGCTGGTCTGCGAGCTCAAGCGCCCGGGCGTGAACCTGATGGTGCTGTGGGAGGAATATCGCGCCGGGCATCCGGAAGGGTACAGCTACAGCCGGTTCTGCGATTTGTTCAGGGAGTTCGAGGCACGGCTGTCACCGGTCATGCGCCAGGAGCACCGGGCGGGCGACAAGGTGTTCGTCGATTATTCCGGCAAAAAGTTGGGCATCACCGATCCCGCAACTGGCATCGTGCGCATGGCGGAGATTTTTGTCGCGGTGCTGGGCGCGTCGAACTACACCTACGCGGAGGCGAGCTGGACCCAGACGCTGCCGGATTGGATCGGCGCGCATAGCCGCATGTTCCGGTTTTTTGGCGGCGTGCCGCGGCTGATCGTGCCGGATAATCTGAAGTCCGGCGTCAACAAGGCGTCGTTCTACGATCCAGAGATCAACCTGAGCTATGGCCGGATGGCCTCGCATTACGGTGTTGGTGTTTTGCCGGCCCGGCCGCGGCGCCCGAAGGACAAGGCGAAGGTGGAAGCCGGTGTCCGCTTTGCCCAGAGCTACATTCTGGGCCGGTTGCGCCAGCAGACTTTCTTCTCTCTGGCTGAAGCCAACCAGGCGATTGCCGGCATGGTGGAGCGGATCAACGCGCATGTCATGCGCAGGCTCGGCGTCAGCCGGCGGCATTTGTTCGAGACGATCGAACGCCAGGCTTTGGCGGCATTGCCAGAGACCGACCATGAGTTTGCGGAGTGGGGTTTTGCCCGCGTCTCGCTGGATTATCATGTCGAGGTCTGCGGCTTTTTCTACTCGGTGCCGCATCAGCTGATCCGCCAGCAAGTCGATACCCGCGCCACCGAGCGGATGGTTGAGATCTTCCACCAAGGCAAGCGGGTCGCGGTGCATCAGCGCCGCTATGGCGGTCCAAGGCACGGCACTGCCCCTGAGCATATGCCGAGCGCGCACCGGCGCTACGCCGCATGGACGCCGGAGCGGTTCCGCTCATGGGGCGCATCGATCGGCCCGCAGACCGAGGGGCTGATCATCGCCATCCTCGCCAACCGGCCGCATCCGGAACAGGGGTTTCGGACATGCCTTGGCATCCTGCGGCTGTTCAAGGAGTTGGACCGTCCGCGCGCCGAGGCGGTGGCGGCCCGAGCGGTCGCCTTTGGCGCGTTCAACTACAAGAGCATTGCCTCGATCATCGCCAGCAAGCTCGACCAGACGGCCAGCCCGCCAGATGAGGCGCAGGCGGTGCTGACCCACAGCAATCTGCGCGGCGCCGAATATTTTCACTGATTTCCACTGAAAGGAACAAGCATGCTCACCCACCCGACCCTCGACCTGCTGCACAAACTCGGCCTGCACGGCATGGCCAAAGCCTTCAAGGACCTCGACGCCCGGCCGGAGGTTGCCGGTTTGGCCCATGGCGAATGGCTGGCTTTATTGCTCGAGCACGAGGCCACGTTGCGACAGCAGAAACGCTTCGAGAGCCGCGCCCGCGCGGCCAAATTGCGCCAGTCCGCCAGCGTCGAGGATGTCGATTACCGCGCCCCGCGCGGCCTCGACCGGGCACAGTTCCTGAAACTCGCCAGCTGTGACTGGGTGCGCGCCCGGCATAATCTGCTCATTACCGGCCCCTGCGGGGTCGGCAAAAGCTGGCTGGCCTGCGCGCTGGGCCAGAAGGCTTGCCGCGAGGATCTCTCGACCGCCTATCACCGGGTGTCGCGGCTGTTCTCTGCCCTGGCGCTGGCCCGCGCCGATGGCCGTTACGCCAGAACACTGCGCCAGATCGCCAGGCTCGACCTGTTGATTTTGGACGATTGGGGCCCCGAGACCCTGAACGCGGACCAACGCCGCGATCTGCTGGAAATTATCGATGACCGCCACGAGATGCGCTCCGTCATCATCACCAGCCAAGTGCCGGTCGAGCGCTGGTACGAAATCATCGGCGATCCCACCATCGCCGACGCCATCCTCGACCGCCTCGTCCACAACGCCTACCGCATCGAACTCACCGGCGAGAGCCTCCGTAAAAAGCGCGATCCGGCACCGGCCCACGCCCGAACTTGACCCAAAACAAGGACACGATAATCATTCAACCAGACCCAACCGAAGACGCTCAGGTGGCCGGCTTCAAATCGGAACCCCGGCCGGCTTCAGTTCGGAAGCAGTGGCCGGCTTCAAGTTGGAATGCATGGCCGACTTCATCGGAATCCGCACTGACCGCTTTGAGGGACGGTTCCGCGAAGGCGTCCACAAGGCCGATGTCTCGGACATGATGCGCCGGCTCACCAAGGAGGAGCTCTACCGCTTCGACGGCACGCCGCTATTCCCTGAACGCCGCGCCTATACGGCCAGCTACGAACTCTCTCCGCTGGAAGCCGATCTCTATCAGGCCGTCACCACCTATGTGCGCGAGGAGATGAACCGCGCCGACCGCAACGCTGACGGCGCACGACGGAACAATGTCGGCTTCGCTCTGCAGATTTTGCAGCGACGCCTCGCTTCCTCGCCGGCTGCCATCCATCGCTCGCTTGAGCGGCGGCGCAAGCGCCTGGAAGACCGGCTACGCGAGGAGCGGATCGGGCGCGACACCGCCGCCGCGAAGCTGACGCCCGGCCCCGTGCTCCCCGCCTATGATCCGGACGAGATCGACGAGGCGCCCGGCGCGGAGGCCGAGGCGCTTGAGGAAAAGATCGTCGATTCGGCGACCGCCGCGCAGACGCTGATGGAACTGGACGCGGAGATCACGATCCTCAAGGATCTCGAGGCCCGCGCACTCCGGCTGAAACTCTCCGGCCAAGACGCCAAATGGCGCGAGCTCGAAAGCATTCTCGACGAGCCGATCATGCTCGATGCGGCCTCGGGCCTGCGCCGGAAGATCCTGATTTTCACCGAGCCCAAGGACACGCTCGACTATCTCGCGGACAAGATCCGTGGCCGCGTAGGCGACGCCCAGTCCGTCGTCGTCATTCACGGCGGCATCGCCCGCGAGGCTCGCCGTGCCGCCATCGCCGCCTTCAACAGCGATCCGGTGGTCCGGGTGATGATCGCCAACGATGCCGCCGGCGAGGGGGTGAACCTCCAGCGCGGCGCGCATCTGATGGTCAACTATGACCTGCCCTGGAACCCCAACCGGCTCGAGCAGCGCTTCGGCCGCATCCACCGCATCGGCCAGACCGAGATCTGCCATCTCTGGAATCTCTGCGCCACCAACACCCGCGAAGGCGAGGTTTATCGACGGCTTCTGGATAAGCTGGAGGAAGCGCGAAAGGCCCTCGGCGGCAAAGTTTACGACGTGCTTGGCGAACTCTTCGAAGGCCAGGCTCTGCGTGACCTGCTCGTTGACGCGATCCGCTACGGCGAGCAGCCTGAGAAGAAGGCTGAGCTCTTCCGCAAGGTCGATGGCGCGGTGGACGTCGCTTCCATCGAACGGCTGGTGGCCGAGCGCAAGCTGACCTCCGAGGGCATGGACCCGAATGCGGTTGCCGCCATCCGCGAGGAGATGGAGCGCGCCCAGGCCCGCCGCCTGCAACCGCATTTCATCGGCGCCTTCTTCCGGGAAGCGTTCTCCACCCTCGGCGGGCGCATCCTTGAGCGCGAACGCGGCCGCTTCGAGATCACCCGAGTTCCGTCCATCCTGAAGGAACGCGACCGGCTGATCGGTCGCGGCGATCCGGTCTTGGACCGCTATGCCCGTGTCACCTTCGACAAGGCGCTGATCCCCGGCCAGCCGCAAGCCGAACTGCTGGCGCCCGGCCACCCGCTGCTAGACGCCGCGGTGGAGGTTGTGCTCGAGCGCTTTCAGCCGTTGCTTGGGCAGGGCGCCGTGCTGGTGGACGATGCCGATCTTGGCACTGCCCCGCGCCTGTTGCTTTATCTCGAGCATGCCATCCGCGATGGCCGCACGGCCAAGTCGGGCGAGCCGCGCGTCGTCTCCCAACGTCTCCAGTTCATCCACCTCGGCGAAGACGGCGGTGCTGCGGATGGCGGCTCGGCGCCCTATCTCGACTACCGGCCGATTACAGAAGACGAGCGCGCGCTCGTCGCCGATGTGGTAGCGGCCCCTTGGCTCGGCGCCGGCGTCGAGCAGCGCGCCCTCGGCTTCGCGATCGCCGACCTCGTCCCTGCCCACCTTGACGAGGTGAAGCGGCGGCGGTTTGCCGAGATCGACAAGGTGGAGCGTGAAGTGCGCGCCCGCCTCACCCGCGAGATCAACTATTGGGACGCCCGCGCCGCCCGCCTGCGTGAAGAAGAGCGGGCCGGCAAGGAGCAGCGCATCAACGCCACCAATGCCGAGGCAACCGCCCAGCGCCTCGTCGAGCGCCTGCACACCCGCCAGGCCGAACTCGATCGCGAGCGCCAGATCAGCGCCCTGCCGCCAGTGTTGCGCGGTGCCGCGCTGGTCATTCCACGCGGCCTGCTTGACGCTCGCGCCGCCCCCTCGGCCGCCCCAAAAGTGGCGGGCTTTGCCGATGATCCTGATGCCCGCGCCGAGATCGAACGCCGTGCCATGGAGGCGGTCATGGCCACCGAGCGCGAGCGGGGTTTTGATCCACGCGACGTCTCCGCCGAAAAGAAGGGCTGGGACATCGAGAGCCGGACGCCTTCCGGCCATCTCCGCTTCATCGAGGTGAAGGGGCGCCACGCGGAGGCGCGCGACGTGATCCTGACCAAGAACGAGATCCTCGCCTCGCTCAACGCGCCGGAGGCGTTTTTCCTCGCCATCGTGCGCGTCGATGCCGGCTTTGCCCACGCCCCCGTCTATGTCCAGCGCTTCTTCCAGCGCGAATTGGGCTTCGCCGAGACCGCCGTGGTGTTCAACCTGGACGACCTGCTTTCGCTTGCTGCCCCTGCCGCGTGAGGCCGCCTATTCTCGACACGGTCCACCTTCTGTTCTATATCTTCCTTCGATTTATAGACGCGGGAGGTCGAGTTGGCGCTGAGCCTGAAGAACAAAGAGACCGACCGCCTCGCCCGCGAGGTCGCCGCTCTGACGGGCGAGACGCTGACGGACGCGATCCGCAAGGCGCTGGCCGAACGGCTGGAGCGCGAGCGCCTGCGCCGGGGCGGAACGCTGCGGCTTGCCGATCGGCTGATGGAGATCGGCCGCCACTGCGCTTCCTTGCCCGACCGCGATCCCCGCAGCCCGGATGAGATCGTCGGCTACGACGAAGCCGGCATGTGGCGCTGAATGGTTGTCGATACCTCGGCGCTGGTCGCGATCTTGCTCGGCGAGCCTGACGCCGAGCGCTTCGCGCGCGCGTTGAGCGCGGCACCGGTGCGGCTGATCTCCGCGGTCACACGGGTGGAGCTTTCCTTCGTCATCGGGAGTCGCAAGGGCGAGACGGGTCGCGCGGACCTTGAGCTGCTGCTGCGCGATGGCGGCTTCGACGTCGTCAGCGTCACGCCGCAGCAGGCGACGATCGCCATCGAGGCTTTCCGTCGCTACGGACGCGGCCGTCATCGCGCCGGGCTGAACATTGGCGACTGCTTTTCCTACGCGCTGGCCGTGGCGACCGACCATCCGCTGCTGTTCAAAGGCGATGATTTTATCCATACCGATCTGCAACCGGCCCTGCCGGCATCCGCGCCATGACCAAGCGCCAGAACAAGCTCCGGGATCGCCACGTCGTCCCCGCGGGATCGGTCACGGATGCGGACTTGCAGGCATTGGCAGCCCGACTGCGCTACGAGGGGATCGCAACCCATAAGCTCCACCCCGGTGATTACGGGTTCATCCCTCCGGTCAACCCGCGTCCCACCAAATCTCCGTGCGATGAACTGCGTCCACTCCTTCGCGCCGCAGCGGCAAGGCTGTTCCGGCAGGGGCTATTGGCCGGCATGGTCAGCCCCTTCGTTGCCGATGGCACCCCAAAATACGTCTGGGCCGTCGATGAAGACGGTGAGGTCTATGAGGCCAAGACCAAGCCGCCGGATACGACCTATCACGGCTACCGCCTCGGGGATGACGAACGCGAAATGCGCCGCTACATTCTCGGCGAATGGAGAAAGCGATGCCCGTAGGGCTGGAGATCACCCTGGCGCCGGAACGGCTGGACGAGGGACCGCCCGAGGAACGGGCGTGCTTCGGCCTTTTCACGATCCGTGCCGGTGCGGCAGACCTCACCGCCGGGCTGGATTTCTACATCTCCGCCTACCGTCCTGGCCCCCTGGTCTCCGGCTATCACGCCGCCGAATGGTTCGCCTGGAACTGGTGGCGGCTGCGCTACGAGCCGCGCTCTCCAGCGCCGGAATGGTGGCGTGCGCACAAGATGACCGCCATCGGCGAAGGCTATGTCTGGCCCAACCTGACGATCTTTTCGGACGGCGTCAGGACCGCGCTGCTCGCCGAACCGTCCATCCGTCCGGATGCCAGGCCGTTCCGCTATCTCGGCGCCCACCCCTGCGTTCTCCCCTCCCGCGAATTCGAAGCGGCAGTGGATGCGTTTATTCCCCGCATCCTGGCCCGGCTTCGGGACCAGGGCGTGGGAGAGACGAACCTCGACGCAATATGGCGCGACGTGCTGGCCGAACGTGCCGACCCCGATCAGGTCCGGCGCCGGCGTCTGGAGGCACTACTGGGGCGTGACCCGGACGAGATCGAGGATGACGCCGTGGACCGGCTGTTGGCCGACGCCGCTTCCCTGGGCGAAACTGCGGTCGAGGAACTCGCCGCCGACCGCGCCGGTGGCGGCGACGCGCTCACCGCCGCTGCGCTGGAGCGCCTCGCTGAGTCCGGCGGCACGGATGCCTCCCCCCGCGATGTCGTCCAACTCGCCCCCGGAACCTGCCTGCCATCCGGCCCGGAGGTCCCGGCGTGGCGCCTGGGGGCGGAGGCCGCGCAGATCTTGCGTGCCCAGCTCGGCCTCGGTGACGCGCCGGTCACAGACGCAAAGCTCGCTGAAATCGCTGGCACCCGGAAGCAGGCGCTTGAACGGCACATGGCGAGCCAGACGGTTTCCTTCGCCCTCGACCGCGATCCCGCCCATTCCCGCTTCGTTCTGCGCTCCCGCTGGCCAACCGGGCGGCGTTTTGAGCTGGCCCGCCTGCTCGCCGATCGGATCGTGACACCCGCGCCCGGCCGGCTGCACGCAGCCACGCGTGCTTATACCTATCGCCAGAAGATGCAGCGCTCCTTCGCCGCCGAACTCCTCAGCCCTTTCGCCGCGGTGGACGCCATGCTGGCCGGAGACTATTCCGCAGAGGCGCAAGCGGACGTCGCCGAGCATTTCCGGGTCTCGGAGCGCACCATCCTGACCCTGCTGGTCAACCATCGCCGGGTGGATCGCGAGGAGCTGGACGAGGACCTCGGCGCCATTGCCTGAGCCGCCGAGGGGAACGCCGTGACGACCGTCCGCAAGAAACTCATCGAAGTCTCAATCCCGCTGGAGGCGATCAACGCCGCCTCGGCGCGGGAAAAGTCGATCCGGCATGGGCATCCGTCCACGCTGCATCTGTGGTGGGCGCGCAGGCCGCTGGCGACGTGCCGCGCGGTGTTGTTCGCGCAACTGGTGGATGATCCGTCCGCTTGGCCCGACCGGTTCCCGACCGAGGAGGCGCAGGAGGCAGAGCGGAAGCGGCTGCACCGGGTCATCGAGGCCATGGTGCCGTGGGAGGCCTCGAACAACGAGGCGATCCTGAACGCGGCGCGGTGGGAGATTGCGCGCTCGGTCGCGTGGGGCCTGGGCGAGGAGCCGCCGGCGCGCGACGATGGGCGGGCGATCCTGGACTATCTGCAGACCAAGGCGCCGCCGGTCTATGATCCGTTCTCGGGCGGCGGGTCGATCCCGCTGGAGGCGCAGCGGCTAGGGCTGCGCGCCTATGGCTCAGACCTCAATCCGGTCGCCGTGCTGATCGGCAAGGCGCTGGTGGAGATCCCGCCGAAATTTGCCGGCCGCCCGCCGGTCAACCCGCGCGCGCAGACGGAAGCGGTGCACGGCCAGCTTCGCGGTTGGCGCGGCGCGCAAGGGCTGGCCGAGGATGTCCGCTATTACGGGCAATGGATGCGCGACGAGGCTTCACTCCGCATCGGGCATCTCTATCCAAAGGCGACGCTGCCGGACGGGTCGCAGGCGACGGTGATCGCTTGGCTCTGGGCACGCACGGTACGCTCGCCCGACCCGAGGGCGAAAGGCGCGATGGTGCCGCTGGTCTCCTCGTTCCTGCTCTCCACCAAGGAGGGGAAGAAAGCCTGGGTCGAGCCGGTGATCGATCCCGAAGCACCGGATGGCTGGCGCTTTGAGGTGCACACGGGGACGCTCTCGAAGGTGGATGAGGAGCGGCTGAAGAAGGGGACGAAGACCGGGCGTGGCACGCATTTTACGTGCGTTCTGACGGGTGCCGCGATCGATGGTGATCACGTAAAGGCTGAAGGTGTCGCAGGGCGCATGCAAGCGCGGCTTATGGCAATCGTTGCCGAAGGCAATCGCTCCCGTGTCTATCTGGCACCAAGCCCCACGCACGAGGAACTTGCAGAAACGGCGCGGCCTGAGTGGGTACCAGAGGGGAATCTGCCCGACGATCCGCGGAACTTTTGGACCGTCCAGTATGGTCTCAAAACGTTTGCCTCACTCTTCACCCCCCGCCAGTTGGTGGCGCTGACGACCTTTTCCGATCTCGTGGCCGAGGCCCGAGAAAAGGTGCTGGCCGACGCCCTGGGAGCGCGGGCGTCCCGCCCGCATTCCCCCCTCACGCCCAAAGCCGAATGGCACTCCCGCCGCGGCCTGCCGCATTGGGAAGCCGGCGAGACGCCGCAATCCATCACCTTCCGCTTGGCCGATTCCCTGCCCCGCGATGTGATCGAACGCCTCAGCGAAGCGCGGGCCTCCGGTTTGCCTGCGGGCGAGACGCCCGCGCTCCAACGACAACGCTTCGAATCCCTGCTCGATTCCGGCCACGGCGAATGCCTCCTCGCGCGGCCCGAGCTTGCCGCAATCGTCGAAAACGCCCTGCTGCATTTCCATGGCACGCGCTATCGGCTGCATGCTTGGTGCATCATGCCCAATCATGTGCATGTGTTGGCAACGCCGCTACACGGGTTTTCGCTCTCCTCGATCGTGCATTCATGGAAATCGTTCACCGCGAAAGCGATCAACGCCGCGCTCGGGCGCAGCGGCGCGGTGTGGTTTGAGGAGTATTTCGACCGCGCGATCCGCGATGACGCGCATTTCGCTGCCGCTCAAGCCTATATCGAGGCCAATCCGGTGAAAGCCGGGCTGTGCGCGGCGCCGGAGGCGTGGGCGTTTTCGAGCGCGGGAGAAAAGGGGCGCAATCGTCTCGACCACATGCGGGCGGGACGCCCGCGCTCCGTTGACGAAATCCCCCTCCACGAAGGCGGCACCGGCGCTGCGGCCTACGCCGATGCGGTGGCGACGTATTTGGCATTGGTGGTTGGTCGCTCTACTGATGCCTGGAGTTCGATTACGTCATGGGCTTCGACAGGAGAGTTCATCCGTAACACGTTTGCACGTCAGGCGATCCCGATGGTTTGGGATTTCTCAGAGTGCAATCCGTTCAGTGGATCGACCGGAAATTTCAATAACGGTGTCGAATGGACCAGTGAGGCGCTCGCATGTGTGAGTGCGGCCGTATCAGGCTCAATCAGCCAAATTAGAGCTCAGAGAAACAACTACCCCGTGCGGCCCGTCCTTATTTCAACCGACCCGGTGGCGTCGTGAAGTGTGTGGAACGTATGGCCCGCCCCGCCTGCAAGTGATTTTTCCGATGGACTGGTCAGTCTGCGTCAACGTATCCGGCCTCAGAGCAAGCTCTCGACCAAGATGGAGATCCGCGCGCTCTGGTTCTCATAATTCTGTCGGCGACAAGTCCGCCATTCCACACATCAGATTTCCAGAACGTATGGCCCGCCCCGCCTGCAAGTGATTTTTCCGATGGACTGGTCAGTCTGCGTCAACGTATCCGGCCTCAGAGCAAGCTCTCGACCAAGATGGAGATCCGCGCGCTCTGGTTCTCATAATTCTGTCGGCGACAAGTCCGCCATTCCACACATCAGATTTCCAGAACGTATGGCCCGCCCCGCCTGCAAGTGATTTTTCCGATGGACTGGTCAGTCTGCGTCAACGTATCCGGCCTCAGAGCAAGCTCTCGACCAAGATGGAGATCCGCGCGCTCTGGTTCTCATAATTCTGTCGGCGACAAGTCCGCCATTCCACACATCAGATTTCCAGAACGTATGGCCCGCCCCGCCTGCAAGTGATTTTTCCGATGGACTGGTCAGTCTGCGTCAACGTATCCGGCCTCAGAGCAAGCTCTCGACCAAGATGGAGATCCGCGCGCTCTGGTTCTCATAATTCTGTCGGCGACAAGTCCGCCATTCCACACATCAGATTTCCAGAACGTATGGCCCGCCCCGCCTGCAAGTGATTTTTCCGATGGACTGGTCAGTCTGCGTCAACGTATCCGGCCTCAGAGCAAGCTCTCGACCAAGATGGAGATCCGCGCGCTCTGGTTCTCATAATTCTGTCGGCGACAAGTCCGCCATTCCACACATCAGATTTCCAGAACGTATGGCCCGCCCCGCCTGCAAGTGATTTTTCCGATGGACTGGTCAGTCTGCGTCAACGTATCCGGCCTCAGAGCAAGCTCTCGACCAAGATGGAGATCCGCGCGCTCTGGTTCTCATAATTCTGTCGGCGACAAGTCCGCCATTCCACACATCAGATTTCCAGAACGTATGGCCCGCCCCGCCTGCAAGTGATTTTTCCGATGGACTGGTCAGTCTGCGTCAACGTATCCGGCCTCAGAGCAAGCTCTCGACCAAGATGGAGATCCGCGCGCTCTGGTTCTCATAATTCTGTCGGCGACAAGTCCGCCATTCCACACATCAGATTTCCAGAACACCGATCGACTGTCAGGCCATCTTTCTTCCACCACCCGCAAACATCATGGACCGGTAGCCGATCATCATATCAGCACCGGTCGATTTCGGTCACACCGTCACACCAACGGCTTTGGCGTCAAATTTGTCGCCGTGACGTAAGACGGCCCACGCAATCCGTGCCAGCTTATTGGCCAATGCGACGACTACGGCGTTCTTATGCACCCTGGTGATCAGCCCCCGCAGCCATCCGCCGAGTGGCGTGGCGCTGGTCAGCAGACCTGGCAGGGCGGAGCGTGTGAACCGCGCCGGGTTTTCCGGAGGCTGTTTTGTTTGAGTCAGGCCACCATGGCCAGCTCGTTCAGTTGTTCATAGTAGCGCGCCTCGGCCTCGGCGGGTGGGATATTTCCGATCGGCTCGAGGAGGCGGTTGTGATTGAACCAATGGACCCACGCGAGGGTGGCGAATTCCACGGCTTCGAGGTTGTGCCACGGTCCACGGCGGTGGATCAGTTCGGCTTTGAACAGGCCGTTGATCGTCTCGGCCAGCGCATTGTCGTAGGAATCGCCGATGCTTCCGACCGAGGGTTCGATGCCGACCTCGGCAAGCCGCTCGGTGTAGCGGATGCTGACATATTGCGAACCCCTATCGCTATGGTGGACCAGCCCAGCCCGCTGGGCGGGCCTCCGGTCATGCAGCGCCTGCTCGAGGGCATCGAGCACAAAACCGGTTTCGGCCGAGCGCGACACCCGCCAACCGACGATCCGCCGCGCGAAAGCATCGATGATGAAAGCGACATAGACGAACCCCTGCCAAGTGGCGACATAGGTAAAATCGCTCACCCACAGCATGTTCGGCCGTGGCACTCGGAACTGCCGGTTGACCTTGTCGCGCGGACAAGGGGCAGCCGGGTTGCTTATCGTGGTCTTTATCATCTTGCCACGGATCGCCCCGGCTAGTCCCATCTGCCGCATCAGCCGCGCCGTTGTGCAACGGGCGATCTTTATCCCTTCCCGGCATAATTGCCGCCAGACTTTGCGCACGCCGTAGACCTGGAAATTCTCGTCCCAGACCCGACGGATCTCCGCCTCCAGCGCGCGATCACGCCGGGCACGGGGCGGCAAACGATCCGGCTTGGCACGACGCGCCGCATGCTCGTGATAGGTCGACGGGGCGATCGGCAATAGCTTGCAGATCGGCTCGACCCCGTGGACATCGCGATGCGCGTCGATGAACGCGATCATGGCTTGGCGCGGCGGTCGAGCTCCGCCGCTGCAAAATATGCCGATGCCTTGCGCAGGATCTCGTTCGCCTGCCGCAATTCACGGTTCTCCCGTTCCAGCGCCTTGATCCGCTCCTGCTCGGCACTGGTCGGCCCAGGACGCACTCCGCGATCGCGCTCCGCCTGGCGCACCCACACACGCAGCGTTTCCGCCGTGCAACCAATCTTCGCCGCTATCGAGCCGATCGCTTCCCATTGCGAAGCGTGATCCTTGCCATGATCCAATACCATCCGCACCGCGCGCTCGCGGACCTCAGGTGAAAATCTGTTCGATGTCTTCCTCTGTTCCATCGCTCTATCCTACCCAAGAAAGGGGGCCTCCGGGATTCCCGGTGCGGTTCAGTGCACCATGGATCAACTGCTTGCGCAGATATTTGTTGCCGCGCTTGCTGATCCCGACAAGCCGGGGTCGTCCGCCTGTCGTGATCTGACGCGGCACCAAACCCAGCCAGGCGGCAAGATCGCGGCCATGACCGAAACTCTCACCCTTGCCGATCGCGGCGATCAGCGCGGTGGCGTTGACCGGGCCGATACCAGGGATCGAAAGCAGCCTGCGGGCCGCCTCATCGGCGCGGGCACGAGCAACAAATTCGTCGTCGAAAGCCTCGATCCGGTGATCCAGTTCGCGCCATTCCTTCCGCATGTCGGCAATGAGCGCTTGCGTTCGTGGAGACAACGCGATGCTACCTCCGTCGTTCTGATCGAACCGCCCCACCAGATATTGCGCGAGCTTGCTCCGCCCCTTTGGCACGGTAATCCCCCGTTCAAGAAGGATAGCGCGTAGCTGATTGATCAGCGCCGTACGTTCCACCACCAGGCGATCCCGCGCCCGATGCAACGTCTGCACGTCAAGCTGTTCCTCGCTTTTGAGATCTACAAAGCGCATCGTCGGCCGGGTCGCTGCTTCAGCGATCGCCTCGGCGTCCCGATCATCGTTCTTCTGCGCTTTCACATACGGGCGCACATATTCCGGCGACATCAGCCGGACCGTGTGACCCTGAGCCGCCAACAGCCGCCCGAGATAATGGGCGCCACAGCATGCCTCCATGGCGATCACACACGCCGGGATCTTCGCCGTAAAGGCCGTCACGCTGTCCGGCCGCATCCGGCGCCGTTTCACCACCGCGCCGCTCGCATCCAACCCCGCGAGACTGCAACTGTTCTTGCCCAGATCGATCCCCAATACCGCGATCTCTTTCGTCATGGCACTTTCCTTTCGCTGGCCCCAGCAGACTATACACCGCCGGGGGAAAGGAGCGGGCCATCCCATAATTCTGGGTGGCGTAATCTCCGGGTGAGTTCAACCACCAGACTCGGCGTTGTCGCGCCGATGGAGATCACGCCATGGAGAAGAATAGCACGGGAACGCCGGAAGCCAGCCTTTTTGATGGAGAGGGCTGGTTCGACGCGATTGAGGCGGGGGTGCGGGATCGGATCCGCGGGTTCATCGAGAACATGCTGGAGGAGGAGCTGACGACGGCGCTGGGGCGGGAGCGATATCGCCGTGGTGGCGAGGCAACAGGATATCGCCATGGTGTCCGTCATCGGCAAATCCTCGGCTCGTTCGGCCCGCTCGAGATTACGGTGCCGCGGGGGCGGATGCCGAAGCCCGGGGGTGGAACGGCGGAATGGCAAAGTGCCACGCTGCCTCGTTATGCCCGGATGACGAAGCAGGTGGAGGCGTTGATTGCGGCGACCTATCTCGCCGGCACGAACACGCGGCGGGTAAGGCGGGCATTGGGGGCGTTGTTCAAGGGGGCAGTGGGCAAGGACGTGGTCAGCCGCACGTGGAGAAAGGTCAAGGCGGACTGGGACGGCTGGAACCGGCGGAGCCTGGCCGACGAGGATACCGTCAGGCTGATCCTCGACGGCACGGTGGTGAAGGTCCGGCTCGACCGGAAAGCGACCAACATCTCGCTGCTGGTCGTTCTCGGCGTCCGCCGCGACGGGCAGAAGGTTTTGCTGGCGGTGAAGAACATGGGTGGCGAGAGCGAGGCCGCCTGGCGGGCGGTGCTCGATGACCTGATCGCGCGGGGTCTGCGGACGCCGGACCTGTTGCTGATCGATGGCGGTGCCGGCCTCGAACGCGCCCTGGCCAGCCTTTGGCCCGAGGTGCCGACCCAGCGCTGCACAGTCCACAAGCATCGAAATCTGCTCGCGCACGCTCCCGAGGCGCTGCACGAGGAGATCACGGCCGACTACAACGACATGATCTACGCCGATACCAGCGCCGAGGTGATGCGCCGGCGCCGGCTGTTCCTGGCCAAATGGCGCCTGAAATGCCGCGGTGTCGCCGACAGCCTTGAGGAAGCCGGCGATCGGCTGTTCACCTTCACCCGATTGCCCAAAAGCCAGTGGAAATCGGCAAGAACGACGAATGCGATCGAACGCCTGCACGAGGAGTTCAAGCGCCGGATCAAAACCCAGACCGTCCTGCCTTCGGCAGAGACCGCGGCGATGCTGTTCTGGTCATTGCTCGCATCCGGGCAGGTCACCATGCGCAAAGTCGACGGGTGGCAGAGCCTCGGAGAGCCACCCGCCTCAATGCCTCTTGATCTCGTCGCCTGACCTCGTCATGCTCCCCAAACCGGAGACGCCGCCAAAGGCAATTTCCACACAAACCGCGACGCCACCACCGACCCACCCTATTACGACAATATCGGCTACGCCGATCTCTCGGATTTCTTCTATGTCTGGCTGAAGCGTTCGCTTGGCGACGTCTGGCCCGAGCTGTTTCGGCGCCTGACGACACCGAAAGGCGAAGAGCTTGTTGCAACCCCATACCGTCACGGCGGCAAGGAAGAGGCCGAAGCCTTCTTCATGCAGGGCATGGGCGAGGCGTTGGCGGCGATGCGTAAGGCGGCGACTGATGTAGAACCTCTGGCGATCTACTATGCCTTCAAGCAATCCGAGATCGGCGAGGATGGCATCGTCTCGGCCGGCTGGGCATCTTTCCTTCAGGCCGTTGTTGACGCCGGCCTCGCTGTCGACGGCACATGGCCAGTTCGCACTGAGCGCAGCGCACGTAGCATCGGCATTGGCACTAACGCCCTCGCCTCCTCCATTGTCCTCGTCTGCCGAAAACGGAACAAAACCGCGCAGACCGTCACCCGCGCCGAATTCATCCGCGCGCTGAAGCGCGAGATGCCCGAAGCGGTGGACAAGATCCGCAAGGCGGGCGTCGGCCCTGTTGATATGCCGCAATCGGTCATCGGCCCCGGCATGGGCGTGTTCACCCGCTTTGCCCGCGTGCTGGAAGACGACGATTCCGCGATGAGCGTGAAAACCGCGCTCGCGCTGATCAACCGCGTCTGGGGCGAGATCGAAAACGATCTCGACGCCAATTTCGATCCGGCAACGCAAGTGGCCCTCGCCTGGTTCGCCACCTACGGTTTTGACGCGCGCGCGTCGGGCGACCTGATCACGCTCGCGAACGCGAAGAACATCCCGGTCGAAACGCTGTTCCGCGCCGGCGTGTTCCAAAATCTCCACGGCAAGGCGTGCCTCACCCCACGGAGCGCGGGCGTCCCGCCCGCAAGCGAACGGGATGTCCGCGCTCCCAGCCAGTGGACCATCTGGGAATGCGTGCAGCGCACCGCCCACGCCCTCCGCGCTGAGGATGGCGGGGCCGAGGCCGCGGCGAAACTCGTGGCCAGCATGGGCCCCAAGGCCGAGGATGCCCGCGCGCTGGCCTATCGCCTCTATGAAATCGCCTCGCAGAAATCTTGGGCCACCGAGGCGCTGGTCTATAACGAACTCGCCCAGGAATGGGCGCATCTCGAAGATCTCGCGGCGCGCACCGGCGTGCGCGATCTGTTCGGGGAGGTCACGCGATGAGCGCCGAGAAGGAAACCTTGAGCCGCGTCCAGGGCGCGCTGTATCACCTCCGTCAAGGCCTCGCGCCGTTCGTCGAGGCGCGGATGAAGGCGCGGCACGGCGCGCAGTGGCTTGCCTATGCCAGCCGCGCCGCCGGCGGCGATCCGCGCGCGCCGCTCGACGAATATGGCCTCCTGAAAACCATGATCGACCAGTGGCGGGACGTGTTCGATGATGCGTTCGCGCGGGCCGAGAAGCAGCGCGTGCGCAATTTCGTCTCGACCGCCCTCGAGGCGCGCAACGCGACGGCACATCTCTCGATCCCGATGCAGGATGACGAGGCGCTGCGCTATCTCGATGCCATCCACCACCTGCTTCGCGCTGTGCGCGCACCAGACGCCGATATCGCCGAAGCCAGGCGGCTCTATGACGACCAGCGCCGCCATGGCCTCGCGGGGAGCGCGGACGTCCCGTCCGCCACGGCGCCCGCGCCGGTGGGCGCTGGCGAACGCGGGCAGGATACCCGCGCCCCCAGACCGTGGATCGAGGTGGCGCTGCCGCACCCGGACGTGCTCGCCAACCGCTTCAAGGAAGCCGAGTTCGCGGCGGATCTGTTCGCGGTCGATGCTGGGATCGCCGGCGAGGGCTACGCGACACCGCCCAGCTTCTTCGCGATGACGTTTCTCACCGAAGGGCTGAAGCGCGTGTTGGCCTCCGCCCTGAAACGCTTGTCCGGCCAGGGCGGCGACCCGGTGATCGGGCTGCAGACCGCGTTCGGCGGCGGCAAGACGCACACGATGCTCGCGGTCTATCATCTCGCCCGGCACCTGCGCGACGGCGGCGATCCCGCAACCCTCAGCGGCATGAGCCCACTGGTCGGGACCGCCGGCGCGACCGCCTGGCCGAAGCCGCAGATTGCCGTGTTCGTCGGTTCGTCGAAGGGCGCGGATGTGTCGCTAACCCTGAAAGACGGGCCGAAGCTGCACACTCTGTGGGGCTATCTCGCCTGGCGCCTTGCTGGCCCGGCAGGGCTCACGCTGGTCGCTGAAGCCGAAGCGGCGCGCACCAACCCCGGCTCCGAACTGATGGTGGAGGTGTTCCGCCTGGCGGGGCCGAGCGTGATCCTGCTCGATGAGCTGGTGATGTTCGCCCGGCAACTGGACGATGCGAGGTTCGAGGCGTTCCTCTCGTTCCTCCAGTCGCTGACCGAGGCGGCGAAGATGGTGCCGGGCGTCCTGGTGATCGGCTCGCTGCCGGAGAGCGACGCCGAGGCCGGCGGCGCGCGCGGCAAGGAAGCACTGCTGCGGCTGGAGAAAGTGTTCGGGCGCGTGCAGTCCGCCTGGCTGCCGGCCTCGGGCGACGAGACCTATGAAATCATCCGCCGCCGGTTGTTCCAACCGCTGGATGCCGACGGCGAGCGGGCGCGGGATGAGACGGTGCGCGCGTTCGCCGATCTTTACCGGAAGAACCCGGCCGAGTTCCCGCCCGAGGCGCGGGAGGCGCGCTATACGGAGCTGCTACGCCTCTCCTACCCGATCCATCCCGAGCTGTTCGATCGGCTGTCGAAGGACTGGGCGAGCCTGGAGAAATTCCAGCGCACCCGTGGCGTGCTGCGCTTCATGGCGAACGTGGTGGGCGTGCTGTGGCACCAGCGGGTGCCAGACGCGTTGATCCTGCCCGCGCGCGTGCCAGTTTCGCACGAGCGGGTGCGCGCGAGCGTGCTCTATCCGCTGGACCCGGCGTTTGGCGCGGTGGTGGACAAGGAGGTGGATGGGGATAGCGCGCTGCCGTCGCGGATGGAGGCCAACCCGTCCCGCCGCATCTCCCAGGCGCATGCCGCGACGCGCGCGGCGCGTGCCGTTTTCCTGTGTTCGGCGCCGCTGGTGGGCCAGCCTAATGCCGGGCTGACCGGGCAAGGCTTGCGGCTGGCCTGCGCCGAGCCGGGCGACCAGTTGGCGATCTTCGGCGAGGCGCTGCGCGAACTCTCCGAGCGGGCGACTTACCTGTATGAGGAAGCTGGCCGCTATTGGTTCTCCACCCAGCCGACGCTGAACCGCTTGGCCGAGGATCGCGCGAAGGCGCTGGCGGAGCATGAGGTGGACGAGGCGATCGCGCAGGTGCTGCGCGACGATGGGGCCAGCAAGGACCGGTTCCATCGCGTGTTCGCGGTGCCGGACGATCCAACCGCGATCGACGAGGTGCACGCACTGTCGCTGATGATCCTCGGCCCGGCGACGCCGCATGCGGGCAAGGGTGTCGCGAAGTCCGCCGCGACCGAGGCCGTGACCGACGCGCTGACCCGTTGCCGGGCGTCACAGCGGCGGTTTCGCAACACGCTGCTGTTCGTCGCCGCTGACGAGGCCCTGCTGGGCACGGCGCGGGAGGCGATGCGGCGGGCGCTGGCGTGGGAGTCGATCGGCGGTGATGCGCGGCAGGACAAGCGTGTGGATAAGCGGCTACAGGATCAACTCACCCAGGCCCAGCTGGCGGACGCGCATGACAAGGCCAGGAACAGCCGCGAGGGAGCGGTGAAGGCGGTGCGTGGCGCGTGGAGCCACATCCTGTTCCCGATCAAGACCGATGGCACCGAGGCTGGCCGCGCGTTCGATCTGGATCATCTTTCGCTGACCGCCAAGGATCGCGCTTGCGTGCCCGCCGCGGTGTACGACAAAGCAAAGAGCGACGGCATCATCGGCGAGAAGCTCGGCGCCGATGCGCTGTGGCTGCACCTCAAGCCACTCTGGGCGGAGGACAAACCGCATTTGCCGGTGGCCGAGATCGCGGCGTGGTTCGCGACCTACGTCTATCTGCCGAAGCTGCGAGATCGCGTGGTGCTGGAGGCAGCGATTCGCGATGCCTGTGCCAAGCTCGATCCGGCCTTCGCCTTCGCCGAGCGCTTCGATGAGGCAACCGGCCGCTATGTCGGGCTTGTCTGGCAGAAGGCGCCGGGCGAGCCGCTACCGCCGACTTCGGTGCTCGTGCGCCCCGAGGTGGCGATCGCCCAGTTGCGCCCGGTCGCGACGCCCGCTCGGCCGGCGACGGTCTTGGGCGGCCCGGATGGCCAATCGTACGGGCATGACAGGGGATCTCCCGGCACGGATCCTGGTCCGCCCGCCAAGGTGCAGCCGCGTCGGTTCTATGGCTCGGTCGAGATCGACATGGTGCGGCCGGTGAAGGCGTTCGATGCCATCCTGAACGCGGTCGTCATGGAATTGCAGCGCACCAACTGTGCCAAGGTGACGCTGACCCTGGAAATCGAGGCGACGGCGCCGGACGGGTTCGCCGAGGCCGATATTGGGGTTGTCCGCGACAACGCCCGCCAGCTCAAGTTCAAGGATGAATCAACGGGATTCGAGTGAGCACGCCATGGCCCGCGCGAAAACCATCACGCCCGAAGCCCTGGCCGCCCTCGGCGCTGAGGCGCTGGCCGAGGTGCTGGTCGCGCACGCCGCGACCGATCCGGCTTTGCGCAAGAAGCTCGGCATGCTGCTCGCAGGCACCGAGGGGCCAGGCAAGCTCGCCGCTGAGATCGAGAAGCGGATCAAGACCATCGGCCGCTCCCGTTCGTTCGTCGATTGGGAGAAACGCAAGCCGCTGGTGCACGAACTCGATCATCTGCGGGCAACGATCGCGACCCGGCTCGCCAAGCAGGACGCGGCGCGGGCGATCGCGCTGCTGTGGGATTTCATCTTCATTGCGGATGCGGTGATGCAGCGCGTCGGCGACGGCATTGGCGAGGTGGAGGCCGTGTTTGACGCCGCGATGGCGGATCTCGGCCGGCTCTCGGCCGCAGAGCCGCGGGGGGATGGAAAGGCGCTGGCCCGCCGGGTGCTCGCCTACTGCGAGGGCGATGGCTTCGGTGCGACCGACGCGCTGATCCGGCATATGTCGGACGCGCTGGGCGTGGCCGGACGCGCGGAGATTCGCGACGCCACCGAAGCCGCACTGAAAACCGCGCCACGCCCCGAAGGCCCCCATGACTGGCACGCGGATGCAAAGCGTCGCCATCTCGCCTTTCGCCTGGCGCTGCTCGCCGATCTTGAGAAGGACGCCGACGCCTTTATCGCCGCCATTCGCGCCGGCGGGATGGAGAGCACGCACGCGCTGGAGGTCGCCGAGCGCCTGATCGCGGCCAACCGGCCGGCAGAGGCGCTCGACTGGCTCGATGAGCCGCACCGGCGCGTCGAGGACGACGACGAATACGGGGACGATGTTGCCGCAACCGATCTTCGGATCGCCGCGCTGGAAGCCCTCGGCCGCAAGGACGAGGCGCAAGCGGTGCGCTGGCGGCATTTCGAGCGCTTCCTGAGCGCCGGGCATCTGCGGGCCTATCTCAAGCGCCTCCCGGATTTCGAGGATTTCGAGGATTTCGAGGCGGAGCAGAAGGCGCTCGATATCGCCGCCGCGCACAAGCAGGCCGCGCGAGGGCTGGCGTTTTTCATCGAATGGCGGGCGCTCGACCGCGCCGACCGCCTGGTGCGCGAGCGGCTGACCGCGCTCGACGGTCGCCTCTACGAGGTGCTGCGCCCGGCCGCGGAAGCCCTCGAGGAGAAGTTCCCCGAAGCGGCCAGCCTGCTGTACCGTCGCCTGATCGAGAGCGTGCTCGAACGCGGCTCATCGAAGCAGTACCAATACGCCGCGCGCGATCTGCTGTCCTGCGTGCGTCTCGCGCCGCACCTGCCGGTGCCGGGATCGATCGAGAGCCACGCGGCGTTTGTCGCGCGGCTGCAGAAGGTGCATGGACGGAAATACGGGTTCTGGGGGTTGATCGAGCAGAAAGGATTTTGAGCCGATGGCCAAGCGCACGACACCGCCGACCGCAAGCGATGATGAGGTGCGCGCCTTGCTCGCGCGCACTCACTGCCCGGTGCCGTTCCACGCCGTGCGCACGCGCTTCCTCGGCAACATCGCCTCGCCCGATATGCAAAGCTCGCCGATGGAGATGGTCAAGGCGCTGTGGGGCGGCGAATTGCCGACCTTCGAGTCCATTGACGACGCCAACGAACCATCGGCGCGCTGGTGATGGGCCTGTGGAACCGGCTCACGCGGCATCAGGAACGCTCGGCACCATTCCGACTGGTGCGCATGGAGGTTCCGGCCACGCGCGACGGGCTGGCGACCCTCGCCCGGCTGCGGCGTGAGGAGCTGGAGGGCTTCGTCGAAGGGCTTTTCGGCGACAAGGAAAGCCTCGACCTGCCGGAACGGGCACACAAGGCGCTTGGCACCCTGGCGGAGATCCGCGCGATGCTGGAGGGGGCTCAGGTCTTGGCCGAGGACATGACCAAGCCGGCCGCCTCTGACCAAATCGCCGTCACAATCGGACATTTCCGCGAACTGACCCGCATTGCCGAGCACGAGATCCACGAGGCCGTGCTCTCCTGCACCCGCGCGCGCCGGCAGATGCTGGCGGCATGGCCGGCGCGCCGCCCAACGCTGCACTGACCGCGCCGGGCTGACAGCGGCTTGCGTCCGTGACGGAATCCCAGGCCCCGTGGCCCGCTGGCGAAGTGCTCGCCGGCATCGTCGAGCGGGTCACGTTCCACAACGCCGAGAGCGGCTTCGCCGTGCTCAGGGTCAAGGCGCGCGGGCACCGCGACCTCGTCACCATCGTCGGCCACGCCGCCGCGATCAGTGCCGGCGAGTGGATTACCGCGACCGGCGAATGGGTCAACGACCGTACCCACGGCCAGCAATTCAAGGCGCGGTTCTTAAAAACCTCGGCGCCGACCACGGAAGAGGGGATCGAGCGCTACCTCGCCTCCGGCATGATCCGCGGCATCGGCCCGGTCTACGCGAAGAAGCTGGTGCGCGGCTTCGGCGAGCAGGTGTTCGACATCATCGAAGGCGCGCCAGAGCGCCTGCGCGAGGTGGGTGGGATCGGCGAGGTGCGGGCACAGCGCATCGTCGCTGCCTGGGCCGAGCAGAAGGTGATCCGCGAGATCATGGTGTTTCTGCACAGCCACGGCGTCGGCACCGCGCGCGCCGTGCGCATCTTCAAGACCTATGGCGCCGACGCCATTCAGGTGATGAGCGAGAACCCATACCGGCTCGCGCGCGACATCAGAGGCATCGGCTTCAAGACGGCGGATGCGATTGCCGCAAAACTCGGCATCGAGAAGACGGCGATGATCCGCCTGCGTGCCGGCATCGGCTATGCCCTCTCCGAGGCGATGGACGAGAGGCACTGCGGGCTGCCGGTCGCGGAATTGATCCCGCTTGCGGAGCGCCTGCTCGAGGTGCCGGAGGCGCTGATCCGCACCGCGCTCGATCTCGAATTGGCCGACGGCGCGGTGATCGCCGATCGCGTCGGCGAGGCGGACTGCGTCTTCCTCGCCGGTCTCTACCACGCCGAGCGCGGCATCGCCGAGCGGCTGCGCGCGATCGCCCACCAGCCGCTGCCCTGGCCCGCGATCGACGCAGAAAAAGCCATCCCCTGGGTGGAAAAGCGGATCGGCATGACGCTCGCCGAGAGCCAGCGCCAGGCGGTCGGCCTTGCCCTTGCCTCAAAACTGCTGGTGATCACCGGCGGCCCCGGCGTCGGCAAGACGACGATCATGCGGGCGATCCTCGCCATCCTCGCAGCCAAAGGCGTGCGCATCCTGCTCGCGGCCCCCACCGGGCGGGCAGCAAAGCGGATGAGCGAGGCGACCGGGTTCGAATCCAAAACGATCCACCGCCTGCTGGAGGTCGACCCAAACACTGGCGGGTTCCGGCGTGGACCTGATCACCCGTTGGAATGCGATCTGCTGGTCATCGACGAGGCCTCCATGGTCGATGTGCCCCTGATGCACGCGCTGACCCGGGCGATCCCCGCGGCGGCGGCGCTCCTGGTGGTGGGCGACGTCGATCAGCTCCCCTCGGTCGGGCCGGGCCAAGTGTTGGCGGACCTGATCGGCTCGGGCACAGTTGCGGTGGTGCGGCTTGCCGAGATCTTCCGCCAGGCGGCCTCCAGCCGGATCATCACCAGCGCGCACCGGATCAATCGCGGCGAGATGCCGGACCTCACCCGCGCCGAGGCCGAGAGCGATTTCCACTTCGTCCAGGCCGACGGGCCGGAGACGGCGGCTGCGCGCATCATCGATCTGGTAAAAACCCGCATTCCCCGCCGCTTCGGGCTCGATCCGGTCCGCGACATCCAGGTGCTCTGCCCGATGGCGCGCGGCGGGGTTGGCGCGCGCTCGCTGACTATCGCGCTGCAAGCGGCGCTGAATGGCGAGGCGACGCCAAGGGCGGAAAAATTCGGCTGGACCTTTGCCCCCGGCGACAAGGTCATGCAGATCGAGAACGACTATGACCGCGAGGTCTATAACGGCGATATCGGTTTTGTCACCGCGATCGACGCGGAGGAGTCCGAGATCACCGTGCGGTTCGACGGGCGAGACGTGGGCTACGGTCTCGGCGATTTGGATGCACTGGTTCCAGCCTATGCGGCGACGATCCACAAGGCGCAGGGCTCGGAATATCCCGCCGTGGTGATCCCGGTCATGATGCAGCATTACGCCATGCTGCAAAGGAACCTGCTCTATACCGGCATCACGCGGGGCAAGCGGCTCGTCGTGCTGGTCGGCAGCCGCAAGGCGGTGGCCATCGCGGTGCGCAATGTCTCCGGCCGGCGGCGGTGGTCGAAGCTCAAGGAATGGCTTGCTGCGTTGGCGGCTGGAACGGTCAGCCTGTAATACTATCGATGGGTTGGTTGGCAGCGATGGAAGCTGGTCGACAGCATAATGGCAGCTTTCGAACTCGCCGGCCCGTTTACGCTCTTTATCGGCGACCAAGAAATATAATGGCGAATGTCCGCGACTGGTCCGGTAGACAGGGCGGTCGCTGAATTCGATCGGACCCCGCAAGACAAAGGAGCTGCGATGCTGCCTACCGTGTTCTTGTCCCTGGAGGGCGGCGACGAGGGTTTTGTGGCTAAAGTCCAACGCTTCCTGCCCGACGGGTTGGCATATTTCTACACTCGGAGCTTCCACAACGGTGAGGAGCTTATCTCCGCGATGGAGCAGCGGATCGGCAAGGCGACGATGTTTGCGCTGTTCGCTTCGAAGACGGCCTTGAAGTCTCCATGGGTCGGGTTTGAGATCGATCGAGCGCGCATCGCTAAGATCAAGAATCCAAAGTTCCGCGTCATTGTGATCCCGACCAATCCTGCGGTGACACATGCGGACCTGCCCGCTTGGATGCGGGAGTACTGGGTCGGCCCAGTCGGTGATGGTCCACGCGAGATTGCGCGATATATTCGTAAGGCGCTGATCACAGGTCCATTGAGCCGATTGCCAGGCGCGCAGGTATTTGGTCGCGGAGCGCTCGTCGATGCAGCGGTGGCGGCAGTGAACAACGTCGTGTTATTAACTGAGCAGACACCGAATGTGCTGGTGCTCGCCGGCCCGCTCGGCATCGGTCGTCGCACCTTCAATCGGCGCTTACTTGCTGAGGCATTCCCGGCAACGCCGGAACTAGTGCTTTGAACCAAACAGAGGATTCACAACGGGGCTGATTTGTGAGATTCTGTGTGCATGGCACAGACCGTCATCCCCATCGTCAACTCCGCGGACCGCGAGCGTTTGGCCGCCATTGTGGAGGATCGCAACCGTTCTCAGAAGCATGTTCAGCGTGCCAGGATCATTCTGCTATCGGCGGAGCGTCTGACCGTGCTGGAGGTGGCGGCGCGCAGTGGAGCAAGCCGGCCGTCGGTATGGCGCTGGCAGCGGCGCTTTGCCGAGCAAGGTGTCGATGGATTGCTGCGCGACAAGACACGCAAGCCGGGCAAGGCGCCGTTGTCGCCGGCGACCATCGCCCGCGTGCTGGCGCTGCCCTGCGGGGAGGCACCGAAAGCGGCGACCCACTGGACCGGCCGTATGGTGGCCAGCGCCGTCGGCATCAGCCTGAGCGCGGTGCAGCGCATCTGGCGGGCCCATCGCCTGCAGCCACACCGCATCAGGACCTTCAAGAAATCCAACGACCCGGCTTTCGCCGCCAAGGTCGAGGATATCGTTGGGCTCTACATGAACCCGCCTGCGCACGCCGTCGTCGTCTCGATCGACGAGAAAAGCCAGATCCAGGCGCTCGACCGCACCCAGCCCGGCCTGCCGATCAAGCCTGGCCGCTGCGGCACCATGACCCATGATTACAAGCGCCACGGCACCACCACCCTGTTCGCCGCTCTGAATGTCCTCGACGGCACCGTCGTCGGCCGCTGCATGCCCCGGCACACCCATCAGGAATTCGTCAGGTTCCTCAACGCCGTCGAGCGCGCCGTCCCCGCCGGCAAGATCATCCACGCCATCGCCGACAACTACGCCACCCACAAACATCCTAAAGTCAGGGAGTGGCTGGCCGATCATCCGCGCTGGGTCTTCCATTTCACGCCAACCTCCGCGTCCTGGATCAACGCCGTCGAAAACTTCTTCTCTGTCATCACCCGACGGCGCATCCGGCGCGGCGTGTTCACCTCCGTCGCCGATCTCCAACGCGCCATCCGCAGCTACATCCGCGAGCACAACCGCAACCCCAGGCCATTCGTCTGGACCAAGCCGGCTGACGACATCCTCGCCAAGCTCAGCCGGCTGCCTGTAGCGTCCGATTGAGTCAGAGCACTAGGCTTTGGTCCGGAATTCGTGCTGCCCCAATTCGCCGACCTGGGCGACATTTATCGCGCGCTGCGGCAGGAGGTTGAGACCGACCTGCCGCTGCACTCTATCGGCGACGACCTGCGGGTGTTTGGCGCCGCAGCGCTAAAAGATCAGGCGAAAGAGATCGCGCAGCGGCTGTCCCACTTCGCCGACCTCGGGCAGGCCGTCACGATCGTCACTGGCAACGGCATCTTCGAGGAGAATGGATTTCTTAAGCCCTGGGCGCCCATCCTGTTTGATGAGTTGGCACATGACCGGCGGGTGAAGCTGGTCGTCGTGTCAAACCGTCGCCTCCACGAGAACGAGTTGCGCGCACACCCGAACGTCCTCCAGATTGCGGTCCCGCCCCTCAAGGAGGAGGACGTCCGTACGCTGATGATACAGTCGATGGTTGCTTTTGGGGCAAAGCCGGAGCTGCCAAGCACGGACGTAATCCGCACGATCGGCGGCCATCCGGGAATCGCTCGCGCGACCGCTGCACTGGTGGCGCAGCGCGGACCCGCGGTCTTGGAAGCTCACCCGGCGGATCTGTTCTCTCTGCAGGAGGAAATGCTCGGCGATTCCCTTGACTTCACCCACCGCACGCCGATCGAGCGCGACGTGCTGTCGGCCCTAAGCTGGGTGCCGCAGCTGGCGGGCGACACGTTGAAGCGTGTGGTGCTCGCGCGCAACGGCGTCTCGCCCGAAGAGTTCGCTGACGCCGTTTCGGGGCTCATACTCGCCTGTTTGGTCGAGGTTTCTGGCGCGAACTACCTCATCTCTGCGCCCATCAGATCGCTCTTCCGGCGGCTCCACGGCTACGGCTCCAAGGAGTTGATGGCTGCGTTCTCGGCGGCGCTGAGGGACGAACTCGAGCGTGCCCGCCGCGACGACGAGTTGCGCGCCGAACTGATGGACGCCCTTGCCTTTATGGCGGCGATTGAGGGCGGCACGCTACCGCCTGAGTTCAGGGACCTCCTGTTGCCGTCCACGCTGCAAGAGGTCATCAAGGAGACCTATGATCGCGGCCATGACGATCCCGAGGCCCTTCGCAGGGTTGTCGCTTGGGGAGAGTCGGCGATCAAGGCAAGAATGGATGAGACCGCGCGCGAGGAGATCCTTGCTTACGTCCTACGCGCCCACGTGCGATTGGGCAGTAAGTCGGAGGCCAGGGACCTGCTCGATTTCTTCGACGAGCGTTGCTACCGCTCGCGATTTTACCTGCGGGCATTCTACCTTCGCATTAGCCAAGACGATCTCAAGGGCGCTGTGAGGATGCTGCTGAAGGCGCGCGAAATCGGGAAGTACATGAAGCTTGTCGTTGGCGACCTCGCCCGTTGCTACCAGCGCCTGGGGTGGTGGCCGCGGCTACATGATTTGATGCAGGACCAGGCGGATTACATTGGCAGAAACCCCGTCCTGCTCGATGTCCGAGCCGGCATGCTGATCGCGCAAGGCGCGTTCGACGAGGCTGATAAGGTCATTCGCATTCTACGTGGTCTGAGCGGCCAGGAAGTCTATGCCGACGGTCGCCGGGCAATGCTGATTATGCGCCGCGACTCGGATTTCCCTGGGGCTCAGCGCATGCTCACCGATGTGCTGCAGCGTGGGTCTGGCGGGCAGATGTTCATCCGCAGGTTGCGCGCGGTGGCAGCCGCGTCTGCCGGCGATATTCGTGTCGCACGCGAGGACATAGAGTTCTTGAAGGCGCGCGGGATGTCTCGGACCGTCGCCGGCATCGAGGCCCGCATCAGGCTCGCGCAGCACGACTACGATGGTGCAGAGGAGGAGTTAGCGAAGGCCGGCACTCTTAGCGCCCAGGATAATCTGCTGCGTGCGAGGATTCTTGAAGCCAGGGCTGACGATCACGCGACACCATTTGCCGACCGGGCTGGCCTTAAGTCTGAGGCGGCGGAAATTCGTGCGCAAAACCGGATGCTTGATGAATACGAGGTAGAGCACTGATCCAACATGCTGCACTTCAAGCTTGCAAATGCGTCCGCCCTCAGAATGAGAACCTGGCACGATGACTGGCCAAAGTGGGCGCAAGGCGTCCAACGGGCCAGGAACGGCCAACGTCGCTTACCGGCCAGATTGGCCGCTGCCGATCTGCAGGTCGAAGGCCCGCTTCCGTTCGAGGATGATTGCATAAGTTGAGGAGCGGTGGCGCGGCGGCCGAGGCACAGCGAGATTCGAGAGTGAGAGTTCGGCCGGACCGTCCGGTAGAGTAGGGATGAAGCGCCTTGCCCCGTTGCCGAGGCAGGTTTCTTCATCCCCCGCTCCGAACCGGACGTGCGAGTTTCCCCGCATCCGGCTCTCTATGCGTGGCCATGAGCCACGGGTGGCCCTCACAGTGAAGCGAGGACGCGGGTTGCTTCCCAGAACTTGTCGGCTCCCTTTCGGAAGGACTCGTCCGGGGTGGCGTTCCATCCGTTCGGTATGCGAAGACCCCAGTCCGGGTATCGCAGGCGTTTGGCGTCAGCAAATTGGGCGAGTTTCTTCCCGCCCATCCGCCAGCCGCTGCGCTCCCAAGTCCTCGGCCCGGCATAGATGCGGCGCAGCGTCCCTACGGGCGCCTTGCCGTGTTTCTTGCCGAGCCAGGATTTCAGGCGCCACCACAGCCACCAATCGTGCTTGGCGAAATACTTCGTTGCGCGAGTGGCATAACGAAAGTCGTCGCGCCAGCCGGAGATGACCGGGTTAAGATCGTCGATGAGATCGGCGAGGGCGTTGACTCGGCGTTTCCCTTACCTTGCCGACCGAGACACGCCTGTTGGCGCTGCAACGTGCCGCGCTCGCACAGGATCTCCGGCGCATCGAGGCCGTCCTCGACGGCATCCCGGACAAGTGACGCGCTGACCCGCATCACGGGGTCTGCCATGCCGCTTGGACCATCCCGCCGAGGCCATCCCGCCGGGGCCATCCCGGCACGCGGCGGAGCGTGCGATGGTCGTCCCGGCCGCGCAACGGCTGTCGCCGTCCTCCGCTGCGCTACGGCTCTGCGAGTGCGCCGCCGGTCCTCGGCCATCGCCCAAAAGCTCCGCCGCCGGGGATGGGCCCCGGCGGGACAGGAGTCCCGACCATGACCACAGAGACCCGCGCCGATATCTACACCCGCATCACCGCCGAGATCGCCGCCGCCATCGCGGCCGGCGCCGGCGACTGGCACATGCCCTGGCACCACAACGGCGGCGCGATCGCCCGGCCCGCCAACGTCGCCTCCGGCAAGCCCTATCGCGGCGTCAACACGCTGGCCCTCTGGATCGCCGCCCAGGCACGCGGCTACGCAAGCGGCACCTGGGGGACCTATCGCCAATGGCAGGCGCTCGGCGCCCAGGTGCGCAAAGGGGAACGCGCGACCGCGATCATCTTCTGGAAGCGCATCGGCGCCGCCGAGGACGAGCAGGATGCCGAGGATGGCGATGGTCGGCCTCGCTTCGTCGGTCGCGGCTATTCGGTATTCAACCGCTGCCAGGTCGACGGCTACGAACCGCCCGCTATCGACGCCTTGCCCGAAGCCGAGCGCATCCCGCATGCCGAGGCCTTTATCGCCGCCCTGGGCATCCCCACGACCTTCGACGCCGCCGCCGCATATTACCGGGTCGATGTCGACCGGATCTTCATGCCGCCGTTCGGAGCGTTCGAAGACTCCATTGCTTACATCAGCACCCTTACTCACGAAGCCGCCCATAATGCCGTGATACGGATTATGCCGCATGACCTCCGCTGGAGGTCGGTTTGCCAGGCATTGGCCATGCGGCTGTTCGGCATAATCAGAGCCCTTCCAGGAACGCGAGGAGTTGGTCGTCGGGCCGGAACCGGCTCGACGGGGTGTCTGGGGCGGCGACGCGAGCGAGCGCTTTTTCCTTCAGCCGCATGTCTGCGTGGATATAGATCTGGGTGGTCTCGACGTTCTCGTGACCAAGCCAGAGCGCGATCACCGCTGGATCGACGCCGTGGTGGAGCAGGTCCATCGCAGTGCTGTGGCGAAGCGTATGCGGCGTGACCCGCTTGGAGCCGATGCTCGGGCACGTGAGCGATGCCGTCAGACAATGCTTGCGGACCAGATGTTCAAGGGCATCGCGGCTGAGCCGTTCGCCCCGGATCGACGGGAACAGCGGTTTGCTCTTGTTCTTGTCGTCGCCGATCCACGCCGCCAGAAGTTTGACCGTCTCGCGCCGAAGCGGTGTGGCGCGTTCCTTCCGACCCTTGCCCATGCAGCGGATGTGCGCACCGCTCTCGAGCACAACGTCGCCGCACTGAAGGCCGACCAGTTCGGAAGCCCGGAGACCGGTCTGCACCGCGAGCAGCAGCAGCGCGTGGTCCCGCCGTCCCGCCCATGTCGTGCGGTCCGGCGCTGCCAGCAACGCCGCGATCTCGTCGCTATCGAGGAACGTCACCGTCCGCTTCACATAGCGCTTGTTCGGCATGGCGAGGATGCGTTGGCATTGCAGCAGCCAGGTCGGATCGCTCATCGCGACGTAGCGGAAGAACGATCGGATTGCGGCGAGCCGGGTGTTGCGGCTGCGCGCGCTGTTGCCCCGCGCCGTCTCGGTGTGGACGAGGAAGTCGGCGATCAGATCAGCGTCGATGTCTTCGATCGTCAGCTTGACCGGCGGCTTGCCGTGTCGAGCACTCGCATACCGCAACAGCAGCCGGAACGTGTCGCGATAGCCCGCGACCGTATGTCGGCTCGCTTCCATCTGGACGCACAGTCGATCTGTGAAGAAGCGCTGGATCAGCGCGGGCAAGGCGGCGGCGCTCATTGGACTGCCTCCCGGCCATCGGCGGTCGCTCGCGCCATCGCCAGATCGAGCAGCTCCGGAACCGCTTCCAGATACCAGTATGTGTTGGAGGGATCGCTATGGCCCAGATAGGTCGTCAACCGGATCATCTCGCGCGCCGGGTCTTTGCCGGTGCGGTACCAGTCGATCATCGTCTTCACCGCGAAGCTGTGGCGAAGATCGTGGATGCGCGGTCCCCGGCCATGCTTGCAGTATGGCTGATGGGTCCGGAGTCCGATCTGCTGGCAGGCCCGCGCGAAGTTGTATCGGGCAGCACAGTCGGTAAGGCGTGTGGCCTTGTCGGTGACGAACAGCGGCTTGGCCGGATGGCCGATCAGCCGATCGCGTTCGGCAAGATAGTCGATCAGCTGCGTGACGACGCTCGGGTCGAGCGGCAGCAACCGCTCTTTGCCGAGCTTACCTTGTCTGACGCGCAGCACGCCATGCTCGGCGTCGAGGTCGTCACGATCGAGGGCCAGTGCCTCGCTGATCCTGAGCCCGGTGACTGCGATAAGCCCGAACAGCGTCGAGCAGGTCAGCCCACGCAGACCGTAGATGGATGGCAACTCCTTCGCCGCCACGATGATCGATCCGATCTCGGTCTCGCTGTAGATATGCGGACGCGACCGCTGGACGGAACCCGGCAGCAGGCCTCGCGGCGGCACTTCATGCGCCGGATCGAAGCTGCTCAGCCATTGCGCGAACAGGCGCACGACGCTGAGCCTTGCCGCTCGGGTCGAGGTGCAGGCCTCAGCCAACGTGGCGTGCCAGCGAAGGAACAGCGCCGTATCGATGTAAGCGGCGCCTTCGCGATCGGCGAACCGGGTGAGGCGACGAAGGATGCGCTCAGAGGTACCAAGATCGTAGCCGAGGCTGCGCCGGACGTTCAGATAGCGGTCGAGCTGGATGGTGAGGCTCATTGCGCGCCTCCCGCCGCCGGCCAGGGCTGGGCGATCGACCGCAGCCCGTCGATGTCGAGCCGCGCATATATCATCGTCGACGAACGCGAGCGGTGCCGCAACACATCGCCGACCTCGTCGAGCGATGCGCCCGTGTTCACCAGCCGGGTCGCAAGGCTATGACGCAGCAGGTGCGATCCCACATAAGGCGTCACCGGCTTCTGGCCGGTCGCCTTCAAGGCATCCTTGAGGATGGCGTTGACGATCTGCCCGTCCTTGAACGGTCGATGCGGCGCGCGATGGGTGACGAACATCGTGCGGCAGGTCGCCGGCCCTCGTTCCTCACGAAGATAGCGGCTCAACGCGTCGCCGACCTCCACGGTGATCGGCAGGCGGTCGTGCAGCTTGCCCTTGCCGCGCACCAGCAGTTCGCCCGCACGCCAGTCGATATCGTCGAGCTGGATCGCGATGACCTCGGCCGCGCGCAGGCCGAGCCGGGCCATGAGCAGCAGCATCGCATAGTCCCGCGCACCGTGCCGTTGATTGTCGCGGACAGACGCGAGCACGGCCTCGACGCCATCGGGCGACAGGTGGCGCGGCAGTCTCGCGCCCCAACGCTTGGCCGTCTTCGGCACGCTCAGCGCCAGATTGGTCGCCGTAGCCCCGCGTCCGAACAGATACTGAAGGAAGATGCGAACATGGGTCGCAATCGTCTTGTCGCGACGTGCGCCCGCCAGCACATGCTCGATGAAGCCGATTGCATCGGCGGGACGCAAGCGGCCCGGATCGACCATCGTCTCGCCGAAGCGGTGGTTAAGGAACCGGTCGGCGAAGCGCAGCGTGTGGTAGATCGTACGCTGGCTGAGGCCCCGTTGCTTAACGAGATAGGTCTCGAAGTTAGCCAACAATGCGGCACGCGCGATCCGCGCTTCGGTCAGCGGCACCGGCTGCGCCACGCCGATATCGATCAGATGCCCGGCGAACCGGCGCGCAAGATTATGCGGGCAGACGGTCTGGCCATGCTTTCGCGGCACCATCCGTCCCAGTCGTTCGGCCTGATTGAGCGTCAAAGCGGAAGGCTCGATCCCTTCCGCGTCCATCACTTGCCCGAGCTTCCTGATGATCGACCGGTAACTCTTGATGGTGGCCGCTTTGTAATTGGCCACGGCGAAGCTTTCACCGAACGAGGCCAGGTACGGATCGACGCAGGTTTCCAGATTTTCAGACATGATCTTCGTGCTCCATGTTGTCGGAGCGACGAAGATTATGCCGAATGGACGCAGCACGATCATGCTGCCAGCCGTGCCTTCTCGACGGCGCGCGGCATAATCCGGATTACGGCATTATGGCCGTTATGCCAATATAGGCATAAGACCCACGCCACAGGAGCGAAGCACCGGCTCGACCGGGACTTCACCAGCCGGTTCTCGCACCAGGCCCGAGCCATCGAGGAACTGGTCGCGGAGCTGACGGCCGGTTACATCCTGGCCGATCTCGGACTTGCCCATCACCCGCGGCCCGACCACGCTGCCTACATCGCCTCCTGGCTCAAGGTCCTGAACGACGATCCTCGCGCCATCTTCACCGCCGCCAGCAAGGCGCAGCAGGCAGCCGACTGGATGCACGCGCAGCAACCGTACTCGGCCCCGTCGTGAGGCAGGTGAACGAACGGCCAACTCGTCCGTCACGCGACCATCCTCGGACTGAATACCGAGAGCGATTGCCACCGCGCTGCGGGCAAACGAGCAGCAACGTCGTGATCGTCACCGAGCCGGCTGCCAATTGTCGCTATCACCAGTATACTCACCTGCATGAGCTTCGAAGAACCCAATTCCCTCCAGATCCGCGTTACGCTTGTCGGCATCGAGCCGGCAGTTTGGCGGCGCCTGATCGTGCCGCGCGGCTTCCATCTCGGCCAACTCCACCGCGTCATCCAGGCTGCATTCGGATGGTCGGACTGCCACTTGCACGAGTTCCTGATAGGCGGCTTGTCTTACCGCGACGCCGAGGTCTGCGAACCCGAGTTCGAGGACGACGCGCGCAGCTTTGACGAGAGCGGGGTACGTCTGCGTGATTTCAACCTCAACGACGGCCTTAGCGTTCTCTACGTCTACGACTTCGGCGACGACTGGAAGCACATCATCGAGTTCGAACGGCTCCTTGCCCTCGAACCCGCGCCGCGCGGCGCCAGCTGCATCGGCGGCGCGCGCGCCCGACCGCCCGAGGATGTCGGCGGCGTCCACGGCTATGCCGGCTTCCTCGACATCATCACCGATCCCGACCACCCAGAACACCGCGACACCAAGACCTGGGCGGGCGGCCACTTCGATCCAGAGTGGTTCGACAACGAGACGACCGACAAGGACGTTCGCAACGCCCTCAGGGCCAACCGCCGCATCCGCCTCCATCAGCCCAACCCCAAGCGCCAAGGCCGCTCACGATAGCTGTCGTTGCACGGCACCGGTATCCTCGCTGGAGCCGGCCTCGGGCTCCTCGCCGCTGAGATCGATGGCACGACACTACCCCTCCGATCTCGCTCGTCGCCAAAATTTGTGCCTCGGTGCCGTCGTGCCAGGCCCAGCCCGCGGACTGACGCTGGCGAACGAAGCCGCCAACGTCACCGACAAGGCTTTCTTCAGCCGTCCCCGATCAGGAGAGGCACCCGGATAGGGATCACCGGCGACCCGTACACCTTCCTCGGCGAGCAAGGCGTCGCGACATTTCAGGTTGACTGTCAGGATAAGTGGCCGAGATGACGGCAGCGTTCCTTTGCGCGAGCCTCGGCATCGTGCCGACCGTGCGGCACGCCGACTACATCGGTTCCTGGCTCGAGGTGCTGCGCGACGATGACCGCGCGATCATCCGCGCCACCAGCGCCGCCTCGAAGGCGGCCGACTATCTGCTGGCGTTCCAGGCCGATGCGGGTGAGCCGGAAGGTCCATCCCGTCCCGCGTTCCCGGCCTTGGCGCCGGAGAGATCCTATGGGGATGAGCGCAGCGCGGCCATACCGGGCTACGTGGGGGGTCATCTATGGAAGGATTCAACATGTTTGCCGAGAAGGAAGTCGCTGCCCCAGCTCCGTCCATCAATACCGATCCGATCTTCGTCGCGATCGAGATGAGCCGGTCGAAGTGGGTCGTGGGTACTCACATTCCCACGTCGAGCAAGGTGGGCATTCATACCGTCGAATGGGGCGACGCGGCCGCCTTGCTGGCTCTCGTCGAGCGGCTTCGATCTCGTGCCGCCGACGTCGTCGGCATCGCGGCCGTGCCGGTCCTGTGCTGTTACGAAGCCGGGTACGAAGGCTTCTGGCTTTACCGCCGGCTCGCCGCCGCCGGGCTCCGTGTCTTGGTGATCGACCCTTCCAGCCTGCTGGTCAACCGACGCGCCAAGCGCGCGAAGACGGATCGGATCGACGCGAAGGCGATGATCCGTGCGCTGATGGCCTACAACAGGGGCGAGGACCAGGTGCTCAGCGCCGTCATCGTTCCTAGTGTGGAGCAGGAGGACCACCGTCGGCTCGTACGGGAACGACAGAGCTTGGTTTACGACTGCACCGCGCATACCAACCGCATTCGGGGATTGCTGCTGACACAAGGGATCGTCGGCTTCGACCCGCGCGCCAGCGGCGCTGAACGGCAGCTCGACGAACTTGTCACCGGTGATGGTCGCTCGCTCGGACCGCGGCTGAAAGACGAGATGCGACGCGAGATCGGCCGCCTTCGTGTTGTCCTCGAGCAGCTGAAGGACGTGAGTGCGGAGCGCGACGCCATCGCTCTCGGGAAGACGATCGAGACCCCGCACCGCGATCAGGGCTTGGCCGATGCCGATGCTGCGATGATCGCGTCGCTCGCCCGGATCAAAGGCGTCGGCCCGAACGACGCATCGGTGCTCGTGCGCGAGGCCTTCTGGCGCAAGTTCAACAACCGACGTGAGCTTGCCGCATGGAGCGGACTGGCGCCGATGCCCTGGGCGAGCGGAACAGTCAGCCGGGACCAGGGCATCGCAAAGACCGGTCCCGCCATCTTCCGCTCGCACATGCTGCAGATCGCCTGGCGCTGGCTTCATCATCAGCCGCAAAGCAGGCTGTCCCAGTGGTTCAACGAGCGGACGAACGGCGCGGCCGGTCGAGTCCGGCGGGTCATGATCGTGGCGCTCGCACGCAAGCTCCTCGTTGCGCTCTGGCGTTATGCGACGGCCGGCCTGGTGCCGACCGGCGCCATCGTCGCCTGAGTTCTCCAGATCCCCTGCCCGACAGGGGAGAACCGGGAGGATGTGTGACCGGCCCTCTGACTGGCTGAAAAACGCCGTCATTAGAGATGGGTCCCATCCCCTGGAGCGTCGAGCCCGCAGCAAACGGGATTATGGTCGCGAGGCCTGCCGACCGCAGGAACTCGAACCGGATAAAAGGTGAGTTGGCCAGACGCCAGCTTTGTGCAGGACGCTCTGCCCCGGTCGGTTGCCAACGCCATCACGCCGGCTTCGCCGGCGCCGATCGTGCGCGCCTTGGATACAGGCGGGGGTCGTTCAGCCGTCGTCCTTCCCCGGAAACGCGGTTCTTGACCCACCCCATAAAAAGCTAGAGGGCCGCCAGCGTTCCGTGACGGGTCGAAAGGCCGGGAGAAAGGCTTCCGGCCGGCCCGTCGCGGAGATCACAAGATGGCTGCGACCCAGAAGATCGTCCTGAACCCGTCCCGGGACATCCCATTCAACAAGCTCGTCCTGAGCCAGGCCAATGTCCGGCGCGTGAAGGCCGGCGTCTCCATCGAGGCGCTGGCCGAGAGCATCGCCCGGCGCTCCCTGCTGCAAAGCCTGAGCGTGCGCCCCGTGCTGGACGCGGACGGCAACGAGACCGGCATGTTCGAGGTGCCCGCCGGCGGTCGGCGCTTCCGGGCGCTGGAACTGCTGGTGCGGCAGAAGCGCCTGGCCAAGACCGCACCCATCCCCTGCATCGTCAAGACCGATGGCCTCGCCGAAGAGGACAGCCTCGCCGAGAACACTGACCGCGAGGCGCTGCACCCGCTCGACCAGTTCCGCGCCTTCCAGACGCTGCGCGCGAAGGGCCAGGGCGAGGAGGAGATCGCCGCCGCGTTCGGCGTCACCGCCGCGGTGGTGCGCCAGCGGCTCAAGCTCGCCGCCGCCAGCCCGGCGCTGCTCGACGCCTATGCCGAGGCGGCGATGACGCTCGATCAGCTGATGGCGTTCTGCGTCAGCGACGATCACGCGCGGCAGGAGCAGGTGTGGGCGACGATCCAGCGTGGCTGGAACAAGGAGCCGCACACGATCCGCCGCATGCTGACCGAGGGCGCGGTGCGCGCAAGCGACCGGCGCCCGCGCTTTGTCGGCATCGACGCGTATGAGGCCACCGGTGGCATCGTGATGCGCGACCTGTTCCAAGATGACGAGGGCGGCTGGTTGCAGGACCCGGCGCTGCTCGACCGGCTGGTGGCCGAGCGCTTGGCCCACGAGGCGGATGCCATCCGCGCCGAAGGCTGAAGATGGGTCGAGGCCGCGCCGGACTTCCCCTATGGCCACCGGCAGGGGCTGCGCCCGCTGCCCTCCACCAATCCCCTCAGCGAAGCAGAGCAGGCGGAGTTCGATGCGCTGAAGGCCGAATACGACGCGCTCGAGGCGCAGTATGGCGGGGCCGACGAAGTGCCGGAAGCGGTCGAGGCACGACTGACCGAGATCGAAGCAGCGATCCCGATCATCCGGCAGCGCCGACCAGCATCGCGCCCGAGAGCGATGCGACCCCGTCCGCCAGGAATGTGCGCTCGACCACGACCATTACGGCCGCCGAGCCGTCCGCCGAGGTGCCCGAGGAGGCCGAGGGCCAGACGCCGCTGCCCGAGCGGCTGATGACGGAACTCACCGCACACCGGACGCTTGCATTGCGGGAAGCTTTGGGGAACGACTGGGACACGGCGTTCCTTGCCGTGCTTCACGCGTTTTGCCTCCGCCTGTTTTATCGTTCCGCCGCCGACACCTGCCTGGAAATCGAGGCCAAGAGCGCCGGGTTCGGGACCCAGGCTCCCGGACTGAACGACACCGCGTCCGCCAAGGCCATCGACGTGCGGCACGAGGCGTGGGTGAAGCAGTTGCCGGCGACGTCCAGCGAACTTTGGGACGCGCTCGTCGGCTTCGACACCGACACGCGCGCGGCGCTGTTCGCGCATTGCGCGGCGCTCACCATCAACGCGCTGCACGAAACCTGGAACCGCCGCCCTGGCGCTCTGGCGCACGCGGATCGACTGGCCCAGGCGGTCGGTCTCGACATGGCGGCGGCCGGCTGGGTCCCGACGGTCGAGACCTATCTCGGTCGGGTGCCGAAGGCGCGCATCCTGGAAGCCGTGCGCGAGGCGAAGGGCGAGCACGCGGCGCAGCTGATCGACCACCTGAAGAAGCCGGAGATGGCGCAGGAGGCTGAGCGGCTGCTCGCCGGCACCGGTTGGCTCCCCGAGCCGCTCCGCACGCCCGGGTTGCCTGATGAGGCTGCGGCCGTCCCTCCCGCCGACGGTGACGCCGACGCGATCACCGCATTGCCGGCGTTCCTGGTCGACGCCGAAAATCCCGCCGTGCCGCAAGCCATCGCCGGTTAAGACCGCACCCGGTGGCGCGTGATGCCGTGACCGGTCCAGGCACCGGCCACGGGGAGGGTCAGCCCTGCGGCTTTGGCACGAAGCAAACCCCGCCCAATCCCTCGAAATGCCGGTCGCAGGTCAGAAGGTCCGCCCCATGGGCCAAGGCCGTCGCATAGACGATGGCGTCCGCGGTCGCGAGCTTATGCGCCGCGCAGAGATCGGCGGCCGACAGCGCGATCGCCGTATCGAGATCGGCGACGATGCAGGTCTCGGTGAAGGCGATCACCTGATCGGCCTTATCCTCCCCCACCTCGCGCTGGAGCCACTTCGCGAGTTCCAGCTGCACGATGGTCGGCACCAGCCATTGGCCGCGCTCGGGCAAGGCGCTCGCGACCGAGGCGCCGGCCGGCGAGCCGATCAGCCACTCGATCCATGCCGACGTATCGACGAGCCGCATCAGACGCGGTCCGCGCGATCCCGATACCCTTCCGCCCGCGCGCCGCGCGCGAGGCCCGAAAGCTCGTCTGGCCTCGGTACCGGCACCAGCAAGACCCCGGTCCCTTTGGGAATGAAGGCGAATTCCTGTCCTGCCTGCCAGTGGCGCGCGGTGCGCACCGCCTTCGGGATGGAAATCTGGAACTTGGCCGAGAGTCTGGCGATGTCCCTGCTGTGCATTACCCTGCCCTCATCGATCAATAAGGCGTAAGATAGCATGCAGCGGCATCGGCCGAAAGCCGCAGGCGGCGGTATCGCCCGTGGTGGCGATCCCGCCTCACACGATCACCGCCGCTTCCGCCGCAGCGAGCGCGCCTTCCAGATAGCCGCCGAATTCGGGGGCCATTTCGGCGCCGGCGAGCGTGATCCGTTCGCCCCACGGCGCCGGCAGGGCGATCGAGCGATAGTCTGGATGCGCGTTGCCATTGGCCTGGTCGGCTTCGGTCGCGGTGAAGGGTTCGGTTGCCCAGTCCTGGATGATTACCGCGCGCGGCCGGGCGACCTCGGCGCCGAACAGCAGGCCGAGTTGGCGGGCGACCAGCTCCGGCAAGGCCGCGCGTCGCGCCGCACGGAGGGCGGGTGGCCAGGAGAAAAAGCCGAACAACGCCGCCTCGGCCGCGCCGGGGAGGCTCGCATCATGCAATTCCCCGAGCGGTCCCGCCTGGCTGAACGCGCTGCCTGAGAGGCCGGCGTCGCGCCAGAACGGCCGGTCGTAGAGCGCGAGCGCCTTGGCCTGGCCCGCCATCCAGCCCGGCACAGCAGCAAGCTTCGCCTGTATTGGCTGCGGCAGGGCGGGCACGATCTCGATCCCGCCGATCAGCCGCGGCGGCAGGGCGAGTGCTGCGCGGGCGGCCTGCAGCGTCACCGGGCCGGCGGGGCTTTCGGCGGTGACCGCAACGCCCGCCTCGGTCAGCGCGATGCGCCGGACCGCGTGTTCCAGCCGGACCACGCCGGGGGCGAGGCCAGCGGCGACGGCTTCCACCAGCGCCGCGATGCCGCCCGCAATCCGTAGGCTCGGCGGCTCCTGCGCGAAACCATGCGGCAGGCGCTCTATGCGCCCCGTCTGATCCTGAAAGATGAAGCCGCCCGTCTCCGCCTGCTCTGTGAGCACCAACCCGGCCGCCCGGACGGCGCGCGCGATGCGCGGCTGGATCGTGGGCCAGACCCAGGCGGGGCCGAGATCATAGGCGCCGGCCTCGGTGCGGTGGCTCAGCACCCGCCCACCGATGCGCGCGCGGGCTTCCAGCACCACCACCTCGGCGCCCCGCCCGGCCGCCGCCCGCGCCAGCGCGAGGCCGGAAAGGCCGGCGCCAATGACGATCAGATCGGGCATCCCGCGTCAGCCGAGATGGCCGGTTTTGCGGTAGAGCAGCGCGCCCTCCTGGCTTGCCAGCGCCAGAAGGCTGCCGGGCGGCCGGCGGAGCCACGCGCCCGCACGGTGGGTGGTGCCGTCGATCACCACATCGCCCTCGACCACGAAGAGCTCGACGCCGTGCGGCCAAGTCTCGGTCGCGTCGGCATGGCCGGGGGCGAGGCGCAGCATCACCACACGCTCCCACGGCGCCTCGAACAGCACGGCTTCCTGCCGACCCTGCCCGAGATCGCGCCAGAGCGCGGGATCGCGTGTATCGAGCCGCACAGCCGCTGTCTCCTCCGGCGGCATTTGGCGGAGCTTGACGAAAATCACCGCGCCCGGCGCGCTGGCAGGCGTGTGGCGCGAGCCGGGGGGGTTGCGGACATAGAAGCCGGCAGGAAAATCCCCGGTCTCGTCGGAGAATACGCCGTCGAGCACCAGGAACTCCTCGCCGGCGCCGTGGGTGTGGGGGGAGAAGGCGGAGCCCGGCGCGTAGCGCACGAGCGAGGTGGCCCGAGCGACTTCGTCGCCGTCGCGCTCGAGCATGCGCCGCTCTACACCGGCCATAGGCGAGGTGATCCAGGCGAGCGCCGCGCTATCGACGGTGGCGGGGCGGGAGAGATCGGCGTTGAGCTGCATGGACGGGTCTCCGAGGCGAGCGGGCGGGTGGCGGAGCGGACAGTAGCCGATCAACGAAGATACCGGCGAATCGGGACCCGGTCGGATGGTATTGGCGTTCGAGTGCGCGTTCTGCCGCATAGGTAACGCCAGACGGACCGGCTACGACCGGCTCATGCTGACCCGCAGTGGACGCTTCGCAAAACGATGGCCCAGGTCCAATGCGAGGTGCCGCCGCAATGTCTCACTTTATCACCCCCCTCTCGCGCTTCCGCCAGGGCACGGCGATCCGCTTCGACCAGGGCATCCTGTTTACCACCTACGCCACCCTTCGGTCCGCCGAGCGGGAGGGCAAGGCGTCGCGCCTCGATCAGATCATCAACTGGCTGGGGCGGGAATTCGACGGGGTGATCGTGTTCGACGAGGCGCACGCCATGGCCAACGCTGCCGGCGACACCTCCGAACGTGGCGAGCGTGGGCCGTCCCAGCAGGGCCGCGCCGGGCTGCGGCTGCAACACGCACTACCAGATGCGCGGGTGCTCTATGTCTCCGCGACCGGCGCGACCTCGGTGCAAAACTTGGCCTATGCGCAGCGGCTCGGCCTCTGGGGCGGGGCGGATTTCCCGTTCGCGACGCGGGAGGAATTCGTCGCCGCGATCGAAGCCGGCGGGATCGCGGCGATGGAGGTGCTGGCGCGGGATCTGAAGGCGCTCGGCCTCTACGCCGCGCGGTCGCTGTCGTACGAGGGGATCGAGGTCGAGATCGTCGAGCACGCGCTGAGCCCCGAGCAGGTGCGCATCTACGACGCCTACGCCGAGGCGTTCCAGGTGATCCACGCCAACCTGGCCGAGGCGCTGGAGGCGGCCAACGTCACCGGCCCCTCCGGCACGCTGAACCGCCAGGCGAAGGCGGCGGCACGCTCGGCCTTCGAAGCGAACAAGCAGCGCTTCTTCAACCACCTGATCACGGCGATGAAGGTGCCGACGCTGATCGCTGCGATCGAGCGCGACATCGCCGCAGGCGCCGCGTGCATCGTGCAGCTAGTTTCCACCGGCGAGGCGTTGCTGGATCGGCGGCTGGCCGAAATCCCCGCCGGGGAGTGGAGCGACGTGCAGGTGGACATCACCCCGCGCGAATACGTTTTATGCCGAGATCGGCATAAAACGTAATATGCCGCGTCGGCATTATGCAAAGCACGACGCTTCAACTCGTTGATCTTCTGTTCCATTTGGTGATCTCCACTTGGCATAATCATGATGCCTCTGCTCTCAACAGCAGAAGGACACCCCTCATGACTCCTCCCTCCAACTCTCGCCCCAGCGACCCTCGCGGCGTCGTTTCCGATGATCGCGCGCTCATCCAAAGCTATCTGGCGCAGCATCCGCGGCTCACGGCCGGCGCCCTGAGCGCGGCGCGGCATTTCCTGAAGTGGGCGACCACTCACGGGATCACGCATACGGATCTTGATCCGACAGCGGTTGATCGTTTCGCGCGCCATCGCTGTCGCTGCGGACGCTACAGCCCCGGGCAGCTTCGCAATCCGGGCTACATGACCGATGTCCGCCGGTTTCTCCGTCATCTTGAGAATGCGGGGGCCGTGGCTGTCCCAGATGGCGTTGATCGGCTGGACAAATATCTGGCAGCATTCGCCGTCAGGCTGGAAGCGGTCGGCTACGGCAAGCCGGCTTACGACGCCCGATTAAGTCAGGCGCGACATTTTGCCGAATGGATCTTGCAGTCGCGCATTCCCGTTCAGGAGATCACGGACGCCGCCATTGAACAGTTTGCCCGGCACAATTGTCGGTGCGGCATCAGAACCAAACGGGGCAGACGGGTGGCTGGGACGGGGACCGCAGATCGTTGTCGCGGCGCACGCCGCTTCGTTGATTTCCTTCGCGAACAAGGCGTGATCAATCCGACTGTGCAACCCGTTACTCCAAAGGTCGATCCGCGGCTGGACGGCTTTGCCCAATGGCTGAATCGCGAGCGAGGGGCAACAGCCGCGACGATCCGGCGCTATCGACAGGAAGCCGGACGCTGGATCGACTCCCTCGGCACGGACACCAAGCACTTCGGTGCAGCGGCCATCCGTTCGATCGTGCTGGATCAGGATCCTGAACGCTCGCGTTCTTCAATCCGCATGACGGTGACCGTATTGCGCACGTTTTTGCGCTTTACTGTCAGCCAGGGGCTTTGCGCCCCCTTCCTGCTGCACGCGGTGCCACCGGCGGTTCGACGCAAATTTTCCACCGTTCCGCGCACGATCTCTACGGCAGCCATTGAAGATATCATCGCATCCTGTGGCGCGACGACCCCCGTCGAGATTCGGGATCGCGCCATCCTCCTCCTGCTCGCGCGGATGGCATTGCGAGCTGGGGACGTTTGGCAATTGCGCCTTGCCGACATCGACTGGGGAGCCGGACGACTGCGGCTGCACGGCAAGAGTCGCCGCGCAACAATGCTGCCGTTGCCGCAAGACGCGGGTGATGCGCTACTTGCCTACATCGAGGATGCGCGGCCTGTTGTCTCGACGGAGCGGGTGTTCCTGCGGGTACAGGCGCCGTTCACCCCGTTGCGTTCTTCCGCCGAGATCGCCAGTATTGTCGCCCGCGTCCTGAAGCGCGGTGGATTTTCGGGTCTACCGACAGGGGCGCATGTGTTCCGTCACTCGCTCGCGTCCGCCTGGCTGCGCGGCGGCGCCGATCTTGATCAGATCGGTGTTGCGCTTCGGCACGCCTCCAGGGACACGACCGCGATTTACGCAAAGGTGGATGTCGAGATGCTGGCTGGCGTCGCCCAGCCCTGGCCGGGAGTGGAGTCATGATCCACCAACATGTTGATCGCTACGTCCAGTTGCATCGCGCCCTTGGCAAGAAGTTCGACGCGCAGGAGAAGGCCCTGCGCCAGTTCGCAATATTCGTCGCCAAAAGGACCGCCGTTTCCATAACCGCCGGGTTGATCCTGGATTGGATCCGTGAAGCGCCGACGCCGAACGCCACCCGTGTCCGCTTTAATCTCGCGCGCGCTTTTGCCGAGTTTCTGCATGGTGAGGACCCGCGGCATGAAGCGCCAGCCGTGGGGCTGATGGGACGCGGCCGACGGCGGCGCCCGGCGCCTTACATTCTGCTGCCGGACCAGATCGCACGCATCATGGCGGAGGCCTTGAACATGCCGGGTCAAGCTTCGATCAGCCCGCTCACATATCACCATCTGATCGGGTTGCTTGCCTCGACAGGTCTCCGCATCTCGGAGGCTTTGTCCCTCCGAAGCGACGATCTGGCGCGCGACGGCCTCATGGTTCGCAGCGGCAAGTTCGGCAAGAGCCGCCTCGTTCCGTTGCATTCTTCGACCCGGTCCGCGCTTGAGCAGTACCTCGCCGTCCGGCGCAAGGTCCGCAACGCAAGTGACGATCTCTTCGTGCTGGGTCACGGTCGCGCCCCGACCGCGGCCAGAGTCCATGTGGTTTTCGTCCGGGTCGTCCGGCGTCTCGGCTATCGCAATTCGACCGGGCCGGGGCCCCGGCTGCATGACTTGCGCCACACCTTCGCGGTGCGTTCGCTGGAAGCCTGCGGGAACGACCCGCATGCGGTCTTGCGACACATGCGGGCGCTGAGCACCTATCTCGGCCATGTCGATGTCGCCAATACCTATTGGTATCTTGAGGCGACGCCGGTCCTGTTGCGCATGATCGCGTCGGCGACCGAGGGCGCTTTCGTCGGAGGCGCAGCATGCGGATTCCGATGAAGTCGGCCATGCATTCCAACTTGAAGCCGGCCACTGCTTCCGAACTGAAGCCGGCCGGGGTTCCGATTTGAAGCCGGCCACCTGAGCGTCTTCGGTTGGGTCTGGTTGAATGATTATCGTGTCCTTGTTTTGGGTCAAGTTCGGGCGTGGGCCGGTGCCGGATCGCGCTTTTTACGGAGGCTCTCGCCGGTGAGTTCGATGCGGTAGGCGTTGTGGACGAGGCGGTCGAGGATGGCGTCGGCGATGGTGGGATCGCCGATGATTTCGTACCAGCGCTCGACCGGCACTTGGCTGGTGATGATGACGGAGCGCATCTCGTGGCGGTCATCGATAATTTCCAGCAGATCGCGGCGTTGGTCCGCGTTCAGGGTCTCGGGGCCCCAATCGTCCAAAATCAACAGGTCGAGCCTGGCGATCTGGCGCAGTGTTCTGGCGTAACGGCCATCGGCGCGGGCCAGCGCCAGGGCAGAGAACAGCCGCGACACCCGGTGATAGGCGGTCGAGAGATCCTCGCGGCAAGCCTTCTGGCCCAGCGCGCAGGCCAGCCAGCTTTTGCCGACCCCGCAGGGGCCGGTAATGAGCAGATTATGCCGGGCGCGCACCCAGTCACAGCTGGCGAGTTTCAGGAACTGTGCCCGGTCGAGGCCGCGCGGGGCGCGGTAATCGACATCCTCGACGCTGGCGGACTGGCGCAATTTGGCCGCGCGGGCGCGGCTCTCGAAGCGTTTCTGCTGTCGCAACGTGGCCTCGTGCTCGAGCAATAAAGCCAGCCATTCGCCATGGGCCAAACCGGCAACCTCCGGCCGGGCGTCGAGGTCCTTGAAGGCTTTGGCCATGCCGTGCAGGCCGAGTTTGTGCAGCAGGTCGAGGGTCGGGTGGGTGAGCATGCTTGTTCCTTTCAGTGGAAATCAGTGAAAATATTCGGCGCCGCGCAGATTGCTGTGGGTCAGCACCGCCTGCGCCTCATCTGGCGGGCTGGCCGTCTGGTCGAGCTTGCTGGCGATGATCGAGGCAATGCTCTTGTAGTTGAACGCGCCAAAGGCGACCGCTCGGGCCGCCACCGCCTCGGCGCGCGGACGGTCCAACTCCTTGAACAGCCGCAGGATGCCAAGGCATGTCCGAAACCCCTGTTCCGGATGCGGCCGGTTGGCGAGGATGGCGATGATCAGCCCCTCGGTCTGCGGGCCGATCGATGCGCCCCATGAGCGGAACCGCTCCGGCGTCCATGCGGCGTAGCGCCGGTGCGCGCTCGGCATATGCTCAGGGGCAGTGCCGTGCCTTGGACCGCCATAGCGGCGCTGATGCACCGCGACCCGCTTGCCTTGGTGGAAGATCTCAACCATCCGCTCGGTGGCGCGGGTATCGACTTGCTGGCGGATCAGCTGATGCGGCACCGAGTAGAAAAAGCCGCAGACCTCGACATGATAATCCAGCGAGACGCGGGCAAAACCCCACTCCGCAAACTCATGGTCGGTCTCTGGCAATGCCGCCAAAGCCTGGCGTTCGATCGTCTCGAACAAATGCCGCCGGCTGACGCCGAGCCTGCGCATGACATGCGCGTTGATCCGCTCCACCATGCCGGCAATCGCCTGGTTGGCTTCAGCCAGAGAGAAGAAAGTCTGCTGGCGCAACCGGCCCAGAATGTAGCTCTGGGCAAAGCGGACACCGGCTTCCACCTTCGCCTTGTCCTTCGGGCGCCGCGGCCGGGCCGGCAAAACACCAACACCGTAATGCGAGGCCATCCGGCCATAGCTCAGGTTGATCTCTGGATCGTAGAACGACGCCTTGTTGACGCCGGACTTCAGATTATCCGGCACGATCAGCCGCGGCACGCCGCCAAAAAACCGGAACATGCGGCTATGCGCGCCGATCCAATCCGGCAGCGTCTGGGTCCAGCTCGCCTCCGCGTAGGTGTAGTTCGACGCGCCCAGCACCGCGACAAAAATCTCCGCCATGCGCACGATGCCAGTTGCGGGATCGGTGATGCCCAACTTTTTGCCGGAATAATCGACGAACACCTTGTCGCCCGCCCGGTGCTCCTGGCGCATGACCGGTGACAGCCGTGCCTCGAACTCCCTGAACAAATCGCAGAACCGGCTGTAGCTGTACCCTTCCGGATGCCCGGCGCGATATTCCTCCCACAGCACCATCAGGTTCACGCCCGGGCGCTTGAGCTCGCAGACCAGCTCGCTCCAGACCGGCTCGGCGCGCCGGCGCACCCCCCGCGGCGCGCCGCTGCGGGCAAACAGCCGCTCCTCCAAAACCGCATCACTGAGGTCGGCCGGCAACGGCCACGCCAGCCCCGCTGCCTGCGCCCGCTTCAGATTGTCCTGGATCGTGCTCCGCGCCACGCCCAGCATCCGCCCCATCGCCCTGGCGCTGATGCCGTCACTGGCCAGCCGTAAGGTTTGTCGTATCTGCCGCATCGTCAGCTCTCTCTTCGCCGGCATCCAGCCCTCCTCGTTGATGGTAACGAGAGGACAGTTGCCCGAGTTGCTGACCCAGCCGAAAACGCTGAAAAATCCCCGCCAGGTGGCCGGAATTAAATCGGAATGGTGGCCGGCTTCAAATCGGAACGCTGGCCGACATCAAATCGGAATCCCCGGCCGGCTTCCGTCGGAATCTGCAGCGCAGCATGACCCCGCTCGCTCCCGACCTCTCTGCGTTCTTGCGAAACCACCTTCCGAACGAACGTGGCGCCAGCCCGCATACCATCGCCAGCTACGCGCATGCGTTCACGCTCTTGCTGCGTTTCGCCGCCTCTCGGCTCAAGCGGCAGCCCTCCGAACTCATGATCGAGGATCTCGATGTCGGACTGGTGAGGGCGTTTCTTGAGCATATCGAGGAAGGACGTGATAATACCGCCCGTTCTCGCAATGCGCGGCTGGCGGCGATCAAGGCGTTCTTTCGCCTCGTCGAGCAGCGCCGACCGGCTTGCCTCGAACAGGCAATGATGATCCGCGCGTTGCCGGTCAAGCGAACGGACACCCGGCTCATCGATTATCTGACGCGGGAAGAAATTCAGGCACTGCTTGCAGCGCCTAATGCCCACACGCCAAGCGGTCTGCGCGACCGAGCGATGCTCCATCTCGCCTATGCCGCGGGTTTGCGAGCATCCGAACTTCTCGCGGTGCGGATGGAAGACTTCCCCGACAGGTCGCTTTCGAGCGTGCGAGTCCTCGGCAAGGGAAGGTGGGAACGTATCCTGCCGCTCTGGAAAGAAACCCAGACCGCGCTGCGCGTTTGGCTGGCGGTTCGCCCAGGCGATCACGGCCCCGAACTGTTCCTGAACCGGGACGGCCAACGCATGAGCCGCGATGGATTCGCATACAGGCTCGGGCTGCATGTCGCCGCAGCTGCGGCAGCCGCGCCGTCGATTGCGAGCAAGCGCGTCACCCCGCACGTGTTGCGGCACAGCTGCGCCATGCACACGCTTGAGGCGACCGGCGACGTCCGCAAGGTCGCCCTCTGGCTCGGCCACGCCAGCATCCAGACCACCGAGATGTATCTACGGGCCGACCCGAACGAAAAGCTTGCGCTTCTCGACGCCCATCATCCACCGCTGATCAAGCCCGGGCGGTTCAGAAAGCCGTCGGACAAGCTGATGGCCGTTCTCGCCGCGGCAACCAATCCCCGAAATCAGCAAGTCTGAATAGCGACCATCGAAGAAACAACGCCGGGCAGACCCATGATTATGCCAAGTGGAGATCACAAAATGGAACAGAAGATCAACGAGTTGAAGCGCCGCGCTCTGCATAATGCCGACGCGGCATATTACGTTCTCGACTACCTGGCGCACGGCTTCCCGACGCAGCTCTTCGAGATATTCACCGACAGCGAGGGCAATTTGCTTTCCCGCCCGGTGTTCCGCGACGGCCAGCCGGTGCAGTCGCGCGAGGCGGTGGAGCGGCGGGATCGGATGATCGAGCACCTCGCCGCCCTGCCGGCGGTGCAGGGCGCGCTCGATCAGATCGTCCAGCGCTTCGGTACCGATCAGGTTGCCGAGGTCACCGGGCGGTCGCGGCGCGTGGTGCGCAAGGTCGCCCGCTGCCGAATTCGATCCCAACAGTCTTTCGATGGTGATCATAACCGGGCACCGCTGTCGCGGGCCTTCGCCGGCACCCCCAAAATAAGAACTTGCGATGTCGTAATATGAACGCTAACTTTTTCAGATTGGGAATAGCGGCGGGGAGGAACAGTGGTGAGGTCGACGCCATTGCGGTGCCGGTTCCGATCTCGGCCATTCGCTCTGCTCAGTGTCTGCCTCCTGCCGGCATGCACGACTTTACCGCAATTGCAGGCGCCGGCCACAAGGCTGGGCGCGGCCGTCACCGCTGCGACGGATGCGCAGCAGGCGATTTACACCAACGCAGACAGCGCAGTGCAAAATCGTAAGGTCGCGCTTTATCGCTCCGATTGGGTAACGGCGAAGCCAGACGCGCAGGCGCTGCGCGGGGGGATTCCGAGGGCGGATCCACCGATACCGCCCCAGGAGTTGGAGGTTCGCCGGAGCGTTCTCGAGGGACTTGCCGCCTATGGCCAACTGATGACTTCGCTGGCGGGCGGCAGCCAGGAAACGGCGCTCGGTAGCTCGGCGAAAGCGATTGGCCAGAACCTGAAAACCATCGCCACCGATAAGGGCAAGATTGGATCATGGGCGAAAGACGCCGGCCTGTCGCCCAATACATCAAATATCGTCGAGACGGCGATCGATGGCATCGGCCAGACCCTGATCGACTATTCCACGTCACGCGAACTGCAACAGGCGGCACGCTCGATCCAGTCGCATCTCGCATGCATTGCTGCGATATTCAAAAGGGAGAACATCAACCTGATGTCTGCGACCAACGCCAACGATGAGATTGATGCGGCGCGGGTCAAGACGGAAGTGGCAATTCTGAACGATCGCTACTCATCCAAGGCGCAGGCCTACCTCGCCCTACGTCAGATCGACAGCGATTTCGCGAGCCTGCAAATCCCGGCCGACCCCGCCCCGGCCGCCGCCGCCTGGGATGCGGTGGTCAAGGCCAACGGCGACATTGTTGACGTCAAGCCCACTCTCTGGACGGATGCCCAGGATGCATTCGAACGGGCAAAAGCCGCGGTCAGCTACTACCAAGGCCTACAGAAGCAACTGCCGACCCCTTAAGATAGGAACAGGACGGTCATGCCCAACGATTCCGCCAGTCCGACGGTGGACCCCAGGATCAACGCCCTCACCACCTACATCCATCTTTTGACCGATGCGTGGTTGGCGGCGGAGGGCACCAATGCCACCGCTCTCAAGACACAAATCGGCCTGGCCTATAACCTGCGGGTGCAGATCAATGCTCAGCTGATGGCCGAAGATAACAAGGCCTTGGTCGCGGCGAAGAAAAAGGTTGTCGCTGCGAATGCAACGCTTCAGCAGTTCAAGGAAAGTGTGAAGGCCACAGTGGCCGATGTCGCCATCGCAGGCAAAATCATCGGCGCTCTCGCCGAGATCGCCCATTTGGTTGCGGTGCCGTGAAGCGAGAGGCGAGCTTCATCAGGATTCGTCTGACGATCCGCAGTCTGATCGCCGCCAAAGCCCTCGCCACAACGATGCGGCTTCACCACCCCATGCCACTCCGTTCAACAATCGCCATGATCGACCCAGCACCCTGTCCGTAGAGGGGAAGGAATGATGTCCATCAGTTTGCCCGATGCCGTGCTCGCGATCGGAAGCCTGGGTACCGCGTCATTCGCGCTGGTGGATGCATCGAAGGCTGTACTTGGTGGGATTTCGCGCTGGGGATTCGGCCATGTCGATCGGGTGTTGGCGCGCCTGTACCCACCTGCGGTCGATGCGAAGGACGAGGACAATCCTCTCGGGCTTCGATCGGTGCGGGCGACGCTGTTTGCCAATTGGCTGAACGGAATGGCGCTCGCTGACCAGCGTTCCATCGCGAAGACTTTGGTAAAGCTCCGTCTTGATCCGGAAAACGCTCCGAGTCTCGCGGCCAGGACTGGAGTTGACCGGGCGAAGCTCGTGAGCATCGCTGCCAAGTATGCGACAGGTGAAGCGCTCGACCACGCAGAGCAGGACGCGGCCGGTCGCTTCGACCTGCTGCTGACCACCCTGCTTGAAGAAGGCTACCAGCGTGCTGACCAAGCCTATCGCAATGGCTCCAAGATCGCCGCGGCGGCGGTTGCCGTCGTGCTCGCGCTGCTCGGCAACTGGGCGCTGGGCGCAGACAAGATCGGGTGGCTCGAGGCGTTCATTGCCGGGCTATTGGCCGCGCCGCTGGCGCCGGTATCCAAGGACCTCGCCTCGGCACTGCAAGCCAGTGTGCGCGCAATGCAGATCCTAAGGAGATAGGCGGGATGACGTGGTTTCTCGATCTGCGCGCGCTGCCGCAAGGCGGCGGCGTGGCAGATGAGGTCCAGATCTTCCAGCAAGCCAACAGGCGATCGGCCGACGACCTGCTCGCGGCAGTAGCGGGGCAGGATGTGTTGTTTGTCACCCACGGCTTCAATGTCGATCGCGCGCAAGGTCGCCAGGCGCTCGGTAACTGGGAGTCGTGGCAGTCGCTACCGCCTAGCGTCGTCTATATCGGCGTTCTTTGGCCAGGGGATTCGGTTTGGCTGCCTGGGATCGACTATGCGATCGAGGGCAACGAGGCGATCGCCACCGGCGATCACCTCGCCGATTTCATTTTGGATAAATTTCAAATTGCCACGTCCCTGAACTTCGCCTCGCACAGCTTGGGTGCGCGCGTAGTGTTGCAGACCATCCAGAAGATCGCTGAGTCCGGGCGCAGGCACCCGCCGATCCGGCGGCTGTTGCTGATGGCGGGGGCGATCGACGACACCTGCCTCTCCGGCGAATACGCCAGGGCCGCACAAGCGGTTGCGGATATCTCGGTGCTGGCGTCGTATCATGACGCCGTGCTGGCGCTCGCGTTTCCGCTCGGCAACCTGGCCGCCGGTGTCTTCACGCGCGGATGTCCCTATTGGCACGCAGCCTTGGGACGAGAGGGGCCGCCCTCCACCTTGGGGGGCAAGGTCAGCGCTGGCTGGCAGATCCCCAATCCCTGGGACTACGGCCACGGGGATTACCTGCCGCAGCAGCCGCCAGCGGTGGCGGCGCTGCCCTGCCCGCAATATGTCCCGCCGCTAACGACGCCGGTGCCGACGAACTGGGCCTTCGCGGAATGGCGCGCCGCATGGTCGGCGGCGATCCTCTCCACCCGCTACCGATGATGGCGGCGCACAGCGGGCGCGCCCGTGTCCCGGTCGCGGGTGAAGGCATCGAGACGATGCTGTCGCTGCGATGCGTCTTGCCCGACATGCTGATGGCGGCGGCGCTCTCGGCCAACCACCTCACCGCCCTGATCCTGCCGCCGGCGCTGCGCCGCCTCTACATCGCGCGCGACAACGACGCGGCTGGGCGTCATGCGGCGATGCGCCTGCGCGACCCGGCCAGAGCGGCTGGGATCGAGGCGCGCGTCCTCTGGCCGGTGACCAACGATTTCAACGCCGACCTGCGCCGCTGCGGCGCCGACGCTTTGCTGGCACGGCTGCGGGGCCAACTCGCCCCAGAGGACGCCGAGCACTTTGCATCGAGCGGCACCCAGCCTGTGGCTTCAGTCTGAGAGGCCTGGCAACGCAGCGCGCCGGCGGAAGAGCGCCGCCGGTCGCCGGTGTGCCTCGTGTCCGGGAGCGGGCCGTGCCCACGGCCTTCTGAGAGCGGCGATCGGGCCAGAACCGGGCCGGGGACGCAACGGCGGGCGGCGACTATTTTCCGCCGCGCTCGCCACCCCATCGCGCCAGCGCGATGGGGACCCCGGCCAAAGGGAGCGCTTTGCATCGCGAGGCAAAATAGCCGCCGCTCGCCGTCCTCCGCTGCGCTCCGGCCGCCCGCGCGGCGCTTGGCGGTGCAGCCCCGGCCCGGCCCCGGCCAAGGGATCGCCGTGAAGGCCGCGATGGGCGTGGCCAGCCGAACGAGGACACTGATCATGGCGACCGACCGCCTTTCCGAGCACCCCGACAACGCCGAGCCAGCCCACGCCGCATCCCCGACCGCCCGCCTCCTCGACGAGTTGCAGCTCTACGGCCATCGTCCATACCAGGACGACCCGGACCCGCGTCCATTGCCCGAGGTCGCACGGCTCGAAGGCGCGCTGGCCGACATCTTCGACGCCCTTGTCGCCACCCTTTCCGAGACGCGGCTGGAACCAGACCTCGCCGATCTGCTCTGGTCGCAGGTCAATCTGTTCCACCGCACGTCCGAGCGCGTGCAGCGCGAGCTCGACGCCAACGAGGACCGGCAGCGCCGCAGCCAGCAGGAACAGGACGGCTCGGAAATCCGTTCGGTCGAGCTGGAGCGCCTGATCGCCGAGGGGCTGACCTTGATCGAGCGACGCAACGCCTTCGAGCTTCTCCGCGACCAGGCCGCAGAGCTGTTCGAACACCACACCGGCTCGGCCTGGCGCCCGCGCGCGGGATCGATGGTCAACCACCGCGCCCTGACCGCCGCAATGATCGACAGCCGCGACTTCATCGCCGCCAAGCGCCGCGCCGAGACCGAGGTGCTGCTGCCCGCCGGGCCACGGATCGCCTTCGCCGGCGGGGTCGATTTCAATGACCACGCGCGCATCTGGGCGGTGCTCGACCAGGTGCACCGCAAGCATGCGGACATGGTGCTGTTATACCAACCTGCCTATCCAATGACCTCTTTGATCCAGTCTCGTTGGGTGATCGAAGCGATTTGTTCTGGCATTTGCATGAACTTGTTCCAGGCGTTTCGGCAGGCGGCAAGGATTTCGTCGTAGCTGTTCCAGACCTGATGGCTTAGGAAGTTGCTGCGCAGAAATTGCCAGATGTTTTCGACTGGGTTGAGCTCTGGCGAATAGGGCGGCAGCGATAGCAGGCTGATGTTGTCGGGCACCGGCAAACGTTCGCCGGCTTGATGCCAGCCGGCGCCATCGAGCACCAGCACGGCGTGCGCACCGGGCGCGACCTGCGTGCTGATTTCGCGAAGATGCTCGGCCATCGCCTCGCTGTTGACCGCCGGCATGATGATGGCGGTACCAATACAACGTTCTGGGCAGACGGCACCAAACAGATAGGCGGAGTCATGGCGATTGTCGCGCACCGCCAGTGGTCGGGAACCCCGCTCTGCCCAGACATAGCTCAGGGTTCCCTTCTGACCGACACGGGCTTCATCGGCGAACCACACCTCGATCGGCTTACGGGCCGCCGTGACCGGGATCGCCGCCGCTACCAGGTCAGCGAAGTCTTTTTAAAATGTCCTGTGCCGCAGCGTCCTTCTTCGGATGATACGGACGCGGCTGGACCCGCGTGAACTTGAGCCGCCGCAACAGTCGGCTGATCGACGTCTCGTGCAGGGTAACCGCAAACTCGGTCTCGATCCGTCGCTGCAGGTCGACACAGCGCCACCGCACCACGCCGTCACGCTCCAGGTCCGGGCCCTGCCTGACCCATGCCGCGATCTGCGCCTGCTGCGAAGCCGACAATCGGGGTGGCGGTCCGTTGCGGCGCGGCGCATCGCCCAGTCCGTCAGGTCCCAATCCATTGTAACGGTGCACCCAGTCGCGCAGCGTCTGGCGGTCCATGGCACAAGCCTCGGCCGCATCGCGCCGAGACCAGCCTTCGAGAACAAGAGCAATCGCCAGCAGCCGCCTCGAAACTTTCGCATCCGTCGCACGAGCCGCCCGCTCGCGCAGCGCCATAGCCGACAAGTCCAAACGCGTTATCGCTACCGTCATCGCAAGCCTCCTCCGGGGAAGCTCAGCGAATCATACCCGCCCGAGCCGCGCCAACTCACATTCGAGTCAACGGAACCTCAGGTTGGTATAAGGCTGGTGGCCAGCACCTTTCAGGTCATTACTGAAGAATTTATTGATGACCTGAATGCAATTCGATCGTTGGTCGTAACCTTCAGTGATCCGCAGAAGACAGGGAAGGCGCGTATTGCCGCCGCGAACTCCGCTACGCTTTTAGTTGCTGCCACCTTCGAGGAGTTCGTTCGCGAGATGGCCCGCCAATATGCGAGGGCAATCGTGACCAATACGGCGTCCTTCGAAAAACTGCCCCCTAAACTTGCTTCCACAGCTTGGAAGCGAACAATGGACGGCCTGTCGAAGATGCGGTTCGGCGGCAACGACTCTGGTGTGGGTAGGGAGAATGTGTTCGGTGCCGCGCAGGCGCGGTTCACAGTGATCCACGAATTCTGTAAAGGCGACCTAACTCAGGACATCTACCGCGACCTAATCCACAACGAGAACAACATGCGGCCTGGGGAGATAAATGGCCTTTTCAAAGTCAGCGGGTTAGGCGACGTCTGCAACAAGCTCTCGGACAAGCAGCCAATGCTCGACCTGTTTGGCGAAGCGGAACCCGGCAAGGCGCATGGCAGGTTGTTATCCCAGATGGAAGACTTCTTTGAGCGCCGCAATGCAATTGCTCATGCCTTAGAGCCTGACCTAAAATTGGTTGACCGGCCTCGCGGCCTTTGATTCCCTTGGTTTGCGACAACTTTGGGAGATTCGCGATGCCTTGGAACGAGGCCGATCGGGCGAAGTATGAAGTCATTCGGGCGCGCTATTCAAGCGATATGTCGGAGGCCGAGTTGGCGCTGATCGCGCCGCTGCTGCCGCCGGCCAAACGGCGCGGACGCAAGCCGACGGATGCCCAGGTCATTCTCAACGCTTTGTTTTATTTGATCCGCTGCGGATGCCCGTGGCGATATCTGCCAAAGGATTTTCCGCCGTTCACGACCGTGCAAAACCGCTTCTACGCATGGCGCGACAGCGGCTTGTGGGCGCAAATCATCAGCGTTCTGGTGATGGACGCCCGCGAGGCGGAAGGCCGTCAAGCCGCGCCGACGGCGGTTGTCGTCGACAGCCAGTCGGTCAAGACGACGGAAGCCGGCGGCCCTCGTGGTTTCGATGCGGGCAAGAAGGTCAAGGGCCGCAAGCGCCATCTCGCCGTCGACACGATCGGTCTGCCCATCGAATGCCAGATCACGACCGCCGACGTGCAGGACCGCGACGCTTTCGCGCCGCTGCTGAAAGCCGTGCATCGCAAGAGCCCGTGGGTGAAAATGTCCTTCGTCGACGGGGGTTATCAGGGTGATGAAGCCCAGCGCGCAGCCTTCGAGGCGAGCCGTATTTCCATCACCGTCGTCAAGCGAACCGATAAAGAGGTGAAAGGATTTGTCGTGCTGCCGAAACGATGGGTCGTCGAGCGGACGCTCGGCTGGATCAATCGCTCGCGCCGTCTGTCAAAAGACTTCGAGGCGACTATCGAATCCGCTCTCGCGTGGTTGCAATTGGCCTTGGCTTTCCTTCTCATGCGAAGGCTGGCGAGGGCGAAAGCCGGTCAGATTTAAAATTCGAGTCGGGCTCTAAGACGCAGCGTATTCCGCCTGATATCGAGAAGAACGCGAGTGAGCGATTGATCTCACCTGCCCGTACGGTTCTGTGCCGGGGAGGGGGCGCTCAGAAATGAGTGTCCCTACCGCGATGAAACCTTGTAGCGCACGCGCCGTGACGTCGCTTTACTCCCCCACCGACGAGAAAATCTCGGAGCTTGACGCTACCGCACTCGAAACGGACATACCGCGGCGCACACGACCGAGCGCCACGGTCGCAGTGGCGGTAAGAAGCATTGCCAGTGCCACGACACCAAATAGCCAGTTCGGCGTCCAACCTGCACTGAGCACAAAACCGGCCAGCAGCGGCCCGGCAATGCCTCCCGTCCGGCCAACGCCCAGCGCCCAACCAACGCCAGTCGAACGCAGCGATGCCGGGTAGAACACCGTCGCCATGGCGATGGCGCTCTTCTGCCCGCCGCTGATGCAGAACCCGGCGCCAAAACTCGCAGCCAGCAGCACCCACAGCGTGGCTGACAGGGACGGGCCGAGCAACCCGACCACGGCCGCGCCTACCGCGTACAGCACCGCTAGCGAAGCGCTGGCACCGAAGCGGTCCATGGCTGGGCCGACCACGAAGGCGGCAACGATGCCGCCGACGGTGCTCAGCGCCGTCGCGGTGGCTACCACGTCGAGAGAACGATGCAAGCCCATGAGCAGCGCCGGCAGCCAGCTTTGCAAGAGATAAAACGCGCCGAGATTGATCGCGAAGATGATCCATAGCAGCAAGGTGCCGGCGGCATAGCCGCCCCGCAGCAACCCGAGCACACCCACCACCGGCGCCACGATCGTTTCTCCGTGGGTTGACGACGGAAGAGTGAGTTCGAGCCGGCGCAGCACGAGCGCGATGCGCTCCGCCGGCGCGGCGCGGCGCAGGAGAAAGTCAAGCGATTCCGGCAGCGTACGCCAGAGGATGGGACAGAGCAGCAAAGGCAACAGGGCGCCCGCCCAGAATAGCGAACGCCACCCGTAGGCATGGAGGAGCGGTGCCGCGAGCGCACCAGCCGCAACGAAGCCAAGCGAGAAGCCGCAATAGATCAACAGCACGAAGGTAGCGCGCAGGCGTTGCGGGCTATATTCGCCGGTAAGCGCCACCGCCCCTGGCGCCGCCGCACCCAGCCATAGGCCGGTGAGGAAACGCAAAGCGATCAACTGCGTCACGGTGTGTGCGCACACGGTCAATAATGTCAGCGCACCGAATAGGGCTGTGCTCGCAACAATGAGACGCTTGGGGCCGAACCGATCCGAAAGTGGCGCGATCGCCAGATACCCGACCATCAACCCGGCCAGCGCTGCCGAGAAGATGGGCCCGAGGCTGGCGCGCGCGAGATGCCATTCCTGAGCGATCAGTGGGGCCGCATAGCTGATCGCCTGCGTATCGAAGCCATCGAGAAACAGTACCAGGGCGCAGAGTATGACAACATTCCATTGGAAACGGTTCATCCGCCGCCCATCGAGCAGGGCTGGAAGATCAATGTCCGGCATTCTTTTGCTTCCCTCTTGCCTGCTACGATCGGCGCTATCCGCCCGAAGGCACGAAGGCATCCGCGAAAAACGCCTCTGCCGTCAGCCCGCGACAATTGATAAAATCCTCACGCGCTGCCGTGACCATCGCCGGATTGCCACACGCGTAGACCTCATGCCCCGACAGATCCGCATGATCTTCGAGCACGGCGCGATGAACAAGACCTCTCCGCCCGCGCCAACCGCGACCGGGCTCGCTGAGTACCGGGACAAAGCGGAGATCAGGGAGGCGCCGCTGCCAGCGCGCGGGCGCATCGCCGAGATAGAGATCCTCCTCTCGCCGCACGCCCCAATAGAGTGCCAGCGGACGATCGGCGCCACGGCGCAGCGTGTCCTCTATCATCGACGCGATTGGCGCCATGCCGGTGCCGCTCGCGAGCAGGATGGTAGGCCGCTCTTTCCCTTCCGCGCGAAGAAAAAAGGTGCCGAACGGAATCTCGATATGCAATCGGCTGCCGGTCGTGAGCCTGGCCAGTGTGCGATCCGAGAAACATCCGCCGGCGATATGGCGGATGTGCAGCTTGGTTCCGTCGGACTCCTGGGGTGGTCCGGCCATGGAGTAGTTGCGGCGCGTGCCGTCTTCGAGCAGTACCTGAAGATACTGGCCGGCGCGGAAACGCACGCGCTCGTTCGCAGGATAGCGCAGATGCAAAATCGTTACATCCGGCGCCGGGCGCGTCTTGCGAAAGACGAAAGCGGCAATTTGTTTGGTGGGTGGGGGGGTGCGAGATTCGATACGCTTGGGCGCAATCTCGAGGTCTGAGCGCGGGCGCAATTGGCAGAACAGCACACCACCACGTGGCCCGGAGATCGTGCCATGTCCCCGCTGCAATGCCTCGCCATCGACAAGGCCGCCCTCACATGAGGAACAGACCCCCTTGCGGCAGGAATAGGGCAGGGTGTAGCCGGCGCGTTCGGCGGCATCGAGCACCGTTTCCTCCGCCTCGCAAGCGAAATCGATATCGCGGCCGGAGATGCGAACCCGGTGGCTCATGCAAGATACTCCGTGCCGGTAACAAGGGCGATGGCGCGCAGCACTGCGGCGGGATCGGCGCATCCCTGGCCTGCGATATCGAAGCCGGTGCCGTGCCCGACGCTGGAGAAGATCAGTCCGGCGCCGATCGTCAGCGCGGCGGCGCCGCGGCCGGCGAGCAGTTTTACAGGGATATGTCCTTGGTCATGGTACATGGCGATGAAAGCATCGCAATCTCGCTGCCCCAGCAACAGATCGGCGCCGAGCGGCCCCACGACCGCGATCCCGGCTGCTCGCAACTGTTCGGCCGCGGGGGCGGTGATGACGTCGTCATCACGGCCGAACAGCCCGCCCTCTCCGGCATGCGGATTGATGCCGAACATGCCGAGCTTGGGCATCGCGATGCCGAGCCGGCGCAGCGCCGCCGCCGCCGCAAGCCCGGTCGCAACCACCAACTCCGGTGTCAGCCGCGCTAAGGCATCATGCAGGCGTTCATGCAGCGTCGCATGGACAATGCGGAGACCGCCGCCCACCAGCATGAGAAACACGCGGTCTTCCGGCAGGCCAGCCAGCCGCGCGAGCAGGCTCGGGTAACCGGAAAAGCGGATACCCGCCGCGTTCACCGCGGTTTCGGAGTGCGGGCACGCGACGAGCGCGTCGGCATGCCCCGCGCGCACGAAGGCCGCGGCGGCTTCGACATAAGCAACGGTCGCGCGGCCAGCGTCCGCCGCCATTTCCCCTGGGCGAAAGGCGGCGGGCGAGAGCGCCGCGACCGGCAGAATGTCGAGCACAGTATCCGCCGGCGGCAGGGTATCGCCGATCTCGCGCAGGGCGAGCCCCGCGCCCTCGCGCGCAGCGCTGGCGCGAATGACGAACGGATCCCCGACCAGCACCACGCGCGGCCCCGCTGCCCGCGCAAGCTGCAAGGCGGCTTTGACCGCAATTTCCGGCCCAATCCCGTTCGGGTCACCGATGGCGACCGCGACAACCGAAGGCGACATCAGAGCGGCAGCGCCAGCAATGTGTCGATGCGCGAACTGTCGCAGACGACGATGCGCTCGACCAAAGAAGCGCGCCCATCTGCCAGACGGTAGCGATCGAGATAACGACCAGTGGCGAAGAGATCGGTGGCCCCGTCTTGCATGATGCGGGCGACCATGAACGGCGTCTCGCACCGCGCCTCCGCCCGATCCTGCGAAAGGATCGCCGGCGCGCCAAGAATATGGCGATAGCGGTGCTGCTCGTAGATATTGGCATCCCGCAGGGCCGAAACACGATCTTGCAGCATGCCACGGGAGTCCGCGTGAATGATGGAGGCTTCGTAGCCCTGCTGGTAATTGTCGGCGGTGGTGATGCGATACAGGCAATCCGGCTCAAAGAAATCCGGCCAGTCCTCCAGGCGGCCATCATCGATGCAGCGCGCATACGCCGCCTGCGTCTGGCTGATGAGGTGATAGATATCCACGGGGTTCATGGCTTATAGCCCCATGCCGTTGCGATAGGCTTTCCAGAACCCGCGCACCGACGCTTCGGTCACACGACTTGGGCTGCTCTCGGCGGTGGTGCCACCCATCTCCAGCACGGCGCATTCCTCCGCCGCACCGGCAATACCACGTTGGACAAAGCCGCCGACGCAGCCATCCTCCATCGAGATATAGCCTGCCGGCCCGACCAGATTGGCTTGTTTCAGCCGCGCCCGGCGCTGCTCTGGCGCGTCCTCGGCGAAGCCGAGATAGGTCCAGTTGAGCGCGGTGCGGTGGGTGCCGCGCGGCAGGATCTGTCGCACGGCGATCGAGTTCTGGATCTGCTGCAAAACGAAGCCCGGGAAGACCGAGAGAATTTGTAAGGTGACGCCGTCCGGGAATTCGGCGAAGCCGTCAAGCAGGGACGGATCGGCAAGGGTGTAGCCGCTGTCGGAGCGGATATTCTGCTTTGCGTATTCGGCGTCACGCTGCACGGTGTGGTCCACCGCCGACCAGCTGACGTGATGCCCGCCGGTCGGATCGACAATGATGCCACCTTTCATGGAGAGCCGGTTCAACTGGAAGGTCGTGAAAAACAGATGAAGGATGCTCGCATGATACGAATCCTTGACGTTCTCCACGTAGAGTTTCCAGTTATTGGGCAGCATCTGCGTGAAGCGGCCGAGCACCACCGGCGTGCGGCCGGCGAAGACGCGGCCGATGCGGCCGAGGATCTCCTCGCCGAGATATTCCTCGACTGGCGGCACCTCGTCGGAGAAACTGCCGAACACCAGCCCATGCACCAGCGCCACCCGCAGCCGACGGGGTGCGTGGTCCTCCATGCGGAAGCCGGGCGACATGCCGCCTTGGCCTTTGATGCCCTCGCGGAACGCGACGCCGGTGAGATTACCGCGCAGATCATAGGTCCATGCATGATAGACGCAGCTGAAATCCTTGGCCCGACCGCGATCTTTCAGGCAGATGAGCGCACCGCGATGCGCGCAGCGATTCTCGAAGACGTAGATTTCGCCATCCTGATCGCGCGCGACGATTACCGGTGTGTCCCCGACATGGGTGGTACGGAAATCACCGGGTTCCGGAATTTCTGCTTCTAGACAGAGAAAATGCCAATAGGGCCCCTGAAACAGGCGCGTCTGCTCGCGGCTATAGACGTCGTCACGCTGAAACACCCAGTAGGGAACGCGGGCCAATCCCTCCAGCGGCCAAGTGCGAGCCGCATCCTGCACCGTCTGATCGGGCATAGTGAACATCCTCCTCCGCTTATGTAGCGCGCGCGCTTATGTGTCGCATGGGTGTGCAAGGGGTCTTGGCGTCGCCGGTTCTTGACAGCGGCGATCGCCGTTCGCATAACGAACGTATGGTCGCTATACGAACTCTTTTTACGCCCGAGGACGCACCTGTCAACCCGGTATCGGCCACCGGCCAAACCCGCCCGCCGCGCGCGGCGGAAGGCATGGCCGGCTTGGCCAAGGGGCTCGCCATTCTCGAGGCATTCGGAATGGGACACGCGGCATTGACCGTAGCGGAGGCGGCTCGCCTCTCCGACACCACCCGTCCGGCGGCGCGGCGCTGCCTGCTGACGCTTTCGGCCCTTGGGTATGTGACACAGGAAGGCCGGCTGTTCCGTCCCGCGCCACGGCTGGTGCGCCTGGGCGCCGCCTATCTCGGCAACACCCCGTTGGTTGAAGCCGGACGGCCGATCCTTGCCGCTGCTCGAGATGCCACTGGCGAAAGCGTGTCCCTTGCCGTTCGCGAGGGTGCGCAAGTGCTGTTTGTCGCGCGCGCGGAAGCGCGCCGCATTGTGTCCACCGGCGTGCGCGTGGGCGCCTATTTGCCGGTGTGGTGTTCGGCAACCGGGCGCGTGCTGCTGGCCGCGTTGTCGCGCACCGAGGGCCGCATCCTCATCGAAGTCGCCTCCCGCGCCCAGCGCACTCCCAAAACGCTGGTCGAGGTCGAGGCGATCCTGGACGCAGTGGATCGCGCACGGGCGGACGAGGTGGCCGTGAGTGACGAGGAATTGGAACTAGGCATGCGTTCGATGGCGGTTCCGGTGCGTGACGCAGGCGGCCAAGTCGTTGCCGCCATGAGCGTGAGCGTCTCCTCCGCGCGGCTGTCAGTGGCACAGATGCGGCAGGAACTGCTCCCGGTTCTACGCGAACACGCCCGCATGTTGGGCGTCGCCTTGTAGAATCCCCGCCAGCAGGCGAACGCGCATTGGTTGGGCAAGCCCCTTGCCGCGCCGCCGCAGGGGGGATGGCGCGGCGATGGCGGTGATGGATCAAAGCCGTGATCCCGCCCCCCCTTTCCCCGGGCATAGCAGGCTTGACTCGGGCCCGCGTCGATGAGAACAATAGGAGAACATTTTTCCCATTTGCAAGAGGTCAACGTCACCCGTGCGGCCGCTTTCCGCCATCGAGTCTCTGCGCGCGCGGATCGAGACGCTTGAGGGGCGCCGGCCTGGGCGGGCCGTGTTGCCGTTCGGGATCGCGGCGATCGATGCCCATTTGCGCGGCGGCGGCCTTGCGCGTGGGGCGGTGCATGAGATCGCCGGCGGCGGCCATGCGGCGATCGATGCTGCCGCTGCGGCCCTGTTTGCCGCCGGCATCGCCGCTCGCGCCGGCGGCATGGTGCTGTGGTGTCTCGCGCGGCCGGATCTGTTTGCGCCGGCGCTGGCCGAGGCCGGGCTCGGCCCCGATCGGGTGATTTATCTCGAAGCGGGTGACGACAAGACAGCGCTCGCCTGCGCCGAGGAGGGGCTGCGCCATGGCGGGCTTGGCGCTGTCGTCGCCGAAGTCGCACGGCTTTCGATGACCGCCTCGCGCCGGCTGCAGATCGCCGCCGAAGGCACCGGCACCCTCGGCCTCGTGCTGCGCCGCTGGCGGCGCCAGAGCGAGGCGGTGGCGTTCGAGCCGAGCGCCGCCGAGACACGTTGGCGGGTCTCCGTGCTGGCATCGACGCCGCTGCCGGTGCCGGGGGTTGGCCGGCCGCGCTGGCTGGTCGCGCTGATCCGCGCGCGGGCGGGAGAAACTGCCGAATTCGAGCTGGAGGCGTGCGATGACGCGGGTCGTCTCGCTGTTCCTGCCGCGCTGGCCGACCGACCGCTGGCGGCGGCGGGCGGGCGGCGCGGCGCCGCCGGGTGAGCGGCCGCTGGCCCTCATCGGCCAGGATGGCGGGCGGCGGGTGGTGCTGGCCACCGATGCGGCGGCCGCGGCGGCGGGGCTGCGGCCGGGCATGGCGGTGGCCAAGGCGCGGGCGCTGATCCCCCGCCTCGTGACCGCGCGCGCCGATCCGGCGGCCGATGCCGCCGCACTCGAGCGGCTCGCGCTCTGGGCGCTTCGCCATTACGCGCCGCTCGCCGCCGCCGATCCGCCGGATGGCATCGTCATCGACACCACCGGCGCCGATCATCTCCATGGCGGCGAAGAGGCCATGCTTGCCGCCATGCGCGCGCGTCTCGCCGCCGCCGGGATCCGTGCCCGCGCCGCCTGTGCCGACACCTGGGGGGCGGCGCACGCGCTGGCGCGTCATGCGGCGCGGCCGATCACGGTGGCGCCCATCGGTGACACGGCTGCCGCCATCGCGCCCCTGCCGCTCGCGGCCCTCCGCCTCTCGCCGGCGCTGGTCGCCGCTTTGCGAACGCTCGGCTTTCTTCGCATCCGCGATCTCATGGCGCAGCCGCGCGCGCCCCTCGCGCGCCGCTTCGGGCCGGAGCTTCTGCAAAGGCTCGACCAAGCACTCGGGCGGCTCGCCGAACCGATCACCCCGGTCCGCGCGCCCGAGCTGATCGAGGTCCGCCGCCATTTCGCCGAACCGATCGCCACCGCCGAGATCATCGCCGCCGCCATCGCCGCTCTGACCCGGCCGCTTGCCGAGGCGCTGGAAGCCAAGGGGCTCGGCGCCCGCCAGCTCGACCTCCTCTGCCATCGCGTTGATCGCGCCGCCCAGGCGATCCGCATCGGCACTGCCCGGCCGCTCCGCGAGCCTAAACATTTGTCCCGGCTTTTCTGCGAGAAAATCGAGACTATCGACCCCGGCTTCGGGATCGAGACCCTGGCGCTGGCCGCTTCGCTGACCGAGCCGCTGGCCGCAACCCAACGCGCATCCGCGCTGATCGCGGCGCCGGCGCCGGATATCGCCGATCTGATCGACGTGCTCGCCAACCGCATCGGCGCCGAGCGGGTCTATCGCGCCGCCCCGGTGATGAGCGACGTGCCGGAGCGGAGCGTGCGCCGCATCCCGCCCCTCGCTCCCGCGACCGGGGCCTCCTGGCCGGCCGGATGGCCACGCCCGGCGCGGCTTTTCACCCCGCCGGAGCGGATCGAAACCGTTGCCCTGCTCCCCGATCATCCGCCGCTCGCCTTCACCTGGCGCGGCCAGCGGCGGCGGGTTGCGCGCGCCGACGGGCCAGAGCGGATATTCGGCGAATGGTGGAAGCGTGACGCCGAACTGGCGGCGGTGCGGGATTATTTCCGCATCGAGGACGAGGCCGGCGCGCGGTTCTGGATTTTCCGCGCCGGCGACGGTGAAGATGCCGCGAGCGGCGCGCAAGCATGGTTCCTGCACGGGATTTTCGCATGACCGCGGGCTATGCCGAGCTGCAGGTGACCTCGCCGTTCAGTTTCCTGCGCGGCGCCTCATCGTGCGAGGATTTATTCGCGACCGCCGCAACCCTTGGCCTTGCTGCGCTCGCGATCACCGATCGCAACACGCTCGCCGGGATCGTGCGCGCCCACGAAGCGGCGAAAGCGAGCGGTGTTCGCCTGATCGTCGGCTGCCGGCTCGATCTTAGCGATGGCGCCGCGGTGCTCGTCTATCCGACCGACCGCGCCGCCTATGCCCGGCTCTGCCGCCTGCTCTCCTTGGGCAAGCGCCGCGGCGGCAAAGGGCGATGCCATCTCACCTGGGACGATCTCGCCGCCCATGCCGCGGGGCTGATCGCCGTCCTTGTCCCCGATCGCGCCGATGATACGCTGCGGGCGCGTTTGCGAAGACTGCGTGAGCTCTTCGGCGCGCGCGCTCATCTCGCGCTCACGCTTCAGCGGCGGCCCAATGATCAGCTTCGGCTGTGGGAACTTTCCACCTGCGCGGCTGTGTTGCGGGTCGCGACCGTCGTCACCAATGACGTGCTGTTTCACGAACCCGGGCGGCGGCGCTTGCAGGATGTCCTCACCTGCATCCGCCATCATGTCACCATCGATGATCTCGGCGACCGGCGCGAGCGCCACGCTGATCGCTATCTCAAACCGCCGGCGGAGATGCACCGGCTGTTTGCCCGCTACCCCGAAGCGCTCGCCCGCACACTCGCGATCATGCAAGACTGCCGCTTCACGCTTGACGAACTCGCCTATCAATACCCCGAGGAGCGTGACGATCCCAGGCTCACGCCGCAGGAGACGCTCGCCGATCTCACCTGGAAGGGTGCTGCTGCGCGTTATCCGGAAGGGGTTCCGGCAAAGGTGCAGGCAATTCTGCGGCATGAATTGGCGCTGATCGAAAAGCTCGCCTACGCGCCCTATTTCCTCACTGTCCACAGCATCGTGCGTTTTGCCAAATCACAAGGCATTCTCTGCCAAGGGCGCGGCTCGGCGGCCAATTCCGCGGTCTGTTATTGTCTTGGCATCACCGCGATCGACCCTGAGCGCAACGATCTCCTGTTTGAGCGCTTCATCTCCGAGGAGCGGCGCGAGCCCCCCGATATCGACGTCGATTTCGAGCATGAACGGCGTGAGCAGGTTATCCAATGGGTGTTCGATACCTATGGCCGCGATCACGCCGCGCTTTGCGCGACCGTCATCCGCTATCGCGCGCGTGCGGCGCTGCGCGACGTCGGCAAAGCCCTGGGGCTTTCCGAAGATATCATCACCCTGCTCGCAACCCAGCTGTCACGATGGTCGGATGCCGAGATCAGCGACGAGCAGATCGCGGCATTGGGCCTCAATCCTCAAGATCGGCGCTTGCGTCTGACGCTCGCTCTTGCCCGCCAGCTCATCGGCGCCCCGCGCCATCTGAGCCAGCACCCCGGCGGGTTTGTGCTCACGCATGACCGGCTCGACGATCCCGTCCCGATCGAGCCCGCGGCGATGGCCGACCGTCAGGTCATCGAGTGGGACAAAGACGATATCGACGCGCTGCGTTTCATGAAAGTCGACGTCCTGGCGCTTGGCATGCTGAGCTGTCTCCGCCGCGGGCTCGATCTGCTTGCCGCCCACAAAGGGATCGCGCTCGATCTCGCCAGCATCCCCGCCGAAGAGCCGCGCACCTATGCGATGATCCGCCGCGCCGACACGCTCGGCACTTTTCAGATCGAAAGCCGGGCGCAAATGGCGATGCTGCCCCGCCTCAAGCCACGCACCTATTACGACCTCGTCATCCAGGTCGCGATCGTGCGGCCGGGGCCCATTCAGGGCGACATGGTCCATCCCTATCTCCGCCGCCGCGAAGGGCGCGAGCCGGTTGCCTATCCAACGCCGGAACTCGCGCGCGTTCTTGGCAAAACCCTCGGTGTGCCGTTGTTTCAGGAGCAGGCGATGCGGGTTGCCATCGTCTGCGCCGGCTTCACGCCGGGGGAGGCGGATCAATTGCGGAAATCGATGGCAACTTTCAAACAGCGCGGCGGCGTCTCGGTATTTCGCGAAAGGCTGATCGCCGGAATGATCGCCAACGGCTATGAGCAGGCATTCGCCGAGCGCACCTTCCGCCAGCTCGAAGGCTTCGGTGCCTATGGTTTCCCTGAGAGCCACGCGGCCTCCTTCGCGCTCATCGCCTATGCTTCCGCGTGGCTGAAATGCTGGCATCCCGACGTGTTTTGCGCCGCCCTCCTCAACGCCCAGCCGCTGGGGTTTTACGCCCCGGCGCAAATCGTGCGCGACGCCATCGCTCATGGCGTCGAGGTGCGCCCGGTTTCCCTCAACGCCTCGCGCTGGGATTGCACTCTGGAGCCGACGGGGAATAAGGCGCGTCTTGCGGTGCGGCTTGGCTTGCGCATGGTCAAGGGCCTCGCCAACGCCCATGCCGCCGCGATCATCGCCGCGCGCGCCGACACGCCGTTTGCCTCGGTCGAGGATCTCTGGCGCCGCGCGCGTATCCCGCATGCGGCATTGCTGGCGCTGGCCGCCGCCGATGCCTTCCGCCCGGCGTTTGGCCTTGCGCGGCGTGAGGCGCTCTGGGCGATCAAGGCTTTGGGCGCGGCGCCGCTGCCGCTGTTTGCCGCCGCCGACGCCAGCATTGGCGAGATTGTGCCCGAAATCGCCGAACCTGACATCACCCTCCGCCCGATGACCGAAGGCGGCGAGGTGGTGGCGGATTATGATCATCTCGGCCTGTCGCTGCGCGCCCATCCGGTTCAGTTTCTGCGCGCCGATCTCCGCCGGCGCGGCCTCGTCACCTGCGCCGAGGCGATGGCCGCGCGCGATGGCCAATGGTGCGAAACCGCTGGCCTCATCCTGGTGCGCCAGCGCCCGGGCAGCGCCAAGGGGGTGCTGTTCGTCACGCTGGAGGATGAAACCGCGATCGCCAATCTGGTGATCTGGCCGAAGCTGTTCGAAGCCAACCGGCGCGTGATCCTGTCGGCAACGATGCTTGCGGCACGCGGGGTCGTTCAGCGCGAAGGCGAGGTCGTGCACCTCATCGTTCATAAAATCGCCGATCTTTCCAACGCTCTCGCCGCGGTCGGCGCCGGTGATATCGCCATGGGGTGCGAGCCCCCCGGCGAGCTTCGCATCAAAAGCCGGAATTTCCATTAGAGCGCGATCGGTTTAAGTCGATCACGCTCTACCCCTATTTTGGCGAGCAAGTTGGCCGGTTTTGATTGAACAGGATGGTTCAATCAAAACCTACCTTGCTCTAACCCAAGCCACCTTCTTCATCCGCCGCCGCCCAGATCGCCGGCTGGCGCGGCATCTGGCGCCGTCCCGTGCCGCGCTGTCAGCGCCGCAACGAGGCCGGCGATGTCTTTGTCGTCGAACGGCGCGCCAAAAACGTTTTTCATTTTCAGAACCTCTGCCCGCCAGGTGGCGGCGGGAAGCGCGGGTTGTTCATCGACGAACATTGCCGAGTGGCAGATCAGGCAGTCTTGATTGAGGAGAGCAGCGCCCGATCCCTGAAACAGCGCCCCGCGGCTCGGAAGATCAAAAGATTTGGTAGCCCAATCGAAAGTTGGGGGCGCGACGGGCGCGGGCTCTTCCGCCCAAACCAGCGTCACCGCCGCGAGGAGGGCCAGCGCGATTGCAAACATGCGAAACATGGCGGCTCTCCCTCATACCACCGAAAGCGTAAGCTGTTCGACCGGGTTGTACATGAAGCCGCCGGGGTTCCAGTTCACCGCGAGCGGCTGCTGCTCGCCCTTGGCGTTGATGGCTTGCACAAGAAGGCGGCATGGCCCGCGTGCTGTCGGCGTCAGCACAAAGCGCCAGGCGCGAAAGCTGTAGCTGCCATAATCCTCCCCGAGTTCCGCCGGGCGCCAGGTTCGCCCATGGTCGAGCGAGAGAGTGACGGAGCGAAGGCCGCTGCTGCCGCCGAACGCAAACCCTTGGATCAGCGTCGGCCGGCCATAAGGAATTTCTGCGCCCGCCGCGGGGGTGGTGAAGAAGCTGCGCGGCGTCATGGTCGAGATCGGCACCATCGGAACATTGGCCTCGCCCGGCTGCATCGCGCCGTTGGGTCTCGCCGGTACTTTATAGGCGGTTGCCATCCAGAAGCCGGTGCCGGGGTGATCCATCACCACGATCTCGCTCAGCATCTTCACCCAATATGTCGCATACCAGCCCGGCACCACGAGGCGGAGCGGATAGCCGTTGAGCAAAGGCAGCGGTTCGCCGTTCATCGCATAGGCGACCATGACGTCGCCGTCTCTGGCATGGTCCAGTTCCAGTGTTTTTTCGAAATGGAGCGGTGGTGGAAACGGGCTCTCTTTATCCTCGAGGCTGCGAAAAGCGACATGCGTGGCTGATGGCTTGAGCCCCGCCCGCGCCAACAAATCGCGCAGCCGCACCCCGGTCCAGCGGGCATTCCCCATCGCCCCATGTCCCCATTGCGCGCCGGGCACACGTGGCGTCACAAAGCCGCGGCTATTGCCCGAGCACTGATTGACGGCGGCGATTTCGACCGGCTCGAACTCATGCACCAGATCGATGAGCGAAATCTCGAGCAGGCGGCTCACTCCCCCCGAAATCCGCAAGCGGAATTTATCCGGCGAAACCTCGACGCGATTGGGAAAATCGGCGAAATGCCAGCGTACGTAAAACTGATCATTGGGCGTAAAAATGTGACTGGCGAGCGACTCCCAAGGGGTTTCGAGAACCGGCGCCCGGGTGCGCTGTAAAATCATCGCACCTTTCTCGGGAAAAGCGCCTGCGGGGACGATCTCGCGCTGGCCATTGGCGAACGGGAACGTCATCGTCGCGCGATCGTCGGCACGGGCGCGCCCAATGATCATCCCGGCGGTCGCGCCGGCAGCCATGCGGAGCATCTCCCGCCGCCCGGCGCGGATCACGCCCGGAAAGGCAACCCTCTCCATCATCGCCATGTCTCCTTTACCTGAACCACTGCTTTCAGCCGTGATCAGCAGGCGTGCGCTTCCCCTGGCGGCCGCGCGGCGGCGAGATCGATGGCGGTTGCCGGGTGCCGCGGCGTTGCGCTGGCCAGTTCTGTTTGCGTCGCGAGATTGGGGACGAAGCCCTCGGCCCAGACATGCTCTGGCTGAGCTTTGGCCGCCGTTGCCAGTGTGATGGCGAGCATGCCGCCGACGGCGAGAAGAGTGAGACGCATGAGAGAAACCTCCGCTGGGATCAGATCGACGTCGCCAGACCCTCTGGCTGACAGCACGCAAAATGGCGCGGCCATTCCGTTCGATCAAACGAATTAAATTTCTATATTCAATCTGAAATTGAGAACGAACTCTGGAGGCGATTTCCTCGGCGCTCGGAAGAGCCTATGTCGGGAGAGCATGCTCTTTTAATCGACAAATATGATTATATTAACATAAACAATCTGTTTTTAATATCGAATGTTCGGGCACAAATTCCTCGCCGTGGCGGCAGAAAGCGCCTCGCAGGCCATGTCGCGAACGGATGAAAGGAATTCCAGCCATGACCACAGCCTATGGCATTCTGGGGCGCCCAGCGTTTCGCGCACAAAGGATGCCGCGCGAGATCGCCGATGATCGAATGACCCCCGATGCATAACGCCTGGCGCCGCGGGCATCTCCTTCCCGGCACAATGCTTTGTCTTGCCGTCAGTCTGGCGGCGACAGGGCTCACTAGCCTCGAGGCACGCCTTTTGGGGCGCGCTTGGCTCGAGGCTCTGGTCTTGGCGATCATCGTCGGCACCATCCTTCGCTCGCTCTGGACGCCGAGCACCATCTGGATCGGCGGCATTCGTTTCAGCGCCAAAATTCTGCTCGAGCTTGCCATCCTATTGCTCGGCGCCAGCCTCAGCGCGCAGGCACTCGCGGCCGTCGGCCCTGGGTTATTGGTCGGTATCGTCGGCGTGGTCGGTGTTGCCATCGCCATGAGTTATGGCATCGGGCGCCTGCTTGGGCTGCGGCCGCGGATGGCGCTGCTCGTTGCCTGTGGCAACGCGATTTGCGGCAACTCGGCCATCGCGGCCGTCGCGCCGGCGATTGGCGCCAAAGCTGAGGATGTCGCGACCGCCATCGCCTTCACCGCGGTGCTCGGCGTCGCCACCGTCCTTGGTTTGCCCGGATTGATACCGCTTCTCCATCTCAGCGGCTCGCAATATGGTGTGCTGGCCGGTCTGACGGTCTATGCCGTGCCGCAAGTGCTCGCCGCGACCGTTCCCGCGGGCACGCTCGCCGTCCATATCGGCACGCTGGTCAAGCTCGTGCGCGTGCTCATGCTCGGACCGGTGTTGTTGGTCCTGTCATTGATCGCGCACCGGTTGCAAGACGATGGCGAGGATCCGGGGCGGCGAGCGGCGGCGGGCGATCGGTTGGCGTACCGGCTGCGGCTTCATCATCTGGTGCCATGGTTTATCGTCGGCTTTCTCGGCCTTGCCGCTCTCCGCTCGTTCGATTGTGTCCCGCACTCTCTCCTTTCGCCCATGGCGACGGCGGCGAATTGGCTGACCGTGATCGCGATGGCCGCACTCGGCCTCGGCACCGATCTGCGCCAGATCGCCCGCGCCGGCCTGCCTGTGGCAAGCGCTGTCACGGTCTCGCTCGCACTTATCGTTGCGATCAGCTTCGTCTTGATCCAGTTCCTCGGCTGAGCACGGATAATGGCCCAGGGCAGGCTTTGCGCACAGGTCGACGGGCGGCGTCTCCGTCGATGAGTGCCCTTGCCACCCTCGCGCGGGTTACGCGCGCTGCGCCGCGGTGGGGATTGGCCAGTTATCGATCAGCCGGACAGAGCCCAGCCGCACCGCGGCGAGAACTCGAGCCGGGGCACGGCACGTCGTGCAAGGCGCGAGGGTTTCGGCGTCACGGATTTCCAGATATTCGACCTTGAACCCGGCCGCGGTGAGGACCGCGTGGCCTTCCGCGAGGAGCGGCGCGATGGCGTCTGGGGTTGCGGTCGCCCGTGTCGCGATCTCATGCAACACCACGGCAAGACGCGGCGCGATGGCGCGTTCGCCGGGGGAGAGGAAGCGGTTGCGTGACGAGAGCGCAAGCCCGTCCGCCTCGCGCACCGTCGGCACCGCGCGAAGGCGCACCGGGATGTCGAGATCGGCGACCAGGCGGCGCACCACCAGCCATTGCTGATAATCCTTCTCGCCGAACCAGGCGCTCCCTGCTCCGGCTTGCAATAAAAGCTTGGTCACCACCGTCGCCATGCCGTCGAAATGCCCAGGCCGCTGGGCGCCGCACAACCCCTCGCTCAGCCCGGCAACGCTGACCGTGGTGGCATAGCCCGATGGGTACATGGCGCTGATGGCTGGCGCATAAACCAGATCCGCGCCAGCCCGGGCGGCGGCAGTGACATCGGCCGCCTCGTCGGGCGGGTAGCGGTCGAAATCCTCATTCGGGCCGAATTGACGCGGGTTGACGAAAATCGAGACCACGACCCGTTCGGCCTCGGCCCGCGTGGCGCGGATCAACGCCGCATGGCCGTCATGCAGCGCCCCCATGGTCGGCACCAGCGCCACCCGCGCGCCATCGGCACGCCAGGCCGCGACCATGGCACGGAGCCCGGTTGGCGATCGTTCAATCGGCAGCATCTACGCCGCCTTCCCCATGGCCGCGGCAGAATAGGGCAGGGACGTGCCGTTGGGGCTTATCCCCCCATGACAAAGGTTTGCACATCGCCCCGCTCATTAGCCCAGCGCCCCTCCGGCGTCACCCACCCTCGTGGGAGGGACGCCTGTGCGCCCGCGCGTCCGCGGGTTGGGTCAAAAAAAAATCTCTTGGGCGGTCGAATTGGCTTCGCACGGCAAATGACCGACAGCGGCGACTCGAGGCGACCAGTCAGCCGGAAGCCCGAGTGACTCACGCTGGTTCTCGGTGTTGACCAGGTGTTGACCAAGGCCAAAAAGCGAAGAGGCCGCTTCTGCGGCCCCACTGTAAAGCTATGAAATATTGAGAAAATCTGGAGCGGGCGATGGGATTCGAACCCACGACCCCAACCTTGGCAAGTTTAACAGGCCGTCTATCCGGCAGCATCTCTTTCTATCCCGTAGCCCGCTAAGTCCCTATCATAAAACGTCTTTTGTTGAAGGCGTCCATCCCTTCGGTATCCTCTTTTTACCCTGCGAACGCCGTTTTCGTGCTTCCCCCATGCTTCCCCGGCCTCCGCCCGGCCTTCCGGGGAAGCAGAATCTGGAATTCGTTTGATAGAACAATAGGATAACAGAAAATGGGCAAAATCACGAAGCGTGCGGTCGACGCATTGGGATCAAAACCTAACAAGGATGTATTCGCCTGGGACAGCGAAATGCGAGGCTTCGGCGTCCGCGTGAAGCCCTCCGGCGCCAAGGCCTATCTGATCCAATATCGCAACATCGAAGGCCGCACCCGGCGGCTGGTTCTGGGCTCCTGCGGTGTGCTGACGCCCGAACAGGCACGCGGGTTGGCGCGCCAGAGACTGGCGGCCGTCGCCGAGGGCGCTGATCCATCCGCCGATCGTCACATCATTCGCGACGGCATGACCGTCGCCGACGTGTGTGACTGGTATCTGAAGGAGGCTGGCGAGGGCCGCCTTCTCGGGCGCAATCGTCGGCCCATCAAGGCGACCAGCATCGCGATGGATCGAAGCCGGATCGAGACGCATATCAAGCCCCTGCTGGGGCCACGCCTCGTAAGCAACCTCACCTTGCGCGACGTCGAAGCGATGCAGGCCGACATCGCCGCCGGCAAGTCGGCGCGGGGGAAGAAAGCCCAGGGCCGCGGCGGACGCTCGACCGGCGGCGCCGGCGTCGCAGCCAGAGCGATCAGCACCTTTCGGGCCTTGCTCGGTCACGCCACTCGGCTTGGCCTCATCGAGAAGAATCCCGCATCGGGCGTGCGCCAGATGGCGTCACGCAAGGTCAAGCGCCGGTTGAGCGCGGACGAGGTTCGCCATCTCGGCAAGGTCATGCGGCAGTTGATCGCGAACGGTGAGCACCCGACAGGGCTCGGCGCCATCCGGCTCATGCTGCTGACGGGGTTCCGACGGATGGAGGCGCTGAGCCTCCAGAGAGCGTGGCTCCATCGGCAGGAACGCGCCATCCACTTTCCCGACACCAAGAGCGGCGAACAGCTCCGGGTGGTCGGTGGCGCGGCCATCGCGTGTATCGAGAGCCAGCCGCTCCAGGAGCATTCGCCCTACGTGTTCCCGGCTGATGTCGGCGATGGGCACTTCATCGGCGTCGTTCGGGTGCTCGAGCGGGTTTGCGCGCAGGCGAAACTGTCCGGAGTGACCCCGCACGTCCTCCGGCACACCTTCGCCAGCATCGCTGGCGATCTGGGGTTCTCCGAGCTGACGATCGCCGGATTGCTGGGCCACACATCGCGCGGCGTCACGCAGCGATATGTCCATCTCGACGCCGCCCTTGCCGTCGCCGCCGACCAGGTCTCGGCTGAGATCGCCAAGCTGCTGGACGGCGAGAGCAAGAGCGAAGCGAGGCCGACGGTTCCCGGACGCAAGCGCAGCCGCGCATCATCGGAGGCGGCCGATCCGCGTCGGTCATCCGCGGGCGATGATGACCTGCGGCCAGCCTTGGCTTCGTCTTGATGAGGCTCCGGCCAGGATATACAATACCTAAGACGTATCTCTAGGAGCATCGCCATGCAGGTCGCAAAGTGGGGCAACAGCCTGGCCGTTCGTCTGCCCGCGGCGGTCGTCGACGCTTTGGAGCTGAAGGAAGGCGACGAGATCGAAATCCATGTCGCCGACCCCAGGGCTTTCGAGGTCGCGCGGAAGCCCGGGCGGGAAGACTTATTGAAACGCCTACGCGCTTTCCGCGGGCGCCTCCCTGCCGATTGGAAGTTCGACCGGGACGAGGCAAATGCCCGGTAGCTTCATCGACACGAACGTCCTCGTCTATCTCGCCTCCGGCGATCCCGCGAAGGCCGACCGCGCCGAGCAGATCGCCGCCGCGGGCGGGACGATCGTAAGCATCCGGCATGAACCGCGGGTTTTGTATTCGGTTGGTGTTTAGGAAGGAGCGGCTGTGGTGATTGGTTCTGTTTGATTATTTTAAAGGCAGGGCCTGGACCATCTCGGTGGCCTCACTGGTGTCGCGATGGACCTCTTCACGGATGACGCGATCTGTCACGTCGGTGAGATACTGCGTCAGTGCGTTGTTCAGTTCCTGGAATTCCGGCCATAGCACCTGGTCGACAAATGCCTGCGGTACCCGCACCATGACGGTGGTCAGGCGTTGCCGATAAAGGCGGTATGGCTTCAGGCCGTAGCGTCGGCACAACGCCAGGAACAGTCGGCGCGACCATTGGTCGCGCAGAGAGAACTGCATCTCGATTGTTTTGTCCTGGCCCTGAATTTCCGCCAGCCGGGCGTGAACGCGCCCGAGTGCGGCCTCGGCCGCTGTGCGTTCGCCGATCGTTGCCGCTCCGGCGAACAATGCCTCGATCTTTCGCAGCTTCTCCCGAAGCACGCCCTCTTCAGACACATCCAATCTCTTCCGTTGCACTTGCCGCAACTTTGCTGGCGTTAACGCAGTTCCAGGGCAACAACTGGCCGAGGCGCCTGGCGGGATAGTCGTTGATCCCGGCGAGCACATCGGCGAGCCAGGCTTGCGGATCCACATTGTTGAGACGTGCCGTCTGGATCAGCGTGTAGAGGATGGCGGCCCGCTCGCCGCCGCGATCGGAACCGCAGAACAGCCACGCCTTGCGGCCGAGTGGCACGCAACGCAAGGCGCGTTCGGCGGCGTTGTTGGTCAGGCAGACCCGGCCATCCGCGAGAAAGCGGGTGAAGCTGTCCCAGCGGCGGAGCATGTAGTTGATGGCTTTGGCCAGATCGTGATGGCGCGAGAGCTTCGTGAGCTGAGCGGTCAGCCAGGCATGGAGTTCGGCAACCAGCGGCGCGCTATGCTGCTGGCGTACAGCCAGTCGCTCGGCGGCTGTTTTGCCGTTGATGGTTCGCTCGATTTCGAACAAAGCATCGAGCCGCTGCACGGTCGCGAGCGCGATCGGGTAGACCATGGCGCCTTGCTCGCCGCGGCTCTTCCTGCGGGCGGCGCCCGCGATATCGGCCAGCTCGAAAAATTTCCGCCTTGCATGGGCGAAACAGCCGGCTTCCCGCACCGGCGCAGGGCTGCGGCCAGCTTTATACAACGCGCCATAGCCGTCATAGGCGTCGGCCTGGAGGATGCCCGACCAGCCGGCAAGATGGGCTTGTGGATGTTCGCCGCGTCGATCCCGCGCATAGTGGAACAGCACCGCCGGCGGGGCGTGGCCGGCGAAGGGCCGGTCGTCGCGCACATAGACCCATAGCCGCGCCGTATCGGTCTTGCCGCGAGCCATGACCGGTACCGTCGTGTCGTCGCCATGCAGACGCTCGGCGGCAAGGACATGGGCCTCGATCAGCCGGTAGAGCGGCATCAGCACGGAACACGCCGCCCCGACCTGATCGGCAAGCGTCGAGACGCTGAGCGGAACGCCCTCGCGGGCAAAACGTTCGGCCTGGCGGTTGAGCGGCTGGTGCTGACCATACTTCTCAAACAACAGCATGGCGAGAAAGCGCGGGCCCGCCCAGCCGCGCGGAACGACATGAAAGGGGGCCGGCGGCTGAGTGATCGCCTCGCAAGCCCGGCAGGAGAATTTCTCCCGCACCGTCTGGACGATTTTCCACTGCCGCGGGATCACCTCCAGCGTCTCGGTGACATCCTCCCCGAGCTTCGACAAGCTGGTGCTGCCGCAGGCAGGGCAAGAGCAGGGTGAGGGGATCACCACACGCTCACGCGGCAGATGCTCGAGAAAGGGCTTTCTGGCGGGACGCTTGCGCACGAACCCACCGACATGCGTGGTTTTCGCCGCGGCGGTTGCAGCTGCCAGCCCGTCTTCACTGGCGTCGGCCTCAAGCTCTTCGAGCTGCAATTCCAGCTGATCGAGCAGACGGCGGCTGCGTTCGGCGCTGGCGCCGTATTGCTCGCGCCGCAGCCGGGCAATCTGCAGCTTGAGATGAGCGATCAAGGCCTCGGTCGCACTCTCCCGAGCACGGGCCTCGACCAGTCGCGCCTCGGCCTCGTCGGCGCGCTGGATCGTTGCAATCACCAGCGCCTTCAGCGCGCCAATATCGTCCGGGAGAGGCGTGTCGGTGAGGGTCACCAGACGACAGAATCAACATCCAGCGGCGCGCGCAAGCGAAAAATGCACACCCGGCGGAAAAATCCGCTCTATCCCGCGCTCGCTGGTCGCCAGGAATATTGCGGATTGCGCCACTCGATTCCGTCAAGAAGACAAAACAGCTGCGCCTGCGTCAGCCGCACCGCGCCATCTGCCGCAGACGGCCAGATGAATCGCCCTCGCTCAAGCCGCTTGCTATACAGCGACATCCCGAGGCCGTCGTGCCAAATGATCTTGACTAACGATCCACTGCGCCCGCGGAACACAAAGAGATCGCCACCGTGAGGGTCACGGCTCAATCCCTGCTGGACCTGCAAGGCCAAACCCTGCATCCCGCGGCGCATATCGGTGTGGCCCATCGCGATCCATACGCAAACACCCGACGGGATCATCGCAGCGCCGTCAGCGCCGCCGTCACCAATGCCGGCTCGGCCGCCCCCTCGATCACCACGCATGCACCAGCTGGCAGCCGAACCTCAATCCGAGCAGGCGCCGCCGTCCTGTCTCTGGCTTGCGGATCTCCGACCGCGCCACCCACCGCATCGCACGGCAGGACGCCAGCTCCCGCCTCTGGCACAGTCTCCAGCGGCAAGAACACCGCAGGCATCGGCGCCGGCCTCAGCTCCCCCGCACGCGCCAGCCGCCGCCAATGCCACAACTGCCCGCGTGAGACCTCGTGTCGCCGCGCCACCTCGGCAAAGACCGCGCCAGGCGCCTGCGCCTCCGCCACAATCCGCAGCTTGTCCTCATCCCGCCAGCGACGCCGGCGCTCCACACCCGTGATAATCTCCATCCCGACACCCGCTCATAACGACGCTCATAAGAGCGCCGTTATGAGCACCCCAATCCATCAAAAACAGGCGGCCTTCCGCGGAAGCTTACGGACGATCAGCGTGCAGGTGCTGAACGAGCTCGCCAACGTGTCGCGCCGCAAAATGGGCCTGTCCTGGCCCGAGACGCACGCCTTTCTCTCGACGGTGCGCGCTTTGCTGCCGATAGAGCCGATGACGGTGGACGTGCATGATTTGGGATTGGCGATAGCTGAGCGGTATGGCCTTTCGGTCTACGACGCGATGATCGCAGCCTCGGCACTTCACGCGGATTGTGACACCCTCTGGTCGGAAGACATGCACAATGGTCTGGTCATCGAGAACCGGCTCCGCATCGCGAACCCGTTTCGCATGGGCTGATTTTTCAGGCTGGGTAGGGAGAGTGAACGCGAAGCCGCCGCCGATGCAGACTTGGGACGAAGGATGATCCATCGCCTGACCTATCGTCGTCCCGGTCAGCACCACATCCATATCCGTGGCTTTAAGGAGAAGGGAAACATCAATACACCGCTTGCGCTTGCGATCCACAATCAAACCGATCGTTTCGGCCTCGCGATCGATGCCATCGAGTGGATTCCGTGTTTTGCCGACACGGGCGCGGGCGCCCGCGAGGCATTGTAGGAGCGCAAGCTTGTTTGCCTTCGCCCATGAATTTGGCGTCGAGCCGCAGGAGATCGCCGCGTGAGCTTGGCCGCTACGGCATTCACACATTTTGCTTGTGCTCATGGCGCACGTCTGATTCTCCATGATTTTTGTATTGATGGGGAACGAGATGGTGGTTCGGGGTGGAGCTTTCGGTCATTTTGGTGATGCGCGCCGTGCGGCAGTAGGCAGTACGTTGGGAGCGGGTGGTGGAGACCGGGGCGCTGGTGATACGCAAACTCGGGGGGACGCGGGCGCGGGAGATTGCGATCCATCGGTTTTTGTTGGCGTCTTCGGTCACGTGCGTGTCAATCGGCGTTCAATTGTGATCCCAGATTTGCATTCGATTGGGACCCCTCTTTGGGACCAGGCAGAACGACGGCACTCGCCCCGGCGCAGCCGTTCGGTTAGCGCAGCCGGGGCGAGTGCGGTGGCGTGAGGTGGGACTTTGAGCGTCAGGCGCGGTTTTTGAAGCGCCAGCTTTCGTTGCCGGTTTCAACGATGTCACAATGGTGATAGGGGGATGGTCTTATTGTAACGGACGTTTGCAGCCAAGGCGGCAAGCGCGCCGCAGCACGCCGCTTGCTGCCGCGCGCCGGCCTCCGCTAGGCTGGGCCATGTCCTTTGCCAGCGCCGCTGCGGCGCCCGATACGCCAGGCTATCCGTCTCTCGATCCGCCCGGCGATGATCTCGCCGCGCTGATCCGCGCAACCGCGCACGGCGATCGGGCGGCGTTTCGCCGAATCTATGATAGCCGGGCGCGCCGGCTCTATGCGGTGGCCCTCCGCATCACCCGGCAATCGGCGCTCGCCGCCGATGCCGTGCAGGACGCCTTCCTGCAACTCTGGCGGAATGCCGGGCAGTTCGACGCCGCGCGTGGCCATGCCGAGGCTTGGCTGCTCAGCCTGGTGCGCTATCGCGCCCTCGATCTCATCCGCCGCCATGGCCGCGAGACCCTCGGCGCCACCGTCCCCGAGATCGAGGACGAGGCGCCGGACCCTCTCGCGGTTTTGCTCACGAGCAGCGACGGCAAGGCATTGCGGCGCTGCCTCGAAACGCTTGAGGAAGATCGCCGGCGCCTCATTCTGCGCGCCTTCGTCGACGGGCTTTCGCACCAGGATCTCGCCGCGGCGACGAAACAGCCGCTCGGGACGATCAAATCCTGGATTCGGCGGGCGCTGCACGCCCTGAAAAAGTGCCTCGACCCATGAGCGGTAGCGACGACGATCCCGATCTCCTCGCCGGCGAATATGTGCTCGGCTGCCTCGATGCTGAAACCGCGGCGGCGGTGGTGGCGCGGGCGGCGCGCGAGCCGGCGCTGGCGGCGGCGATCCAGGCCTGGGAGCAAAGGCTCGCGCCGCTGGCCGAACTGCTCCCCGAGGTTGCGCCGCCACCGGAACTGTGGCCGCGGATCGCCGAATCGCTGCCGCCGCAACGGGGCGATCTCGCCGCCGCGCAGATTCGCCGCCGGCTTCGCCTCTGGCAGGCGAGCACCGCCGGCGCCCTGGCGCTCGCCGCCGCCTTCGCCGGCCTCCTTCTTTGGCGCACGCCGCCCACTCACGCCCCCCGCGCCGTCGCCACCTTGATGCCGGCGAGCGGCCAGGGGCCGGTCTTCATGGCAATGATGATCGGCAATGGCGAGATCGCCATCACCAGCGCGGCACCGCTCAGCGTCGCCGCTGATCGCAGTCTCGAACTCTGGGAATTGCCGGCGGGGGAGACGCGGCCGCGCTCGCTCGGGGTGTTGCCGGCGCGGGGCACCCGGGTGGTGCGGGCCGAGGGGGCGGGGCCTGCGACCCAGCTCATGATCAGCCTCGAGCCGAGCGGCGGCTCGCCGACCGGCGCGCCGACCGGCCCGGTGCTCTATGCCGGCACGCTTGCCGTCGTCGATTAGCGCCAGGCGGATACGAAAAACCCGGGAAAGCCGCGCTTTCCCGGGTATCGTCGGCGACGGCGGGGAGAAAACTCAGTTCGGCATCAGCACCTTATCAACGACGTGAATAACGCCGTTGGCCTGTTTGACGTCATAGATGGTGATATCGGCGACGTTGCCCTTCTCGTCCTTCATGACGATGTTCTGCGAGCCGTTCATCATGAAGGTGAGGGTGCCGCCCTCGAGCGTTTTCAGCGTCGCCATGCCGTTGCCGGCGAGGATCAGCTTGCGGAGCGCGGTCGAGGTGTAATCGCCGGCGACCACGTGATAGGTGAGAATCTTGTTCAGCGTCGCCTTGTTCTCGGGCTTGACCAGGGATGCGACCGTGCCCGCGGGCAGATCATTGAACGCTTCGTTGGTCGGGGCGAAAACCGTGAGCGGACCTTTGCCGTTCAACGCATCGACCAGGCCCGCCGCCTTCACCGCCGCGACCAGCGTCGTGTGGTCGGCGGAATTGACTGCGTTCATCACGATCGTTTTCGAGGGATACATCGCCTGGCCGCCGACCATGACGACGCTGTCCTGCGCCGCCCAGGCCCCGCCGGCGGCGAACGCCAGAGCCGTTCCCAAAGAAAACGCGATCATTCGTTTCATCGACTGTCTCCTGTTGTTGGTGAGCGCGCGGCCATGGCGGCCGCTGTCACCGATACCGGCGAGCGGCGGCCGTGGATGCGGCCGGGCGCGATTTTTTTTCCACCCCCCCTCCGGTGGGGCAGGGTTTGCGGCTATATCAGGAATGTCTGAACTCACGGCGGGAGAGCGCCATTGGCTGACGACCTCTTCGACGTAGAGCGCGCCGAACCGCGCCTCGAAGAGAGGCCAGTCGATCAGCCGCGCCAGCCGCGCCAGCCGCGCCAGGGGATGCCGCTGGTCGATGATATTCTCAAGGCACGAGCGAAATAGTTCGAAATCATCCGGCTGCACATTCAGCTTCGGCGGCATTCTTTCCACCACGTCAAACGCATGATGGTTGGCATGAAAAAGAAAGAATTACGATCGCGACGACCGCGCAATGCTTCAACCGTTTTGCAAGGGTTTTCCGCCCAGGCCATGCAAACCTCGCAAATTCCAATATTGCCCACGCCTAAAAATTCATCGCCAGATCAAAAAAGTTCTATTTTTCACGGGCGACTGGCTATGATGGCGTGACTCAAACAAAACAGCCTATGGAATTCCCGGCGCGGTTCAGATCGAAGCCTCGTATCGCCATACGAGGCGACGAGAAAAGATCATGGATCGGTTCGTGTCCGCCGGCCAGACCCAGAGATTTCTCGCGACCCAAGACCAGATCATCACCCTGTTCCGCCCGAAACGCCATCGTCTCTCCGCCCGATCATTCCGCCACGGCCGGGCCGACGCGTTTTCACTCTGGGCCGATTATACCAACCTGAGGTTCCGTTGACTCGAATGTGAGTTGGCGCGGCTCGGGCGGGTATGATTCGCTGAGCTTCCCCGGAGGAGGCTTGCGATGACGGTAGCGATAACGCGTTTGGACTTGTCGGCTATGGCGCTGCGCGAGCGGGCGGCTCGTGCGACGGATGCGAAAGTTTCGAGGCGCCTTTTGGCGATTGCTCTTGTTCTTGAAGGCTGGTCTCGGCGCGATGCGGCCGAGGCTTGTGCCATGGACCGCCAGACGCTGCGCGACTGGGTGCACCGTTACAATGCATTGGGACCTGACGGGCTGGGCGATGCGCCGCGCCGCAACGGCCCGCCACCCCGATTGTCGGCTTCGCAGCAGGCGCAGATCGCGGCATGGGTCAGGCAGGGCCCGGACCTGGAGCGTGACGGCGTGGTGCGGTGGCGCTGTGTTGACCTACAGCGACGGATCGAGACCGAGTTTGCGGTTACCCTGCACGAGACGTCGATCAGCCGATTGTTGCGGCGGCTCAAGTTCACGCGGGTCCAGCCGCGTCCGTATCATCCGAAGAAGGACGCTGCGGCACAGGACATTTTTAAAAAGACTTCGCTGGCCTGGTAGCGGCGGCGATCCCGGTCACGGCGGCCCGTAAGCCGATCGAGGTGTGGTTCGCCGATGAAGCCCGTGTCGGTCAGAAGGGAACCCTGCGCTATGTCTGGGCAGAGCGGGGTTCCCGACCACTGGCGGTGCGCGACAATCGCCATGACTCCGCCTATCTGTTTGGTGCCGTCTGCCCAGCACGCTGTCTTGGTGCCGCCATCATCATGCCGGCGGTCAACAGCGAGGCGATGGCCGAGCATCTTCGCGAAATCAGCACGCAGGTCGCGCCCGGTGCGCACGCCGTGCTGGTGCTCGATGGCGCCGGCTGGCATCAAGCCGGCGAACGTTTGCCGGTGCCCGACAACATCAGCCTGCTATCGCTGCCGCCCTATTCGCCAGAGCTCAACCCAGTCGAAAACATCTGGCAATTTCTGCGCAGCAACTTCCTAAACCATCAGGTCTGGAACAGCTACGACGAAATCCTTGCCGCCTGCCGAAACGCCTGGAACAAGTTCATGCAAATGCCAGAACAAATCGCTTCGATCACCCAACGAGACTGGATCAAAGCGGTCATTGGATAGGCAGGTTGGTATCACTGGTGTCGCGATGGACCTCTTCACGGATGACGCGATCTGATACTGCCAGTCTGGGCTCCTGATCGATCATGACCCAGGTCAATCGCACATCATTTAATCAACCTGACAATGCCGGATCAATCGATGACAGGCCTTAGCATTGCGTCGCGAGCAGGCGCGCTGCATCTCCGTCAATGACTAGTCCTCTTGCGACCCCAGTGCGCAAGAGCGCTGCCACCGCAGCGACTTTTTCGATCCCGGCACCGAGCAGCACAACATCACGTCCGATCAGGCGCTCGAAATCAACCGCCAGCGCACGGCGTGACAGCGGGTGATCGATTCTTCGCCCCTGCGCGTCAAAGAATAGCCCGAGCGTGTCGCAAACGGCGCCGAGGCGGCGCAGTTCCGCCAATTCATCGGCGCCGACCATGCCCCGCTGGCGCAGCAGAGAGGTTTCGCTCAGCTCGCCGACGCTGATCAGATAGAAATCGGCGTTGTGCGCCATCGCGAGTGCGGCCGCGACACTGCGCTGCGACAGCAAAACCGCCCGGTCATCGATGCTGTCGGCGATGAAGGGAATGGGGAGAAAATGCCCCTCGCCGTTGGCGCGGGCGGCAAAGGCCTGCACCACCTCGAAGGTGTTGGAGGCGGAATTATGAGACAGCGATCCCATCAACGACACGAACCGCGCCTCCGGATTGCGCACACCCGTCAGATGCAGGGCCACTTGTTCCAGGGTCCGCCCCCAACTCACCCCGACGGTAAGCCGCCCTTGCGCCAGCCGGCCGCGCAATAGCGAGGCCGCAGCCGAGCCGACGGCGCGGCGCGCGATCACGCCCTGGGCCGCGGCGATCGCGGCGTTTGCGGTTTCCGAGAGCCCGGTCGGCAAGGTCGCAAAACAAAAGTCGAGGCCAAATCGCGACGCGATCGTGCGCTCGATTTCGAGATCATGCACCGCGTCATGATGGATGGTGACGCTCACCAGCCCGCGTTCGCGCGCCTCGGCAAGCAGACGGACGACGCGGCTGCGGTGAAGGCCAAGCTGCGCCGCCACTTCCTCCTGCGTCTTGCCGACCAGGTGATAGAGCCACGCGGCACGAACAATGAGAGCCTCGTCAGGCTCCTGGCCGAGATGGAGCGGCATCGGCCGCGAGGGATCGGGCTGGCTCATAGGCAAGCCTTGACAAAAGTCGCGGCCGGTGGCAAGTGTGCATGCGATCGCACATTTGTCGTTCAAAAAAACAATTGTGCGTCGCAGCGCGCATGGTCGCGCCGTAACGGAGGACGTCCCGCGATGACCCAGCGTGCCAACCTGCCGCTGTTTGATCTCTATCGCACGATGCGCCGCATCCGCTCGTTCGAGGAGCGTGTCGCCGAACTCTATGTGCGCGGACTTTCGGCCGGCTCGATGCTGCATCTCTCCATCGGCGAAGAGGCGGCGGCGGCGGGCGTCTGTGCCGCGCTCAGGCCGGCCGACAGTTTCACGACGCATCATCGCGGCCATGGCATTTTTCTCGCCCGTGGCGCCGATCCCAAGCGCATGATGGCCGAGATCGCCGGCAAGGCGGAAGGCTATTGCGCCGGCAAGGGTGGCTCGATGCATATCGCCGACATGGCGCTCGGCCATCTCGGCGCCAACGCCATCGTCGGCGGCGGCATTCCGCATGTCGTCGGCGCTGGGTTGAGCTACAAGCATCTCGGCAAGGATGCCGTTTCCGTCGCGTTCTTTGGCGACGGGGCGATGCAGCAGGGCATTCTCTATGAAAGCATGAACATGGCGGCGCTGTGGGCGCTGCCGGTGTTGTTCGTGTGCGTGAACAATCAATACGGCATGGGCACCAGGGTCGATCGCGCAACGCGGGTCACCGATTTTGCCGCACGCGCAGGGGCGCTCGGCCTTCTCGCCGAAAGCGCCGATGGCGAGGACGTCACCGCCGTTTTCACCGCGGCGGAAACGCTGGTCGCCGAGGCCCGCGGCGGTCGTCCGGGTTTTCTCGCGATTTCCTGCTTTCGCTTCTTCGGCCATGGCCGAATGGACAAAAGCCCATACCGCAGCGCCGAGGAAGAAGAGGCCGGGCGCCAGCGCGACCCGGTACGCCATGCGCGCGCGGCGCTCGTCACGCGTGGCGAGAGCGATGAGGCGGCGCTCGATGCGCTCGACCTTGCCATCGCGCGCGAGATGGATGACGCGATCGATTTCGCCGCCGCCGCCGCGCCGCCGGCCTTTGACGCGCTGTTTCGTGATGTTTTCGCCCCCGGCGAGCCGGCGCCCGAGCCGCTGCGGGCGCGGCTCGATCGCGTGCTGGCAGGTGCCTGATGGATAGCGACACGCACTTGAGCGAGACCACCTACCGCGACGCGCTGCGCCGCGCGCTCGACGAGTCGATGCGCGAGGACCCGCGCATCATCGTCATCGGCGAGGAGGTCGGCCGTTATGGCGGCGCCTATGGCGTTACCAAGGATCTGATCGACGAGTTCGGGGACGCGCGGCTGATCGACACCCCGATCAGCGAGCCGGCGATCGTCGGGGCCGCGATCGGCGCGGCGATGACCGGGCTCAGGCCGGTCGCTGAGCTGATGTATGTCGATTTCCTCGGCCTGGTGATGGACCAGCTCGCCAATCAGGCCGCCAAGATCCGTTATATGTTTGGTGGCCAGATCGGCGTGCCGATGGTCCTTCGCACCCAAGGCGGAACCGGGCGTTCAGCCGGCGCGCAGCATTCGCAGAGCTTGGAGGGCTGGGTGATGCACACGCCCGGCCTGCGCCTCGCGATGCCGGCAACCGCCGCCGACGCCTATCATTTGCTGCGCCATGCTCTGACCTTGCCCGATCCGGTCGTCTTCATCGAGCACAAGGCGCTCTACGCCCGCAAGGAGTTGGTCGATTTTGCCGCGCCGGTCCCGCCTTGGGGGCAGGCGGTGATCCGCCGTGCTGGTGACGATGTCTGCCTCGTCGCCTATTCACGGATGGTGCATGTCGCGCTCGCGGCGGCAGAGCGACTGGCCGAGCGCGGCATCACCGCCGAGGTGATCGATCTCCGCACCTTGAACCCGCTCGACATGGCAACGGTTGCCGCCTCGGTTGCGCGCATCGGGCGGGCGGTGGTGGTGAGCGAAGGGTATCTCACCGCCGGGGTTGCGGCCGAGCTTGCTGCACGCATCAGTGAAGAATGCTTCGATTTCCTCGAAGATCCGGTGATCCGCATCGCCGGCGAGGATGTGCCGATCCCGGTTTCGCCGGCGCTGGAAGCGGCGGCGGTGCCGGATGCGGCGCTGATCGTCGAAACCGTTGCCCGGATGCTTGGCTGATGACGGCGCTGCTGACCCTGCCCCGGCTCGGCGAGACGATGGAGAGCGGGCGCATCGTCACCTGGCTAAAGCAGCCGGGCGAGGCGTTCCGGCGCGGCGAGACCATCGTCGAGATCGAGAGCGACAAGACCGTGGTCGAGCTGCCGGCGCTGGCTGACGGAACGCTGGTCGAGGTGCTGGCGCCGGCCGGGGCGGATGTCGCGGTCGGCGCGCCGCTCTGCCGCTATGAGGTGGCCGGCGCTGCCCCGCCCGAGGCCGGTGCGCCCAAAGGCGTCTCCGTTGCCGCGGTCGCCGAGACCATGCCGGCGCCCGCCGCGCCCGCCCCTTCGCCGCCGCCGACGGAGAGTGGCCGTCGGCGCGCGACCCCGCTTGCCCGCCGTCTGGCGGCGCGCGAGGGGATTGATCTCGCAGCCCTCGCGGGTAGCGGCCGGCGCGGCCGGATCGAAGCGCGTGACGTGCGCGCGGCCGTCACCGGCGCTGCGCCTGACGCGCTCGCGGTGCGACGCTGGCCGGCGAGCGGTGCGCTGCGTCGCACGGTGGTGCTGGTGCACGGTTTCGGTGGTGACGCGCAAACCTGGGCACTGTTGGCGACGCATCTCGCACGCCAGGGATTTGCCGTTTCCGCCCCCGATCTTCCCGGCCACGGCGCGACCATCCTCCCCGCCGACACGCTCGATGCGCTCGCTGAGCCGCTCGCGCCGCTGCTCGCGGCAGACACGCCGGTGGAGCTGGTCGGGCACTCGCTCGGCGGTGCGGTTGCGGCCCTGCTCGCGCGCCGGCACCCAGAGCGGGTCGCGCGGCTCACGCTGATCGCCCCGGTCGGGATCGGTGATGCGATCGACGCCGATTTCATCCACGGCCTTGCCACGGTCCGGAGTGCGGGTGGGCTCGCGCATCTGCTGCGCCGCCTCTCGCCGCACCCACCAGCCCTTTCGCCCGAGCAGCTCACCGCGATGGCCGAGCGCCTGGCGGCGGGGCACTTTGCCGCCCTCGCCGAGGTAACCGCCGGCGGCGGGCGTCAGCAGATCGACATCCTGCCGGTGCTGGCGGCGCTGCCGATGCCGGTTCGCGTCGTCTGGGGCACGGCCGATGCCATCATTCCCTGGACGCAAGTGCAGAACCTGCCGCCGCGCATTGCGATCCACCTGATCGCCGGCGCCGGCCACATGCCGCAATGGGACGCGCCGCAGCCTATCGCCGCCTTGTTCGACGGCTGACACATCACCGCGCGGGCGCAACCGCGAGGGTGTTTTGAGGAGGAGACTGATGGAAAACGATACGCAAATTCCCGACTTCGCTTCGAGGCGCGCCTTGCTGCAAGGCCTCGGCCTCGGTGCCGCCGCCTTGGCCGGCCCGAAACTGGCGCAATTCGCGCTCGGCAGCACGCCGGCACGGGCCGCGGAGGGCAAGCCGGTGAAACTCGCCGTGGTCGCGCAGCAAATGGCGGCGCAATCCGACCAGCGCGCCTGGGCGGGGTTTCAGCAATGGCTCAAGACCACCGGCCTCGATAAGACCTGGCAGGTGACACAGACCGACGCCAAAGGCGATCCTGGCGCGCTGGTCAGCCAGATCGAAGACGCGATCACCGCCAAATCCGACGCCATCATGGTATTGTTCGGGACATTGACCGCAGCCCACAGCGCGCTCGCCAATCTCGAACGCAGCAAGATCCCGTTCTTTAGCCTCGATTCCGGCTGGCAGGCGCCGGCGCTTGCGGACATCACCAGCAATAACTGGGTGATGGGCGGTGCCTTTGGGCAATATATGGTCGAGCGATTGCTCGCGGATGGCAAGCAGAAGGCCAATATCTGTGCAATCATTGCCAATTTCCATCACGGTACGCGCAAGCGCGGCAAGGTTATGAAAGCGATCCTCGGAGAAAATGAATGGATTAATCTGAAAGCCGAGCGTGTTATTCAGTATCAGGGATTCTTTGAGACCACCCAGAACGCCGTCAATGACTGGCTGACACGCTATGGCGATGAGCTGGATGCGATCTGGTGCCCGTGGGACGAGCCGGCGATGGCCGCTGCCGAAGTCATCCAGGCGCACAAGCTCGAGCACAAGGTCTTCGTCGTCGGCTGCGACGGCCATCCGACGGCGCTGGAGCGGATGCGCAATCCGGATTACCCGCTGGTTGCGACCTGCGCGCAGGCCTTCGAATTGTGGGGGGCTTATGGCGGCTGGATGGTGAACGAGATCGTCGGCAAGGGGCGTTCGGCGAAAGAGATCGTGCCGGTGCCGACGGTCGATTTCCCGGCGCCGCTCCTGGTCAAGGGCGTCAATATTCCGTCGGCCGGCAAGCCCACCTATGACGCGACCGATCTCTACTACATCTATCGCGACCGCGCCGTCGCGGGCATGAAGGGCTGAGCATGGCGATGAGACCACCTCGTCTCTCCGCCCGCGCGGTTCGCAAGAGTTTTCAGGCGACGTGCGCGGTTGACGGGGTGGATCTCGATCTTCATGCCGGTGAGATCCTGGCGCTGGTCGGGGCCAACGGCGCCGGCAAATCGACGCTGGTGAAGATTCTCTGCGGCGCCATCGCGGCCGATGACGGGCAGATCGCGATCGACGGGCGGGTGGTCGCTTTCCGTGCCGTGGCGGACGCGCACGCCGCCGGTATCGCGGTTGCGCATCAGCAGGTCGCGATCATCCCCTGCCTCGACGGGGCCGAGAATATCATGCTCGGCCGCGAGCCACGCCGTTTTGGGCTGATCGACCAGGCCGCCCTGCGCCGCAAGGCGCAGGCGCTCGCCGATCGCGTCGGGGTTGCGATCGATCTGGCGCGGGAGTGCGGCGCGCTTTCGCTCGGCGAGACCAAGATCCTCGATATCCTCAAGGCGGTGGCGCATGATCCGGCCGTCCTGATCCTCGATGAGCCGACGGCGTCGCTATCGCTCGCTGAAAGCCGGCGGCTATTCACCTTCCTTGATGAGCTGAAGGCGCGCGGCCTCGCCATTCTGTTCATTTCACATCATTTGAACGAGGTCTTCGCCCATTGCGACCGCGTCGCGGTGCTGAAGGACGGGCGGAAAGTGTTCGACGGCTCGGTTGCCGCAGCGACGCCGGCCGACGTCGTGCGCCTCATGGTTGGCCGCGCGATCGAGGATACCAAGAGGGAAAGCGATGGTGCGGCGGGTGATCGCGACCTCGCCCTTTCGCTGCGGGGCGCGCGGGTCGGGCGGCTTGCGATCCCGGCACTCGACATCCGGCGGGGTGAGATCGTCGGTATCGCCGGGGTTCTGGGCGCGGGGCAAACCGAGCTGCTCGAACGCCTCGCCGGTGTCCCGCATGGCGCATCTGCCGCGAGCGTAAGGCTCCCCGGCCTCGCGCGGCTTCCGCACAGTGTCGCCGAGGCGATCGCTGCTGGCGTCTATCTCGTCGCCGATAACCGCATTCGAAAGGCGCTGTTTCCGGGCCTCGACGTGCAGGAAAACCTTGCGAGCGGCGCACTCGGCGTGCTGAGCCGCCATCTCTTCATGCAGCCGGGGGTGGAAGCCGGCGCCGCGCGGGACGTTATCGCCCGGCTCGGCATCAAATGCCATGGCCTGCGTCAGGACGTCATGACCCTCTCTGGCGGCAATCAGCAGAAGGTTGCCTTCGGCCGCTGGCTTTTGCGCATGGCGCGTGATCGGCAGGCGGCGCCGCCGCTCCTCCTCCTCGACAACCCGACCGAGGGGGTCGATGTCGGCGCCAAGGCGGAAATCTACGCGCTGATCCACGATTTTGCCCGCAAGGGTGCCGCGGTGCTGGTCGCCAGCGCCGAATTCGCCGAGTTGCTGGCGCTGTGCGACCGCGTCCACTGCATCGCCCATCACCAGCTCGGCGCCGCCCGCCCCTGCGCCGGGCTCACGGAAGACCGGCTTTTGCTGGAGGTTGCCTGACATGAGCACGAGCGACACCGAAGTCCCGCAGGCGCTTGCCGACGCCGAGGGCGCGCGGGTTGCCAATTTTCTCGCCCGCTATGGTACCGTGCTCGCGGCGGTCGCGATTTTCGTCGCGTTCTCGCTCGCCAGCAATCGCTTCGTCTCGGCCGCCAATCTCGGCAATATTCTCGTTCAGATTTCGGTGCTGATGGTGGTGTCCTCGGGCCTCACCGTCGCGGTCGCGAGCGGCGAGTTCGATCTTTCGGTCGGCGAGGTCGCCGGGCTTTCGGGTGTGCTCGCGGCGGGGATGATGGTGTGGGCGAAGCTGCCGGTCGCGCTCGCCATTCTCGCGCCGGTCGCATGCGGCACGGCGATCGGCCTCGTTAACGGATTTTTGGTGACGCGGCTGCGGATCCCCTCCCTGATCGCGACCCTGGCGATGGGGCCGATCGCGCTTGGCGCCAATTATGCCTATGACGGCGGCGATTCGATTTATGCGACCTTTCCGGACTCGTTTTATTATATCGCAACCGGCCGGCTGTTCGGCATCATCCCCGTGCCGATCGTCATCGCGCTTGTCGTTGTCGCGGTTTTTTATGTCCTCCTCAATCGCACGCGTATCGGCCGCGCCATCGTCGCGACCGGGGCCAACATCCAGGCGGCGCGGCTTTCCGGCATCGCCGTCGATCGCTGCCGGGTGCTGGCACTGGCGCTTTCTGCCTTCGGCGCGGCGATGGGCGGGATTATGCTGACGGCGCGGCTCGGCACCGGCCAGCCGGGCGCCGGCGAGCCCTATCTGCTCGATAGTCTGACCGCCGTGTTCCTCGGCATGACCGCGTTCAAGCCGGGGCGGGCGACGGTGCAGGGCACGTTGGTCGGCGTCGTCATCATCGGCATGCTCGATAACGGCCTCAATCTGCTCGGCGCCCCTTTCTATCTGCAAAACGAGGTGCGCGGCGTGGTGATGATCGCTGCCGTCAGCCTCGCCGTGCTGCGCGGCGAAATCCGGTTTTTCTGACCCAAAGGACGAGACATCATGAACCAGCCCGAAGAGCGGCGCATCGCCCTTGTTACCGGCGCGAGCCGCGGCATCGGCCGCGCCATCGCCCTCGCTCTTGCCGCTGCCGGCTTCGATCTCGCGCTGAACGATATCGCTCGCCAGCGCGCCGCGCTCGATCAGGTATGCGCGGAGGCAATAGCGCATGGCAGCAAGGCGCTCGCCGTGCTCGCCGATGTCTCGCATCGCGATGAGGTGGAGAAAATGGTTGCCGACATCATGGCCGCGTTTGGCCGGGTCGATGCGCTGATCAATAACGCTGGCATTTTGATCCCGAGTCCGATCGTTTCTTTGGCCGAATCGGACTGGGACGCGGTGATGGATGTCAACGCCAAGGGCACGTTTCTCGTCACGCAAGCCGTCTTGCCCCATATGCGGGCGCGCAAATATGGCCGCATCGTCAACATCGCCTCGATCGGTGGTAAGCATGGCGCGCCGGCGCAGGCACACTACTCCGCGTCGAAAGCGGCGGTGATGGGGTTTACCCGCGTGCTTGCGCAAGAAGTCGGTGCTGACGGCATCACCGCGAATTGCCTCTGCCCTGGCATCATCGTGACCGATATGGGCCGCACCAATCTCGACGACCCGGAAACGCGCGCGCAGTGGATCCGCATCACCGCGCTCCGCCGCCTCGGCCAACCCGATGACGTCGCCGGGCCGGCGGTTTTCCTTGCCTCTGACGGCGCCGCGTTCATCACCGGGCAGACCCTCAATGTCTGCGGCGGGATCGTCTTCAGCTGATTGCAAGGAATACGGTGAGACTGGGGTTGCCGTACGATTTGTTAGAAACTGCACGGCAAGCGATCATTCGTATAGGCCAGATGTAATACCATGTGTGGACATCGGGTAATCGCGGCGAGGACATAGATCGTCCATGATGCTGCGAGCCGGGCTTTGTCGTCCGGCGATTCACATCATGGGAGGCGGTTGGATGACCAGATGGACACCTCGAAGAACCGTGGGTTTTCGTCGTTTTGGCGGCGACATGGGATGGCTTGCCGGGGTTGGGGCGTTGATGGGGGTGAGTTTGGCGGTGTCTGGTGCTGAATTCTGGACTGGCGGAGCGAATATCTGCCTCCGACCAGCGCGATTTCGGTCAGGCGGGCGCAGTTCGCCTGTTGAGCCAGGCCAGGCGCTGCATGTTGTAGGCGAGATTGGCGAGGCCGATCTTGGTGGTGGCCCGGGCGATGCCGATGGTGCGGACGAACAACCCCATCGGTCCCTTCTGCCGGGCAAACACGTGCTCGATCGCGGAACGCACCCGGGATTTCGCCGCGTTGGCCAGAGCCGTCCGGCGCGGCATCGGCCAGCCCCGCGGTTTCTTGCGATGAATGCACGAGCGCATGCCGTTGTCCGCGAGCCATGCCTCGTTCTGCTTCGACCGGTATGCAGTATCGGCCCACACACCGGCGGCGGTGTTGCCCTTGTCGATGAGCCCGATGAGTTGCGCCCCGTCATGACGCGCGGCATCAGTCACCGCCCAGGTCCGGATCAGGCCATGCCGGCGGTCGATCGCGATGTGGTTCTTGTAGCCGAAGGCCGGGATCGCGAGGTCGACCGGCGGCATCGATCCGTCCGGCTTCGTCTTCGCCTTGGTGAACTTCACCGTCCAACGCGCGTCACGATCCTTCTGCCGCAGCTTGGCCGGCGTGTCCTGCCAGCCCGCGGGGATCTCGCCGGCCTTGATCGCCCTCTTCTCTTCCTCGGTGTTGCGCTGCCGCGGCGCCGCCGCCAGGCTCGCGTCGAGGATCTGACCCGCCATGGCGAGGTAGCCGCTTTCCTTCAGCCGCGCGTCGAACACCGCGAACAGTTTTGCGATCGTTCCGGTCTGGGTGAGAAGCTCGCAAAACAGCCAGATCGTCTTCGCGTCCGGCGCCTTGTCCGACAGCCCCATGTCGAGGAAGCGCATGAACGACAGCCGGTCGCCGATCTGGAACTCCGCCTGGTCGTCGGAGAGGTTGTAGAGCGCCTGCAGCACCAGGACCTTGAACATCAGCACGCAATCGTAAGGCGGACGCCCGCCGCGGGCCGGGTCGCTGCGGTTCAGCGCCTTCTCCAGCCGGTATCGGAACGTCTCGAAAGGCACGATCTCCTTCAGCCGAACCAGCGGATCCCCCGCTTTCGACAACGCCGCATACCGATCGTCGAGATCAAAGAACCCAGGCTGCGACACCATCTCGCCCTCCACCGCTTCGCGCGCCACAGCGAATCACCAAATCGCGCCACGCACCAGCGGTTCTTCGAGGTGTCCAGCTCGATGTCGACCTGTGGGGTGGAACAATTTTTTATCAGCTTGGCGCTGTATAGAGGGCGGAAAGGCCATGACGAAGAAGATCAGCGGCGCTGAGTATCCACTGTGCAAGATATTCAGCTCAGATTTTGACTATATCATTCCGTCGTACCAGCGTCCTTATGCCTGGACGGCCGTGCAGGCCTCCGAGCTATTCGATGATCTTCATGACTTTTTCCTTCGTGAACCTGAGGAGAGTTATTTCTTGGGCAGCATCGTTCTCATCAAGGACGAGGGCAGATCTCACGCTGAAGTCATTGACGGGCAACAACGCCTTACGACACTAACTATTCTACTTGCAGCGCTTTCTTCGAAATTCACTGGCGCACTACGGGCAGATTTTGAAAACTACATCCGTGAACCCGGACGTCCATCCCAGGGCCTCAAGCCAAAACCTAGGCTAACTCTGCGAGAACGCGACCGTACGTTTTTTGCCGACCACGTTCAGTCACTCCAGTTTGATAAGCTCATCACCCTCGACCCGGCGCAGCTTGACAATGAGTCGCAGCAGAATATCCAGGCGAACTCTCGCCTACTGCTCGATAGGCTGGACAAAGCGTTCAATTCCGACACCGATAAACTGTGTGCCTTCGGCGCTTTCTTAGTTCAACGATGCTTTCTGGTGGCTGTGTCGACGCCCAATCAGCAATCGGCGTTCCGAGTGTTTTCAGTTCTTAACAGCCGCGGCTTGGACCTCCTCCCGACAGATATCATCAAGTCCGATGTGATTGGTCAGATTCCGCATTCAAAACAAGACGAATACACGGAGAAGTGGGAGGAGCTGGAGGTCCAAACAGGCCGCAACGGATTTGCTGATTTGTTCAGCCATATCCGCATGATTTACGCTCGGACCAAGGCGCGTCGTACCCTTATCGAAGAGTTCAAAGATCAAGTTTTGCGCGTCGTACCGTCACCCGAAAAGCTCGTTTCCGATGTGATTGAGCCCTACGCTGAGGCATACTTGACCGCACGGAATGCGCAGTTCGTCGCCACGGAGAACGCATCTGACATCAACTTTTTGCTTAGGTGGTTGAACCGTATCGATAACTCAGACTGGTTCCCCTCAGCGATCCTATGCCTAGCGGAAAACAAAAATGTGCCACAGTACGTTCGCTTTTTCCTGCATAGGTTGGAACGCCTAGCAGCATACATGCATATCTGCGGGAAAAACGTGAATGAGCGTATCGAACGGTATGCTCCGGTGCTAGCGGAACTGCAATTGCCGGGCTCCAAGCAGGCTCCCATCAAGGCCGTCGAGCTAACCGCAGAGGAAAAGCGGGAAATGCTGGGTGTGCTCGATGGGCCGATTTATGCTCTGACGGCCCGACGGAGGAACTACCTGATATTGCGGCTTGATTCGTTCCTGTCCGACGGGGCCGCTACCTATGACCCGAATCTGCTGACTATCGAGCACGTACTCCCACAGACCGTCTCCAGCGACACCGAATGGGCTGCAATTTGGCCCGACCCTGTGCAACGGGAACAATGGGTACATCGGATTGCTAACCTGGTGCCCCTGACCCAAAAGCGGAATTCACAGGCCCAAAATTATGACTTCGGTATGAAAAAATCAGCCTACTTCGGGGGGCGGCAGGGCATTTCTTCCTACGTCCTGACCACGCAGGTTCTCGATACTGCCGAATGGACGCCAAAAACCATACAGGAGCGCCAAAGCATGTTGCTCAATGTGATGGCAGAGAAGTGGGAGTTGATAAATCAAAATTGATCTAAATTTCAACTCTCATATCAAATAAAAAGAAATAGTGCCGATAGATATTGGTGTAATGGCTTCCATAATCTGCTTTTTATTCCAGAATAATCAAGGATCTCTATCCACTCCCGGCCATCACCGACCACGATGTCGTCCGACCGAAGGACGCCGCGGTGCGTCGAAATGTGACCCAGCCCGCCCGCAGGCCCGGCGGGCGGCGTGGGGAAAGGAAGGGCGAGACGGCCGAAGCCACCCCGCCCGGTGTGCTACTCAGCGGCAAGCGTGAGCGCCTCCTCGAGGTCCTCGACGCCATCGTCTTCGTCACAAGCGAGGAATTCTGGCAGCGCCTCGCTCTCGTCCTCGCCCGCGTCATCACCGGCAGGCGTGCCGTCGCCGGTATCGGCCATACGGAGTGGCTCCGGCAGCCACCCGGTGTCCGCCAAAAGACGCTCGGCCTCCTTCGCCATGTCTCCCTTCTTCAGGTGATCGATGAGCTGGGCCGCTCGGTCTCCGACGCCCTCACGGACCGCTTCGAGAATGCGGCGCTTCGGGACGCGGCCGAGGTAGTTCTCGACCGTCGGCCGCCAGTCGGCCTGCACCATGTCGAGGTCAACGGCCTTCGCGATCCGGTCGGCGTCGGCAAGGCGCTGAGCGACAGTGTGCGCTGACACGCTGCCGCCGTAGCGGTCGGCCTTCTCGTAAAGCGCGTTGACGCCGAACGAGACGCAATGGGCAAATAGCGCAGCCTGCTCGTCATTCGTGAGCGTCGCGAGCCAAGGCCAGAGCGCGTCCCTGTCTATGGGCAGACGCGCCTCCCAGGCGTTGTGGCGTTCGGCGATCGCCTTCGCCGCTGGCGTCTCGTTCAGGCCCTGCGCCTGCACCGGGAAGCTGGCGCTGCTCACCGAGACTTCCATGGCCGTGCCGGAGGGCAGATACCGCGTGAAGACGTCCAGGCAGAACTTATGCAGCACGGCGTGAAACGCGACCGAGGGCGTGGTCGCGAGTTTGTCGCGCGGCGCAAGGGTGCGCTCGGCCGTCAGCTCCGTCACCAAGCGCTCAGGCAGCGGCTTGATGACATCATCGTCCTCGTCGTCGGGCTCGGAGGCCGGCCCGGCGACGGTGATGACCGCGCGCGGGGCTGGAGGCGCGGCCGGCGCCACCGTGGCGGGTTCGGTCGTGATCGCGGCTTCGCCATCGGGCTCAGGCTCCGCCGCCGGCGCCTCGTCCTCCGGGCGGACATAGCCGCGCTCGACGCGCAGCGCGCCGTCACGGTCGATGCTGACGAAGGCGCCGGCGCGAACGATGTCGGCGGGGTCGAATTTCGGCGGGCGGTTCTGGAATGCCTCGATCGCTGCTTCGATCTCGGTCAGTCGTGCCTCGACCGCTTCCGGCACTTCGTCGGCCCCGCCATACTGCGCCTCGAGCGCGTCGTATTCGGCCTTCAGCGCATCGAACTCCGCCTGCTCTGCTTCGCTGAGGGGATTGGTGGAGGGCAGCGGGCGCAGCCCCTGCCGGTGGCCATAGGGGAAGTCCGGCGCGGCCTCGACCCATCTTCAGCCTTCGGCGCGGATGGCATCCGCCTCGTGGGCCAAGCGCTCGGCCACCAGCCGGTCGAGCAGCGCCGGGTCCTGCAACCAGCCGCCCTCGTCATCTTGGAACAGGTCGCGCATCACGATGCCACCGGTGGCCTCATACGCGTCGATGCCGACAAAGCGCGGGCGCCGGTCGCTTGCGCGCACCGCGCCCTCGGTCAGCATGCGGCGGATCGTGTGCGGCTCCTTGTTCCAGCCACGCTGGATCGTCGCCCACACCTGCTCCTGCCGCGCGTGATCGTCGCTGACGCAGAACGCCATCAGCTGATCGAGCGTCATCGCCGCCTCGGCATAGGCGTCGAGCAGCGCCGGGCTGGCGGCGGCGAGCTTGAGCCGCTGGCGCACCACCGCGGCGGTGACGCCGAACGCGGCGGCGATCTCCTCCTCGCCCTGGCCCTTCGCGCGCAGCGTCTGGAAGGCGCGGAACTGGTCGAGCGGGTGCAACGCCTCGCGGTCGGTGTTCTCGGCGAGACTGTCCTCCTCGGCGAGGCCCTCGGTCTTGACGATGCAGGGGATGGGTGCGGTCCTGGCCAGGCGATTCTGCCGGACGAGCAATTCCAGCGCCTGGAAGCGCCGCCCGCCGGCGGGCACTTCGAACATGCCGGTCTCATTGCCCGCGGCGTCCAGCACGGGGCGCACGCTCAGGCTTTGCAGCAGGGAACGCCGGGCGATGCTCTCGGCCAGCGCCTCGATCGAGACGCCGGCCTTCACGCGCCGGACATTGGCCTGGCTCAGGACGAGCTTGTTGAATGGGATGTCCCGGGACGGGTTCAGGACGATCTTCTGGGTCGCAGCCATGGGTGATCTCCGCGACGGGCCGGCCGGGAGCCTCTCTCCCAGCCCCTCGACCCGTCACGAAAATCCCCTCCGCCCTCTCGCTCTTGCCGGCGGCGCGCGCCTCAGGCGCTGGGGGCATCCGCCGCTGGTTCCGGCAGATTGACCACCTCGGCGCCGGCGGCGCGGTAGGCCGCCGCGACCGCCGCCAGAGGCACGTAGCTGAACGGGCCATGCGGCGGCGGGTCGGGCGGTGCGCCGACGGCGACCATCGGTCCGCGAATGACGAGCCGCGCCACGGCATCGAAGGCGACGCCACGGCTGTCGATCACCGGCAGGCCCGCTTCGATGCAGGCCGCCTTGATCGGCTCGGAGTCGTATCCCAGGAGCCGGCATCCATCCCCATACCAGAGGATGAAGCCACCACGGCCAATCGAGAGATGGCCACCCTCGGTTGTTAGGGCTTCCGCGATCAGGTCGGCATGGTGGGACCGGAGGTCAGCGTTTTCGGCCGCGTGCATGGCAGTTCTCCGCGACGGGCCGGCCGAGAGCCTTTCTCCCGACCTTTCGACCCGCCACAGAATGCCGGCGGCCCTCTGGCTTTTATGGGGTGGGTCAAGAACCGCGTTTCCGGGGAAGGACGACGGCTGAACGACCCCCGCCTGTATCCAAGGCGCGCACGATCGGCGCCGGCGAAGCCGGCGTGATGGCGTTGGCAACCGACCGGGGCAGAGCGTCCTGCACAAAGCTGGCGTCTGGCCAACTCACCTTTTATCCGGTTCGAGTTCCTGCGGTCGGCAGGCCTCGCGACCATAATCCCGTTTGCTGCGGGCTCGACGCTCCAGGGGATGGGACCCATCTCTAATGACGGCGTTTTTCAGCCAGTCAGAGGGCCGGTCACACATCCTCCCGGTTCTCCCCTGTCGGGCAGGGGATCTGGAGAACTCAGGCGACGATGGCGCCGGTCGGCACCAGGCCGGCCGTCGCATAACGCCAGAGCGCAACGAGGAGCTTGCGTGCGAGCGCCACGATCATGACCCGCCGGACTCGACCGGCCGCGCCGTTCGTCCGCTCGTTGAACCACTGGGACAGCCTGCTTTGCGGCTGATGATGAAGCCAGCGCCAGGCGATCTGCAGCATGTGCGAGCGGAAGATGGCGGGACCGGTCTTTGCGATGCCCTGGTCCCGGCTGACTGTTCCGCTCGCCCAGGGCATCGGCGCCAGTCCGCTCCATGCGGCAAGCTCACGTCGGTTGTTGAACTTGCGCCAGAAGGCCTCGCGCACGAGCACCGATGCGTCGTTCGGGCCGACGCCTTTGATCCGGGCGAGCGACGCGATCATCGCAGCATCGGCATCGGCGTAAGCTTCCGCGGAAGGCCGCCTGTTTTTGATGGATTGGGGTGCTCATAACGGCGCTCTTATGAGCGTCGTTATGAGCGGGTGTCGGGATGGAGATTATCACGGGTGTGGAGCGCCGGCGTCGCTGGCGGGATGAGGACAAGCTGCGGATTGTGGCGGAGGCGCAGGCGCCTGGCGCGGTCTTTGCCGAGGTGGCGCGGCGACACGAGGTCTCACGCGGGCAGTTGTGGCATTGGCGGCGGCTGGCGCGTGCGGGGGAGCTGAGGCCGGCGCCGATGCCTGCGGTGTTCTTGCCGCTGGAGACTGTGCCAGAGGCGGGAGCTGGCGTCCTGCCGTGCGATGCGGTGGGTGGCGCGGTCGGAGATCCGCAAGCCAGAGACAGGACGGCGGCGCCTGCTCGGATTGAGGTTCGGCTGCCAGCTGGTGCATGCGTGGTGATCGAGGGGGCGGCCGAGCCGGCATTGGTGACGGCGGCGCTGACGGCGCTGCGATGATCCCGTCGGGTGTTTGCGTATGGATCGCGATGGGCCACACCGATATGCGCCGCGGGATGCAGGGTTTGGCCTTGCAGGTCCAGCAGGGATTGAGCCGTGACCCTCACGGTGGCGATCTCTTTGTGTTCCGCGGGCGCAGTGGATCGTTAGTCAAGATCATTTGGCACGACGGCCTCGGGATGTCGCTGTATAGCAAGCGGCTTGAGCGAGGGCGATTCATCTGGCCGTCTGCGGCAGATGGCGCGGTGCGGCTGACGCAGGCGCAGCTGTTTTGTCTTCTTGACGGAATCGAGTGGCGCAATCCGCAATATTCCTGGCGACCAGCGAGCGCGGGATAGAGCGGATTTTTCCGCCGGGTGTGCATTTTTCGCTTGCGCGCGCCGCTGGATGTTGATTCTGTCGTCTGGTGACCCTCACCGACACGCCTCTCCCGGACGATATTGGCGCGCTGAAGGCGCTGGTGATTGCAACGATCCAGCGCGCCGACGAGGCCGAGGCGCGACTGGTCGAGGCCCGTGCTCGGGAGAGTGCGACCGAGGCCTTGATCGCTCATCTCAAGCTGCAGATTGCCCGGCTGCGGCGCGAGCAATACGGCGCCAGCGCCGAACGCAGCCGCCGTCTGCTCGATCAGCTGGAATTGCAGCTCGAAGAGCTTGAGGCCGACGCCAGTGAAGACGGGCTGGCAGCTGCAACCGCCGCGGCGAAAACCACGCATGTCGGTGGGTTCGTGCGCAAGCGTCCCGCCAGAAAGCCCTTTCTCGAGCATCTGCCGCGTGAGCGTGTGGTGATCCCCTCACCCTGCTCTTGCCCTGCCTGCGGCAGCACCAGCTTGTCGAAGCTCGGGGAGGATGTCACCGAGACGCTGGAGGTGATCCCGCGGCAGTGGAAAATCGTCCAGACGGTGCGGGAGAAATTCTCCTGCCGGGCTTGCGAGGCGATCACTCAGCCGCCGGCCCCCTTTCATGTCGTTCCGCGCGGCTGGGCGGGCCCGCGCTTTCTCGCCATGCTGTTGTTTGAGAAGTATGGTCAGCACCAGCCGCTCAACCGCCAGGCCGAACGTTTTGCCCGCGAGGGCGTTCCGCTCAGCGTCTCGACGCTTGCCGATCAGGTCGGGGCGGCGTGTTCCGTGCTGATGCCGCTCTACCGGCTGATCGAGGCCCATGTCCTTGCCGCCGAGCGTCTGCATGGCGACGACACGACGGTACCGGTCATGGCTCGCGGCAAGACCGATACGGCGCGGCTATGGGTCTATGTGCGCGACGACCGGCCCTTCGCCGGCCACGCCCCGCCGGCGGTGCTGTTCCACTATGCGCGGGATCGACGCGGCGAACATCCACAAGCCCATCTTGCCGGCTGGTCGGGCATCCTCCAGGCCGACGCCTATGACGGCTATGGCGCGTTGTATAAAGCTGGCCGCAGCCCTGCGCCGGTGCGGGAAGCCGGCTGTTTCGCCCATGCAAGGCGGAAATTTTTCGAGCTGGCCGATATCGCGGGCGCCGCCCGCAGGAAGAGCCGCGGCGAGCAAGGCGCCATGGTCTACCCGATCGCGCTCGCGACCGTGCAGCGGCTCGATGCTTTGTTCGAAATCGAGCGAACCATCAACGGCAAAACAGCCGCCGAGCGACTGGCTGTACGCCAGCAGCATAGCGCGCCGCTGGTTGCCGAACTCCATGCCTGGCTGACCGCTCAGCTCACGAAGCTCTCGCGCCATCACGATCTGGCCAAAGCCATCAACTACATGCTCCGCCGCTGGGACAGCTTCACCCGCTTTCTCGCGGATGGCCGGGTCTGCCTGACCAACAACGCCGCCGAACGCGCCTTGCGTTGCGTGCCACTCGGCCGCAAGGCGTGGCTGTTCTGCGGTTCCGATCGCGGCGGCGAGCGGGCCGCCATCCTCTACACGCTGATCCAGACGGCACGTCTCAACAATGTGGATCCGCAAGCCTGGCTCGCCGATGTGCTCGCCGGGATCAACGACTATCCCGCCAGGCGCCTCGGCCAGTTGTTGCCCTGGAACTGCGTTAACGCCAGCAAAGTTGCGGCAAGTGCAACGGAAGAGATTGGATGTGTCTGAAGAGGGCGTGCTTCGGGAGAAGCTGCGAAAGATCGAGGCATTGTTCGCCGGAGCGGCAACGATCGGCGAACGCACAGCGGCCGAGGCCGCACTCGGGCGCGTTCACGCCCGGCTGGCGGAAATTCAGGGCCAGGACAAAACAATCGAGATGCAGTTCTCTCTGCGCGACCAATGGTCGCGCCGACTGTTCCTGGCGTTGTGCCGACGCTACGGCCTGAAGCCATACCGCCTTTATCGGCAACGCCTGACCACCGTCATGGTGCGGGTACCGCAGGCATTTGTCGACCAGGTGCTATGGCCGGAATTCCAGGAACTGAACAACGCACTGACGCAGTATCTCACCGACGTGACAGATCGCGTCATCCGTGAAGAGGTCCATCGCGACACCAGTGAGGCCACCGAGATGGTCCAGGCCCTGCCTTTAAAATAATCAAACAGAACCAATCACCACAGCCGCTCCTTCCTAAACACCAACCGAATACAAAACCCGCGGTTCATGCCGGATGCTTACTTCGGGCCGACGCCTTTGATCCGGGCGAGCGACGCGATCATCGCAGCATCGGCATCGGCCAAGCCCTGATCGCGGTGCGGGGTCTCGATCGTCTTCCCGAGAGCGATGGCGTCGCGCTCCGCACTCACGTCCTTCAGCTGCTCGAGGACAACACGAAGGCGGCCGATCTCGCGTCGCATCTCGTCTTTCAGCCGCGGTCCGAGCGAGCGACCATCACCGGTGACAAGTTCGTCGAGCTGCCGTTCAGCGCCGCTGGCGCGCGGGTCGAAGCCGACGATCCCTTGTGTCAGCAGCAATCCCCGAATGCGGTTGGTATGCGCGGTGCAGTCGTAAACCAAGCTCTGTCGTTCCCGTACGAGCCGACGGTGGTCCTCCTGCTCCACACTAGGAACGATGACGGCGCTGAGCACCTGGTCCTCGCCCCTGTTGTAGGCCATCAGCGCACGGATCATCGCCTTCGCGTCGATCCGATCCGTCTTCGCGCGCTTGGCGCGTCGGTTGACCAGCAGGCTGGAAGGGTCGATCACCAAGACACGGAGCCCGGCGGCGGCGAGCCGGCGGTAAAGCCAGAAGCCTTCGTACCCGGCTTCGTAACAGCACAGGACCGGCACGGCCGCGATGCCGACGACGTCGGCGGCACGAGATCGAAGCCGCTCGACGAGAGCCAGCAAGGCGGCCGCGTCGCCCCATTCGACGGTATGAATGCCCACCTTGCTCGACGTGGGAATGTGAGTACCCACGACCCACTTCGACCGGCTCATCTCGATCGCGACGAAGATCGGATCGGTATTGATGGACGGAGCTGGGGCAGCGACTTCCTTCTCGGCAAACATGTTGAATCCTTCCATAGATGACCCCCCACGTAGCCCGGTATGGCCGCGCTGCGCTCATCCCCATAGGATCTCTCCGGCGCCGACGCGGCGATCGCGAGGCCCGACCGAACTTCCGGCTCATCCTCACCCGCCTGGAACGCCAGCAGATAGTCGGCGGCCTTCGAGGCCGCGCTGGCGGCGCGGATGATCGCCCGATCATCGTCGCGCAGCACCTGAAGCCAGGAACCGATGTAGTCGGCGTGCCGCACGGTCGGGACGATGCCGAGGCTCGCGCAGAGGAATGCCGCCGTCATCTCGGCGACCAGTTCTTCCTTCGCGTAGCTGGCGGAGCCGAATCCACCGGACATGTCGCGGGCCAGCCGAGGGGCCGCGCCCGACCAGTGGCCGTTATGCCGATATAGGCATAAGACCCATAATGCCGTGATACGGATTATGCCGCATGACCTCCGCTGGAGGTCGGTTTGCCAGGCATTGGCCATGCGGCTGTTCGGCATAATCAGAGCCCTTCCAGGAACGCGAGGAGTTGGTCGTCGGGCCGGAACCGGCTCGACGGGGTGTCTGGGGCGGCGACGCGAGCGAGCGCTTTTTCCTTCAGCCGCATGTCTGCGTGGATATAGATCTGGGTGGTCTCGACGTTCTCGTGACCAAGCCAGAGCGCGATCACCGCTGGATCGACGCCGTGGTGGAGCAGGTCCATCGCAGTGCTGTGGCGAAGCGTATGCGGCGTGACCCGCTTGGAGCCGATGCTCGGGCACGTGAGCGATGCCGTCAGACAATGCTTGCGGACCAGATGTTCAAGGGCATCGCGGCTGAGCCGTTCGCCCCGGATCGACGGGAACAGCGGTTTGCTCTTGTTCTTGTCGTCGCCGATCCACGCCGCCAGAAGTTTGACCGTCTCGCGCCGAAGCGGTGTGGCGCGTTCCTTCCGACCCTTGCCCATGCAGCGGATGTGCGCACCGCTCTCGAGCACAACGTCGCCGCACTGAAGGCCGACCAGTTCGGAAGCCCGGAGACCGGTCTGCACCGCGAGCAGCAGCAGCGCGTGGTCCCGCCGTCCCGCCCATGTCGTGCGGTCCGGCGCTGCCAGCAACGCCGCGATCTCGTCGCTATCGAGGAACGTCACCGTCCGCTTCACATAGCGCTTGTTCGGCATGGCGAGGATGCGTTGGCATTGCAGCAGCCAGGTCGGATCGCTCATCGCGACGTAGCGGAAGAACGATCGGATTGCGGCGAGCCGGGTGTTGCGGCTGCGCGCGCTGTTGCCCCGCGCCGTCTCGGTGTGGACGAGGAAGTCGGCGATCAGATCAGCGTCGATGTCTTCGATCGTCAGCTTGACCGGCGGCTTGCCGTGTCGAGCACTCGCATACCGCAACAGCAGCCGGAACGTGTCGCGATAGCCCGCGACCGTATGTCGGCTCGCTTCCATCTGGACGCACAGTCGATCTGTGAAGAAGCGCTGGATCAGCGCGGGCAAGGCGGCGGCGCTCATTGGACTGCCTCCCGGCCATCGGCGGTCGCTCGCGCCATCGCCAGATCGAGCAGCTCCGGAACCGCTTCCAGATACCAGTATGTGTTGGAGGGATCGCTATGGCCCAGATAGGTCGTCAACCGGATCATCTCGCGCGCCGGGTCTTTGCCGGTGCGGTACCAGTCGATCATCGTCTTCACCGCGAAGCTGTGGCGAAGATCGTGGATGCGCGGTCCCCGGCCATGCTTGCAGTATGGCTGATGGGTCCGGAGTCCGATCTGCTGGCAGGCCCGCGCGAAGTTGTATCGGGCAGCACAGTCGGTAAGGCGTGTGGCCTTGTCGGTGACGAACAGCGGCTTGGCCGGATGGCCGATCAGCCGATCGCGTTCGGCAAGATAGTCGATCAGCTGCGTGACGACGCTCGGGTCGAGCGGCAGCAACCGCTCTTTGCCGAGCTTACCTTGTCTGACGCGCAGCACGCCATGCTCGGCGTCGAGGTCGTCACGATCGAGGGCCAGTGCCTCGCTGATCCTGAGCCCGGTGACTGCGATAAGCCCGAACAGCGTCGAGCAGGTCAGCCCACGCAGACCGTAGATGGATGGCAACTCCTTCGCCGCCACGATGATCGATCCGATCTCGGTCTCGCTGTAGATATGCGGACGCGACCGCTGGACGGAACCCGGCAGCAGGCCTCGCGGCGGCACTTCATGCGCCGGATCGAAGCTGCTCAGCCATTGCGCGAACAGGCGCACGACGCTGAGCCTTGCCGCTCGGGTCGAGGTGCAGGCCTCAGCCAACGTGGCGTGCCAGCGAAGGAACAGCGCCGTATCGATGTAAGCGGCGCCTTCGCGATCGGCGAACCGGGTGAGGCGACGAAGGATGCGCTCAGAGGTACCAAGATCGTAGCCGAGGCTGCGCCGGACGTTCAGATAGCGGTCGAGCTGGATGGTGAGGCTCATTGCGCGCCTCCCGCCGCCGGCCAGGGCTGGGCGATCGACCGCAGCCCGTCGATGTCGAGCCGCGCATATATCATCGTCGACGAACGCGAGCGGTGCCGCAACACATCGCCGACCTCGTCGAGCGATGCGCCCGTGTTCACCAGCCGGGTCGCAAGGCTATGACGCAGCAGGTGCGATCCCACATAAGGCGTCACCGGCTTCTGGCCGGTCGCCTTCAAGGCATCCTTGAGGATGGCGTTGACGATCTGCCCGTCCTTGAACGGTCGATGCGGCGCGCGATGGGTGACGAACATCGTGCGGCAGGTCGCCGGCCCTCGTTCCTCACGAAGATAGCGGCTCAACGCGTCGCCGACCTCCACGGTGATCGGCAGGCGGTCGTGCAGCTTGCCCTTGCCGCGCACCAGCAGTTCGCCCGCACGCCAGTCGATATCGTCGAGCTGGATCGCGATGACCTCGGCCGCGCGCAGGCCGAGCCGGGCCATGAGCAGCAGCATCGCATAGTCCCGCGCACCGTGCCGTTGATTGTCGCGGACAGACGCGAGCACGGCCTCGACGCCATCGGGCGACAGGTGGCGCGGCAGTCTCGCGCCCCAACGCTTGGCCGTCTTCGGCACGCTCAGCGCCAGATTGGTCGCCGTAGCCCCGCGTCCGAACAGATACTGAAGGAAGATGCGAACATGGGTCGCAATCGTCTTGTCGCGACGTGCGCCCGCCAGCACATGCTCGATGAAGCCGATTGCATCGGCGGGACGCAAGCGGCCCGGATCGACCATCGTCTCGCCGAAGCGGTGGTTAAGGAACCGGTCGGCGAAGCGCAGCGTGTGGTAGATCGTACGCTGGCTGAGGCCCCGTTGCTTAACGAGATAGGTCTCGAAGTTAGCCAACAATGCGGCACGCGCGATCCGCGCTTCGGTCAGCGGCACCGGCTGCGCCACGCCGATATCGATCAGATGCCCGGCGAACCGGCGCGCAAGATTATGCGGGCAGACGGTCTGGCCATGCTTTCGCGGCACCATCCGTCCCAGTCGTTCGGCCTGATTGAGCGTCAAAGCGGAAGGCTCGATCCCTTCCGCGTCCATCACTTGCCCGAGCTTCCTGATGATCGACCGGTAACTCTTGATGGTGGCCGCTTTGTAATTGGCCACGGCGAAGCTTTCACCGAACGAGGCCAGGTACGGATCGACGCAGGTTTCCAGATTTTCAGACATGATCTTCGTGCTCCATGTTGTCGGAGCGACGAAGATTATGCCGAATGGACGCAGCACGATCATGCTGCCAGCCGTGCCTTCTCGACGGCGCGCGGCATAATCCGGATTACGGCATTATGGCCGAGCTCATGGAGAGCCGTGCGATGCCAGTTCACCGGCTCGAAATAGGCTTGCGGCGGTGGCACCTGGATGAAGTCGCCGATGACTGAATAGAACGCGCGGTCACCGCCGATCCTGATGTCGGCGCCACTGGCCCGGATCAGCGCCTCGGCCTGGGGCAGGATCATGCCCTCGGGAACCGGCGGTGCCGTTGATGCGATCGTGTCGGGTAGTCCCTCGCACTGATCGGTGTTGAACACGGTGAAGCGCTTGAGGAACGGGATGGCGCTCGGCGCGTCGCCGTCGCGGTCGGCGCGCTCGCGCTCGGCCTCGGGGATGAAGCGGTCGGCATAGACCACCGTGGTGCCGCGCTCGCCCTTGCGGACGTTGCCGCCGAGCGTGAGCGCTTGGCGGAAGGTGAGCCAGGCCTGGCCGGAATAGCCACGCTCGATGACTGCGCCCCAGAGGATCAGCACGTTGATCCCCGAATAGCGCCGGCCGGTGGCGGCGTTCTTCGGCATTCCGACGGCTGCCCCGGTGCCCGAGGCGCCCCTGGGCTGGACCCAGGGCAGGCGCCCGGCCTCCAGCTCGGCGATGATCTTGTCGGTGATTTCGGCATAGAGGCTCGCCCGGTCCTGACCGGTGCGAGCGCGAACGGACGAACGTGACATCGCGGATCTCCACGACGGGCGCTGCGAGCCTCTCTCGCGGTACTCTACCCGTCACGGCCGACCGGGCCGAACTTTCGCTCTCTGAACTCGCTGTGTCTTAGCCGCAGCTCCCCAATTCATGCAACAATCCTCGAACGGAAGCGGGCCGTCGACCTGCAGATCGGCAGCGGCCAAAGCTAGTCCGTCGGCGATTTTGGCCATTCCTGGTCCGGTGGACGCTTCGCACCCGTTTTGGATACCCCCACCGACGGTCGGTTCCGCGTTAGCGGACGTCGGCCTGCGGCAGCCGATCACAGCAGATACTTCCTTGTCAGACTCGGCAATCATGGAACGCTACGATCGCTCATCAATGACGCCTTGATTATCGCACCAGAGCTATAAGCGGTTGTAATACCTCGTGGCGAGAGGATATGCTCGGTAGCATGACGTTGAATGAACCGCGACGTATCGCCAATCGGTTGCCCGCGAGGAACAAACGGTGGACAAGAAGACAAAGGGGGCATGGCTTCTCACCCAGTCGAAAAACCTCGATGCTGTAACCGGCGCGGGTGCCGCCAGCCTTGAGAATATCTCTTACGCGGGACGCATTGGACGCCTCTATAATCTCCTGCGCCGTAACATAGAAGGCGATCCCAATCCCTCCATCTCGAGCGAAACCGTCAAACGCGCCTGCCAACTCAATGGCATAGATAAACCAACGCGCGATCTGGGACTGACCGCGTTGAAAAACGCCGGCCGCATCGACATCGCCAAAAATGGCGCTGTCAGCGTTCTAGGCGCGACGACGACCGCGGTGTTGGAGACGACCAGCGACATTTTCGATGAGGCCGACCCGTCGGATGACGAGGAGGCCGTTCTCGAATTGTCGGAGAAGGTCGCCGAAAAGCCCTTGGGACGCCAGGAGGCGACGACATTTATCAGCGACCTTTATAAGATTCCGACAGCTAAGGCTACCTCTCTGATCGACCTTTGCAAAAGCACTGCCATCATCGATGAGGAAACCGACCGAGACCGTACGATCCTTTTTAACTCGAACACGTTTCGCGATGGCCAATACGCCAAGAAAACCCTGCTTGTATTGGAGGCACTGACGACGGATGAAAAGCGCCGCCTGACAGAAGTGCAGGACAAAATGCGGCGCAATGGTGCGCTTTACGATGCTGATGTGAAGAAGATGCTGGGCGCGGAACTCTATCGGCGACTCATCAGCGTCGGATTTTTCGATCGAATGGAAGTTAGCAACAGCACCGAAGCCGTCGGCTATATCGCCTCACCGAACGACTTCCAGAAATATGGTCGCCCGTTCGAGGACGATCCCATCGATGACGCCAAAGCGCTGCTGGCCTCGCTTACATATGGTCAAACCCGCAGTAACTATGTTCGCGGCAACATCACCATGCCAGACGCCTTGCTGCGCGCCCTGATCGCCGGGCGCGAGATCGGCAAAAACGGGGTGCGGGCAATCGGCGAGGATTATCGCGAACTCGAAGCGCGCCAGGTGGTCCAGGTCACCGCGCGGCGCAGCGACCGCTACACGATGAAATTGTTGAAGAAGGATGTCGGTGAGTTGGCTTTGACGATCGTGCGGGGCGGGGCCGCCGCTCAGGAAGCGATCCTTCTCGACGGCTCGGCGGCAACGGCGTTTAAAGGACCGCACGCCGTCCGTAAGGAGGTCCGCGAGAAGAACAATGTCGGTGATCGCCGCTTCGTGACGGAAGCCCTTGACCGCCTGCGGAGTGGAGGCTGACATGGCAGTACCCAAAGGCGCGGACCTCGAAGAACTGGTACGGGCATATTTCGCACGTCAAGGATTCTTCGTCTTGCGCTCAGTCTCGCTGCGCTTTGAAGGCGAAGAAGTCACGGACATTGACGGGTGGTTCTACGGACGACAATCCGCGAGCATCCGCACGCACACGCTTATCGACGTCAAGGACAAACGATCTCCAAAAGCCTTTGAACGCATCCTTTGGGCCAGAGGTATGCAACTCGCATTGGGCTGCGACCGTGCGATCGTGGCGACAACGGACAGCACCCAAAAGGTCGCCCGCTTTGCCCAACAGCAGAAGGTCGGTTTGTTGAGCAAGCAGTTTCTCGATAGGCTGCAGAACAAACTCGATCTTTCAGAGCGCCTTACACTCGAGCAGTTTCACGACAATATCCGAAAATATCCAGATCATAAGCAGGATGGCGACTGGATACGGCGAATCGCCGATGCCAAATCCTCCCTAATTAGTCTGCAAGGCTACCCTGCTTTCAACAAATCCATGGCAGCATTCCGTTTTTTTGCGGACCGGGCGCTGACGCGGCCACAGCATAAAGAGCAAGCGCTCCGCTGCGCCTATTTTGTTGCATCTCTGGCCTGTATCGCACTTGATCGCGCCTTGGAGCATTTTCTCTACGAAGAAACCGCCTCCCGGTTTCACGCTATCGCGGCTGGCATTACCTATGGCGACGCGGGCGACGCAAAGGTTCAGAAAAGCATTGAAACCGTTTTGTCCGTAATCGCTGAAGGCATGGAGAACGGTCGAGTGGTTGCGCGTCAAGCCAAGCAAGCCCTTGAGAAGCTGTTCGAGAATGTCCGTGCGGACATAATCGCCGAATATTTCGTTAAGGAACACAATTCCAGCGCACTGTTCGCCGCTGCTAAGGAATTAGAGGAACGCGCCCATCAAGTCGACGCCACGCAAATCCAAACTCTGAGTGTTGAGGCAAAGTCGATTCTCGGCGTCTTCGCGGACTTCGTACAGGTTAAACGCGGAGCCCTGATCAGCAATAGTTCAGCAGCGAAATCGGACGGCCCACCGCGGACATCTGATAGAAAATCGCCTGTCGGGGAGTCTGAAGCCGAGTCCAACGGACAACCCGAGGGCGACGCCGCGGAACCTCAATCAAAACTGCTGTAGCAAGCGTAGCCGGAGTTCGTCTCTTTGTATGGCAAGCGTCGCTCTCCCTACGGCGGATTTCGTGAGTCCAAGTCCCAAACCTGCCCATCTGCTTTCGGCCCATTTCGGCCGCTGTCAACCGGCTGGTCGATAGTGTCACAACGCGATCGCTCCAGCCGGCAACGCAGCGAGCCATTCCCGCAGCTTCGACCACCGCCGCCGGCCGGAGACATTGCGGACCGCGATGGCCACCGCCTTGCGGCTGCCGACGAGCACGACCAACCGCTTGCCCCGCGTGATGCCGGTATAGAGCAGGTTCCTTTGCAGCATGGCGTAATGCTGCGTCAGGACCGGGATCACCACGGCGGGATATTCCGAGCCCTGCGCCTTGTGGATCGTCGCCGCATAGGCCGGCACCAGCGCATCCAGATCGCCGAGACCGTAGCCCACGTCTCGCCCGTCGAACCGCACGGTGATCTCGGCCTCCTCCGCGTCGATCGCGGTGACAAAACCGATATCGCCGTTATAGACCTCGCGGTCATAGTCGTTCTCGATCTGCATGACCTTGTCGCCGGGGGCAAAGGTCCAGCCGAATTTTTCCACCCGTGGCGTCGCCTCGCCATTCAGCGCTGCTTGCAACGCGACATTCAGCGCGCGCGCGCCAACCCCGCCGCGCGCCATCGGGCAGAGGACCTGGATGTCGCGCACCGGATCGAGCCCGAACCGGCGGGGAATGCGGGTCTTCACCAGATCGATAATGCGCGCAACCGCCGTCTCGGGCTCCTCGGCCGCAACGAAGTGGAAATCGCTCTCGGCCTCGGCGCGGCTGAGGTCCGGCATCTCGCCGCGATTGATCCGGTGTGCGCTGATGATGATCCGACTCGAGGCCGCCTGGCGGAAGATCTCAGTGAGCCGCACCACCGCAACCGCGCCGGAGCCGATCAGGTCCGCCAGCACCTGACCCGGCCCGACCGAGGGGAGCTGATCGACGTCACCCACCACCAGGAGCGCCGCCGCCTGCGGGATCGCCCGGGTCAGCGCGTGCATCAGGGGCACATCGACCATGGAGGCCTCGTCGATGACCAGCAGGTCGCACGCCAACGGGTGATCGGGGCCGCGCCGGAAGCCGCCAGTGTTTGGGTCGACCTCCAGCAGGCGATGGATCGTTTTGGCTTCGAACCCGGTCGCCTCGCTCATCCTTTTGGCCGCCCGCCCGGTGGGGGCCGCGAGCAGGATGCGCATGCCCTTGGCGGCGAGGATGGCGAGGATCGCCCGCATGATCGTCGTCTTGCCGACGCCCGGGCCGCCGGTGATCACCAGCAGCTTCGCGGCAAGGGCAAGGCCGACCGCCTGGCGCTGGCTTTCGGCGAGCGTCATGCCGATCCGCTTTTCCACCCAGGGGATGGCTTTTTCCGCGTCGATCGCGGGCCAGGGCAGCGGCTGGTGGGCGATTGCGCGCAGCCGCTCGGCGACGCCACGCTCGGCGTGATAAAGGCCGGCGAGGAAGACGCAGTCCGCCTCGCCGACGCGGTCGGCGATCACCGCGCCGTCGGCCAGTTCCAGATCGAGGGCGGTGCGGATCAACGCCTCCGAAACCTCCAGCAAGCGCTCCGCGAGCGGGATCAATTCCACGACCGGCAAACCGCAGTGGCCCTCGTCCATCGCCTCGGAGAGCGCGTAGCCGATGCCGGCGCGGACGCGGATCATCGCCGTCTTCTCGATGCCGAGTTTTGCGGCAATCGCATCCGCCGTCTTGAAGCCGATGCCTCTGATGTCGCGCGCCAGCCGGTATGGGTTCTCGCTCATCACCTGAATGGCGTCGGCGCCATAGGTCTTGAAGATGCGCACGGCGCGCGCGGTGCCGACGCCGTGGCTGTGCAGAAACACCATGATCTCGCGGATCACCTTCTGCTCGGCCCAGGCAGCGACGATGCGCTGTGCCCGCACCGCGCCGATCCCACCCACCTCGCGCAGGCGCTCTGGTGCGCCTTCGATGATGTCGAACACCTGCTCGCCGAAGCCGCGCACCAGCTTCTTTGCGTAGACCGGGCCGATGCCGCGGATCATGCCGGAGGCGAGGTAGCGCTCGATCCCCTCTTCCGTGGTCGGCGCCGAGGTTTTTAAGAACCGCGCCTTGAATTGCTGGCCGTGGGTACGGTCGTTGACCCATTCGCCGGTCGCGGTAATCCACTCCCCGGCACTGATCGCGGCGGCGTGGCCGACAATGGTGACGAGGTCGCGGTGCCCGCGCGCCTTTACCCTGAGCACGGCGAAGCCGCTCTCGGCATTGTGGAACGTCACCCGCTCGACGATGCCGGCGAGCACTTCGCCAGCGGGCCACGGGGCCTGGGATTCCGTCACGGACGCAAGCCGCTGTCAGCCCGGCGCGGTCAGTGCAGCGTTGGGCGGCGCGCCGGCCATGCCGCCGGCATCTGCCTGCGCGCACGGGTGCAGGAGAGCACGGCCTCGTGGATCTCGTGCTCGGCAATGCGGGTCAGTTCGCGGAAATGTCCGATTGTGACGGCGATTTGATCAGAGGCGGCCGGCTTGGTCAGGTCCTCGGCCAAGACCTGAGCCCCCTTCAGCATCGCGCGGATCTCCGCCAGGGTGCCAAGCGCCTTGTGTGCCCGTTCCGGCAGGTCGAGGCTTTCCTTGTTGCCGAAAAGCCCTTCGACGAAGCCCTCCAGTTCCTCGCGCCGCAGCCGGGCGAGAGTCGCCAGCCCGTCGCGCGTGGCCGGAACCTCCATGCGCGTCAGCCGGAATGGCGCTGAGCGTTCCTGATGGCGCGTGAGCCGGTTCCACAGGCCCATCACCAGCGCGCCGATGAGTTCGTTGACGTCGTCGATGGACTCGAAGGTCGGCAATTCGCCGCCCCACAGCGCCTTGACCATCTCCATCGGCGAGCTTTGCATATCGGGCGAGGCGATGTTGCCGAGGAAGCGCGTGCGCACGGCGTGGAACGGCACCGGGCAGTGAGTGCGCGCGAGCAAGGCGCGCACCTCATCATCGCTTGCGGTTGGCGGTGGCGTGCGCTTGGCCATCGGCTCAAAATCCTTTCTGCGCGATCAACCCCCAGAACCCGTATTTCCGTCCATGCACCTTCTGCAAGCGCGCGACAATCGAACGACGGGTTCTATCATCGGTCTGTCGCCCCGCGCTCAATTGTGACGGTGCAGTCGGCGATGTCGCGCAGAAGGTTAGGGCTTGATTCGGTAACCAGCAGGGTCAACTCCGGTCGTACCTCCCGCAACCGCCCTAGCACGCGGGCATAGTTCAGCGCCAGCGCTGGAGCGAGGCCTTGGAGCGGCTCGTCGAGCAGCAATGCCTTGCGGGCAACGGTTAGGGCTCTTGCAAGCGCCACCATCTTGCCCTGCCCGCCTGACACTCCGCCACCCGAACGGCGGCGCATCTCATGAACTTCAGGCAGCAGCGCATAGACCTCGCTTATACGGCGGCGCCGTTCGGCGGTGGGGAGCTTCAGGGCGAGCATCGGCAGCTCGATATTTTCCTCGACGCTAAAATCGGTGATGAGACGCCGGTCTTCCGGCGCGTAGCCCACTCCGAGGGCCGCGCGCGCGAAAGCGGGCCGGGACAGGAGCGATACTCCGTCAATCTCCACCGTACCGCCGACGACGGGCTGAAGCCCCATCACCGCGCGCAGCGTCGTGGTTTTGCCTGCGCCGTTGCGACCGATCAGCACCACGGTGCGCCCCGCCTCGAGCTGCAGCGACACGTCGCGCAGCACCGGTGTGCCGGCGATCGAGGCCTTGAGATTGCGAACGCTCAGCATCACGCCGTTCCTATCACCGTCTCGATCACGCGTGGGTCCCTCATCACCACAGCAGGCGGCCCCTCCACCAGCACGCGCCCGGCGTTCCACACGACGACACGGTTGGCGTATTTCTCGACCACCTCCATGTCGTGTTCGACAAATAGCGCACTGATCCGGCGCTGACGCATCGCCGACATCAGCGCGTCCATCAGCGCGAACCGTTCGATCGCGCTGACCCCGCTGGTGGGCTCGTCGAGCAGCAGCAGACGCGGGCGCAACGCCATGGCGACGGCGATGTCGATGAGCTTGCGCCGCCCCTCCGATAGGCTCACGACCGGCGCATGGGCGATGTCGTCGAGGTTGAAGAGATTGAGGAGTTCCCTTGCCGCCTCGTGGTGTTCGGGCCGATCGAGCGGGCGCCAGCCCTGCCAGATCCCGCCTCGCGCGGCAGTGGCGAGCATGAGGTTCTCGAGTACGCTGTGGCTGGTGAAGAGCTGCGGAACCTGGAAGGCGCGCGCCACGCCCCGGCGCGCGATGGCACGCGGCGGCAGGCGTGTGATCGGGACGCCATCGAGGTGAACGCTGCCTTGCTGGGGTCGGACATAGCCGGTGCAGAGATTGAGGAAGGTGGTCTTGCCCGAGCCGTTCGGCCCGATGATCGCGAGGAATTCCTGCTCGTCGATATGCAGGTCCACCCCATCTGCCGCTTTCACACCCCGGAAGGCCACATGTAAGTCGCGGGCTTCGAGAAGAGGCGCGCTCATTTCGCCACCGCCCGCCGTCCGGCGATCAGGCCGATCAATCCCCCTGGCAGGAAGAAGATCACCAGCAGCAGCGCGATCCCGGTGATCATGTTCCAGGCATCGGTGAAAAGCCCCGCCGCCGCGTGGACGAGCTGCAGGAAGACCGACCCGGCGAAGGGGCCCGCGACACCCGAGATCCCGCCCAGAACCGCGATCAGCACAAGGTCGCCGGATTGCGTCCAGTAGGCCATGCTGGGAACGATATGGCCCACGGTCATGCCCATCAGCGCGCCGCCTAGCCCCGCCAGCGCGCCCGAGATCGTATAGGCCGTGAGCAGTACGCCGCAAACCGGGATGCCGAGATATTCGAGCCGCACCTCATTGGTGTGGACCGCATTTAGCGCCTGGCCGAGCGGGCTTTGAAGGTAGTGGTGGACCATGACGCCCGCCACCGCGACGAGGACCAGCGTGGCGTAGTAGATCGCCAGCGCGGTGCCCGAGGCGCCAAGGGCGATCCCCAGGAAGGTCGGCGGTGGCACTTGCATCCCGTCGGTACCGCCGGTCACGTTGTAGAGCTTAGCGAGCAGCGTGTAGAGGACCATCGATACGGCGAGGTTCAACATCGCGAAGAAGATGCCACGGTAGCGCACCATGAAGGCGCCGACGACCAGCGCGAAGAACGCCGTGATCAGCGTAGCGAGCGAAATCAGGAGGAAAAAGTCGCCGATCCCAAAGGCGCTCTGCAGCACCGCGACCACATAGGCGCCTGCGGCGAAGAACATCGCGTGCCCGATCGAGATCAGGCCGCCGCGCAGCAGAAGCGCGATACCGAGCGCGGCGAAGCCCTTTGCCATGGCGTCAGCCATCACGAACTCCCCCCAAGGCGAGACTAGCGGCACCAGCGCGGTGACAAGGGCGGCGAGGGCGAGGAGGATACGCGCCATGGTCTCTCTCAGAGCCTCTTGACCACGGGCTTCCCGAACAGACCATGCGGGCGCACCAGTAGGACAAGCAACATCACGACATACGGGGCGACTGCGTCGAAAGCGGGAAAGCAGAAGACGGCAAGCACCCGCGCCACCGCTACGGCCAGCGCCGCGACTACCGCGCCCTCGATCTGGCCGAGCCCGCCGATCGCGGCGACGGCGAAGGCCAACACCATCGTGTCGGCGCCCAAGCCCGGCGCGACGCCTGAGGTAGGCGTCGCCAGCGCGCCCCCGAGCGCGGCGAGGAACACGCCGAGCGAGAAGGCGAACATGTAGATACGGCGGGTGTCGATCCCCATCGCCTCGGACACCTCGCGGTCGGCGACGACGGCGGCCATCAGCCGCCCAATGCGGGTATGGCGCACGAAGACGCGCAGCGCGATTACCACGACCAGCGCCAACGCGATCAGCAGAAGCTGATAGCCAAGATAGACGATCCCGCCAATGGTGACGCTTCCCAGAAGCTGCATTGGCGTATCCGCGAAATAGGACTGCACCCCGAAGAGAATGCGCTGCAGATCCTCGAGGATAAGGAAAATCGCGAAAGTGACGAGAATCTGCACCGCCTCGGACTTGCCATAGGTCCAGCGGATCAGCGTGCGTTCAACCAGCGGGCCGAAAAGTGCTGCGACGATCAGCGCGCTCAGCAGGAGCGCGGGGAAGGCCAAATATCCTGGCAGCCCAGCGCTGACGATCCAGAGCCCGAGGCTGGCCGCGACATAGGCGCCGATCGAGTAGAAGCTGCCATGCGCCACGTTCAGCACGCGCAGCACACTGAAGACGAGCGTGAGGCCGACCGCGACGAAGAAGATCAGGGCGGCGCTCGCCAGGCTGTCGACCGCGAGCGGGATGACAGCGTGCAGCATGGCGGGAGGTCTCCGTGATGGATGTGGGTGGCGCCAAGCCGGGCGGCCTCCGGCCCGTGTTACTTGTAGGAGCCGGGCTTCGGCATCTCAGCCACGAACGAGGGTGTTAGCGCGCCAAGCCACTTGATCGGATCCTGGCCTTCTGGCGGCATAAGCGTCTCGCCGGAATAGCGCGCCATGTCGCCCATCACCGGGAACGGGTATTGTGACGATTTTACCGTCTGGCCGACGATCTGGTCGACGACACCGTCATTGTCGGACCGGGTCACTGTGGTGCCTGTATAGGTCTTGACCGTGCTGTCATTCATCGCCGCGTCGAGTTCCTCACGGGAGGGCCACTTGCCGCCGTTCTTCCTCATCGCTGTTTGGTAGGCGACTTTCACATATTCCAACGCATTGGCCATCTTCATCGCCGGGAAGACCGGATAAAGGCCGAACCTCTGATGATAGGCCTTGACGAAGGCCTTGGCTGCGGGATCGGATTCGGCCTGCGGCGACATCCAGTAGCCGTCGCCCAGAACACCGACGATCACACCATCGGGCAGCGGCGTCGTCTGCAGTACAGATTCCCCGAGCGCCAGCACCACCTTGCTGGTCTTGAACAAACCGCGCGGTTCCGCCTGTCGGATGAAGTTCTCCAGATCCCCGCCCCAGAGGTTTGAGAAGATCACCTCCGGATGGGCTACCGCGAGACGCGAGATCTCGGTCTGGTAGGACGCGGCGCCGAGGCGTGGATAAAGCTCGGCCACAATCTGCACATCGGGCTTTAGCGCCTTCAGCGCCGCGGTGAAGATCTGCGCGCCGTCATGGCCGAAGGCGTAATCCGGGTCGATGATCGCCACGGTCTTGATGTCGGGCTCCACCGACAACAGGTAGACGGCGAAGGCGGTGAATTCGGGGATCGTGTTGCCGTTCGGACGGAAGTAGTAGCCGCCCCTCTCCTTCTCGAAGAGCTGATGCGTGTCGCAGTTCCAGCCGACCGTTGGCACCTTGAGCTGGTTCGCAATCGGATGCAGCGCCAGGCAGTTCCCGCTCGACAGCGCGGCGATCATCACCTGGTTGTTCGGATCCTCGGCGAGGTGGCGATAGTCGCCGATTATGTTATTCGTGCCCTGCGCCTCGTCGATGTATTTCGGGTCAATCTTGACTCCATCGATGCCGCCCGCGGCGTTGAGCTGGTCGATCCACAGCTCGGCTGCGTTGCGCGCCGGCATACCGTAGGCCGCCGCCGGACCAGATGTGAAAGTGAAGATCCCCATGCCGACCGATTGCGGCTTATCCTGGGCCCGCGCGGCTTGGAGGCCACTGAGTACCAGACCCGCAGCAGTCGCCGCGCTCAGCATGCGCTTTTTCAAGTTCGATCTCATGATCCAATACCTGTCTGCCGTTCGGCTCAGCCAGCCGCATCGGGGCATTCTACCCAACGAAGTTCACGATTGCGCAGATCGCGCTAATGTGCAACATAAAATTCGTATGATATTTTAGTTGATCGATAATCTTTATATTTCAATGAGCTAAATTCATTGTATTAGCATAAATAACATCCAGCACTCGAGGCGAAGGAGGGAATTGTGAGCAAACTGATCTTGGAATGCGAAAGCCGAAATGGCATCAAGACCGTGAGGGTGACGATCTCCACGCTGGTCATCGCCGGCTGGGCTGGACGCGACAAGGCGGCGATGGAACATCATATCGCTGAGCTAGAAGCGCTTGGCGTCGCGCGGCCTGTCGCCACGCCCACCTTCTACCGCATCTCCGCCGCGCGCCTCACTACCGACGATCTGGTGGAGGATGCCGGATCGAGCGGTAGCGGCGAGGCCGAGACGGTGATCTTCGCGTTTTGTGGCCGCCTTTACGTCGGGCTTGGATCCGACCACACCGATCGCAAGCTCGAGACCGTGGGTGTCGCGGTGTCAAAGCAGATGTGCGACAAGCCGGTGGCTCGCCGCGTCTGGCCCTTCGACGAGGTGCGTGACCACTGGGACAGCCTGATTCTGCGCAGCCATGTGGTCATTGACGGCACCCGCCATCTCTATCAGGAAGGAAGCGTTGCCGGACTCATGCCCCCCCAAGCGCTGATCGAGGAGTACTCGAAGGGCGCCGGGCTTGCGGATGGCACGGCGATGTTTGGAGGAACCATGCCCGCCATCGGCGGCATCCGCTACGCCGAGCGCTTCGAGAGCACCTTGGAGGATCCGGTACTAGGCCGCACGATCAGGCTCGCGTATGCGGTGCGTGGGCTGCCCGTTGCCGGCTGATCAGCCGGGTGCTGCGGAATGGAAACGATGACCGACACCCCCGCCATCGAGACGCCTGCCACTGCCGTGCGCCGCATGAAGCACGCCGGCCGGCGCCGGCCGGCGCGGCGGCCGCCGCCCCTGCGCGATCAGGCCTACGATGCGATCAAGCAGCGGATCATCTGCTGCGAGCTGCGCCCTGGCGAGGTGCTGAGCGAAGCGCTCCTGAGCGAGACGCTCGGCTTCGGCCGGACCCCGATACATCAGGCGATCGCCCGGCTTGCGGGCGAGGGACTGATTGAAGTGATGTCGCGCAAGGGAATCATGATCCGGCCCGAAAGCCTCGATGACATACTCAACATCATCGAGGTGCGGCGCCTGACCGAAAGTCTCACCGCCCGCTGTGCCGCCGAACGCGCACAAGCCGCCGACATCCGGGCGATCGAGCAGAATCTCGATGCGATGTGGCGCGCGGCTCGGGCGCGCGATCTGGGCCGGTTGATGACGCTCGACGGCGAATTCCACGCGCTGCTGGCGCTGCACAGCCGCAACGCGGTTCTGACGGAAATTCTTGCCATGCTGCGCAACCGCGCCGCGAGGCAATGGTTCATCTCGCTCCGCGCGAACGAGCAGCATATCCGCGTCTGCGAGCAGCACGCCGAGATCGTCGACGCCGTGCGCCGCCACGATCCCGACAGCGCCGAGATTGCGATGCGCCGCCATATCGACGCCTTCCTCGACAACGCGTCAAAGCAGATCTGAGGGACGACGGCGCACAGCCGCTCCGGGTCGGGCATTTCAACTTCGGGCCTGTCATCAATTGAGCCAGATGACGGCGGCCGCGAGGTGGGTGGCGGCGAGGAAATTCGGGGCGGTTTTGTCGTAACGAGTGGCAATTGCTCGAAACTGCTTGAGCTTGCAGAAGAAAATTTCGATCAGGCTGCGGGCTTTGTAGAGGTCTTTGTCATAGGAGCGCGGCGCTTTGCGGTTCACTCCCCATCATTTTCTGGCGTCTGGGGTTCTACCAGCACGTCACTTCCGCATCCTATTACCGAGTATGTAGTCCGCAAAAGTAAGCGCGTTATCACTATCGCGCGCGAGCCGGCGCAGGATGTCCGCGAGCGCCGCGAATTCGTTGACTTTGAGCGAGGCGAAGAGGGCGTCGTTCACCGGTCGCTGGAATTCGGCCAGCCGATCGAGCGCGTCGAGACCCTGCTGCGTCAGCTCAAGTACAAGTCGGCGCCCGTCGGTGGGGTGAGGACGTTTGCAGACGTAGCCCACCTTGACCAGCTTATTGACCTCATTGGTCATGAAGGCGCCCGTCAGATGCAAGTGCCTGGCCAGCCCGTTGGTTCCTATCCCACCTTTATCATTCATCCGCGAAAGCGCGATCAGCGCCATGTATTGCGTCGCTGACAGTCCGATAAATTCGCCGAACAAGGCACGAGCCTTATCCATCCGCATCGCGAAGGCGAAAAAGTCGTGCAGCAGATCGCGGAACGTAGCGTCGCTGCCTCCGACCAGCATTTCCGGCCGAGAGACCGTCAGCGGCAAGGTAGCGGGTGCGGGACCGGAACTCTCGTCCGGCTCCGGCGATGGCGGCGGCTGAAGATCGTCCTCGTGCATTTGGCTTCCTTCCTTGAATTTCGCAGTTCTGTCCAGAGCACGACCAGAGATTGCTTGACTAACTTTTATAGATAGCTATTAAAAGAATATAGGAGACATAATGAACCTACCAATAGAAAAGCTCTTCCGGCGCACGCTCGGCGAGTTCGCGACGGGAGTGGCGGTGATCACCGCGAAGGGGCCGGACGGGGCCTTCATCGGCATGACGATGAGTTCGTTCAACTCTGTCTCGCTTGATCCGCCGCTGATCCTATTCAGCGTCGACCGCCGGGCCTACAGCCTCGGCGCGATGCTTGAGGCCAGGGGTTACGCGGTCAGTGTGCTCGGGCGCGATCAGGAGCACATCGCTAACGCGTTCGCCAAGGCGCTGTCGGACAAGTGGCAGGACGTGGCGAGCACCGTGGGCCACGCTGAGGCGCCACTGATCTCGGGTGCACTCGCGCATTTCGAATGCGAACCGTTCGCCCATCATGATGGGGGCGACCATATAATCTTCGTGGGCCGGGTGGTGCGCTTCGCCGCCCATCCCGATCAGCCGGCGCCGTTGATTTTCTTCCGTGGCCGCTATCAGGACCTTCAGACCGACCAGACCCGCGCGCCCGAATGGCCACTGCCGATGCATTACTGATCAAGGAGTGCCAGGAATGACCAAATCAGGACAAGACCACATAGAAAGCCTGCGCGACGGACGCCAGATATTCATCGATGGGCAAGATGTGAGCGACGTCACTACCCATCCAGCCTTCCGCAACGTCGTGAAATCTGTGGCGGCGATGTTTGACTACGCCAACGCCCCTGCAAACCAGGCGCTGATGACCTACGAGACAGAGACCGGCTGCCGCGCCAATCGGATCTGGCATTTGCCGCGGTCTTATGACGACCTCCTGGTGCGGCGCGCGGCGCTGGAAAGCTGGACCGGACTGCACGCGGGCTTCATGGGTCGGGCCCCAGATCACGTTGCCTCCTGCATCGCGGGGATGGAGATGGGCCGCGACGTCTTTGAAGCGCATGACCCCAAGCGCGCCAAAGCGCTGGAAGACTACTACCGCTATGCCCGCGATAATGATCTTTACCTGACCTATGTTATCATCAACCCGCAGGCGGACCGCTCGAAATCCGCGGCCGCGCAGGCCGACCCTTTCCTCACCCTCGGCGTGGTCGACCGTGACGACGAGGGCCTCACCGTGCGCGGCGCCAAGATGCTGGCGACCGGAGCGGTAGTCGCGAACGAAGTCTTCGTGACCTGCATCCAGCCGCTACGCCCTGGGGACGAGCGCTATGCGATCTCCTTCGCGATTCCGATGAACACTCCGGGTCTGAAGATTCTCTCGCGCAAGTCCTACGAGGCGGCGTCGCGGTCGGTCTTCGACAACCCGCTTGCCAGCCGCTTCGACGAGAACGACGCGGTCCTCTATTTCGAAGACGTGAGGGTGCCGTGGTCGCGCGTTTTCGTCGATGGCGACATCGAGATGTGCCAGAAGCAGTTTCACGCGACGCCCGCGCATGTCTATCAGAACTACCAGGCGATGATCCGCCTCGCGATCAAAATGCGCTTCCTCGTCGGCCTCGGGCATCGCACGGCGGAGACCAACGGCATCACCCAGTTTCCGCAGGTGCGTGAGACACTGGGCGAACTCGCAGCCAACGCTGCGTTGGTGGACGCGCTGGTTTCGGCGATGGAGGCGAAGGGCAAGCAGCGGGGCGATTACTTCGTGCCCGACAGCCACACGCTCTATGCCGCGCAGACGCTGACCCAACAGCTTTATCCGAAGATCCTCAACACCCTACGGGAACTGGCGGGCGGTGGGATGATCATGCTGCCCTCGTCGGCCGCGGATTTCGCCAATCCAGAGATGGCCTCGCTGATCGACAAGACCCAGCAATCACCTGCCGCCAATTCGCGTGAGAAGGTGAAGTTCTACAAGCTCGCCTGGGATGCCGTCGGCTCTGAATTCGGCTCGCGCCATCAGCAGTACGAGATGTTCTATGCGGGCGCAACCTTCGTGACCAAGGGCCATTCCTTTCGCACCTACGACTGGGTAGCGGCGGAGAAGCTGGTCCAAGATATGCTCGACAGCTACGCCCTGGAAGATTCGGTCAACGCGCTTACCCTGCAAGCCGCGGAATAAGGAAAACGCACAGATGCCTGTGAACAAACAGCACGACGAATTCTACGCCCTCGATATGAATACCGGATGGGAAGTACCTAAAGGCTATCCCGCCGGGATCGAGCAAAAAATCCTTTCCGGGTGGCTCGACGAGGAAGGCCGCCGCGGCACGCGGACGCGGCTTCTCCGGTTCCAGCCCGGTATCTACACGACGGCGCCCTTCTCGCATGAATACTGGGAGGAGGTGTACCTTATGTATGGCGACCTGACAGTGGGCAACGATGAGAGGGGCGAGGGCGGTGAAAGCTTCGCACCGCACACCTACGCCTGCCGGCCGCCGCACGTACCGCACGGGCCGTTCAAGTCCGAGAAGGGCTGCCTCCTGCTTGAGATCCATTATTTCGATCCGGTCTGACCTCGACGTTCGACATTTTTGGTGATGAAGACAGTGACCTTGGAGAGCATCAGGAAGTGTGGGCTGTAACGGAGCAGACAGAGTCCCGGTAAGCTGGCCTGATCGCTCCACATTTTCTGATGCTCTCCGAAAGAAGAACAGAGGGCAGCCGCATCATCGCCGTGACAGGGCAAGCGCGTGGCAGAAACGCAACATTGCGGGCGGCGCTTTGCTGCATTGCACAAATTTAAGTTGAGGCGGGGCCCGGCTGCGTTATTGAGATGGACCCGGAAAATGGGGCCGGGGGCGTAGTTGGAAGAGTGCCGTTCTGTCGTGATAGACGGAGCGGATGATGACGACGAAGAAGAGACGGACGATTGATGCGGCGCTGAAGGCGAAGATTGCCTTGGAAGCGCTGCGCGAGCAGGTGTACGCGGCGGTGGAAAAGTAGGCCATGTAGCGGCGGCATAGTACTGCTGCGTGGCGGGGCAAAAACCGGCCACTTGTAGAGTTGCCTCTTTCTGAATGGAGGGGGAGGTGGCCGGTGACCTGCCCCCCGAAAGCGCCCTCGCCGTGATGTAGAGTCTGCCCACCCTGAAGGAGCAGACGAGATGAGGAAAAGCCGTTTCACCGAGGCGCAGATTATCGGGATGATCAAGGAACAAGAGGCTGGCCTGCCGACCTCCGAGCTTTGTCGGAAGCATGGGCTGAGGGTGGCGTCGCGGTTTGTGTGGAAATTGCCTTTGGCGGCGTCTCCGGTTTGGGGAGCATGACGAGGTCAGGCGACGAGATCAAGAGGCATTGAGGCGGGTGGCTCTCCGAGGCTCTGCCACCCGTCGACTTTGCGCATGGTGACCTGCCCGGATGCGAGCAATGACCAGAACAGCATCGCCGCGGTCTCTGCCGAAGGCAGGACGGTCTGGGTTTTGATCCGGCGCTTGAACTCCTCGTGCAGGCGTTCGATCGCATTCGTCGTTCTTGCCGATTTCCACTGGCTTTTGGGAAATCGGGTGAAGGTGAACAGCCGATCGCCGGCTTCCTCAAGGCTGTCGGCGACACCGCGGCATTTCAGGCGCCATTTGGCCAGGAACAGCCGGCGCCGGCGCATCACCTCGGCGCTGGTATCGGCGTAGATCATGTCGTTGTAGTCGGCCGTGATCTCCTCGTGCAGCGCCTCGGGAGCGTGCGCGAGCAGATTTCGATGCTTGTGGACTGTGCAGCGCTGGGTCGGCACCTCGGGCCAAAGGCTGGCCAGGGCGCGTTCGAGGCCGGCACCGCCATCGATCAGCAACAGGTCCGGCGTCCGCAGACCCCGCGCGATCAGGTCATCGAGCACCGCCCGCCAGGCGGCCTCGCTCTCGCCACCCATGTTCTTCACCGCCAGCAAAACCTTCTGCCCGTCGCGGCGGACGCCGAGAACGACCAGCAGCGAGATGTTGGTCGCTTTCCGGTCGAGCCGGACCTTCACCACCGTGCCGTCGAGGATCAGCCTGACGGTATCCTCGTCGGCCAGGCTCCGCCGGTTCCAGCCGTCCCAGTCCGCCTTGACCTTTCTCCACGTGCGGCTGACCACGTCCTTGCCCACTGCCCCCTTGAACAACGCCCCCAATGCCCGCCTTACCCGCCGCGTGTTCGTGCCGGCGAGATAGGTCGCCGCAATCAACGCCTCCACCTGCTTCGTCATCCGGGCATAACGAGGCAGCGTGGCACTTTGCCATTCCGCCGTTCCACCCCCGGGCTTCGGCATCCGCCCCCGCGGCACCGTAATCTCGAGCGGGCCGAACGAGCCGAGGATTTGCCGATGACGGACACCATGGCGATATCCTGTTGCCTCGCCACCACGGCGATATCGCTCCCGCCCCAGCGCCGTCGTCAGCTCCTCCTCCAGCATGTTCTCGATGAACCCGCGGATCCGATCCCGCACCCCCGCCTCAATCGCGTCGAACCAGCCCTCTCCATCAAAAAGGCTGGCTTCCGGCGTTCCCGTGCTATTCTTCTCCATGGCGTGATCTCCATCGGCGCGACAACGCCGAGTCTGGTGGTTGAACTCACCCGGAGATTACGCCACCCAGAATTATGGGATGGCCCGCTCCTTTCCCCCGGCGGTGTATAGTCTGCTGGGGCCAGCGAAAGGAAAGTGCCATGACGAAAGAGATCGCGGTATTGGGGATCGATCTGGGCAAGAACAGTTGCAGTCTCGCGGGGTTGGATGCGAGCGGCGCGGTGGTGAAACGGCGCCGGATGCGGCCGGACAGCGTGACGGCCTTTACGGCGAAGATCCCGGCGTGTGTGATCGCCATGGAGGCATGCTGTGGCGCCCATTATCTCGGGCGGCTGTTGGCGGCTCAGGGTCACACGGTCCGGCTGATGTCGCCGGAATATGTGCGCCCGTATGTGAAAGCGCAGAAGAACGATGATCGGGACGCCGAGGCGATCGCTGAAGCAGCGACCCGGCCGACGATGCGCTTTGTAGATCTCAAAAGCGAGGAACAGCTTGACGTGCAGACGTTGCATCGGGCGCGGGATCGCCTGGTGGTGGAACGTACGGCGCTGATCAATCAGCTACGCGCTATCCTTCTTGAACGGGGGATTACCGTGCCAAAGGGGCGGAGCAAGCTCGCGCAATATCTGGTGGGGCGGTTCGATCAGAACGACGGAGGTAGCATCGCGTTGTCTCCACGAACGCAAGCGCTCATTGCCGACATGCGGAAGGAATGGCGCGAACTGGATCACCGGATCGAGGCTTTCGACGACGAATTTGTTGCTCGTGCCCGCGCCGATGAGGCGGCCCGCAGGCTGCTTTCGATCCCTGGTATCGGCCCGGTCAACGCCACCGCGCTGATCGCCGCGATCGGCAAGGGTGAGAGTTTCGGTCATGGCCGCGATCTTGCCGCCTGGCTGGGTTTGGTGCCGCGTCAGATCACGACAGGCGGACGACCCCGGCTTGTCGGGATCAGCAAGCGCGGCAACAAATATCTGCGCAAGCAGTTGATCCATGGTGCACGCTCCGCCCTGCCAGGTCTGCTGACCAGCGCCACGCCACTCGGCGGATGGCTGCGGGGGCTGATCACCAGGGTGCATAAGAACGCCGTAGTCGTCGCATTGGCCAATAAGCTGGCACGGATTGCGTGGGCCGTCTTACGTCACGGCGACAAATTTGACGCCAAAGCCGTTGGTGTGACGGTGTGACCGAAATCGACCGGTGCTGATATGATGATCGGCTACCGGTCCATGATGTTTGCGGGTGGTGGAAGAAAGATGGCCTGACAGTCGATCGGTGTTCTGGAAATCTGATGTGTGGAATGGCGGACTTGTCGCCGACAGAATTATGAGAACCAGAGCGCGCGGATCTCCATCTTGGTCGAGAGCTTGCTCTGAGGCCGGATACGTTGACGCAGACTGACCAGTCCATCGGAAAAATCACTTGCAGGCGGGGCGGGCCATACGTTCCACACACTTCACGACGCCACCTACAAATTGACGTCAGCTTCTGTGAAACGTCCAAACCAACAAATCTGGTCATCCAACCGCCTCCCATGATGTGAATCGCCGGACGACAAAGCCCGGCTCGCAGCATCATGGACGATCTATGTCCTCGCCGCGATTACCTGATGTCCACACATGGTATTAGGAAGTTGCTGCGCAGAAATTGCCAGATGTTTTCGACTGGGTTGAGCTCTGGCGAATAGGGCGGCAGCGGTAGCAGGCTGATGTTGTCGGGCACCGGCAAACGTTCGCCGGCTTGATGCCAGCCGGCGCCATCGAGCACCAGCACGGCGTGCGCACCGGGCGCGACCTGCGTGCTGATTTCCCGAAGATGCTCGGCCATCGCCTCGCTGTTGACCGCCGGCATGATGATGGCGGCACCAATACAACGTTCTGGGCAGACGGCACCAAACAGATAGGCGGAGTCATGGCGATTGTCGCGCACCGCCAGTGGTCGGGAACCCCGTTCTGCCCAGACATAGCTCAGGGTTCCCTTCTGACCGACACGGGCTTCATCGGCGAACCACACCTCGATCGGCTTACGGGCCGCCGTGGCCGGGATCGCCGCCGCTACCAGGCCAGCGAAGTCTTTTTAAAAATGTCCTGTGCCGCAGCGTCCTTCTTCGGATGATACGGACGCGGCTGGACCCGCGTGAACTTGAGCCGCCGCAACAGTCGGCTGATCGACGTCTCGTGCAGGGTAACCGCAAACTCGGTCTCGATCCGTCGCTGCAGGTCGACACAGCGCCACCGCACCACGCCGTCACGCTCCAGGTCCGGGCCCTGCCTGACCCATGCCGCGATCTGCGCCTGCTGCGAAGCCGACAATCGGGGTGGCGGTCCGTTGCGGCGCGGCGCATCGCCCAGTCCGTCAGGTCCCAATCCATTGTAACGGTGCACCCAGTCGCGCAGCGTCTGGCGGTCCATGGCACAAGCCTCGGCCGCATCGCGCCGAGACCAGCCTTCGAGAACAAGAGCAATCGCCAGCAGCCGCCTCGAAACTTTCGCATCCGTCGCACGAGCCGCCCGCTCGCGCAGCGCCATAGCCGACAAGTCCAAACGCGTTATCGCTACCGTCATCGCAAGCCTCCTCCGGGGAAGCTCAGCGAATCATACCCGCCCGAGCCGCACCAACTCACATTCGAGTCAACGAAACCTCAGGTTGGTATTAGAGTCCCTTTCAAAACCTTCCCTCCAGAGCCCGGAGGGCGATGAGGGAGCAAGCGATGCTTGTAAACGCGCTGTGGATATCGATGCGCCGCTCGTAGCGGATGGTGAGACGCCGGAAGCGATTGAGCCAGGCGAAGGTGCGTTCGATGACCCAGCGATAGCGGCCGAGACGCTCGCTGGTCTCGACGCCGCGCCGGGCGATGCGCGGCGTGATGCCTCGCTGCCGGCAGGCGCGGCGGCAGCGGCGATGATCATAGGCCTTGTCCGCGTGCAGCTTTCTCGGCCTGCGCCGCGGCCGGCCGCGCTTGCCGCGGATCGCTGGGATCGCATCGAGCATCTGCTCGAAGGGCACGCTGTCATGCACATTGGCCCCGGTCAGGGCGAACGTGAGCGGGATACCGTGACGGTCCGTGACGAGGTGGCGTTTCGTGCCGGGACGGCCCCGATCGGTCGGGTTCGGCCCGGTCGCGGCACCCCCTTTTTTGCCGCGATGGCGGAACTGTCCAGCGCGGCCCGGCTCCAGTCGATGCGGTTGGCGTCTTGCAAGCGGCGCAGCAACTCGCGGTGCAACCGCTCCCAAACGCCGGCCGCTTGCCAGTCGCGCAGGCGCCGCCAGCAGGTTACCCCAGAGCCGCAGCCCATCTCGCGAGGCAACATCTCCCAGGGAATGCCGCTGCGTAGCACAAACAGAATGCCCGTCAGCGCGGCGCGTGCCGAGATCGGCGGCCGGCCACCCTTTGGCCGCGGGCGCGGCGGAGGGAGCAAGGGTTCGAGGATCGACCACAGGCTGTCGGAGAGTTGGGGCGCGGGCATGCCCCTTCATGAATCAAATTGAATCAAGGTACAAGCGGTTTTGAAAGGGGCTCTTAGCTGGATAGTTTGACGTTTGATTTGTTGCCGCTGACGCAGGATGTCCTGGGCCCTGCCATGATAGGCATCGGCTGGTGTTACGTTGCCGAGGCTCTCATGGTAACGGCGGTGATTGTAATGCTCGATGAAGGCTGCGATCTGACGTTCAAGATCACCCGGCAGGTAATAGTTATCGAGCAATATGCGGTTTTTCAACGTCTCGTGCCAGCGTTCGATCTTGCCTTGGGTTTGCGGATGACAAGGCGCGCCACGGATGTGTTCGATATTTCGCCGCTCCAGCCATTTGGCCAGATCGGCCGCGATGTAACACGGCCCGTTATCGGATAGCAGGCGTGGCTTATGCGCGACTGTAGCTGAGGCGCAGCCTGAAGCGTCGAGAGCGAGGTTCAGCGTGTCGGTAACATCCTCGGCCTGCATGGTAGTGCACAGCTTCCAGGCGATGACGTAACGGGAATAATCATCGAGGATGGTCGAGAGATACATCCAGCCCCAGCCAATCACTTTCAAATACGTGAAGTCTGTCTGCCAGAGCTGGTTTGGCGCTGTAGTTTTGGTTTTGAATTCATCGGCAGCTTTGATGACGATGAAGGCTGGTGAGGTGATCAGATCGTGCGCCTTGAGCAGCCGGTAGACGGATGCCTCGGAGACAAAATAGCTTTCTGCATCTGTGAACGTTACGGCCAGCTCGCGCGGGCTGAGCTCAGGCTTATCCAAGGCCAGCTCGATGATCTTGTTGCGCATGTCATCGCCGATGCGGTTCCACACGCGGTCTGGCTTTGAGGGGCGGTCGTGCAACGCCTCAGGCCCGCCAGCGCGATAGTGCTCGCACCAGCGATAGAATGTCGGGCGGGGGATGCCGAGTTGATCCAACGTTCGGCGCACCGGCAAGTGTGATTGTTCAACCAAGCGGATGATCTCCAGCTTCTCGGGGGCGGAATACCTCATTCGCGGCCGTCCCCAGCCCCGATCATGTTTTTTTTAAGCAGGCGCAGCTCGAGCGCCTGCTCAGCTACCACCTCCTTGAGGGCCTGGGCTTCATGGCGCAGCGCCTTTACCTCGCCCGAGGTGGCTTCCCGCGCTGTATCGCCCGCCAGGCGGCGCTTGCCCGCTTCAAGGAATTCCTTGGACCAGGAATAATACATGCTCTCGGCAATGCCCTCGCGCCGACATAGCTCGGAGATGCTGTGCTCACCGCGCAGCCCCTCCAGCACTATGCGGATTTTATCTTCCGCCGAATAATGCCGCCGCGTCGCGCGGCGAATGTCACGCACCACCGCCTCGGCGGGTGGTTTTAAAGTCGAGGATTTCTGGCTCATCTATGTTCCTTCGTCGCTAAGATGAGCCAGAAATCCTCCCTTATTCAAGATGCCAGTTTTGTCTCAGGGGCGCTGACGGGGGACACGCTGCGGATGCCCGTGGCGATATCTGCCAAAGGATTTTCCGCCGTTCACGACCGTGCAAAACCGCTTCTACGCATGGCGCGACAGCGGCTTGTGGGCGCAAATCATCAGCGTTCTGGTGATGGACGCCCGCGAGGCGGAAGGCCGTCAAGCCGCGCCGACGGCGGCTGTCGTCGACAGCCAGTCGGTCAAGACGACGGAAGCCGGCGGCCCTCGTGGTTTCGATGCGGGCAAGAAGGTCAAGGGCCGCAAGCGCCATCTCGCCGTCGACACGATCGGTCTGCCCATCGAATGCCAGATTACGACCGCCGACGTGCAGGACCGCGACGCTTTCGCGCCGCTGCTGAAAGCCGTGCATCGCAAGAGCCCGTGGGTGAAAATGTCCTTCGTCGACGGGGGTTATCAGGGTGATGAAGCCCAGCGCGCAGCCTTCGAGGCGAGCCGTATTTCCATCACCGTCGTCAAGCGAACCGATAAAGAGGTGAAAGGATTTGTCGTGCTGCCGAAACGATGGGTCGTCGAGCGGACGCTCGGCTGGATCAATCGCTCGCGCCGTCTGTCAAAAGACTTCGAGGCGACTATCGAATCCGCTCTCGCGTAGTTGCAATTGGCCTTGGCTTTCCTTCTCATGCGAAGGCTGGCGAGGGCGAAAGCCGGTCAGATTTAAAATTCGAGTCGGGCTCTCAGATTGCTCAAGCGCTCGGCGCGCGTCGGCGGGGGTCTGGTTGGCGAGCGATGAGTGTGGCCTGACGTTGTTGTAGTCGTAGCGCCACAGGGCCAGCTTGCGGCGGGCATCGTCCAGGCTGTCGAAGATCTCTTCGTTGAGGCATTCATCGCGCAGGCTTGCGTTGAAGCTCTCGATGTAGCCGTTCTGCTGCGGCTTGCCGGGATCGATGTAATGCCACTCGACACCGTTCTCATTGGCCCATTTCAGAATGGCCTTGCTGGTGAACTCGGTTCCGTTGTCGGAGACGATGCAGACGGGCTTCCCATAGATCCGGACGAGGGCATCGAGTTCCCGGGCCACCCGGGCGCCCGAGATGCTGGTGTCGGCCATCAGGCCGAGATTTTCTCGGCAGCAATCGTCATTCACCTGCAGATTCCGACGGAAGCCGGCCGGGGATTCCGATTTGATGTCGGCCAGCGTTCCGATTTGAAGCCGGCCACCATTCCGATTTAATTCCGGCCACCTGGCGGGGATTTTTCAGCGTTTTCGGCTGGGTCAGCAACTCGGGCAACTGTCCTCTCGTTACCATCAACGAGGAGGGCTGGATGCCGGCGAAGAGAGAGCTGACGATGCGGCAGATACGACAAACCTTACGGCTGGCCAGTGACGGCATCAGCGCCAGGGCGATGGGGCGGATGCTGGGCGTGGCGCGGAGCACGATCCAGGACAATCTGAAGCGGGCGCAGGCAGCGGGGCTGGCGTGGCCGTTGCCGGCCGACCTCAGTGATGCGGTTTTGGAGGAGCGGCTGTTTGCCCGCAGCGGCGCGCCGCGGGGGGTGCGCCGGCGCGCCGAGCCGGTCTGGAGCGAGCTGGTCTGCGAGCTCAAGCGCCCGGGCGTGAACCTGATGGTGCTGTGGGAGGAATATCGCGCCGGGCATCCGGAAGGGTACAGCTACAGCCGGTTCTGCGATTTGTTCAGGGAGTTCGAGGCACGGCTGTCACCGGTCATGCGCCAGGAGCACCGGGCGGGCGACAAGGTGTTCGTCGATTATTCCGGCAAAAAGTTGGGCATCACCGATCCCGCAACTGGCATCGTGCGCATGGCGGAGATTTTTGTCGCGGTGCTGGGCGCGTCGAACTACACCTACGCGGAGGCGAGCTGGACCCAGACGCTGCCGGATTGGATCGGCGCGCATAGCCGCATGTTCCGGTTTTTTGGCGGCGTGCCGCGGCTGATCGTGCCGGATAATCTGAAGTCCGGCGTCAACAAGGCGTCGTTCTACGATCCAGAGATCAACCTGAGCTATGGCCGGATGGCCTCGCATTACGGTGTTGGTGTTTTGCCGGCCCGGCCGCGGCGCCCGAAGGACAAGGCGAAGGTGGAAGCCGGTGTCCGCTTTGCCCAGAGCTACATTCTGGGCCGGTTGCGCCAGCAGACTTTCTTCTCTCTGGCTGAAGCCAACCAGGCGATTGCCGGCATGGTGGAGCGGATCAACGCGCATGTCATGCGCAGGCTCGGCGTCAGCCGGCGGCATTTGTTCGAGACGATCGAACGCCAGGCTTTGGCGGCATTGCCAGAGACCGACCATGAGTTTGCGGAGTGGGGTTTTGCCCGCGTCTCGCTGGATTATCATGTCGAGGTCTGCGGCTTTTTCTACTCGGTGCCGCATCAGCTGATCCGCCAGCAAGTCGATACCCGCGCCACCGAGCGGATGGTTGAGATCTTCCACCAAGGCAAGCGGGTCGCGGTGCATCAGCGCCGCTATGGCGGTCCAAGGCACGGCACTGCCCCTGAGCATATGCCGAGCGCGCACCGGCGCTACGCCGCATGGACGCCGGAGCGGTTCCGCTCATGGGGCGCATCGATCGGCCCGCAGACCGAGGGGCTGATCATCGCCATCCTCGCCAACCGGCCGCATCCGGAACAGGGGTTTCGGACATGCCTTGGCATCCTGCGGCTGTTCAAGGAGTTGGACCGTCCGCGCGCCGAGGCGGTGGCGGCCCGAGCGGTCGCCTTTGGCGCGTTCAACTACAAGAGCATTGCCTCGATCATCGCCAGCAAGCTCGACCAGACGGCCAGCCCGCCAGATGAGGCGCAGGCGGTGCTGACCCACAGCAATCTGCGCGGCGCCGAATATTTTCACTGATTTCCACTGAAAGGAACAAGCATGCTCACCCACCCGACCCTCGACCTGCTGCACAAACTCGGCCTGCACGGCATGGCCAAAGCCTTCAAGGACCTCGACGCCCGGCCGGAGGTTGCCGGTTTGGCCCATGGCGAATGGCTGGCTTTATTGCTCGAGCACGAGGCCACGTTGCGACAGCAGAAACGCTTCGAGAGCCGCGCCCGCGCGGCCAAATTGCGCCAGTCCGCCAGCGTCGAGGATGTCGATTACCGCGCCCCGCGCGGCCTCGACCGGGCACAGTTCCTGAAACTCGCCAGCTGTGACTGGGTGCGCGCCCGGCATAATCTGCTCATTACCGGCCCCTGCGGGGTCGGCAAAAGCTGGCTGGCCTGCGCGCTGGGCCAGAAGGCTTGCCGCGAGGATCTCTCGACCGCCTATCACCGGGTGTCGCGGCTGTTCTCTGCCCTGGCGCTGGCCCGCGCCGATGGCCGTTACGCCAGAACACTGCGCCAGATCGCCAGGCTCGACCTGTTGATTTTGGACGATTGGGGCCCCGAGACCCTGAACGCGGACCAACGCCGCGATCTGCTGGAAATTATCGATGACCGCCACGAGATGCGCTCCGTCATCATCACCAGCCAAGTGCCGGTCGAGCGCTGGTACGAAATCATCGGCGATCCCACCATCGCCGACGCCATCCTCGACCGCCTCGTCCACAACGCCTACCGCATCGAACTCACCGGCGAGAGCCTCCGTAAAAAGCGCGATCCGGCACCGGCCCACGCCCGAACTTGACCCAAAACAAGGACACGATAATCATTCAACCAGACCCAACCGAAGACGCTCAGGTGGCCGGCTTCAAATCGGAACCCCGGCCGGCTTCAGTTCGGAAGCAGTGGCCGGCTTCAAGTTGGAATGCATGGCCGACTTCATCGGAATCCGCACATTCACCGCCAGGATGCGGAACTTGCGGCCGGCCCCGAAGGTATCCAACAGGAAATCGAGCGACCAACGCTGGTTCGGGCGCAGCGGCACAGGCATCGGCGTCCGGCTGCCACGCGCCCGTTTGCGGCCACGGCGGCGGCGGACAGACAGCCCCTCTTCGCGGTAAAGGCGGTAGAGCTTCTTTTCGTTCATCACCATGCCCTTGCGCGCCAGCATGATCCCGATGCGCCGGTAGCCAAAGCGGCGACGCTTTTCGGCGATCTTGTGCATTTCCTCACGGATCTCCGGATTGTCGGGCGAGCGCTCGCGCCGCACCGTCTTCGGAGCGACGCCGACCAGGACACAGGCCCGGCGTTGAGAGATCGCATGACCTCGCATCGCCCGCTGCACCGCCTCCCGCCGTTGCATCGGCGTCGTCAGGGTTTTCCCAGCAAATCCTTCAACACGACGTTATCCAGCATCGCGTCGGCTAAAAGACGCTTCAGCTTGGTATTCTCGTCCTCGACCTGCTTCAGCCGTTTGGCATCAGATAACTCCATCCCGCCATACTTGGCCTTCAGCTTGTAGAACGTCGCCGGGCTCAGCCCATGCTTCCGACAAAGCTCGGAGGTCGGCAGGCCAGCCTCTTGTTCCTTGATCATCCCGATAATCTGCGCCTCGGTGAAACGGCTTTTCCTCATCTCGTCTGCTCCTTCAGGGTGGGCAGACTCTACATCACGGCGAGGGCGCTTTCGGGGGGCAGGTCACCTCGAGCCGCTCCCTCTCCAGCGCCTCGCCGCTCTCCCGTCATGTGACCAACGCCGCCTCCCCGGCCGCCAGGAATGCATCGCGCCACGCCGTCAGGGTCGCGGCGGTGATGCCGAGAGAACGCGACACCGTCTCCAGATCCTCGCCCCGCAGCAGCCGCAGCACCGCCGCCGTCTTGCGCTGCCGCGACACCCGGCAGCCGCGGCCGGGCGCAGCTGCATCAGACTCTGACGGTCGCTCCGCAGCCATACCGTCAAGTCGCTCCGCCGGACCAGCGCCGCATCATACTCCGGCCAGTTCGTCATCCGGTACTTCGCCTTCGCAAATTTATGACGCCGGCCGTCATTGAATTTGTGCGGCATGCGGCCCCTAAAGCCATCCTGTTCCTGCCGCCAATCCTACCCTGCCCGCAGTTCATCGTCATCAAGCAGCCATAGCGGGACAAGGCAAAGCATAACGCAACCGAAAGTCTATTCCTACACCAAAGTCCTTCTGCTAAGAAGCAGGACCCACGGGACACTCACGGGCGGAGCGCCCCTTTTGTACCAACAAAAAGTGAATAGAGTGAACTTGCTGCGGTAATGAATAGGCGGTTGCGCTTGCGTCCCCCAAAAGTCAAATTTGCGACATGTTCCGGCAGCAGAATCTTGCCAATCAATTCGCCATCTGGTGCAATGCAATGCACGCCATCCTGTGCGCTGGTCCAGATATTACCGTCCATATCAACGCGAAACCCATCTGGAATGCCAGGTGAAATCTCGGCATGAACTCGTCGGTTCGAGAGCGTCCCCGCCTCGTTTACATCAAAGGCCACGATATGATGTGGCCCGCCCTCGATATGAGAAGCGCCAGAATCGGCTATATAGAGGATACGCTCATCGGGCGAAAAAGCGAGTCCGTTAGGCTTTACGAGATCCCCTGTGGCCACCGAAAGCTGCCCGCATTGAGGATCAACGCGAAAGACATTGCATACACCGATGTCGCTTTCCGCCTTATCCCCGGTGTAGTCGCTGAGGATTCCATAATCAGGATCCGTGAACCAGACGGTCCCATCGGCGGAGACCACGATATCGTTCGGCGAGTTCAATCGCTTACCATGATAGCTTTCGGCAATCACGGTAATACTTCCATCCGCTTCTGTTCTCGTTACTCGCCGCGCACCACTCTCACAGGTGAGCAGCCGTCCAGCGCGGTCGCGCGTATTGCCATTCGCATGGTTGGAGGGCGCGCGGAATACGCTCACCCCGGCGCCCTCGGCCCAGCGCAGAATGCGATCGTTCGGAATATCGCTGAATAGAAGCATCTCAAGATCGGCGAACCAAACCGGCCCTTCTCCCCAACGCATCCCGGTATACAGCTTCTCCATCTGCGCCGTTCCGATCACGTAAGGCCGGAAGCGTTTATGATTGATGATCTCGACTCTGGTTTCCATATTTTTGTTTCCTCCCCCGTGGGCGGTTTCTGCGACTATCCTTTGAGGAGTTTACGTGCGATGAGCACGCGCTGGATCTCGCTTGTTCCCCCGCCAATCTGGGCATGCCGCAACAGGCGGTAGAAATATGTCAGCGGAAGTTCTAGTGCTTCACCCATTGCCCCGTGCACCTGGATCGCCTTATCCAGGCACCGCGCTCCCCAGTCGCCCGCGCACATTTTCACCAGCGCCGCCTCCGCACGTACGTCCTCCCCCGCGTCCGCCCGGGCCGCCATCTCGTATGTCATCGACCGCAACGCCTGGATGTCGACATACATGTCGACAAGCTTCCACTGGATCGCCTGCCGTTCTGCAATCGGCTTGCCAAACGTCACCCGCTGCTTTGCCCACTCAACGGACATGTCCAGCGCACGTTGCATCTTACCCAGTGCATATGGGCCGCGCAGAAGCCGGTCATGGATCGTCAGCCAGCGCTGGCCAAGCGAGAAGCCCTTGCCAACCTCGCCCAGAATGTTCTCGGAACCCAAGCGGACATCGTCGAAATGCACCACGTATTGCGCTGGGCGTGGGCCGAGCCAAGTCTGAATGCCAGCTTCCTCTATCTTCACGCCGGGATGGTGGCGGTCCAGCACGAACATGGTTATGCCACCGCGCTGGCGCTTCTCTGCATCCGTCACCGCCTGCACCATGATGATGTCGCTCTCGTGCGCGTTCGAGATCCACATCTTGGTGCCGTTCAGAACCCACCCGTCACCGTCTCTCACCGCGCGCGTCTGCATCATCCCACCAGGATCGGAACCGGCATTCGGCTCCGTCTGCGCAAAGCACGTCGTCTTGTCCCCTTCAATCACAGGCTTCAGAAAACGATCAACCTGAGAGCCACGCGCTTCATAAAGAATGTTGGCAACATTCGCAAAAGGAAACGGCACTGGACTATAGTTGAATGCCTCAAGAATCACGGCTTGCGCGAGCATGCCAAGTGCACTACCGCCATGTTCCTCAGGAACCATGAGATACCACAGCCCGCTATCCTTGGAGATGCCGACAAGCCGGTCTACTGTCTTCTTGTCGAACACGGCCCGCAGGCAGGTGATCGGCGGCAGCCCATAGGCGTGATTGGAACTTGCCATATACTCGCGCTCAAGCGGCATTAGCTCCTCACGCACGATCCGACGCGCAAGATCACGAAACTCTACGATGGACGGCGGCAGACTGTAGCCCGCGCCTTCCGGATTAATATGCGCGTCCATTTTACTTTTCTCCTCAGGACTGTTCCGGAAACGGATAGGGCACGGCCCGGCCACCACGGAAGGGCAGCGCGACCGTGGCGCCAGCGGGCGTTGATTCCTTCCCCGCCTCATTGCGAATGCCAAGTTCGAGATCGACAAGCCCGAATCCGTTCGCCGGGCGTTTGTCCATCACTTTCCCCCAGACGGTAAGCGTTTCGCCCACAAGGTTCATGGCCCTGAACTGAAAGCGGAGTTTCCAGACCCATCCTTGCTGACCCACCCAATCTTTTAAAATCTGCGCTAGAAACTGCTGCTTGAACGATCCATTGATGAGCAACCCAGGCAACTTATCGTGGCCAATCGCGAAAGGGACATCGTAGTGGATTTTATGCCAATTCTCCATTGCTGCCGACCAGCGCATCAAATGCGGTGTGGTAAGAGGCCCCTTCATCAATGGATCGATTTCCTGACCAATGTGAACGTCCTCGAAATTCAACCTGCTCGAGTTCATGATCGTCACCGCCTTATCGCTGTCTTGCGCGCCCGCAGAAGAATCTCGCCCGATTTTGTCCGGTATTCCGTTTCGATTACAACAAAGAGCATGGGGCCGCTTTTTGAGTTGCGCTCGTAAATATCAGCATATTTTGATTTTTGTACGACTCTTTCGCCATGCCTCGCATAACGGTAGAACTCTACCTCCGCGCCGCCGTTGAGTAGCGCAAGCCCATGTAGCGGCAGTTCCGGCAAGCCACTACCGGCAGCCGCCACGAGGCCATCAAAATCCGGATCGAGAGCTCGCTCGGTTAGCGGATCCGGCGTCCCAAAAGGCCGGCGAAACATGAAGGACGGATAGAGTAGCGGTGAAACGGCACCGCCATAGCGTTCCGCCGCCGCATCCTGGTCATAGATCGGATCCTCGTCCATGATCGCCTGCGCGTAGCGGCGTACCGCGCCACGTTCGACCGGCTCGCAGGCCTCTTCCTCCGCACTTTCCACGCCGATGAAGCGGCGGATCTCTTCTGTCATCAAGGCCATTTCGCCTCCCCTTTCTCCCCACATCTTCACACCGCGGTTTACCGCGCTTCGTCAAGACCAATTACGCCCGCTTCAGCAAGACGGGCTATGTCGACTTCCGTGTAGCCAAGCCCCTGCAGGATGGCACTCGTATGTTCGCCAAGCATCGGCGGCGGATGTTGGATTTTTCCTGCCGTTTCAGACATTTTGATCGGCAGGCCTGCCATTCTGATCATACCCATCTCGGGCATGTCAATTTCCACGATCATATCGCGCGCGCGGACTTGTTCCTCCTGCACCATTTGATCGATTCGGTTCACTGGTGACGTGGGCACACCGTGCGCCGTGAGACGCTCCAACCAGTGCGCTGCTGGACGCATGACGAACACCTCATTGATCAAACCCAGCAACAGATCTCGATGCACCGCTCGCGCATTGGCATTACAAAAACGTGGATCGTCGAACCACTCGACCCGACCAACAGCCTTACAAAAATCCTTCCACATCCGTTCGTTGAATGCGGCGACCACAACCCAGTCGTCCGCCGCTTTAAACGCCTGATACGGCACGTTCACCGCACTTCCGGATCCGCCCGGTCCCGGCGCTACACCGGTCGCAAAAAACCGAGTGAGATGATAAGAAAGCATCGCCACCTGACCTTCGAGCAGGGATGTATCCACCCGTTGCCCACGACCCGTGCGATGCCGCGCCTCTACCGCCATGAGGATACCGATTGTCCCGAGCATCCCCGCACCAATATCCGCAACGGAAATTCCCATCTTCACTGGCCCTCCGCCAATTTCGCCTGTGATGCTCATGCCGCCCGAGAATGCCTGCATAAATAGATCGTTCGCGGGGTCTGCTTGCCGCGGCCCGGACGCACCGAACCCGCTGATGGAGCAATAAATCAGCCGTGGATTGAGCGCCGAAAGCGATTCATAATCGAGGCCCGCGCGCGCAAGCGCGCCCATCCGATAATTGTCCACCAGAACATCCGCATCGCGGATAAGCCTGCGAAGGATCTCTGCCCCTTCCGTGTTCTTCAGATCTACGGCAATGCTGCGCTTGTTGCGGTTGACGGACGCATAATAATGCCCAAGCTTGCCTTCGAAATAAGGCGGCCAGTGGCGACTATCGTCGCCGAGCGCCACGCGCTCCACCTTAAGCACATCCGCCCCGTAATCGCCGAGCATCATGCCACAGAAGGGCCCGGCCATGGCCACTCCAACTTCGATGACTTTGAGCCCGGACAGCGGTGCCGCCATGCGTCTCCTCTCCTTTTTATCCTTGACCTTGACAGCAAGTTATTCGCAGATAGAATAATCAACTCATTTTCTTGGATGTTACCCAACATGGATCTGCCTGTAAATACCTTGGTCAAGGCTGGCGCACTGCAACCGGGAAAAACGAATGGAAAGGATATGTCAGAAAAGGGGGATCGGCAGTTCGTTACCGCCCTCGCCCGTGGCCTCGCTATATTAAGTTGTTTTAGCAACACAAATTCCGAACTTGGCGGCAGCGACCTTGCGAGCATGACAGGCCTGCCACAGCCCACCGTCTGGCGGCTGTGTCATACTATGATCGAACTTGGCTATCTCGTCACTGTGAAGGGCGAGAAGATGCGTCCTGGCATTCCCGCACTTCGCTTCGGCTATGCCGCTCTCGCGTCGCTCGAGGTTCCCAAACTTGGCAGGCCACAAATGCAGAAACTGGCGGACCAATTCCGCGCCGCGGCTGGTCTCGCGGTGCGTGACGGGCAAGACATGGTATTTGTCCAACGCTGCCAGAGTGACTCCTTGCTGCTGATGAACCTGCATATCGGCTCGCGCGTCCCGCTGGCCACTTCGGCACTCGGCTGGGCCTATCTCGTGAGCCTGCCGGAGCGGGTACGCGTCGAAACTTTCGCGGAGATCGAAGCGGCGGATCCGCAGCGCTGGCGCAGCCTGAAAGGACACCTGCAACGTGCGACCGAGGAATACCTTGCCAAGGGCTACGTGCTGAACATTGGCTATTTCCATCGGGGCTACAACACGGCTTCTGTGCCCATCTTGGACGCGGACGGAATGCCACGCTACGCGATCAACTGCGGTTCAGCGGCCGCCACGCTGAGTGCGGCCACGCTGCAAACTGAGGTTGCCCCCCGTCTTATAGAAATCGCAAAGCAATTGCAGAACGTGGTGCGGGATCGGAAAGAATAACCGGAGGGAAACGCCGAGAAGCCGTTAGCCAATAGATACTCACCAGTCGAGAATTACTACTCAAGCAGTCAAATAGGTATCTGCTCCCGTGAAAGACTTCTGAACTCCCATGTTTTCGCGCCAGGTTTTGCTCCGTCGCCGGGATTCAAGGTGACGGGTTTGTCGGTCGGGTTAGCCCGCATTATGCATAAGGGATGGCGGACATAGAGCCTGACCTAAAATTGGTTGACCGGCCTCGCGGCCTTTGATTCCCTTGGTTTGCGACAACTTTGGGAGATTCGCGATGCCTTGGAACGAGGCCGATCGGGCGAAGTATGAAGTCATTCGGGCGCGCTATTCAAGCGATATGTCGGAGGCCGAGTTGGCGCTGATCGCGCCGCTGCTGCCGCCGCCCAAACGGCGCGGACGCAAGCCGACGGATGCCCAGGTCATTCTCAACGCTTTGTTTTATTTGATCCGCTGCGGATGCCCGTGGCGATATCTGCCAAAGGATTTTCCGCCGTTCACGACCGTGCAAAACCGCTTCTACGCATGGCGCGACAGCGACTTGTGGGCGCAAATCATCAGCGTTCTGGTGATGGACGCCCGCGAGGCGGAAGGCCGTCAAGCCGCGCCGACGGCGGTTGTCGTCGACAGCCAGTCGGTCAAGACGACGGAAGCCGGCGGCCCTCGTGGTTTCGATGCGGGCAAGAAGGTCAAGGGCCGCAAGCGCCATCTCGCCGTCGACACGATCGGTCTGCCCATCGAATGCCAGATCACGACCGCCGACGTGCAGGACCGCGACGCTCTCGCGCCGCTGCTGAAAGCCGTGCATCGCAAGAGCCCGTGGGTGAAAATGTCCTTCGTCGACGAGGGTTATCAGGGTGATGAAGCCCAGCGCGCAGCCTTCGAGGCGAGCCGTATTTCCATCACCGTCGTCAAGCGAACCGATAAAGAGGTGAAAGAATTTGTCGTGCTGCCGAAACGATGGGTCGTCGAGCGGACGCTCGGCTGGATCAATCGCTCGCGCCGTCTGTCAAAAGACTTCGAGGCGACTATCGAATCCGCTCTCGCGTGGTTGCAATTGGCCTTGGCTTTCCTTCTCATGCGAAGGCTGGCGAGGGCGGCTCGGTAGCGGTCCTGGGCGAGTGTGTTGGTGCGATGTGCGGTAAGGATGTTGAAACCGAAACTGCGCAGGCGTGCGAACACGCCGGGGTTGGTGCGGATGCGCGAGCGGTCTTCGCCGAAGGTGACGTCGCGGCTGTAGTGGGAGGTGGTTTCGACCCGCCAGTGTGCGCGGATGGCATCGGCGGCGCGGCGTGCGGAGATCGGCGTGTTGGAGACATAGAAGGCGGTCTCGGCGGAGTGGCGCAGCAGCCCGGTCTTGCTGCTGCGGGTGAACATCTGGACACCTCGAAGAACCCCTAGTGCCTGGCGCGATTTTATGATTCGCTGTGGCGGGTGAAGCGGTGGAGGGCGAGATGGCGTCGCAACCTGGGTTCTTTGATCTCGACGATCGGTATGCGGCGTTGTCGAAAGCGGGTGACCCGCTGGTTCGACTGAAGGAGATCGTGCCTTTCGAGACGTTCCGCTACCGGCTGGAGAAGGCGCTGAACCGCAGCGACCGGGCCCGCGGCGGGCGTCCGCCTTGCGATTGCGTGCTGATGTTCAAGGTCCTGGTGCTGCAGGCGCTCTACAACCTCTCCGACGATCAGGCGGAATTCCAGATCGGCGACCGGCTGTCGTTCATGCGCTTCCTCGACATGGGGCTGTCGGACAAGGCGCCGGACGCGAAGACGATCTGGCTGTTTTGCGAGCTTCTCACCCAGACCGGAGCGATCGCAAAACTGTTCGCGGTATTTGACGCGCGGCTGAAGGAAAGCGGCTATCTCGCCATGGCGGGTCAGATCATCGACGCGAGCCTGGTGGCGGCGCCGCGGCAGCGCAACACCGAGGAAGAGAAGAGGGCGATCAAGGCCGGCGAGATCCCCGCGGGCTGGCAGGACACGCCGGCCAAGCTGCGGCAGAAGGATCGTGACGCGCGTTGGACGGTGAAGTTCACCAAGGCGAAGACGAAGCCGGACGGATCGATGCCGCCGGTGTGTGGGCCGATACCGCATACCGGTCGAAGCAGAACGAGGCATGGCTCGCGGACAACGGCATGCGCTCGTGCATTCATCGCAAGAAACCGCGGGGCCGGCCGATGCCGCGCCGGACGGCTCTGGCCAACGCGGCGAAATCCCGGGTGCGTTCCGCGATCGAGCACGTGTTTGCCCGGCAGAAGGGACCGATGGGGTTGTTCGTCCGCACCATCGGCATCGCCCGGGCCACCACCAAGATCGGCCTCGCCAATCTCCCCTACAACATGCAGCGCCTGGCCTGGCTCGACAGGCGAACTGCGCCCGCCTGACCGAAATCGCGCTGGTCGGAGGCAGATATTCGCTCCGCCAGTCCAGAATTCAGCACCAGGCACCGCCAAACTCACCCCCATCAACGCCCCAACCCCGGCAAGCCATCCCATGTCGCCGCCAAAACGACGAAAACCCACGGTTCTTCGAGGTGTCCAGATAGCCGCTTTCCTTCAGCCGCGCGTCAAATACCGCGAACAGTTTTGCGATCGCTCCGGTCTGGGTGAGAAGCTCGCAAAACAGCCAGATCATCTTCGCGTCCGGCGCCTTGTCCGACAGCCCCATGTCGAGGAAGCGCATGAACGACAGCCGGTCGCCGATCTGGAATTCCGCCTGATCGTCGGAGAGGTTGTAGAGCGCCTGCAGCACCAGGACCTTGAACATCAGCACGCAATCGTAAGGCGGACGCCCGCCGCGGGCCCGGTCGCTGCGGTTCAGCGCCTTCTCCAGCCGGTAGCGGAACGTCTCGAAAGGCACGATCTCCTTCAGTCGAACCAGCGGGTCACCCGCTTTCGACAACGCCGCATACCGATCGTCGAGATCAAAGAACCCAGGTTGCGACGCCATCTCGCCCTCCACCGCTTCACCCGCCACAGCGAATCACCAAATCGCGCCAGGCACCAGAGGTTCTTCGAGGTGTCCAGCTCGCCCGCCTTCGTGCGCGCGCCCGAAGGCAATGGCTACGCTGAACGCGTCATCCGAACGCTCAAGGAGAACCTGCTGTGGCTGAGAACATTCGAGACCGTCGAGGAACTCTGCCTCGCGCTGCTCGCGTTCCGCGAAACCTACAACACCACATGGCTGATCGAACGGCACGGCTTCATCACGCCGGCCGCCGTCCGTCAAAACCAGCTTCAATCCGCCGCGCTCGCAGCGTAGGATTCAACCCAGTGTCTCACAAACCGCGGCCGGTACATTGGATGGCTACACCGGATTCGGTGGCCGCGACCTCGAGCGAACGGCCCGTCACCCGCAATCCGAGAACGCTGAGCAGCGCTGCTGCCGCAAGGTAACAGACGGCGATGTAGAGAAAGACGCTGAGATACCCGGCCGCTCCGTAGAGCGTCGACACGACGAACGGCCCCAACACATTAGCAAGCCTTCCCGCGCCATAGGCCAAACCCATACCCGCGCCGCGCACCGCTGTTGGATAAACCTCTGGCGTGTAGGTGTAGATAACTACTGTCGTCGCCTGAATGCCGATCACCACTAATACACCGTAGATAACGATGAGCGTAGGATTGAACGTCCATCCATAGGCGGTGACGACAAATGCAACAAAGACAGCGAAGATGGCGAAGAGAAATTTGCGCTCGAAGCGCTCTATAAGCGCGAGCGCTAATACCGCCCCAACCGGATTGCAGATTGCGATTAGACTCGCATAATTGAGAGATTTTACGACGCTAAATCCCTGCTTGACGAGCAACGTTGGTACCCAGGCAATAAAGCCGTAGAAGCCGAGAACCGACAGCGCCCAGAGGATGAGCAGCATAATCGTGCGCCCCCGATAAAGCGGGCTGAATAGATCGGCAAAGTTACCTTTCTCCGCGTGTGACGCGCCAAGCCCCCCTCCCGCTGCAATGGGTTGAAGTGCCTCAAGTGAACCGAACTCGGCGGTCGCCGTACGCTCATAGGCGGCCACTATCGCCTCCGCTTCGTCTGCGCGACCATTAATCAGCAGCCAGCGCGGGGATTCGCGCATGCGGATCGCAAACGGCAAAACCAGCATGCCGAGTGCGCCCCAGATGAACACAACCCGCCACCCCCAGGGCGCCATTGGAATAACGAAGCGCGCCACCCAGGCCGTTGCGGGAATGCCAATCAGCCCGATCGTCATCACGATAGCCATCGACTTGCCTCGCACCCGGGCTGGGAAGACTTCACTCAGATATGTGTTCGCAATCACAGTCACGGCGGAGAGCCCCACGCCGGTTACCAGTCGGAAGAACGAAAGCGACGCCACATTCCACGAAATTGCGTTCGCCAGGGAGGCGGCAGTATAGATCAGCACCGAGACAATGAACGCGCGCTTGCGCCCATACCGGTCTGCGAGGCCCCCGCCAACGGTCGAACCGAAGAACATTCCGAAGAAGCTAGCGGAGGTGATCAGCGCTACCGTATGGATTTGGATATGCCATTGCTCGAGAATGCCGGTCGCTGCGTAGCCGAAGGTATTGAGATCGGCGAGTTCAAAGAAATAAGCGAACGCGAGGACGGCGATCGCCCTCCTATGCAACGAGGTGATCGGCAACCGGTCAAGCCTTTCCCCTATATCAGACATCGTCTCCCCCGTCGCCCTTGATTTCATTTGCTGGTCGAATAGAATATTCAACAGAATAAAATGCTAAGCGGGAACAAAACTGCGGTCAATAGCGTTTACGCGAGGACACACGGCTACCGCATTTGAGCCGAAGTAAACCGGCCCGGGTTTTCCGAAAACCAAAACTCTTGAGTGGAGAGCGGTCATCATGACGAAGGAGATAATACCAACCTGAGGTTCCGTTGACTCGAATGTGAGTTGGCGCGGCTCGGGCGGGTATGATTCGCTGAGCTTCCCCGGAGGAGGCTTGCGATGACGGTAGCGATAACGCGTTTGGACTTGTCGGCTATGGCGCTGCGCGAGCGGGCGGCTCGTGCGACGGATGCGAAAGTTTCGAGGCGCCTTTTGGCGATTGCTCTTGTTCTCGAAGGCTGGTCTCGGCGCGATGCGGCCGAGGCTTGTGCCATGGACCGCCAGACGCTGCGCGACTGGGTGCACCGTTACAATGGATTGGGACCTGACGGACTGGGCGATGCGCCGCGCCGCAACGGCCCGCCACCCCGATTGTCGGCTTCGCAGCAGGCGCAGATCGCGGCATGGGTCAGGCAGGGCCCGGACCTGGAGCGTGACGGCGTGGTGCGGTGGCGCTGTGTCGACCTGCAGCGACGGATCGAGACCGAGTTTGCGGTTACCCTGCACGAGACGTCGATCAGCCGATTGTTGCGGCGGCTCAAGTTCACGCGGGTCCAGCCGCGTCCGTATCATCCGAAGAAGGACGCTGCGGCACAGGACATTTTTAAAAAGACTTCGCTGGCCTGGTAGCGGCGGCGATCCCGGTCACGGCGGCCCGTAAGCCGATCGAGGTGTGGTTCGCCGATGAAGCCCGTGTCGGTCAGAAGGGAACCCTGCGCTATGTCTGGGCAGAGCGGGGTTCCCGACCACTGGCGGTGCGCGACAATCGCCATGACTCCGCCTATCTGTTTGGTGCCGTCTGCCCAGCACGCTGTCTTGGTGCCGCCATCATCATGCCGGCGGTCAACAGCGAGGCGATGGCCGAGCATCTTCGCGAAATCAGCACGCAGGTCGCGCCCGGTGCGCACGCCGTGCTGGTGCTCGATGGCGCCGGCTGGCATCAAGCCGGCGAACGTTTGCCGGTGCCCGACAACATCAGCCTGCTATCGCTGCCGCCCTATTCGCCAGAGCTCAACCCAGTCGAAAACATCTGGCAATTTCTGCGCAGCAACTTCCTAAGCCATCAGGTCTGGAACAGCTACGACGAAATCCTTGCCGCCTGCCGAAACGCCTGGAACAAGTTCATGCAAATGCCAGAACAAATCGCTTCGATCACCCAACAAGATTGGATCAAAGCGGTCATTGGATAGGCAGGTTGGTATAACCTCACATTTTTCTAACCAGGCGCGCGATCGCGCGGTGCGTATCGTCCTGGAATAGGGAGGGGAGCACCCGAGGCAACGGGCGTCAATCAGCTCGATCGCGGGCAAGACTGGCTGCTCGGGCGAGACCTTGCGCAAATGGGTGCGGCAGGCTGAGCGCACTCAAGGATGCACGAAGGCTGAATGGATCCGCTTGATGTTATCGCGATTGCATGGCTGTAGCGGCGTTTCTTCCTGCCGTTTGATGTCTGATGCTGCCCAACTCAGCGCAGCGGGCCGGTGACCATCGGGCAGAGACCCGCCGTCATCGGCCGAAATGCCGCCTCCGCCGGAATAGTGCGCAGCAGATGGTAATAATCCCATGGATAGCGGCTCTCGGCTGGGGATTTAACCTGAAAAACATGCATCGGCGTCAACAGCCGGCCATCGGCACGGATGCGCGCCGGTCCGAACAGTGGATCGGTCACCGGCAGTGCTTTCATGGTTTCGACCACAAGCCTCCCGTTGGCCTTGGCACGTGCCGCCCCCAAACTCTGTACTGTTTTCAGATAATGCATAGTCGCTGAATAGTCGCCAGCCTGAAGCATGGTCGGCATGCGGCCGTTTTGACGTTGAGCAAAACGGCGGCTGAAGTCACGCGTGCCATCGTTAAAATCCCAGTAGAACGGGGCGGTGAGTACCAAGCCTTCTGCTACCTCCAATCCAAGAGCGTCGACATCGATAATGGTCATCAAAAGCGCCGCCAAGCGGGTGCCGCTTTGGGTGAGACCGAATTCATGCGCCTGTTTGATACAATTCGTGGTATTTGTGCCGCTATTGGCTAGGGCTACAACCTGCGCACCGCTCGCCTGCGCCTGCAGCAGAAATGCGGAAAAATCAGTGGTGCCGGGGTAAGGGGTGAAGACGGCACCAAGCACCGAGCCTCCATACTCGCGCACGATTCGCCCCGTATCGTCCGCCAATAAATGGCCGAAAGTATAGTCCGCACCAATAAAAAACCAGGTTTTCCCACCCGCATCCACCAATGTCCGGCCAGTGCCGTTTCCTAGTGCCCATGTATCATAGGTCCAATGCACGTGATTAGGGCCACATGCGCGGCCGGTAAAATCGGAACTCGCGGGGGCGGTAAGCAGAGCGACCCGGTTGCGCTCACGGACCAGAGCCGACACCGCGAGGGCGGCTGCTGAATTGTTGAGATTGGTGATGACGTCGACGCCCTGATCGAGCCAGTGCCGCGCGATTGCCAGTGCGATATCGGGCTGCGCCTGATGATCTCCCACCAGGATCTCGACCTGTAGCGTCGGCTCCGCCCGCTTGAAATCGTCCGCCGCGAGCTTTGTCGCAGTGACCGACCCGGCCCCGGTCGAGGAAGCATTGGGCCCAGAGAACTCCGTTAGCACACCGATGCGGATCTCAGGGGTGGCAGCGCGCGCGGCCCTTGCGGCTCCGAGCGCCATGGTTCCGAGCAGGGCGCGCCGACCGATTTTTTTTGCCAAGTAATCCTCCCTAATGGCCCGCTCCTGAGCCTGGACTATCAGACTTTCCAATGGCTCATCCTTTATGCCATCTTGCCGCGGAATAGATGAGAGGAGAAGAGAGCAATGGGAAACCGTGATTTGCGTGGTTTGCTCGATGGCGAGGAACTGGTCATTGCACCGCTGGTACTCAATCCGCTGATGGCACGGCTTGCGGCACAAGCAGGTTTTGCAACGCTCTATCTCGGCGGCGGCGCAATGGGCTATCTTCTCGCAGTGACTGAGGCTACTCTGGCTTTGCCCGAGATGATCCGCGCCGGGCTGGAAATCCGCACTGTCTGCGATCTACCACTAATCCTCGACGGCGCCTGCGGCTGGGGCGATCCGATGCACATGCACCGCACGATTGGCATGGCCGAAGCGGCGGGTTTCGCCGCGATCGAGATCGAGGATCAGATCCTGCCCAAGCGGGCGCATCACCATATTGGCATCGAGCATATCGTTTCCACAGATTTGATGGTCGCAAAAGTCACGGAGGCGGTTCGCGCCCGCCGAAGCGACGGCTTCCTGATCATCGCCCGCACCAATGCAGCGCGTACCGCAAACCTTGATGAGGCGCTTCGTCGTGGTGAAGCCTTTTCCAAGGCCGGCGCGGATATCCTGTTTGTACTGACACAGAACCCAGAAGCGCTTCGTGCCATTGCCGAGCGGCTGCCCGGCCCGTTGATGTATATGGTGCCGGCGAACGGGATTACCGTGAGCAGCATTCCGGTCGCTGATCTCGCCGCCCTCGGCTACCGCCTCATTGTCGATCCGGTGACGCCGCTTCTCGCGATGCACCGAGCACTTCGCCTCTCCTATCAGTCGCTGCACGCAGGATTGACCGACCCTACGATCGGAGCCAAGGGCGTGCTTGAACAACGGGATATCCATGCTGTGATCGGCCTCGAAAATTTGCTTGAAATTGAACGACGAACGGTGGAGATTCCTCCCGTTTCGTAGCGTGCTTAATTGCGGTAAGAGGGGTCGATGCGGTCAAGTTTGCGCAACAGCGCCGGCCATTCAAGAATGCCGAACGGGCGCCGCACTTCAGGGCGATAAAGATAATTGGTCCGTTCGATCACGTCCGTGGGGGGCATGACGATCTCACGGCCGCATGAAAGAGCGAGAACTTGTGCCTTGCAGGCCAGCTCTGCGCGGTAGATGTTACTGAATGCTTGCGCGATGGTGGGGCCCACCGCGAGCAAACCATGATTGCGGAGCACCATCAAATCGGCATCGCCGAGGTCGGCAACTAACTGCGCCTGTTCATTCAGATCAACAACGACGCTCAAGTAATCATGATAAGCGACGCGGGAAAAGCGCATTGCCGTCTGCGTCATCGGCATGAGACCACACTGCAACGTCGAAATCGCCATGCCCGCTGGCGTGTGGGTGTGGATAACGCAATCGACGTCGTGACGTGCACGATGGATCGCGCTATGGATCACGAAGCCAGCACGGTTCACTCCATATTCGAAGGGTGGTTTGGTAATGATATTGCCGTCAAAATCAATTTTGATTAGGCTGGAAGCCGTGATTTCTTCATAGAGCAGCCCATAAGCGTTGATCAGGAAATGCGTGGGCTCGCCAGGCACGCGCACTGAGATGTGATTGGCAATCATGTCGGTCATATCCCAGAGCGCCATCAGCCGGTAGCAAGCCGCGAGATCGACACGGCTTTGCCATTCTTCAGGTGAAACGCGATCACGGAGCGAAGGTAGATCCAGAACGCCGGGCTCATGACATTGCGAGGACAAGATAGTGGACATGACATACTCCCACATTTACGCTTGCCAATTATTGACACCGACTGAACGACATATCACAAGCTTGCGAGCTGAGGCCTAAGCAAATTGACGGTTCCATCAAACCGTTACGCGCAAGAAGCTCGCATTTCATGCATTTATCGGAATATTCCCTGATCAAAGTCCATCAATTTTGCATATCGGATAATGATTTGGGGATAATGATTTGGCAGTTTACGTTCCCTTGCCACCGAGCCACGTGGAAGGTACCGCGCCGATCCCGCGCAGGTTGCGCTTATCCAGCCAGTAGCCATAAGAGTCCGGCACTACAGCGTTGCTCGGCCTCAGCCCCAACTTCTCAGCAGCATCGATCGGCCAGTTCGGATTGTGCAGCATCTCCCGTCCGAGAGCTATGAGATCCGCCTGTCCCCGCTCTAGGATTGCCTCCGCTTGCTCGGCGTGAATGATGAGGCCAACCGCCATGGTCTCTATTTCTGCCTCGCGGCGAATGCGCTCGGCATGCGGCACTTGGTAGCCGTAATGCAATGGCCGGACCGACGTATTCACGGGCGTGATTGCCATGCCGCCGGTGGTGCAATCGATCACGTCCACACCTGTGTTTCTCAGCAGCTTGGCGAGGGCCACGCTATCCTCAATCTCCCAGCCATCGTTGTCGATGGCTGACATGCGAAAGAACAGTGGCTTGCCTTCCGGCCAGGAACGACGAACGCTTTTGGCCACCTCTGCCGCAAAACGCATGCGGTTCTCTAGGCTGCCACCGTATTCGTCCGTTCGCTGGTTGGCGTTGGGGTTGAGGAATTGGTGGATGAGGTAGCCATGGGCCCCGTGGATCTCCACGACATCGAAACCCGCCGCATGCGCGCGCGCGGCGGCCTTCCCCCATGCGTCTACTATTTCCTCGATGTCTGCCTTGGTCATCTCGCGTGGCATCGGGTGTCCATCGGCGTGGGGTATGGCGCTCGGCGCAATGAGTTCCCAAGGGGATATGCCATCCGGGCGCCGTTCCGCCTCCGTCGGAGCCCTGCCTTCCCACGGCAGGCTGGTGCGGGCCTTACGCCCAGAATGGCTAAGTTGGATGCCTGGTACCGCACCATGCTGCTTAATGAACCTAGTGATATGGATAAGCGGCTCAATGAAACTGTCGTCCCACAGACCAGTATCAGCAGCCGTGGTGCAACCGCGGGCATCCACCTTGGTGGATTCCATGAACACCAGCCCGGCACCGCCGATCGCGAATTTGCCCAGGTGGATGAGGTGCCAATCCGAGATACGGCCCTCATGCGCACGATAGGTGAGCATGGGGGATAGGACAATGCGGTTCTTTAGCGTCACGCGGCGAATCGTGTGAGGGGTGAAGAGCTTCGGAGCCACGGAGCATTCCTCTCGGGTGGGGTTCACAGATATTCCTCGGCGAGCGCCAGATCGCGGATCTCGGACACCGAGCCGCTGCGGCGGATCTCACCGCCGCGCATCACGTAGCCGCGCGTGGCGAGATTGAGCGCGGGGCGGGCCATCTGCTCGGTCATTAGGATCGTCGTCCCACGCGCCTGCATCTCGCGGATCGCCTCGCTAATCCGGCCGATCCAGACGGGCGCCAGGCCGAGGAAAGGCTCGTCCAGCAGCAGCAATCGAGGAAAGGAGCACATGGCGCGCGCAAGTGCGAGGATCTGCTGTTGCCCCCCGGAAAGCTGGCTCGCCGGCTGCCAAGCACGCTCCGCGATCCAAGGAAAGAGGGAACAAAGCCAATCATACGCCTTCGCCTGCTGCGCCCGCCCCCGTCCGAAGGCACCAGCAAGCACATTGTCCTTCACGGTCAGCGTGGGAAAGATCCGCCGCCCCTCTGGTGAATACCCGATGCCGGCCCGTGCTCGGCGATCTGCCGAGAGTGGGCCCAGGTCCTGACCGCCGAAGCGGATAGTTCCACCGCAGACGGGTACAAGGCCGATCACCGCATTGATGGCACTGGATTTGCCCGCACCATTGGCGCCAACAAGTAGCACCGTCTCGCCCTCATCCACATAGAGTGAAAGTTCCCGTAGTGCGGTGACACCGCCATAGCGCACATCGATCCCCTCTATGTTCAGCATCATGCTGCAAGACCGTCGCTGCCCGCGCCAAGATAGGCCTCGATCACGTCCGTCCGAGCAAGCACCTCGGCTGGCGCCCCCTCGGCCAAAACGTGCCCACCATCCATCACCAGGACGCGGGGGCAAAGCCGGCGGACGAGTTCCATGTCATGCTCCACAATGAGCACGGCGCTGCCGGCATAGCGCTGGGCATGGGCTACAAATTCATCAATCCTGCGCCGCTCACCTCGCTCAAGACCCGCCGCCGGTTCGTCCAGCAGCAGCACGCCCGGGTTGGTGGCATAGGCCATCATCAGGCCGAGCATCTTCTGCAACCCATAGGCAAGCTTGTTGCTCTGCTCCTCCATCCGCACGGCGAGGCCGAAGCTATTCAAAAGATCTCCGACGTTTGCCAGGAAATTCTGGCTTCCTCGGCTAAAACGGATCGCGCGCAGCAGATTTTCACGCACCGTCTGACCTTGGAATATATTCGTCTGCTGGAAACTTCGGACTACGCCCCACCGGCTGAGTTTGTGCGTGGGCCAGCCGGTGACATCCACGTCCCCCAGAAACACATGCCCGTTCGTAGGTGTAATCCGCCCGCTGATCATGTTGATAAGCGTGGTCTTGCCTGCGCCGTTCGGCCCGATAACGCCGAGCACCTCGCCTGGCGCTAATTGGAAGCGGATATCCTCCAACACTCGTAAGCCACCGAATTGCTTGGAAAGCCGCTCCACACGCAAATATGCATGGCGGAGATCCGCTCTCTTCCTACCTCCAATCATCTCTGAGCCTCCTGTGCCAGCTTGCTGGGTGTCGCGGCCGGCTGTGGCGAGACACGCAAGCGTTGGACGAGGGTAGCAGCCGAGCCCGTGATACCGCCCTTGGCTATCAGAACAACCAAAATGATTAACAGACCGTATAGTCCTTCGGAATATTCGCCTTGTCCACCAAGGAGATTGGTGGCGAAAACCAGCAGAGCGGCCCCGATCGCGGTTCCCAACAAAGAGGCGCGCCCTCCCACGATTGTATAGGCAATGTAGTTCACTGCGGTGACTGAGGTGAAAGAACTCGGGTGAGCCATGAGGAGCATGTTGACCAGCGCGAAGCCGGCGAGGCCAGAGATGCCGGCAGAAACAATGAAGCCTAAGGTTTTGTAGTGCCAGATGACGAGACCCAGGCTTTCCGCAAGCGTCTCGTTCTCCTCGATGGCGGAGAAATGCTGGCGGAAATAGCCGGTCGTAAAGGCTGCAATAACGACGGCGACGACAGTGAGGCCCGTTGTCAGCAGCAGAACGGATTGGTTGTCCGAAAGTGAGATGCCGAAGACCGTAGGCGCAGGAAAGCCCACTAGCCCGTTGGATCCCCCGGTAAGACGAGGAGTGAGGAACAGGACAAGTTGCATAATTTCAGAGAGTACAAAGGTAACGAGCACGAAATAGGTGCCGCGCAGTCGCAACACGAGGGGACCGAGCAAGATGGCGGCAAGCGTCGGAGTGAAAAAGCTGATCGCGCCCAAGACAAAGACGTCCGCGATATCGAACCGCATGGAGACGATCGCCACCGCATAACCGCCGATCGCCATGAAAGGAGGCGTCGCGAAAGTAAGCAGGTCCATCCTCAGCATAACGTGAACGCTGATGGCTGCCATGATACCAATCAGCGCTTGGTTTAACGTGGAATACACGAAAAGGTTCTGCGTGACGAAGGGCACGATAGCGGTTGCAGCCACCAGAAGAAAGGCGACCCCATTTCCCGCGCTGAAGCGGATGCCCCGCATCATGCTCTCCGTATCTCGCGACCAAACAAACCGAAGGGACGAAAAACAAGAAGAAGCAGCACAATAACGAACAACACCAAAGCACCGGCCGAACCACCGAGATAGACGCTCGAATAAGACTCGATAATGCCCACAATGAAGGCAGCCACGGTTGCACCTCCGATGCTGCCAAGACCGCCTAGGATAACCACGATGAAGGAGGAGACGAGAACGGGATCACCGACGTTCGGCGAGAGCGAGAGGATGGGCGTGATAATCGCGCCGGTGAGCCCGGCAAGCGCTGTCGCGACGCCGAAGGCGAGCGGAAAGAGAACCCGCGGACGCATCCCCATGGCGGTTGCAACGCCTCTATCATCAGCAAGTGCACGGAGCGCACGACCGAGTCCTGTGCGGTAGATTAGAATGTAGAGTGCACCGATCGCAACGAAGCAGACCGCGAGCACGACCAGATTGGCCGCTGTGACATAGACCGCGCCGGCTCGAAACGTGCCGGAAAGCGGGAAGGTGAAGTGGGGCGATTGCGGGCCGAAGACGATAAGCATCGCATTCGAGATGACCAGATAGAGGCCAAGCGTCAACATCATTGTTGCCAAGTGATCGTCTACGCAACGCTCGACTAGAAGCACCTCGAAAAGCCATCCCAAAACTCCGGTGCCGATCACCGCGAGGAGGACGGCGATTGGGTAGGGCATACCGGCATCGCTAACGGCGGCGTAGGCAAAGTACCCGCCGAGCACATAGAACCCGCCATGGGCAAAATTGATAACGCCAAGGATACCAAAAATTAACGTGAACCCAAGAGCAAGCAGCGCATATTGAGCACCAAGCGTTATACCAATTATGCCTGCCTGAATGAAGCTGTCCATTAGTTCTCTGCAGCCGGATGGGTAATCACGTTCTGTATTTTCCCGTCAACAATTATGCCAATACCAAATGGAAAGGAGATTTCCTGGTTGATACCGAAGAATTTTTTGCCAGTCCAAAGTCCCTGGCCGAGGTTGGGATCCTGGACCGGCAGCGTGCGCAAAGCCTCAGCGACTTTAGCGGGGTTCGTAATCGTGCCGGCCTTTGAGATCGCGGCAAGCAATAGACGTGCTTCAGGCACCCATTGCCAGAAGCTCGTGCCTTGCGGCACCGGCTTGCCAGTTTCTTTGGTGAAAAGCACGCTTAGCTCACGTACATTCGGATCGTCCGTTGGTGTGGACTCGTACCAGTAGAAATTTTTCAGGATTTCTATGCCACCCACGATGCGTTCGATCTCGTCGGTGCCTGGGCCACCGAGGCGGCCTATTGGCCCCTGAAAGCCGGCTTGGCGAAGTTGCTTAACGATGACGCCGGCGTCGCCGGGCGGGGATGAGGCGGTGTCCACCGCATCCGGATGGCTGCTAAGGACACGTGTGATGATTGGGGAAAAGTCGGTTGTCCCTCGCTGATAGTATTCTAATCGTACTTTGACGCCTTGCTTCTCATAGTCCTGTTGATCGACGTCCGCGATGTCCGTGCCTCCCTGATCGTTCGGCGCTATGATTGAAACCGTATCAATCTTCCATCTCCGCTTTGCTTCCTCGATGATCGGTGGCCCCCAGACGTTTGGACCTGGGCCGAGATGGAAGACAAGCGGCCATTGCGGACCGATGGCATTCTTGGCGTAGCTATCGCCAAAGACCAGGATCTGATTGCGCATTGCGACGGGTTTAATGCCGGTCATTTCCGGCGCGCCGACCGGGCCGAAGATGAACTTGATGCCTTGGCTCGCTAGGTTGTTCGCGCCTGCTGCGGCACCTTCGGCACTGTACTTGCTGTCATAGCTGACAACGTCGACGCGGCACTTTTGGTCGCCGACTTGCAACCCACCTTTGTTGTTTGCCTCGGCTGCCGCCATTTCAGCCGCCGCAACCATGGCGAGCCCCCATTCCGCAGCGGGCCCTGATAGCGGGCCTATAGCGCCGATCTTGAGCCCGCAGCTTGCGGCGCTAGCGTTGCCCGGCAGTGCAATGCCTACTACGAAAGCCGACGCTGCCACCCCTATTTTAACACCGATCGCCTTGAGCTTGGACATTGTTTTTTCCTTCTAAAAGCCAAAATCAGCCGAAGTTTATTCTAAGTTAGAAGTGGTTCTATAAAATATTGTCAGAATATTAGAAGTCATTTATGTGCGAATAGGCGAATTATCAAAATCCATACAATTTTGCAGGATTTTCAACGAGCAAACGCATCTGCTCGGCCTCTGATGGCGCATAGAGAGGTATCAGGTCTGTCAATATACCGTCATCAGGAACAGGGCTATCGAAATAATTCACATGCGGCCAATCAGTTCCCCAAACCACGCGGTCCGGATTTGCCTGCATCAGCGTGCGTCCATATGGTACGGCATCTTCATACGGCGGTCCGGCGATCGTGATCCTGTCCGCTCCAGAAAGCTTGCACCATAGCTTGCCTGCGGCAAGTTGCTTTCGGAGATATGAGAAGCCTGGACTTTGTATGCCACGATCAGTCGTGATGCGGCCCATATGATCTACCACCACATCGAGACCGAGCGCAAAAAGACGGGGAGCGAGATCCGGCAAATCTTCGGCGTCTAGCCAGGCCTGGACGTGCCAACCAAGATCTCGGACCCTTGGAGCCAACGCCTCAGCATCCCCCAGATCCGCGCCGCCGCGGTAGACTTTTTTGCCGTCGCGATGGAAGAGGTTAACACGAAATCCGCGTGTGCCAGCCTCATGCAGATCCTTGATCATGGCATTTGACGTATCCGCACGGAGCACTGCAACGCCCCGGAACCGCTGCGGCTGGGCGCGTAGCGCTTCGAGCATGACGGCGTGATTAGCGCCATAGGCGCTGGCATGCACAATCACGCAACGCGTAAAACCGAGATGACTATGCAGCCTGTCAGCATCCGTCATGGTTGCGAGGGGCGGCGTGTAGCTTCGATCCGGATCAAGCTTGTGTTTCGCCGGATCATCAAACAGATGGATATGAGAATCGCACGCCAACGGAGGCGGTATAAAGCGCGGCTTACTCGGCGCCGCGAGCGGCGGCAGGCATCGCTGCGGTTCACCCCTTGCTTCTATTGCCATATTTTTGTTTCCTCCCCCGTGGGCGGTTTCTGCGACTATCCTTTGAGGAGTTTACGTGCGATGAGCACGCGCTGGATCTCGCTTGTTCCCCCGCCAATCTGGGCATGCCGCAACAGGCGGTAGAAATATGTCAGCGGAAGTTCTAGTGCTTCACCCATTGCCCCGTGCACCTGGATCGCCTTGTCCAGGCACCGCGCTCCCCAGTCGCCCGCGCACATTTTCACCAGCGCCGCCTCCGCACGTACGTCCTCCCCCGCGTCCGCCCGGGCCGCCATCTCGTATGTCATCGACCGCAACGCCTGGATGTCGACATACATGTCGACAAGCTTCCACTGGATCGCCTGCCGTTCTGCAATCGGCTTGCCAAACGTCACCCGCTGCTTTGCCCACTCAACGGACATGTCCAGCGCACGTTGCATCTTACCCAGTGCATATGGGCCGCGCAGAAGCCGGTCATGGATCGTCAGCCAGCGCTGGCCAAGCGAGAAGCCCTTGCCAACCTCGCCCAGAATGTTCTCGGAACCCAAGCGGACATCGTCGAAATGCACCACGTATTGCGCTGGGCGTGGGCCGAGCCAAGTCTGAATGCCAGCTTCCTCTATCTTCACGCCGGGATGGTGGCGGTCCAGCACGAACATGGTTATGCCACCGCGCTGGCGCTTCTCTGCATCCGTCACCGCCTGCACCATGATGATGTCGCTCTCGTGCGCGTTCGAGATCCACATCTTGGTGCCGTTCAGAACCCACCCGTCACCGTCTCTCACCGCGCGCGTCTGCATCATCCCACCAGGATCGGAACCGGCATTCGGCTCCGTCTGCGCAAAGCACGTCGTCTTGTCCCCTTCAATCACAGGCTTCAGAAAACGATCAACCTGAGAGCCACGCGCTTCATAAAGAATGTTGGCCACTTCCGGCACCGGGAACGGCACGGGAGAGTATGTAAACGCCTCCTGGATTACCACCTGCGCGAGCATGGACAACCCCGAGCCACCGAATTCCTCCGGCACCATATGTGCCCACAGCCCGCTATCCTTGGAGATGCCGACAAGCCGGTCTACTGTCTTCTCGTCGAACACGGCCCGCAGGCAAGTGATCGGCGGTAGACCATAGGCATGGCTGGAACTTGCCATATACTCCCGCTCAAGCGGCATGAGTTCCTCACGCACGATCCGACGCGCAAGATCACGAAACTCTACGATGGACGGCGGCAGACTATAGCCCGCGCCTTCCGGATTAATATGCGCGTCCATACTCAACTCCTTCCTTCTGGTGCCGTTATTTGTCTGGCGGAAGCATACTCCAGCCCCTTCAAGCGTTCGAATAGCACTGACGCCGGCACCCGGCTCTTGCCCACGTCCAGACAGTTCTCGAATTTCATAAAAAGCTCGCCCTCACTTAGCGGCCGTTTCGCATGCCCACGGGCGTGCGTCACAGGCTCCCCAATCAATGTCTCGCCGGAAACGAGGCGGATACTCACTTGATCCTGCACGGATGCACCGGAAGATTCCGGATCGTAGTTCCTGTTCGTCTCAATCGAGACGCGGCCAATGAGGGATTGGACGTCACCGCGCTGGACGAAAGTGTCCGTGAGTTCGGCGAGACCAACACGATGCGCCACGATCGCGCAGCTCATCGCAAACTCGATGCTGAATTTCGCGGCCAGCCCGGTCTGTGGCGTATGGTTGCGAAGGATCGTCGCGTAATTCTCGCTGAGGGTAACTGTAATTTCCGAAACCTCGTCCGGTCGCACCTTGTTGCTCGCCACGAGATCAAGCATTCCGTCGATTGCGCGGTGCGTACAGTAACAGGTCGGGTATTTTTTGATGCTGAGGCCAAATTTCTCGATCTGGAATTCCTTGCCAAGCGTCGGCGGCGCATCCCCCCGATCAACCTCTCCCGCCGGGGAGACGGCGCTAAGAAAGCCTTGTGGATGTTCGAGTCCGTCCATTGAGGATGTAAAGCCGGCCTCTGCTAATCGTGCTGCCATAATTCCGGCATGTGCCGCCCGCCCGGCATGGAACGGCTTTGTCATCGTGCCAAAATTCGCCATTAGGCCGGCGCTCTGCGAGGCGCCAAGCGAAAGCGCCTGGGCCGCACGCTCCGCATCCAACTCGCGGAGCGACGCACATGCCGCTGCGGTCGCGATTGCCCCGAAGATGCCGGTTGGGTGCCAACCCTTGTTATGATGGAAGCCCTTGTCGCGGCGGACGAGCTCGGCCCAGGTCTCGTAGCCCGCCACATAAGCCACGAGCATGGCAGCGCCAGAGGCGTTCAGATCCTCGCCTTCGGCTAAGATGGCGGGCACCAGCACTGTGCTCGGATGTCCGCGCATGGCCACATCATCAAAATCGAGCGCATGTGCCGCAGTGCCGTTAATCCAGGCGGCCTCCGGCGCGGGTGATGTCTGATCACTGAAATAGAGCGTCGCCTTTCCACTCACCGGGTTTAGAACGGTCTTCAGAATCTGCGGTGCCTGCTCGCCCCACCCTGCGATCATCGTAGCGATACAATCGATGAAACCAGTCTTGGCGACGTGCTTTGCCTCTGCGGACAGACGATTCGGAGAAAGCTCGGAAACGAACTGGCCAAGCGCTTTGGTAAGCGGCATCATCCTCTCCTTTTACTAATCTAGCATAAAAATACGCGCCCACCCATAGGAACGAAGATCCCGTAGTCTGCGTCATAGAGTTTGTGACCTGCCTGAATCGGCATCAAGGGATTGACCTAGCGGATTAGTGAAGCAGTTGGGCGCGAAGCTTATTGAGGCTACCGCCAACCTTGACGCTGCCTGGCAAGGGGTGACCCACAATTGCCTCGGCAAGCGTGGCGGCCTCGAGCAGAACTTCTAAGTTTACGCCCGTCTCGATCCCCATTTCCTGGAGCATGAAAACGAGGTCCTCCGTGCATACATTTCCAGCGGCCCCCTTGTGAGCGGCGAACGGGCAGCCGCCGAGCCCGGCGACCGTACAATCGAAACTGTCCACGCCCATCTCGAGCCCCGCATAAGCATTCGCGATACCCATGCCGCGCGTGTCATGCAGGTGTAGCGATATGCGCAGGTTGGGGAAACGCTCGCGCACTGCAGCCACCATGCGTTTGATTGAGAGCGGCGTGGCCCAAGCCATAGTGTCTGCGAGCGATATGGTCTTCAACATCAGCCCATGCTCCTCGGCGAGATCGAGCATGTTCTGGATCAGATCTAGAATACGCGGGACGGGGATATCGCCTTCGAAATTGCAGCCGAAGGCGGCCATAATGCTGCCCCGATCTACGGTGACACCGTGCTTCTTATAGAGAAGGATCATCTTGCCCTGATCGGCAAGATTCTCCGCCATGCTGCGCTGCTGATTGCGTTGGAGAAATTTCTCCGATGCCGTGAGGGATATCGAGCCGCTAATATCCAGACGTCCTGTGCCGATCGCGCGCTCAAAGCCCTTGTCGTTTAACCAAAGCCCCGTGTAGCGCACACCCTTCTTCGGCGTGAAGCGTTTTACCACCTCCTCTGCGTCCACCATGCCAGGCACACGCTTCGGATTGACGAAGGAAACGATCTGAATTTGCGAAAGCCCAGTCTCGGACAGCATGTCGATGAGTTCCACCTTGCGCTCGGTGGAGATCGGCCCCTTCTCGATCTGAAAGCCCTCGCGAGGCCCCTCTTCGTTTAATTGCACGAATTTTGGGAAGTCAGACATCACGTAATCCTCCAAGTCAGACTTTTGAGTGATAAGCAATTTGCATAGCAAATTGCCTATTTGTCTTTGCGGAAAGTATACATGATCAAAGTTGAGCGTCAAGTAACTGCGGATCTACCGCATCCGACGATGCACGGCTGCGCTTGCGTCTGGGAACCGTCGGCATGGCTTCGCTCTCATTCTCGCGCTCGCCGTCCAGCAGCTTGGCGATCTCAGCCGAGACCTGGTCGGCGGCGACGGCAAGGGCGGCGTCGAGATGGACATATCGCTGCGTGACGCCGCGCGATGTGTGGCCCAGCAATCCGGCGATCGTCAGCTCGGAGAACCCCAGATCGCCAGCGATGCTGGCGAAGGTGTGTCGGAGGACGTGCGGGGTCACTCCGGACAGTTTCGCCTGCGCGCAAACCCGCTCGAGCACCCGAACGACGCCGATGAAGTGCCCATCGCCGACATCAGCCGGGAACACATAGGGCGAATGCTCCTGGAGCGGCTGGCTCTCGATACACGCTATGGCCGCGCCACCGACCACCCGGAGCTGTTCGCCGCTCTTGGTGTCGGGAAAGTGGATGGCGCGTTCCTGCCGATGGAGCCACGCTCTCTGGAGGCTCAGCGCCTCCATCCGTCGGAACCCCGTCAGCAGCATGAGCCGGATGGCGCCGAGCCCTGTCGGGTGCTCACCGTTCGCCGACAACTGCCGCATGACCTTGCCGAGATGGCGAACCTCGTCCGCGCTCAACCGCCGCTTGACCTTGCGTGACGCCATCTGGCGCACGCCCGATGCGGGATTCTTCTCGATGAGGCCAAGCCGGGTCGCGTGACCGAGCAAGGCCCGAAAGGTGCTGATCGCTCTGGCTGCGACGCCGGCGCCGCCGGTCGAGCGTCCGCCGCGGCCCTGGGCTTTCTTCCCCCGCGCCGACTTGCCGGCGGCGATGTCGGCCTGCATCGCCTCGACATCTCGCAAGGTGAGGTTGCTTACGAGGCGCGGCCCCAGCAGGGGCTTGATGTGCGTCTCGATCCGGCTTCGATCCATCGCGATGCTGGTCGCCTTGATGGGCCGACGATTGCGCCCGAGAAGGCGACCCTCTCCAGCCTCCTTCAGATACCAGTCACATACTTCGGCGACGGTCATGCCGTTGCGAATGACGTGACGATCGGCGGATGGATCAGCGCCCTCGGCGACGGCCGCCAGTCTCTGGCGCGCCAACCCGCGTGCCTGTTCGGGCGTCAGCACACCGCAGGAGCCCAGAACCAGCCGCCGGGTGCGGCCTTCGATGTTGCGATATTGGATCAGATAGGCCTTGGCGCCGGAGGGCTTCACGCGGACGCCGAAGCCCCGCATTTCGCTGTCCCAGGCGAATACATCCTTGTTAGGTTTTGATCCCAGTGCGTCGACGGCGCGCTTCGTGATTTTACCCATTTTTCTGCTATCCTCGTGTTCTATCGAACGAATTCCAGATTCTGCTTCCCCGGAAGGCCGGGCGGAGGCCGGGGAAGCATGGGGGAAGCACGAAAACGGCGTTCGCAGGGTAGAAAGAGGATACCGAAGGGATGGATACCTTCAACAAAAAGCGTTTTATGATAGGGGCTTAGCGGGCTACGGGATAGAAAGAGATGCTGCCGGATAGACGGCCTGTTAAACTTGCCAAGGTTGGGGTCGAGGGTTCGAATCCCTTCGCCCGCTCCAAGTTTTCTTAGGAAAATCAGAGCGATAAAGACGGCCCTTCGGGGCCGTTTTTGCTTAGAGCGGTCAATTTTCGTGCCGCTCCAAGCAGAATCTATTCAATTGGAGCAAAATCGGCTGCGGCGAGCCTCTGAGTGGATGCGCAGCCGAAGTTGCAAAGCCGACGCCAAGCCTTCTGAGAGCAGTTCGGTTCCCGCTCGGTGGCTGATTGCGTAGGCCCGTTTCCCTGGCGCTGGAAGCCTTGAATTAGCTCCGCCCGCTATTAAGATATAGAGCGGTATGTTTTAATAGCGGCCCAGGCTAATTAAAGGATCGCGCGTGCCGAACGGAGAGAACCAAAGGCTCGGGGCCTATGTCGAAACGAGCGCAGGAGGCGAGCGCGTGCGCGCTTATGTGCCTGCCCCGCTGCCGCCGAAGCCGCCGCTCGAACTCGGACGGTTCATGCAGGTCTACGAACGCGCCATTGCCGCGGTCGGGCGCCTCGACGGCGTGACGACGATCCTGCCGTCGACCCCTTTGTTCCTCTACATGTACGTCCGCAAGGAAGCTCTGCTGTCCTCTCAGATCGAGGGTACGCAATCCTCGCTGTCGGACCTGCTGCTGTTCGAAAATCACGAGGCGCCGGCGGTCGAGCTCGACGATGTGACCGAGGTTTCGAATTACGTCGCGGCGATCGAGCACGGCGTCTCGCGGATGCGCGGCGGATTTCCCCTGTCGCTCCGGCTGATCCGCGAAATGCACGCGATCCTGCTCAAGTCGGGACGAGGCGCCGCGAAGCAACCGGGCGAGTTCCGGCGCTCACAGAACTGGGTCGGCGGAACCCGGCCCGGCAACGCCCTGTTCGTGCCGCCCCCGCCCAATCGACTGGACGAATGCCTCGATGCGCTCGAGCGCTTCCTGCACAGCGAGGATGCGGCGCTGCCCCCGCTCATCCGGGCGGGCCTGGCCCACGTCCAGTTCGAGACGATCCACCCTTTTCTCGACGGCAACGGGCGCCTGGGTCGGCTGCTCATCACCCTGATCCTGTGCGAAGCGGGGGTGCTGCGCGAGCCGATCCTCTATCTCAGTCTGTTCCTGAAATCCCAGCGCGACGACTATTACCGGCTCTTGCAGGAGGTCCGCCAGGCTGGGACCTGGGAGACCTGGATGGAGTTCTTCCTGACCGGCGTGGCGGAAACCGCTGAGCAGGCCTCCGCGACGGCGCGCGATCTGATCGCCATGTTCGATGCTCACCGACAGCAGATCGCCGGCCTCGGCCGCGCGGCTCCATCCGCGCTCCGCGTCCACGAATTGATGCAAGCCAGCCCGATCGTCACCATCCAGACTGTCTCCGAGAAACTCGCCGTCTCATTCCCGACCGCTAGCACGGCGCTGGAAAACCTCGCCAAGATCAACGTCGTGCGCGAGACCACGGGACGGCAACGCCGCCGGATCTATGCCTATTCGGACTATCTGGCCTTGCTCGATCGCGGCACGGATCCGTTGCCGGCCTGACGCGCCGGGGGAAATCGAAACCAAGCGCAACGTATATCGAGATGGAGGCGAACAGGGAGGGGCGGCAAAGTTTGTAGGAGGCGTCGGCGCGCATGCGGGCCGACGATGTGAACGGCGTGGAAATAGAGCTTCGTGATTTGCGTTTGGCGCTCGTAACGTCACAGCACCGCAGCCTGCGACAGGCGGCGGAAGCTCTGAACATACGCCAATCGACCCTGAGCCGCCGGCTTCATGAGATCGAACGCCAGCTTGGCGTGGTGTTGTTCGAAAGAACGAATGGCTGTTGATTTGCGCTGAGATCTGACCCGGGATTTTCATCGAGATTTGACCCGGGTGAAGTTTATGTCCCGCGTTGGATGGGGCGGGTCAAGTGGCTGATTTTTCCTTTCGTGGTTTTGGTTTTGCGTTGCTGTCTTTGAAGCGGAAGCTGTCGTTGCCTGTCTCGAGGATGTGGCAATGATGGGTGAGGCGATCCAGCAAGGCGGTGGTCATCTTGGCATCACCGAAGACGCCTGCCCATTCGCTGAAGCTGAGGTTGGTGGTGATGATGACGCTGGTGCGCTCGTAAAGCTTGCTGAGCAGGTGGAAGAGCAGCGCGCCGCCTGACGGGCTGAACGGCAGATAGCCGAGCTCATCGAGGATGACGAGGTCGAGGCGCAGCAAGCGCTCGGCCAATTGGCCGGCCCTATTCAGGGCCTTTTCCTGTTCGAGCGCGTTAACCAGGTCGACGGTTGAGAAGAACCGGGCCTTCTTGCGGTGATGCTCGACCGCCTGCACACCGAGCGCGGTGGCGATATGGCTTTTGCCCGTTCCCGGCCCACCGATCAGCACGATGTTGTCGGCATTGCCCATAAAGTCACCGCGGTGCAGTTGCCGGACCAGGGCTTCGTTTACCTCGCTGGCGGTGAAGTCGAAGCCGGCGAGGTCCTTGTAGGCCGGGAAGCGGGCCGCCTTGATCTGGTAGGAGATTGACCGGACCTCGCGCTCGGCCACCTCCGCCTTGAGCAACTGGGAGAGGATGGGCACTGCGGCATCGAAGGCAGGAGCGCCCTGTTCGATCAAGTCGCTCGCGGCCTGGGCCATACCGTACATCTTGAGGCCGCGCAGCATCACCACGACGGCAGCACTGGCGGGATCATGACGCATGGCGCCGCTCCCGGTCACGCAGGGCGTCGTAACGCTCGACATTGGCCATTGGCTCCCGCGTCAGGCGCAGAGCCTGGGGCGCGTCGATCGGCGCTGCCGGCGGCGCTTTACCGTCGGTCAGCCGGTGCAGAACGTTGATGACATGGGTCTTGGTCGCAAGGCCCGCCTCGAGCGCCAGTTCCACAGCGCAGAGCACGGCCTGCTCGTCATGCTGGAGCACCAGGGCCAGGATCTCGACCATCTCCCTGTCGCCGCCAGGGCGGCGCAGGAGCTGACTTTGCCGCTGCCTGAAGGCTTCGGGCAGCTCGGCGAAGGGCGCGCCGTTGCGCAAAGCGCCAGGCTTGCGCTGAATGACGGCGAGATAGTGCCGTCAGTCATAGACCGTCCGGCCGGGCAGGTGATGGGAGCGATCAATGACCCGGGCGTGTTCACATAAAATCTGCCCCTCAGCGGCGATGACGATCCGCTCGGGGTAGGCCCGCAGGCTGACCGGCCGGTTGGCAAACGAGGCTGGTACGCTGTAGCGGTTGCGCTCGAAGTGCACGAGGCAGGTGGGCGACACCCGCTTGGTATGCTCGACGAAGCCGTTGAAGGGCCGCCCGAGCGGCATCAGGCTGGCCATCTCGGCAGCATGTACATCGGCGATGGTGCCAGGCAGAGCCCCGTGTTGAATTTGCCCCCATTGCTCACGGCAACGTTCCTCAAGCCAGGCATTCAGGGCGTCGATGTGGGAAGCTGGGGACCAGCTGCCATAACCGGCGCCGGGCGTCCTGGACGTTCTTCTCAACTTGGCCCTTCTCCCAACCCGAAGCCGGGTTGCAGAAATCCGTCTCAAACAAATAATGGCTGGCCATGGCGGCAAAGCGGGCATTGACCTGTCGGGCCTTGCCCGTGCCAATGCGATCAACCGCGGTCTTCATGTTATCAAAAATCCCGCGCTGCGGCACCCCGCCCAATACCCGGAACGCCTGGGCCAGCGCGTCGAACAGCATCTCGTGGGTCTGCAGCGGGTAGGCCCGGACGATGAATGCCCGGCTATGCGACAGCTTCGTATGGGCGACCTGCAGCTTGATCCGTTCGCCAGCGATCACCGCCCAGTCCTCGCTCCAGTCGAACTGGAACGCCTCGCCGGCCGCGAAAACCAGCGGCACGAACGTCCTGCGGCCACTGGTTTGCTGTTCCCATTGCCGCTCAGCCTTCCAGCGTCGCACAAACGCGGCGACCCGGGCATACGAACCTTCATAGCCCAGGGCACTCAGATCAGCATGTAATACCAACCTGCCTATCCAATGACCTCTTTGATCCAGTCTCGTTGGGTGATCGAAGCGATTTGTTCTGGCATTTGCATGAACTTGTTCCAGGCGTTTCGGCAGGCGGCAAGGATTTCGTCGTAGCTGTTCCAGACCTGATGGCTTAGGAAGTTGCTGTGCAGATTCCGACGGAAGCCGGCCGGGGATTCCGATTTGATGTCGGCCAGCGTTCCGATTTGAAGCCGGCCACCATTCCGATTTAATTCCGGCCACCTGGCGGGGATTTTTCAGCGTTTTCGGCTGGGTCAGCAACTCGGGCAACTGTCCTCTCGTTACCATCAACGAGGAGGGCTGGATGCCGGCGAAGAGAGAGCTGACGATGCGGCAGATACGACAAACCTTACGGCTGGCCAGTGACGGCATCAGCGCCAGGGCGATGGGGCGGATGCTGGGCGTGGCGCGGAGCACGATCCAGGACAATCTGAAGCGGGCGCAGGCAGCGGGGCTGGCGTGGCCGTTGCCGGCCGACCTCAGTGATGCGGTTTTGGAGGAGCGGCTGTTTGCCCGCAGCGGCGCGCCGCGGGGGGTGCGCCGGCGCGCCGAGCCGGTCTGGAGCGAGCTGGTCTGCGAGCTCAAGCGCCCGGGCGTGAACCTGATGGTGCTGTGGGAGGAATATCGCGCCGGGCATCCGGAAGGGTACAGCTACAGCCGGTTCTGCGATTTGTTCAGGGAGTTCGAGGCACGGCTGTCACCGGTCATGCGCCAGGAGCACCGGGCGGGCGACAAGGTGTTCGTCGATTATTCCGGCAAAAAGTTGGGCATCACCGATCCCGCAACTGGCATCGTGCGCATGGCGGAGATTTTTGTCGCGGTGCTGGGCGCGTCGAACTACACCTACGCGGAGGCGAGCTGGACCCAGACGCTGCCGGATTGGATCGGCGCGCATAGCCGCATGTTCCGGTTTTTTGGCGGCGTGCCGCGGCTGATCGTGCCGGATAATCTGAAGTCCGGCGTCAACAAGGCGTCGTTCTACGATCCAGAGATCAACCTGAGCTATGGCCGGATGGCCTCGCATTACGGTGTTGGTGTTTTGCCGGCCCGGCCGCGGCGCCCGAAGGACAAGGCGAAGGTGGAAGCCGGTGTCCGCTTTGCCCAGAGCTACATTCTGGGCCGGTTGCGCCAGCAGACTTTCTTCTCTCTGGCTGAAGCCAACCAGGCGATTGCCGGCATGGTGGAGCGGATCAACGCGCATGTCATGCGCAGGCTCGGCGTCAGCCGGCGGCATTTGTTCGAGACGATCGAACGCCAGGCTTTGGCGGCATTGCCAGAGACCGACCATGAGTTTGCGGAGTGGGGTTTTGCCCGCGTCTCGCTGGATTATCATGTCGAGGTCTGCGGCTTTTTCTACTCGGTGCCGCATCAGCTGATCCGCCAGCAAGTCGATACCCGCGCCACCGAGCGGATGGTTGAGATCTTCCACCAAGGCAAGCGGGTCGCGGTGCATCAGCGCCGCTATGGCGGTCCAAGGCACGGCACTGCCCCTGAGCATATGCCGAGCGCGCACCGGCGCTACGCCGCATGGACGCCGGAGCGGTTCCGCTCATGGGGCGCATCGATCGGCCCGCAGACCGAGGGGCTGATCATCGCCATCCTCGCCAACCGGCCGCATCCGGAACAGGGGTTTCGGACATGCCTTGGCATCCTGCGGCTGTTCAAGGAGTTGGACCGTCCGCGCGCCGAGGCGGTGGCGGCCCGAGCGGTCGCCTTTGGCGCGTTCAACTACAAGAGCATTGCCTCGATCATCGCCAGCAAGCTCGACCAGACGGCCAGCCCGCCAGATGAGGCGCAGGCGGTGCTGACCCACAGCAATCTGCGCGGCGCCGAATATTTTCACTGATTTCCACTGAAAGGAACAAGCATGCTCACCCACCCGACCCTCGACCTGCTGCACAAACTCGGCCTGCACGGCATGGCCAAAGCCTTCAAGGACCTCGACGCCCGGCCGGAGGTTGCCGGTTTGGCCCATGGCGAATGGCTGGCTTTATTGCTCGAGCACGAGGCCACGTTGCGACAGCAGAAACGCTTCGAGAGCCGCGCCCGCGCGGCCAAATTGCGCCAGTCCGCCAGCGTCGAGGATGTCGATTACCGCGCCCCGCGCGGCCTCGACCGGGCACAGTTCCTGAAACTCGCCAGCTGTGACTGGGTGCGCGCCCGGCATAATCTGCTCATTACCGGCCCCTGCGGGGTCGGCAAAAGCTGGCTGGCCTGCGCGCTGGGCCAGAAGGCTTGCCGCGAGGATCTCTCGACCGCCTATCACCGGGTGTCGCGGCTGTTCTCTGCCCTGGCGCTGGCCCGCGCCGATGGCCGTTACGCCAGAACACTGCGCCAGATCGCCAGGCTCGACCTGTTGATTTTGGACGATTGGGGCCCCGAGACCCTGAACGCGGACCAACGCCGCGATCTGCTGGAAATTATCGATGACCGCCACGAGATGCGCTCCGTCATCATCACCAGCCAAGTGCCGGTCGAGCGCTGGTACGAAATCATCGGCGATCCCACCATCGCCGACGCCATCCTCGACCGCCTCGTCCACAACGCCTACCGCATCGAACTCACCGGCGAGAGCCTCCGTAAAAAGCGCGATCCGGCACCGGCCCACGCCCGAACTTGACCCAAAACAAGGACACGATAATCATTCAACCAGACCCAACCGAAGACGCTCAGGTGGCCGGCTTCAAATCGGAACCCCGGCCGGCTTCAGTTCGGAAGCAGTGGCCGGCTTCAAGTTGGAATGCATGGCCGACTTCATCGGAATCCGCAAGTTGCTGCGCAGAAATTGCCAGATGTTTTCGACTGGGTTGAGCTCTGGCGAATAGGGCGGCAGCGATAGCAGGCTGATGTTGTCGGGCACCGGCAAACGTTCGCCGGCTTGATGCCAGCCGGCGCCATCGAGCACCAGCACGGCGTGCGCACCGGGCGCGACCTGCGTGCTGATTTCGCGAAGATGCTCGGCCATCGCCTCGCTGTTGACCGCCGGCATGATGATGGCGGTACCAATACAACGTTCTGGGCAGACGGCACCAAACAGATAGGCGGAGTCATGGCGATTGTCGCGCACCGCCAGTGGTCGGGAACCCCGCTCTGCCCAGACATAGCTCAGGGTTCCCTTCTGACCGACACGGGCTTCATCGGCGAACCACACCTCGATCGGCTTACGGGCCGCCGTGACCGGGATCGCCGCCGCTACCAGGCCAGCGAAGTCTTTTTAAAAATGTCCTGTGCCGCAGCGTCCTTCTTCGGATGATACGGACGCGGCTGGACCCGCGTGAACTTGAGCCGCCGCAACAATCGGCTGATCGACGTCTCGTGCAGGGTAACCGCAAACTCGGTCTCGATCCGTCGCTGCAGGTCGACACAGCGCCACCGCACCACGCCGTCACGCTCCAGGTCCGGGCCCTGCCTGACCCATGCCGCGATCTGCGCCTGCTGCGAAGCCGACAATCGGGGCGGCGGGCCGTTGCGGCGCGGCGCATCGCCCAGTCCGTCAGGTCCCAATGCATTGTAACGGTGCACCCAGTCGCGCAGCGTCTGGCGGTCCATGGCACAAGCCTCGGCCGCATCGCACCGAGACCAGCCTTCAAGAACAAGAGCAATCGCCAAAAGGCGCCGCGAAACTTTCGCATCCGTCGCACGAGCCGCCCGCTCGCGCAGCGCCATAGCCGACAAGTCCAAACGCGTTATCGCTACCGTCATCGCAAGCCTCCTCCGGGGAAGCTCAGCGAATCATACCCGCCCGAGCCGCGCCAACTCACATTCGAGTCAACGGAACCTCAGGTTGGTATTAGCCCTTCTCCCAACCCGAAGCCGGGTTGCAGAAATCCGTCTCAAACAAATAATGGCTGGCCATGGCGGCAAAGCGGGCATTGACCTGTCGGGCCTTGCCCGTGCCAATGCGATCAACCGCGGTCTTCATGTTATCAAAAATCCCGCGCTGCGGCACCCCGCCCAATACCCGGAACGCCTGGGCCAGCGCGTCGAACAGCATCCCGTGGGTCTGCAGCAGGTAGGCCCGGACAATGAATGCCCGGCTATGCGACAGCTTCGTATGGGCGACCTGCAGCTTGATCCGTTCGCCAGCGATCACCGCCCAGTCCTCGCTCCAGTCGAACTGGAACGCCTCGCCGGCCGCGAAAACCAGCGGCACGAACGTCCTACGGCCACTGGTTTGCTGTTCCCATTGCCGCTCAGCCTTCCAGCGTCGCACAAACGCGGCGACCCGGGCATACGAACCTTCATAGCCCAGGGCACTCAGATCAGCATGTAACTGCTTCGTCGTACGCTTCTGCTTGCGCGACTTGCCGGCCTCCTGGAGCAGCCAGGTCGCCAGCTTGTCGGCAAACGGGTCCAATTTGCTCGGCCGGTCAGGAACCTTGAACTCGGGCTCTGTACTGTCCGCCCGCAGATATTTGCGGATCGTGTTCCGCGACAAGCCCGTTCGCCGTTCAATCTCGCGGATCGGGATATGCTGCCGGAAATGCCAGCGACGGATTACGCTTAATAACGCCATGTCGATCACTCCTCGATCCCCCGACCAAAAAGCTAGGGGAAGGGTCAAAACAGGGGTCAATTCTCAATGAAAATTTCCGCCTCTCCCGGGTCAGATCTCAGCGCAAATCAACAAGGTGTCCACATGGTCACTGGAAAACGCCCACTTTCGTTGCGGGGCTCCGCTATGATGGCGTGGTTGCCCCTTGCGTGTTCAACCGACCGATCAACGCCACGAGCTTTCTGGCCTGGGTGCTCCAATGCCTGGTGCCAACCCTGCGGTCTCGCGATATCGTGGTGATGGACAATCTCAGCAGCCACAAATCCAGCGCGGTTCGCCGTGCCATCCGCGACGTCGGCGCCAAGCTCTTCTTTCTGCCGCCCTACAGCCCCGACCTCAACCCCATCGAGCAGGCATCCGCCAAGCTCAAGACGCTCCTCCGCAAGGAAAACGCCCGCACCGTCGAGCAAACCACACACAGCATCGGAAAGCTCATCGACCAAATAACCCCCAGCGAATGCATCGATTATTTCAGAAAGGCGGGTTACTCAACGTGAAGCTACCATGCTCTAAATCCCTCATGCGAGCGAGCGGCGCAGCGCCGCTAGGCGCTCGCCTGCTTCGCGGCGAGCCTCGAGGGCCGTGGGCATATCCACCGGCACGAAACATATCGGTGTATTCGGTTGCATTTGGCCGATAAGGTCCATATCCGCCGAAATCACCGTGCCAATCATGAAATAGCCACCGCCGGAAACGGCGTCGCGATGCAGGATGATCGGCTCGCTTCCGCCGGGAATCTGAATAGAACCGTACGGATAGCAACTATCGACGATATTCGAAGGGTTAGAGCCGGCACCGAAAGGCTGGGCGCGAGGGACGAATTCCAGCGGCCGGCCACCACGAAAACGATAGCCTATGCGATCGGCCTCGGTCGCAACCCTCCACGTATCAGAGAAGAATCCCTCCCACGACGCCTTCGTGATACGGAAATCATATAGCCCCGGAAGCACGCGCAATACCCCAGGAGACGGCGGAAGGAGACGCAATGCCGCTGGCACCTCACGACCCGCTGGCGCCGCCTCACGCGTCGCGCCGATTGGCAAAACATCTCCAGCCTCAAGTTTTCGTCCCGCGAAGCCGCCAAGCGCGCCGAGCGCATAGGTCGAACGGCTGCCTAATACCTCCGGCACGTCGATGCCGCCGGCCACGGCGATATAAGCGCGTGCCCCACGCTTGAGGAAACCGAAACTCAGCACTTGCCCCGATTGCACCGCAAATGACGTCCAAGTGGCTTGGGTGGCGCCATCCACCAGCGGCGGCAACTCGGCGCCGGTGACGGCGACTAACGCATCCTGCTTGAATCGCAGCTCCGGCCCCTGGAATGTTGCCTCCAACACGGCATCGCCCTCGTCATTGCCGACGAGCCGATTGGCTGCGCGCAGGGCAAAGCGGTCCATGCCTCCTGACTCAGGAATGCCTAGATGGTAATAGCCCGGCCGCCCAAGATCCTGCACGGATGTCGCAAGACCAGGTTTGATAACTTCAATAGCCATTGAGTACCCCCACGAGCTTGGCGTTGCTGGCGGCGGGATCAGCGTGGAACGCGTCGAGCGAAAAAGTGACGGAGCTGATACGTGGCTTGAAACGGCCCTCCGCCACCCCGGCGACGATCGCGTCGTACTCCTCGCGTCCGATCGGTCGAAACTTCACGATGTCTCCAGGATTGAATAGAATCATGAAGTCTCGCAGATAGGATATCGACTGCGCCGGATCGTAGATCGGCATCGGCGTGATGCCAAACATTTGATAGCCTCCGGCGCCACGCACCGAGTAGATGCACCCGAGACATCCGCCGTGCCCGACCGTCAAGCGTGGCGTATCCGTGCGCGGGCGGAGATATTTCGGAACCTCAATCTGCTTCGCGCGCTCTACCATCTGGTAGAGCCAAGGCAAGCCAGCGACGAAGCCGACCATGCTAACGAACCAAGGCGAGGCGGCATGCGCGGCGATCAGCGCATCGACGGACTCATAATTGTTGATCCGCGCTGCATATTCGAGGTCGGTCACATCCGGCGCCTGATGGCGTTCACGAAAACGCATCAGAGTTTCATGCGTCCAGGGGTCGTTGTAAAACACCGGCACTTCGATGATGCGCGTGTTTAGCAGCGACTCGGCGTGCTCGGTCGCCTGATCAAGCGCCGCAAGCTCCGCACGCAGATCCTCGGGCGCGATCACGTCCGGATCGAACTTAACCAGGAACGAAGCATTGGCTGGGCAGACCTCAGTGATGCCCTTTATGCCGCTCTCGCGCACCCCCTTGGCGAGCGAGAGCGCGCGGAAACAAGCATCGAGCGACATTTCCTCGTCGAGTTCGACGAAGATATGCTCGTCCCCTCCAAAGCTCATGCGTGTCTTCATGCCCAACCTGTATCTCATTCAATGTTGACGAACGGTTCTTGAGTGAGCCACGTCTCCAGCCAGCCGGTATGCACGGCGTTGCTCATCATATCCACGTGCTCGGCGAGCCGCCGGTGCAACTGGATCGTGGTCGGAATGCCTTCAACGTGCAATTCGCCAAGCGCGCGCCGTAGCCTAGCCAACGCCTGTGCACGATCCTCATCCCACACAATCAGCTTGCCTAGCAGCGAATCATAGAACGGCGGAACCGTGTAGCCGGGATAGAGCAAGGTATCGAACCGCACCCCCGGCCCGCCAGGCAAGCTCAAAGCGTGAACCGTCCCCGGTGCAGGATGAAAATCACGTGTCGAATCCTCGGCATTGATCCGACACTCAATCGCATGACCGCGCAGCGTAATGTCCGATTGCACAAAACGCAAAGGCTCGCCACCCGCAATACGTAGCATCTCACGCACCAGATCGATGCCGGTGACCATTTCTGTCACGGGATGTTCAACTTGGATGCGGGTGTTCATCTCGATGAAAAAAAACTCCCCAGTTGCCTGATCGAGCAAATATTCGAGCGTGCCGGCACCGCGATAGCTGACCGATCTCGCAAGCCGCACCGCCGAGTCGCAAAGCGCGGCGCGCGTGGCGTCGGAAAGACAGCTGGCGGGCGCCTCCTCCCACAATTTCTGACGCCGGCGTTGCAGTGAACATTCGCGTTCGAACAAATGGACGACATTCGCGCCATCGCCGAGCACTTGCACCTCCACATGCCGTGCGCGCGCGAGAAAACGTTCCAAATAAAGCGCGTCATCACCAAATGCGGCCAGCGCCTCCGTTCGCGCTTCGGTCAGCAGCCGCTCCAGCATGTCGGCATCATGCGCAATGCGGATACCGCGCCCACCACCACCCGCTGCTGCCTTGATCATCACTGGAAAGCCGAGTATCACGGCGTGTTCGCGCAAGGCCGCGAGCACCTGGATCGCGCCGGGCGTGCCGGGCACAGTCGGCACGCCGGACTCGGCGGCGACACGGCGGGCGCGGGCCTTGTCACCCATCAGCCGGATCGTCGCGGCATTGGGGCCGACAAAAATCAGTCCGGCTTGTTCTACCGCCTCGGCGAAAGCGGAATTTTCAGAAAGAAACCCGTAACCCGGATGCACTGCGTCTGCACCGGCATCGAGGGCGGCGCGCAGCATCGCCTCCCGGCTCAGATAGGATTTCGCGGCACGGGCTGGACCCACCTCCACCACCTCGTCGGCTAGGCGCGCCGCCAGCATGTCACGGTCAGCCGCTGATACCGCCTGGACCGTCGTGATGCCAAGTTCCCGCGCCGCGCGAATGATGCGAACGGCGATCTCGCCACGATTGGCGATGAAGAGTTTACGTAGCGCCATCGCCCGACACGCTCACCTCCAATTCGTAGAGCGGTGCCCCTGCCATTACCTCACCTTCATTCTCTACTAGAAACCGACTGATGCGCCCAGCTTCCTCTGCAAGCACCTGGCTGAAGGTTTTCATCACTTCAATCAAGCCTACCGGCTCGCCGATGCCAACCTGATCACCGTCGTTTTTGAACGGCGGCGCATCGGGCGCGGGGCGGCGATAGAACGTGCCCGGAAGGGGGGAACATATTACTTTCCTAACCATAAGGGCTTTCCTCCTCCGCTTTGGTTCAGTCGCGCCAATGGGCGGCGGCGCGCTTTTGAAACATTTCCCGGAATTGCGTAGTAGAACGCTCCAGCACCTCGCCAGTTCCCCAATCGAGAACGACGGCATATTGCCTTACCACGTCCATTCGGTCTAGTTCGCCCGCGCGATAGCGCCGCGCCACCTCCTCGGGCGCGCTTGTGAGCCAGGCACGGCGAAGGCTGCGGATGCGCGCCCGCTCCCGAGCCGTGGCTGCGGCATCGACCTCATATTCCGCTAAATCGACATCGACCACGCGCAACACCACGCCATAATCCTTACACGCACGTTCGAGCGAAACGTAATCATTCGCGACATCGTCGCGCACCAGTGCAGGGTCGCGTTCCAGCGGATCACCATAGCCGCCCCCACCCGCCGTGGGGCGTGAGAAAACGTCACCGTTGGCTAGAGGCACGTCTGAAAAGACTGAGCCGAGCCATTCATCGCGCTCAGATCCGGCACGGCGAAGGGTAAGTCCGTGCGGCATCGAAGGCAATCCCCCTTCGATTCCCCAGACAATGGCCCGCTCACGATCGCAGATATAAGAAATGACAGCGCGGTCGGTGTCGCCCAGGGTGCTGGTCTTACGCACGCCGGCGCCACCACGCCATTTGCCGGGACCCGCCGAGTCCGTGAGGATCTGGTACTCATTGGTCAGAATCGGCGAAATCCGCTCCTGCCCTTCCACCGGTTGGGACTGGAGACCTGTACCGAAACACGCCGTGGTCACGTTGCAACCGTCCTTGCCGTTGCGCCCGCCCCAGCCGCCGGGCAGCCAATCATAGAACATGAAGATCGGCTTATCCGCGCGGCGCAGATCACGACCGCCAGCTAGCAAATACTCCAAATTGAAGGCGCATGCGATCGCGCGCGCGGGCACGATCTGCGACCAGATCTCGTAGATCGAGTTCATTATCTTCTCAAACGGCATCAGGAATCCGGTCACCGCGATCGGCCAGCGCGCATTGACCACTGTGTCCCCAGGCGCGATCACCTCGATCGGCCTGTAAAACCCCGAATTGAGCGGGAGATCGGGGAAAAATGTCTTCATGCCGGCAACCACCGCTGAGAACGTGGATCCGAAAGCGGAATTATAGAGCGACCCGATGCAGGGGTGGCTGCCAGAAAAATCATAGATAGCGCAATCGCCTTTGATGGTCAGTTTGACCTTGATAGGAATCATGCCCTCGCCGCCGGCGGGGTCACGATCAATAAAATCCTGTGTCTGCCATTCCCCATCAGGCAACGCTGCGAGACGCTGACGAAGCGCGCGTTCGACATAATCCTGCACGTCGGCGAATCCAGTGAGCACCGTTTCCTTGCCGTATTTCTCGACAAGCCTCAGGATCTCACGCTCGGCAATCGCTGTCGCTGCGGCCTGGGACTGCATGTCGCCGATAATCGAGGCTGGATCACGCGTGTTCGCCGCAATCATGTGCGCAACATCGCGGCGAAAGATGCCACCGTCCCACAGGCGCACCGGCGTGATACGGATACCCTCGCGGAACATCTCTTTCGCCTGCACGTCAAAGGAGCCGGGAACGCTACCGCCGACGTCCGACCAATGGCCGTTCGACTGAGAAAAGGCGATCGGCTGATCGCCGACAAAAATCGGCCGTATCAGGCGCACATCGGGAAAATGCGTGCCGCCCGCATAGGGATCATTGATCGCATACACATCTCCCCGCTTCATCTCACCGGAAAAAAAGCGGATCACTTCCTTACAGGTGTAATGCAGTGTGCCGACATGTACCGCGATGTCGTAATTGCCCTGCGCGATTGAATCACCGTTTATGTCATTCAGTGCATTCGAAAAATCACGATTATATATTACGAATGAGTAGCAGGTTCTCAAAATCTGCTCTGCCATCTGATCTACTGTTGTAATGAAAGAATTCTTCAAAACTTCGAAAGTGACGGGATCAAGGGTAAAGCCCTGCTGCGTCGCCATGTTCAGCTACCCACATGCATGATAATATTAAGGAAGCGGTCAATCTCGGTGGCCACACCAGGGGAAATGACGGTGGTTGAATCGAGCTGTTCGACGATGGCCGGGCCGTGGAACCGTGCTCCGGCCGGCAGTTCCTCGCGGCGATAGACCGCCGTCTCGACCGGCGCAGTACCCTCAAACCACACATCGCGGCACTCATATGCTTTCGGCATTTGGCCGTTTCCGGAATACTCGCGGAACGCCGCTTTCGGAACGATGCCGACGGCGCGCAGATTAAGGCGATAAAGATCGACTGGCGCATCATCACGGCGGAAATTATATTCGCGTTCATGCTGGGCATGAAACGCCTCAACCAGCCCCCTGGTCGAGCCGACCGGCGTTCCAGCGGAAACACTCAGAGAACGCCACTGTCCACGATACATCATATCGACGCTGCGTTCCATCGCAACGTCCTCCACGGCCACACCTTCGTGGCGCATCCGCTCCCACGCCTCGCGCTCCAGGATGGCGAATTCGTTTTCTATCGCAACCGGATCAGCGTCCGCCGCGGGGTGAATATAGTTCGTCGCAAGATCGTGCTGGATATCAACCAAAAGACACCCGAGCGCAGATGTAACACCCGGATTGGGTGGCACGATCACAGTCGGGATCGACAATTCCCGCGCCAACGCCGCGCCGTGCAGGGCACCAGCACCACCGAACGCGACCAACGCAAAATCGCGCGGATCATAGCCGCGACTGATCGAAATCAACCGCACCGCATCGGCCATGTTAGCATCAGCCACCTTCAAGATCGCCTCGGCTGCCTCATGCACATCCATCCCGAGTCGCTCCGCGACGCCACGGCGCACCGCCGCCCCTGCCAGCGACGGATCAAGACGAACGCGTCCCCCCGCCAATCCATGCGCAAGCCGGCCGAGAACGACATGCGCATCGGTGTTCGTCGGCGCTTCGCCACCACGCCCGTAACATGCGGGACCCGGATCGGCGCCGGCGGATTGTGGTCCGTTGCGCAGCGAGCCGGCCTCGTCGATCCAGGCGAGCGAGCCGCCTCCGGCCCCAATCGTCAAGACCTCGATAGAAGGAAAGCGGATCGGATAGCCGAATTCGATATACCAATCCTTGGTAATACGCGAACGGCCTTCATAGGCGAGTGACACATCGCAGCTGGTCCCGCCCATATCAAGGCCGATCGAGTTGGGATAGCCGCACTGCATGGCAATGTGGCGGCTAGCCAGCGCGCCGGCGGCGATACCAGATCCCGCGAGCCGGCCGGCAAATTGCCGAGCGCCATGCGTCGTCATCACCCCGCCGCCACTATGCAGCAACAGAAGGTCATTACCATAGCCGCCTTCAGCCAGCCGTTCACCGAGCCGCGCCGTGTAGGTGCCGACGACCGGGCTGAGCACCGCGTTGACGACAGTCGTCGAAAACCGTTCATGCTCGAAAATTTCCGGCAGAACCTCAGAACTCGTGGTCACTGGCACGCCGGGCACCTCCTCCTCCAGAATCGCCTTCATCCGCCGCTCATTGGCGCCGTTCATGAAGGCGTTCATGAAGCAGATTGCCACTGCCGCTACCTGGCGTTTCCGTAGAATACGCGCGACTTCGCGCGCGCCGGCCTCATCCAACGCGGCAATAATGCGCCCGGACGCATCAACCCGCTCGCACACCGTCAGCCGGTCTCGACGCGGAATATAAGGCGGCGCGACGTCCTTATAGGTGTCCCAAAGATCTTCTTTATTGGCACGACGGATTTCGATCACGTCGCGGAAACCCTGGGTGCAGACCATGGCGGCGCGCGGCAACCGACGGGTGATTAACGCATTGGTCGCAACTGTGGTGCCATGGGAAAACAGCGTCACGTCAGCGAGATCGATCCCCTCCTGCGAGAGGCCAGCGAAAAGACCATTAATTGGATCTTTCGTCGATGGTGTCTTCGCAACCCGCATTATCCCGGTTTCTTCATCAAGGATACAGAAATCTGTAAATGTGCCGCCAATATCAACGGCTATACGTAAACCCATAATGCCCCTCCCCGCGACTGTTTTATACAGCCCGATAGGCTGCCAGCGCCTTCATGCGCTGATGTGGCCTTCCGCCCGCCTCCTTGGCAATCACCTTTCCGCCAACCAGACATACCGCAACCCTCCACCTGCTCAGACAGCCGGTCACGACTGGCATCTCACGAAGCAGCAAGCCAGGGACGCACCGCCTCGCGCACCGCTCGTGCCAACTCGACCGCGTTCGGCGTGTCGGAATGCACACAGATCGACTCGCTGCCAACGCGCACATCGTGACCGCCAACGGTTTCGGTCACCCCCTCGCGGATTGCACGCACGCAGCGCGCGGCGGCGCGGGCGGTATCAACTGGCGGATGCTCGCGCGTGATGATCAATTTTCCATCGTCTGCATACTCGATATCGGCATAGTATTCCGCAATGAACCTATGACCACGCGCTGGATAGATGGTCTCGTGCAACGTCCCGATCATGCCAAAGAGCGGCACCCGAAACACATCGGCTGCGTCACAGATGGCGTGAGCCACCTCCTCCATCCGTGCCGCCATGCCATAGAGCGCACCATGTGGTTTTATGTGGTTCAGCACCATGCTCTCAGCCCGTAGAAAGCCTCGCAAGGCACCGATCTGATAAATTAGGCAGTTGGCCAGTTCGTCGCGCGCCATCTTCATTTCGCGGCGACCGAAGCCCTGCAAGTCAGGGAGCGATGGATGCGCACCCACTTTCACGCCGTACCGCTTGGCCAATTGCACGGTGCGGCGCATATGGTTGAAATCCGAACCGTGAAAGCCGCAGGCCACGTTCGCGACTGAGATCAGCGGCATCAAATGTTCGTCGTCACCGAGATGATAGAGCGCGAATCCCTCTCCCATGTCACAGTTGATCTCGGTCATATCGCCCTCCTCGTGTTAGCCACCTCTTGGCGGCCAGTTATATCCGATCGGCTGCGCACGTTCGAATGCCGCCGCGGCACGCACCACGTCGCCTTCGGCGTGGCTGCGGCCAACGATCTGCAATCCGACCGGCATCCCGTCCGCTGCCACACCGCCACAGATCGTGCCGGCGGGATTACCAGTGAGGTTAAACGGGTACGTATAGAACACCCATGAAACAAGGTTTCGATCACTAAACTCAGGGGGAATATCGCGGCCAACCATAACTGACGTCACCGGCACTACTGGCGAAATGAGCAGATCGTAGCTTTCAAAAAAGCGACGCATTGCATCGCGTAGCTCATAGCGTTCGAAAACCTTGGTGTAATAATCGGCCATACGCTGCGAAAGTGCATGCTCCAGAATACTAGCGACGGCGGGATCGAGCTTCTCGCGCTCCTGCTCCAAAACCTTGCGCAGCCGGATGCCAACGCCCGCATAAAATTCTGCAGTCCAGAGAGCGGCGGGATCCGTTTCGAATATCGTATCGACGACATCGACTCGGCAGCCTAGCGCTTCAAACACTTCAGCGGCATGATCGGTGACCTGGCGGACTTTAGGATCAGGACGAGCATAGCCGAGTGTCGGGCTATAGGCCACGCGTAGCCCCGCAACGCTTGCTTGTGTCATTCCCAACACGTCAGGAACAGGCCCCGCGACGCTGAACGGGTCACGCGAATCATATCCGGCGATCACTGAGAACAGCAGCGCCATGTCAGCGACGTTGCGAGCGATCGGACCGACATGTGCGAGGGTCGGCGTCGCCGATGTCGGCCACACCGGCACGCGGCCGAACTGCCCCTTAAGACCAACTAGGCCGGTGAACGAACAGGGTATCCGAATAGACCCGCCGCCGTCTGTCGCGAGAGCAAAAGGCGTTACGCCCGCCGCGACCGAAGCTGCCGCTCCCGCGCTTGACCCCCCGGGGGTCTTGTCGGGATTCCAAGGATTACGCGTGATTCCGGTGAGCGGGGAGTCACCTACCGGTTTGCAACCAAATTCGCTGGTCGTCGTCTTGCCAATGATAATGGCGCCGGCCGCCCGCACCCGCTCTACCGCCGGCGCATCCGCCACCGCCCAATTGTCTCCCATTACCCGCGAGCCGGAGGTAAGGCGCACGTCCTTCACCGCGATCAGATCCTTGACCGAGATCGGCAGACCGTGGAGTAACCCGACTGGCGCGCCACGCATCACCATATCCTCGGCAATGCGTGCGGCGGCCAGAGACTGCTCCGGCATCAACGTGACGAAAGCATTAAGCGTCGGTTGCGTCGCATCGGCGCATTCGAGAGCACGACGCGTCACCTCGATCGGGGAGATCTGCTTCGACATGATCAGCCGCCGCAAGTCTAATGCCGTCATGAAATCGAATTCCGCGGACATCGCCGTTCCCTCGCCCGTCCGACAAGTCTCTGCTCAATCCGCGACAATCGCGAAGGCGCGGACTGGCGACCCGGACCCACCTTTGAACTTTAACGGCACGCCGAAGAACTCAAACTCGCCCTTGCCGAGCAGCTCCTCGAGATTGACAAGCCATTCCCAATGACTCATTCCAAGATCGCGGCAAAGGCGGTGCTGGGCAAAGATATTGTCCGTTGGCTTGTCCGTCGAGGGGCCTTCCACGCCGTGCATCATCGACCCGCGTTCATGCAGCCAACGCGTCGCCTCCACCGTCAGCAACGGGTTCTTCCAGACGCAATCGAGGCCGGGATATGTGCGCTTGTGGAAGCCCGTACAGAGCAACACGATATGGCCGTCCACTTTAACTCCGGCTTTCGCCTCGGCCATTTCCATATCACTGCGGGTGATTTCGCCGAGATCAGGGATATGGCGAAGATCAAAGCACACCGCCTTGCCTACGAAGCGCTCTAATGGCATCTCGTCCACTGTCGCACCATGCGGATTGACGTGACGATACGCGTCGACGTGCGTTCCGACATGGTCGAGCATTGCAATGAAGTTCGTCTGAAATGTCATCGCATCGCCAGGCACCCCAAGATTGAACGCTTTCGACGATTCGTGGCTGAGATGCGTCGTAATTACTGGTCGCTGAAACAGTTTATGCGACGGCATGTTGTCTTCGATCGTCAGGCTGAGGTCGATGATACGTCTCACGGAACTATTCTCCCCTGCTTTATCGTTGAATCCATTCAGATCAACGCCAACTGATGGCCAAGGAAGGCTAACAGGGACCGCTTGATGGCTGCGGGATCAAGCCCCTGCACAATGAATACTATGCGCGAGCGATGATCCGCATCCGGCCACGTGCGCATATGGATCGGCGGATGCACAAGATATTGCACGCCGTGGATCGCTACTGGCGCGGTCTCCCCCACCACCGCGATGATACCCTTGACGCGCAGAACACGTTCGCCGTGGCGATTCAACAGCATCGACAGCCAAACGCCAAACATCGTCCAGTCTAGTGGCTGATCGAAGGTCAACGCAAAAGCGCTGACGTCGTCGCGATGGCTATCCCGATGCTCATGCTCATGCCCAGTGGACGGCATCTCTGCTCCGAACCAGCGACGCAGCGCCATGCTGTCGATCGCGAGATCGAAGCTGTCGCATGCCAACAACGCATCGGCGTCCAGCGCATTGTCGGCCGCGCGATACACCGGCGCCGCAGGATTGAGCACTCTAATCCGAACGTCGAGCCCCGCGATCTCCGCTACATCGGCGAGATCGGTCTTGGTTAGCACAATGCGGTCGGCGACCGCGATCTGTTTGACACTCTCGTAGTGCCGCTCAAGCTGCGCACGCCCATTCACCGCATCAACCGTGGTGATCACATTGCCAAGACGGAAATGGTGTTTCAACATTGGTTCGGCATGGATTGTGCTTACCACAGGAAACGGATCGGCGAGCCCTGTGGTTTCGATCACGAGCCGCCGGAATGGCGGCACCAGCCCACGCCCTCGGCGCGAATGCAGGTCACGCATCGCGTCCGCCAGTTCGCCACGAACGGTGCAACAAAGACAGCCCGAACGCAGCAACACGGTATGGGTGTCGATGCGCTCCAGCAAATGATGGTCGAGCCCCACCTCACCAAATTCGTTGATCAACACGGCAGTATCGGCTAGCGCGGGGTCGCCGAGCAAGCGCTGTAGTAACGTCGTCTTGCCCGAGCCGAGAAAGCCGGTGAGGAGATTAACCGGCGTGAAATCAGGACTCTCAGTCATGCCGGGTCTCAAGCCGATCAAGCAGCGCCGGATCAAGCGGGTCGCATGGCCGCCCCAACAATTGCTCGGCAACCGTCCAGAGATGTGCAAGGTTATGCACGATCTCCGTCCTGCCGGTGGCCGTGGATAGCACGAAGGCGTTGCCCTGCCAGTCCGCCAATTGCATCTGGAAATGTGCCAGCACCTGGTTGGCCAAAACCACGCGCCGGACGCGTTCACGTCGGCGCTGCAACGAATCGGCCGCGCGCGAGTAAACACCCGGCCGCGCCGACGAATCCGTCCAGTGATCAGAACCGGCAAGAACGCCGCAGAGCGCGCACATCGCCGCCAGTCTCCACTATTTCTTGCGCGGATGTCGGCGGGCAAAATCGTCCGCCATCTCGTCCATGGTTATGAACTTCACCCCGGGGAAACGCGTCATGTAATGGAACAGGCGTTCTAGCATCATCAACACATGCGGCCGACCCGATACGTCGGGGTGAATGGTGATCGGAAACACGGCATAATCGTATTCGCGGTAAACCCATTCGAACTGATCGCGCCACATATCCTCGATATCACGTGGATTGACAAAGCCATGGCTGTTAGGCGCCTTCTTGACGAACATCATTGGCGGGAGATCATCAAGATGCCAGCTGGCAGGAATTTCGATCAGGTCGGTCTCCACACCGCGCTTCAGCGGCATCATCCACTCGCTCGCCTTCTTCGAATAGTCGATCTTCGTCCAACTGTCGCCGACGCGCACGTAATAGGGCTGGAAGTCATTATGCATCAGCGAGTGGTCATATTTAATGCCCTTCTTGATAAGCAATTCGTTGCTGACACGCGAGAATTCCCACCAGGGCGCCACGTACCCCGTCGGACGACGGCCGGAAAGATTTGTTACCAAATCTATGCACTTATCGAGCACCTCTTCTTCCTGCTCGGGTGTCATAGCAATCGGATTTTCATGACTATAGCCATGAATACCGATCTCGTGACCCGCGGCAGCCACCGCCTGCATCTGCTCCGGAAAGGTCTCAATCGAGTGGCCAGGGATGAACCAAGTCGTTTTGATACCAAAGCGCTCAAACAGCTTCAACAATCGCAGCGAACCTACCTCGCCGGCGAACAAGCCACGCGAGATGTCGTCTGGGCTGTCCTCACCGCCATAAGATCCAAGCCAACCGGCCACCGCGTCGACATCGACGCCAAAGCCACAGAGAATTTCTTTTGCCATTGCGCACTCCTCCATCGTTATGCTGCTCTTAGTCCTTGATTACTGTGTCACCGCGCGATAACCGTTGCGTCGTTTGCCTTCCAGGCCACCCATACCTTCGCCCCGGGTTGCAGGCTTTCATTTCGAAACTTCTCGACATGGCCCTCCATCATCACCAACCGCCCGCCTTCCAATTCTACGGTCAGTGAAGCGAGATGACCAACCACCTCGCGTCGCTCTATGACACCGGACATGACGTTACCCGCATATTGGCCTGCAATCGCATCAAATGACCCCGCAGCTTTCGACGTGATATCAAAAGCCTCTGACGGAATCACGATTTTTGCCGGCCCTCCAACAGACAAAACGGCGTTACGCTGCCCCATGAAAACCCCAAACTGCGTCTCGACGCTCACCTCTTGATCCCGCATTGCGCGCAGCGTTCCGTCTAAGATCGTATTACGACCGACGAATTGCGCGACGAACGATGAGCTCGGGCGTGTGTAAAGTTCATAGGGCGACGAAACTTGCTCAATGCGACCGAGGTTCATTACCACGATGCGGTCCGACATGGTGAGCGCCTCCGATTGCGCGTGTGTCACAAATACGAAGGTGATACCAAGATTGCGCTGTAACAGTTTCAGCTCCGCCTGAATCGCCTTTCGCAAATTAGCATCAAGCGCACCGAGCGGCTCGTCCAACAGCAAGATCTGCGGTTCTGTCACCAGCCCGCGCGCCAGCGCGAGACGCTGCCGCTGGCCACCGGACAGCCGGTCCGTACGGTGATCGGCAATGTCGGCGAGGCTGAATTTGTCCAAAATTTGATCGACCTTCGAAGTCCGCTCCGCACGCGGCAGCCGTTTTACTTCCAAACCGAAGGCCGCATTTTCGCGCACTGTCAGGTGTGGGAACAAAGCATAATTCTGGAAGATCATCGAGGTCGGACGTCGCTCCGGAGACAGATCGTTGACACGTTTGCCGCGAATCAGGATGTCGCCGTGCGTAATCGTCTCAAACCCAGCGATCATGCGCAGTGTCGTTGTCTTGCCACAGCCTGATGGGCCGAGAAGGGCGACGAATTCACCCTTGCCAACCTGCAGATTGACGTCAATCACCGCTGGCGCGCCGTTGTCGTAGATCTTTCCGACGCCGACCAATTCTAGATCGTAGTCCACGTCTAACAGTTCTCCGTGGATGGCGGTAAACGGTGGGACCGAAGACACCCCCGGTCCCACCTTCGGTATCAGGCGCTCAGGAACTCATCCCACTTCTGGATAAGATGGTCGTAGGCATCCGGCCACTGGTGCCAGTAAGCGACGTTCGCTGCTCGCGTGGCGAGCGAGCCGCCGTCGCGCAGATCACCCTCCTTGATCCCTCTCTCGGGCTCGCCGACCCAGGGTTTACCGAGATACCAGAATGCATATTTATCGGGGTTCATTACTTTCTCGATATTCGTGGTCGGTGAATAATACCCCTGCTCTGAGACCGTTATGCCTGGCGGGCCGGATAGCCAGTAGTCAGCATAGGCTATCACCGCATCCTTATTAGGTGAATTGGAGATCAGTGCGGGACCGATCGCCCATGCACGATACCCCTCCTTCGGCACAGCATACTTGGCTGGCTTCCCTTGCGCCTTCACCGCCATCACCGCCGGCTGCCAAGCATCGCATACCACCATTTCCCCGGAGGCAAGAAGGTTAACTAGTTCACCGAAATCGCCCCATAATGCGCGGAACTGACCACTTTTCTTCTTAGCGATCAAAAACTTTGAGGCCTCGTCTATTTCCTTTTCACTTGGGTTACCGGGATTCTTGACATCCATGAGGCCGAGCGTATTCATCGCCATTATCGCCTGGCCGAAAGCGATTAGGGGATCGGTATTCAATCCCGATCGCCCCTTCCACTTCGGGTCGAAAATCGCGGTCCAGGTATTTGCCTCTTCAGCCGAAAGCACGGTTGGATTATAGCCGATCGAGTCATAGTTGTAGACGGCGGGCACCATCCATAGCTTAGTTTGCGCTTCGTCCACCCAAATTTGTCCAACGATCTGCGCCTTACGTTCCCATTTCGGATTGACTTTGGTAAAGGTGTCGCGAATGCCGGCCCAGTTTTTGATATCGCTGGACTTGATGTCCGCAATGTTCTTCGTCTCGATCACCGCCGGCAGACGCTCGCCGATCGTTTCCCAGCAATCGTAGTCCTTCGAACCCGAAAGGATCTTGGTCTGCGCATCCGGAAAAGTTGCGGCAGTGCCTGTGACGGAACCGACACCAGAATTCTTTTTGAAGTCCGCGAGAATGCGGTCCTGCACCGTAACGGAAAGGCCGATTGTCCGTAGTTGCTCTTTGGCGAGGCTCGTCGCCGCCGCATAGGCGCGGCGTGAATTGAGGAATGGTGTGCCGGCGCCCATCGCCAGCGCCACCATGCCCGTCGTTGTCTTCAACAGACTCCGACGATCCAGTTCTTCCTTCTCGATCACAAAAATACTCCTCCTGCCTTGGTTGGTTTCACGATTTACGCTACGGTAGCGCACGCTTTAATAGCGTCCTACCAGCAACCCACCATCCACCACTACCGTTTGACCAGTCATGTAACGGGCGGCTGGCGACGCTAGAAAGACTATCACGTCGGCGATTTCCTCCGGCTCCCCAATACGACCCATCGGAATGAATGCGCTCGCTGCTTCCGCGCCGGCGGCACCGAGCGAATGTTGCTCGGATAGAAGCTGCGCGGTGCGGATATAGCCGGGGGCTACGCCGTTGACTCGTATGCCTGCGCTCGCGAGCTCCACGGCCAGCCCACGGATCAAGCCGACGACGCCAGATTTCGCCGCCGAATAATGCACATGTTCGTTCCAGCCATAAGCCACACCCATGATCGATGACGTACACACGATGGCGCCACTTCCCCGCGCGCGCATGCCGGCGAGTGCTGGGCGGATCACGCGCAACATCCCCTTGAGGTCGATCTCAAAAGTATGATCCCAGGCGTCATCGCTCATTTGCGATAGCGGCACTTTATGTGCAATTCCGGCGTTGGCAACGATACAGTTGAGTGGCCCGAACTTTATCTCGACTGCGCGCAGCACCGCCTCCGCCTGTTCGGTCGAACGCACATCCAGGTGGTGGAACTCCGCGTCGCCGCCTCCCGCCCTGATTGCAGCAGCTACTGATTCGCCTTCAACATCGAGAACATCGGTAACAATGACGCGGTAGCGAGCGGCCGCGAACGCCCTGGCGGCCGCGCGACCGATACCAATGCCGGCGCCAGTGATAAGAACAGTGCCCGCCATCTTTAGACTCCTCTATCGTCCAAAATTTACTGAGCCCAATGCCATGATCCGTTATACATCCTCTTGGATCGCAAGCCGGCGCGCGCGGCGTACCGAAAGTCCCATTAGAATCGAATAGATCACCAGTAGCGCCAGCGAGAACATCGTGGTCAGGATACCGAAGGCAAAGATATTCGGATGAATTTCCACCGCGAAAGTGCCGTAGATCGCAAGCGGCAGCGTCAGATCCGGGCCAGAGGTAAACAACGTACGCGCAAACTCATCGTAAGACAGTGTGAACGCGAACAGCATGGCCGATAGGACGCCAGGAAAAATCAACGGGAATGTCACGCGACGGAATGTACGCGCCGGCGGCACGCCCAGCGACCACGCTGCTTCCTCTACCGCGCCGTCGAAACGGTTAAATATAGCCAGCATCACCAGAAACGCGAACGGATAGGTATAGACGACGTGCAAAACAAAGGCAGTACCCCACCAATGCCGGTCTACACCTAGAATATTGGCCACCAGCGCCATCCCCAGACCTACCAATACGCCTGGAACCATCATGCCAAGAACGATAAGATAAAACACGACTCCCGATCCACGAAATCGAGTGCGGAACGCCTGCGCGGACAGCACACCGAACACCGTTGAGACCACTGTTGTGATAAACGCCAGCGACAAGGAGCGTATCAGTGCATCTCCTATCGGCAACGGCGCCACGCGGGAGGGAGGCGTCAGGCCGAAGATCTGGCGGTACCAATATGTCGACCATTCAATTATCGGGAATTGTGGTCCACCCTCCGGCCCAGTCTGGAACGAAAGGACACCCAGGACAAAAAACGGCCCATAAAGAAATAAAATAAATAGCGCTGTATAGACAGCAAGTGTTGATTTGGCTAGCGGGCTATGCATATCACAACTCCCGGCGCAGATCGACAACCCGCAATAAAAGGGACACCACAAGCCCGGTAACGATCGTCAGCACCACGCCGACCACCGCCGCAAATGCCCATTTCAGCGAGCCGACCTGAGTAATAATAATATTGCCGAGCATATTCACCTTGCGTCCGGACAGAGCCGCAGAGGTGGCAAACTCCCCGAGTACCATTACCGAAACGAAGATAGATCCCACTACAACGCCCGGCATAGAAAGCGGCAAGATAATGCGGAAAAAAATCCGCCAAAAACCCGCCCCCAAATCGCGCGCGGCCTCTATGATGTTCGGGTCGATCCGGCTGAGCATGAAGGCGATCGGACCAACCATAAACACGCAGTAGATTTGAGTCATGCCGATGACCACGGACAGCTCCGTGTAGAGCAGCGCGCTGATTGGCTGATCAATGAGGTGAAGATCGTGGAGGATAATGTTGATGGCGCCTTGCTCACCAAGCATCGGACGCCAGGCCAGCACGCGGATCAAAAATGAGGTCCAGAAAGGAATTACACAGAGCACCAGAAGGATTGTTGATAATGTTTTGTTGCGTACAAGAAGACCAACAAACAGCGCAGCCGGATAGCCAACCACCAGCGTCGTCACCAATACGATTAGCCAGAGGCGCAATGTGGTCCATAAGGACGCGAGATAAGTGCTGTTCGAAAAGAAGTTTACCCAACTCCGAGTCGTTAGGATCGGCTTGATGGTAAATGTAGTCTGCGTCCAGAACGAAACGTAGACCATCATCAAGATGGGCACCAAAAGGAACAAGGCCATCCAGATCACGCCTGGCGAGATCAGAAGATAAGGCACCAAGTACCTACGGCGAGCATAACGCGGCGACGCGGACGATACGACAGGTTCCGCAATCGGCGGCATCGCACTCGAGTTTGCCGTATGGTTCATGCGCGGACGTTCCTTAAGTGAACACTAAGGCTTGCGATGCATCCCAAGCCAGCGTGTAACATCGTTTCGGCTCCAGGTCACCCGGTCGGTGATGGCCAAGATGCGCCGAAACTTCGATAGCTTCACCCTGCGCCGTTTTAAAGAAATACGTCACCGACGCGCCGCTATATTCAGACGTTACGAATTCCGCTTCCAGCGCGGCCTCGTTGCCATTCGCCGAGGCATGAGCGTCACGAATGCGGACAAGATCATGGCGGATGCAATAGGCCGCGCCATCATCCGCGCCATCATGAACGCAGGCAGATCCCGAAATCGGAAACGTCGCAAACTCGCTGACGAATCCAGAACCATCCCGATGACCGCGGAAGATATTGTAGCAATTGAGAAAGCGCGCAACCCGCGCGGAAGCGGGACAATTATAGACGGCATCCGGCGAAGCAAATTGCGCAACCGATCCACGGTCGAGCACGATCACCCGATCGCCGATCGCCAAGGCCTCGGTATCGTTGCCGGTGACGTGTAGGAAGGTGACACCCAGTTGTTCGCGAATCCGACGCAGCTCCCCGCGCATTCGCAGTCTTAGATTGGCGTCAAGCGCGCCGAGCGGTTCATCGAGAAGCACTAGCTTGGGTTCAGTAACCAACGTGCGCGCCAGCGCCACACGCTGCCGCTGGCCACCGGAAATCTGATGTACCCCGCGTTCTGCGAGCCCTTGCAAGCCGACGAGGGCAATCATTTCGTCCGTGCGGCTTCGCAAAGCGGCGCGGTCACGCACTGGGTCCACGGCGCGGTTGGCGAGACCGAACGCTATATTGTCACGCACCGAAAGATGCGGGAACAAAGCGAAATTCTGAAAGACAAAACCTATGCCGCGAAGATGCGACGGCATTTCACCTAGTGCTTTGAACCAAACAGAGGATTCACAACGGGGCTGATTTGTGAGATTCTGTGTGCATGGCACAGACCGTCATCCCCATCGTCAACTCCGCGGACCGCGAGCGTTTGGCCGCCATTGTGGAGGATCGCAACCGTTCTCAGAAGCATGTTCAGCGTGCCAGGATCATTCTGCTATCGGCGGAGCGTCTGACCGTGCTGGAGGTGGCGGCGCGCAGTGGAGCAAGCCGGCCGTCGGTATGGCGCTGGCAGCGGCGCTTTGCCGAGCAAGGTGTCGATGGATTGCTGCGCGACAAGACACGCAAGCCGGGCAAGGCGCCGTTGTCGCCGGCGACCATCGCCCGCGTGCTGGCGCTGCCCTGCGGGGAGGCACCGAAAGCGGCGACCCACTGGACCGGCCGTATGGTGGCCAGCGCCGTCGGCATCAGCCTGAGCGCGGTGCAGCGCATCTGGCGGGCCCATCGCCTGCAGCCACACCGCATCAGGACCTTCAAGAAATCCAACGACCCGGCTTTCGCCGCCAAGGTCGAGGATATCGTTGGGCTCTACATGAACCCGCCTGCGCACGCCGTCGTCGTCTCGATCGACGAGAAAAGCCAGATCCAGGCGCTCGACCGCACCCAGCCCGGCCTGCCGATCAAGCCTGGCCGCTGCGGCACCATGACCCATGATTACAAGCGCCACGGCACCACCACCCTGTTCGCCGCTCTGAATGTCCTCGACGGCACCGTCGTCGGCCGCTGCATGCCCCGGCACACCCATCAGGAATTCGTCAGGTTCCTCAACGCCGTCGAGCGCGCCGTCCCCGCCGGCAAGATCATCCACGCCATCGCCGACAACTACGCCACCCACAAACATCCTAAAGTCAGGGAGTGGCTGGCCGATCATCCGCGCTGGGTCTTCCATTTCACGCCAACCTCCGCGTCCTGGATCAACGCCGTCGAAAACTTCTTCTCTGTCATCACCCGACGGCGCATCCGGCGCGGCGTGTTCACCTCCGTCGCCGATCTCCAACGCGCCATCCGCAGCTACATCCGCGAGCACAACCGCAACCCCAGGCCATTCGTCTGGACCAAGCCGGCTGACGACATCCTCGCCAAGCTCAGCCGGCTGCCTGTAGCGTCCGATTGAGTCAGAGCACTAGGCTACGTTCACCGAGCCGGACACAACCTCCATCGGGCACATCAAATCCTGCAATCAAACGCAATAAGACAGTTTTACCGGAGCCACTTGGCCCGAGCAGCGAGACATACGCGCCGTCAGGAATCGAAAGGCTGACGTTATTGACCGCCGTTACCGCGCCGAAGCGTTTCGTTAATCCCTCGAGAACTAGCCCGTTAGCCACGGCCAGAACACTCGTTACGCAGCAAGGTCACAGCCCGCAAGACAAAACCCCTTTCCGACACTGTAGCTGGCTTTTCTCTTCCCAAACCGACAACGCGAGAAATTTGATACGCTTCCGGCGCCTTATATGCCCCTTTAGTGGCCTCGACATCACACCAATTATCTATTGGTTAACCTAACAAAAAACGGATATCGTATGCAAGCTGAAAAATGCCGCCATGATGCGCGCGCCTTCTTCGCAGGCTCCGGGGCTGGGGAGCCGGAATGCACTCGCTTAACGGTAGACAAAGACCGTTTTTTGGTATGATGCACCGAAAATAGGCAGACGATGACCGAACCGCTTTACGAAATGATTCGCCACTCGCTGGCTCAACAAATCACCGCCGGGACTCTGCCTCCCGGCCTTGTTTTGCTTGAGGGGCCAATCGCAGAGGCCTTCCAAGTTAGTCGTGCTCCGGTGAAAGTGGCGCTGCGCCTGCTACACGAAGATGCTCTCGTGCAGCGCTTTAATGGTCGCGGCTTCATAATTCCGGGCCGTGACAAGCCGCTGCGGATCAGCCCGCGCGAGGCCGGGCTCCAGCCTCTCGTCGACGGCCAGACTGAACCGCTGCCCCGCGCGGGGTGGGAGCGCATCTATGCCGAAGCGGAGGGCGCGATTGGCCGGGCACTGGTTTTCGGCCGCTTCCGCGTTCTCGAAGCCCACATGGCGAAGCACTTCCACGTAGGCCGCACGATCATGCGCGACGTGCTCAGCCGCATGCAGGAGCGCGGGCTGATCACCAAGGATGCGCGCTCGCACTGGATTGCTGGCCCACTCACCGCTGCGGTGCTGCGGGAGTATTATGAAATCCGCCGCATCTTGGAACCCGCTGCGCTGCAGATGGCAGCGGGTAAGCTCGACGCCGACGAATTACGGACGATGCGCGGGCGCGTCGCCGGCGCGATGGAGAGCAGCCCTGCCTTATTATCGCCAGACACGATGCGCGAGATCGACGAGGATCTCCATATCCGCTGCGTGCAACGCAACGGCAATGCCAGACTTTCGGAAATGATCCAGGACTGCCATCTCGTCCTACTCGCCAACCATACCTTCCTTTGCCATCTCGGCGTCCCAGAGGAGGTACCGGAGCTGGCCGAACATTTGGTGATTTATGATCTGCTGTTGCAAGGCGAACCGGAAGCGGCGGCGGTGGCGCTGCGCGCCCATCTCAGCCGCTCGCTTGACCGCGCGTTAGCCAGGCTGATGGTGCTGTCGGTCATTCCCATTCCGCCACTGCCCTCTTTCCTCGCGCCGACCGAGCCGTAGAAGAACCCGCCGCCAAAAACTGGCTCCAGCGACGCACCAGATAATTGTGCTCCGGCACTGTTGTGCTCCAGAGAGCGATATGCGAGAGACGCTGCCACTGAGCGCCACCATCTCGCGTTGCACCGGCATGCACCGAAATACGTCCGTAAGGATCCGTCAGATCGGTCTTTGCTGGCTCGCCCTGATACCAGTAGCCCCACTCGGCTGCAGAAATCTTCGCCTGAACCATGCTTGGAATGGCAAAATAATACCCTTGTCGGGCCATCAGCGCCCCCGCCCAGCCGGACAACCACCAGTTGATGAATTCGTAGGCGGCGTCCAACGGCCGCCCGCGCAGATGGCTGGAGAGGCCGACACAACCATGCCAGGCCCGATATCCTTCGCACGGGCGGGCATAATTGACCGCAATCCCCTGAGCCCGCAGGTCGCAAAATGTCGGCGACCACATGCTCTCGATCGCCGCGGCCCCTTCCGCCATGAGTTGTTTCGCCTCATCGATCGATCGCCAAAGCGCCGCGAAATGACCAGATCGCCGTCGCCGGATCAATATCCGCGCGAGTTGATCGATCTCTTCGATGCACGGTCTCCCAAGATCCGCGAAACGCACAAGACCAAGTGCATGCGCCGCCAAGGCAGCGTCGGCGCTGCCGATCGTCGGGTCGGCGATGAGCGCCACCCGGCCGCGCAAACGATCGTCGAGGAGCCATCCCCAACTCTCGCCATCAGCCAGGACCTCGGGCGGCATCGCATCAGGTAGATAGCCGAAAGCGTCCACGTTGAACACGGTGGGAACGGCGCTGATCCGCTCTGTCGGCTGGCCACTCAAACGCAGATTGGCCTGCACGTAGAGGTTTTCCTGCGGTGCATCCGCCGAACTGCACAGTCGGCTGCGAACACCGAGCGCTTGGTTCTCCCGCACCAATCGCTCCCAGAGCGGGATTCGAGCGATGCGGATCGGCTGCAGTGCTCCCGACGGCCAAACAACTGCTACATTGTGGAACCACTGGTCATAAATGTCATAGCTGCTTGGCTGCAAGGCCGCCCGCCGCTGCGCAGTCACGCCGTCGAGCACCTCGAAATCGAGCGTAATGCCAAGGTCGCGCTCCGCTTGCCGACGCAAAGGCTCGATCAGCGTCACGGCGGTGCCGAGCACGCGCAGCCGCGGCCGTCCATCTGTCTGAACGTATGGGACGGACCGCGCCGAGGTCACGCGCGCACCGCACCTTTAGCCACGTGCGGCGCGAATTGCCGCCCGGCGAGCGCTCGTTCCATCGCCATTGACGGCATATCCATAGCCGTCATCGACAACATCGAACACGACGCCATAAACCTCCTCGGCATGTTTGACGGAGATGAACTCATCAAGCACGTCATCGAGCACTTTGGCAGGGTCGCGCTCCAGTGGGTCACCATAGCCGCCGCCGACTGGGGAGTAGTAGGTGACGACATCGCCAGGCTCCACCCGCAGGCCAGAAAACTTCGCGTATTGGGCCGAAACCTCCTGTGGTCGCGCGACATTGTGGATCTCCACTTTGCCACCGGCCCCGGCCAGACCGCCGAAGATGCCCCAGGGCGCATCCTCGTGGCGGTCGGCCTCGTGAGTGACGAACCCTGGCGTGAGGAAACGCTGTGCCTTCACGACCCCCTGCCCGCCACGAAACTTTCCGGCCCCCGGAAAGACGTCGTCGCGCACTTCGTAACGATCGCAGATTAAAGGCAGGTGCATGCCAAGATCCTCGAGCGGATTATTGCGCGTGTTGCGCATCAATTCCTCGACCGTGTCCGGCCCGTCCGAATGCGGCCGCCCCCCCATTGCCGCCTCGTTCACCTCGAGAAATACCCAGTAATCGCCGTTAGGCCGCACGCCCGAGTAGGCGGCAAACGACAGCGTCGCGGCATTGCCCGCCGTCACCTTATCCGGCACCACCGGCGCCAGCGCCTTGATGATTAGGTCGCAAACACGCTGAATCTGCGAGAAGCGGGCCTCCGCGGCAACCGGGGCGATCGGATTGAATATCGAACCATGTGGCGCCGTGACCTTAATCGGGCGAAACGATCCCTCGTTGGCGGGAATCGGATCCGCCAACGTGAAGGTGTCAAGCAAAATCGCGCGGAACGCGAAATAGCAGGCAACCTTGGTAGATCCCTCAAACGGTACGTTGAAAGCCGTTGGAACCTGAGCTGATGAACCGGTAAGATCCACTTCCACCCCGTCTCCCCGCACTCGTACCGCAACCTTGATCGGCAGCGTCTTGCCGCGGTTGCGCCCGTCATCGTCGAGAAAACCCTCGGCAAAATAGTCCCCGTCCGGAATCCGGCTGATTGCGCGGCGGAGTGCAGCCTCGGAATAATCCATCAATTGCGCGCAGCTCTGCAGCACCGTTGACTTACCGTATTTCGCCAGCAGCTCCTGAAATCGTCGCACGCCAAGCTCGGCCGAGGCGATCTGTGCTTCGAGGTCGCCCATCACCAAGGCGGGGACTCGGGTGTTGTCGCGAATGAACTTCCACAGCACCTCATTACGCCGTCCCGCCTCGTAGAGCTTCAAGCCATTGAGCAGCATGCCCTCGGCAAACATGTCGGGGACGTCGATGATCAGACCTGGCGTTGCCGCACCGATATCGACGTGGTGCGCGGTGTTTGCCGAAAACCCAACCAGATCGCCCTCGAAAAACACCGGCATGACGACGGCGATATCCGGCGAATGGCTGGCGCCGAAATAAGGGTGATTATGAATCACGCAATCCCCCGGCTGCCAGGCCGTAAGCGGTATGGTCTTCTCGATGCCCCGCAGGTAGCCCGGGAGAGAGCCGATATGCATCGGGGTCGAATCGGACTCGCACAGCGTCTGGAATTTCGTATCGAATAGGCCGGCCCCGAGATCCTGGCTCTCGCGGATGATCGAGGAATAGGACATGCGGTAGAGCACGTTGCCCATTTGCTCGGCAATCGAGTGCAGCGCGCCCGCGACGACCTGCAAGGTAATTGGATCGACATCCTGGCTCATGGGTTAAACTCTCCTCTCAAAGTCGGGTGATGTGCAAGTCGCCATACGACAGCACCTTGGCGCGGTAGCCGGGTGGCAGCAACGTGGTTGAATTGTGCTGCACTATCATCGCCGGTCCGGTGACGATATCTCCTTCTAGAAGCTTCGCCCGCTGATAACGCGGCGTTGAAACAACGTGACCGTCATCAAAGACGGTGTCACGCGCATAGATACGCGCTTCCTCAGGATCAGTACGTCCGCCATGCGGCAGCTGGGGCAGACTCAACGGTTCGACCGCCGCAGTCGCGATAATACGTAGCGTGATAACCTCGATCTTCTGATCGTCGAAGGCATGCCCGTAAACTTTCTTGTGTGAATCGTAGAAATTTCTGATCGCGACAGTAATATTGGCGGCCGAAAGCGGGTCGCGCGGCAGCTCGGCGCGCAGTTCGAACCCTTGGCCGACATAGCGGCACTCGGCGATACGGGTGAATCGCTGGCGCTCCAGCGGAATACCGTCCGCGGTTAACTGTGCCTGCGCCTCGGCTTCTAGCGCGGCAAGTTCACTGTTTAAAAGAACAAAATCGGCTTCCGAGGCCTCGGACAGAACGATCAACACCGACCGCGTATATTCATAACGGAGCTCAGTTACCAGGAGCCCCATCGCCGCTGTGATGCCGGGATGCAAAGGCGAGATAACATCTTTCGCATGAATCATCTCTGCAAGAGCAACTGCATGCAAAGGCCCGGCGCCGCCGAAAGCAGTCAGAGTGAAATCGCGCGGATCGATGCCTTTCGCCACCGAGTTGGCGTTGATCGCGAGCGCCATGTTGTTATTGACGATCTTCAAGATACCAAGTGCCGCATCGACCAGGCTCATGCCGAGCTTGTCCGCGATATGCGTTGCAACCGCCCGTTCGGCGAGCGCGCGGTCGATCTTGAGGTCGCCGCCGAGGAACTGCTCTGAATCGAGCCGCCCCAGCACCACCTGCGCGTCGGTGACCGTCGGCTCGGTGCCGCCGCGGCCGTAGCAGGCGGGGCCTGGATCGGCGCCGGCCGAGCGCGGGCCGACGCGAAACGCGCCGAGCGGGTCGATATAAGCGATGGAACCACCACCTGCGCCAATCGCATCGATGTCAATCATCGGTACAAGAACAGGTAAGTGCGCGACCTCGGTGTCACGCGGGTTCTTGACGCGCAGCTCTCCGTTCTGCACCACGCTGATATCGGCCGAGGTGCCGCCGATATCAATCGTGATGACATTCGGCTCGCGACATGCCTCACCGGTCCAGCGTCCGCCGATCACGCCGCCGGCGGGACCGGAAAGCAGGAGGCCAATCGGCCGCGCGGCCGCATTCGCAATCGTTGAGATGCCGCCGTTCGACTGCATCATGCGCACCGGCGCGCGCACCCCGGCCTCGGCCAATCGTCGCTCCAGATGGCGAAGGTAGGCGGCGGTGTGCGGCCCGATATAGGCGTTCATTGCGCTGGACGAGAACCGCTCATATTCGCGCATCACGTTCACCACTTCCGACGAAGTGCAGACATAGGCGTCCGGCATCACACGGCGCACGATGTCGGCGGCGCGGCGTTCGTGGTCGTCATTGAGAAAGCTGAACAGGAAGCCGACGATAACGGCTTCTAACCCGCGCTTGGCGAAGAGTTCAGCGGCGCGCTCGACTTCGTCGACGGCTAGCGGCACCGCGACGGCGCCGTTCGGTGGCAGAATGCGCTCGGTGACGGCGATGCGGTTGCGGCGCTTGACGAGCGGCTTCGATTGCCAGGGCACGTCGAATTGCAAAGAGAAATTATGCGGCCGCTTATGACGTGCCATATGCAAGATGTCGCGAAAGCCCCGCGTCGTGATCATGCCGACCTCGGCGCCCTTGCGCTCGATGACCATGTTGGTCGCGACCGTGGTCCCATGGAACAGGAAATCCACCTCACCCGGCGCTACGCCCGCCATCCGGCATACGTCGACCACGCCGCGTACCACCGCGTCCGATTGATCGTCTGGCGTGCTCGGGAGTTTATGCACTATGATCTGCTGGCCACCTTCTGGGCGCCCGCGTTCAAGTACGATGTCAGTAAACGTACCGCCAACGTCAACACCAATACGGATCATTATCACTCCTTCACGATCTGACGACCGCAGAACGTCGCCCGTTTACAATGCCTCTCTGCATCATTTACCTAAGCCACCGGGCTCGGCGGCCGGCAACGGTGCCAATCGCTTACCGACTGGAACCGCGTCCCAAGCCGGCACAACGCCGCGTCGCTATCCGGCGGACCGATCAACTGCACACCCATCGGCAATCCGCCCGAAGTGAACCCCGCCGGCAACGCCAGGGCCGGCAGACCGAACAGATTGATTGCCCGCGTCCAATAGGCAAAATCACCGATACGCGCCTCCACATCTTCTGGCGTACCCTCGGTTGCCTCAGCGATGGTTGGCGCTGGCTCAGGTAGGGTCGGCAACAACAGGGCATCGGCAACGGCGAAATAAGTGTGTAGAAATTCCTGCCGCAGCCGCGCGCGCACGCGCAGCGCCTCGGCATAATCGTCAGCGCTATAGGTCAGGCCGCGACTGATCCGGCGATGGGTGAGCACCCCATACTCCGCCCGCCGTGACGCAAGCCAACGCTCATGCTCGGCCGCAGCCTCGACACCGAGCACGAGCGCGGCGATGCGCCCAGCCAATGCGAAATCTGGCACCGGCACCGCGAGCAAGCGGCAACCTGCTTCGCGCAATGTCGCTGCGGCCGCGGCGACGGTCGTCCGCACCTCGTCCGTCGCCGGCGCCAAAGCCTCCGGCGCCGGGACCGCGACATGCCAGCTCTCGTGCGCGCGATCTTCTTCGCCGGTTACGACCGCTAGCAGCTGCCCACAATCGCCCGCGCTCCGGGCGAGGAACCCGGCGCAGTCGAGGCTGGATGCGAGCGGCATCACACCATCCATCGGCACCTTACCTAGCGACGGCTTCAGCCCGGTCACCCCACAGCACGCAGCCGGTAGCCGTACCGAACCGCCAGTATCCGAGCCCAAGGCAGCGAAGACCTGGCGGGCCGCAACGGCCGCGCCGCTGCCACTGGACGAGCCGCCAGTGACATGCGCTGCGTTCCACGGATTGGGCCTCGCACCAAGATGGGCATTATCACCGACCGGGCTGAGCGCGAACTCCGCCATGTGCAGCGCCCCGAGCGTGACCGCACCCGCCGCCTCCAGCCGCGCGAGCACGGTCGCGGTGTGAGCCGGCCGATGGCCGCGCAGGATCGGGCTGCCGCATTCCATCGGCGCGCCGGCACGGGCGAACATATCCTTATGCGCGAGCGGCACGCCGTGCAGCGCTCCAAGCCGCTCCCCGGCGGCGCGCCGGCGGTCGCATTCGCGCGCTTGCGCCAGCGCCCGTTCCGCTTCCACGCGCACGAACCAGCCGGTGCGCGCATTAACGCTGGCGATAGAGTCGAGAGCAGCCTGTACGAGCCGTTCGCTGGTAACTGCACCCGTGGCGATCGCAGTCGCCGCCTCGGTTAGCGTCGGGTCGTCGCTCAACACCGGCGCGCCCACCGCGTCCTCGCCCATATCCGTCCTCGTGGCCCCCTCATCCCGCCAGCGCGGCGAACCGCGCCTCGATCGCGGGCGGCGCGAAATTGGCGCCGAGCAACACCGAAAGCAGAATACGTGCCTTCACGCCGGTCAGGTCTCCGGCGAAGATCGCCCCCGCCGCGGCGAGATCATGGCCACCGCCATGGCCATAGATGGGCTGCACCCGACCCTGCGGACAGCGGGAGGTAATGACCACCGGCAGCCCCGCAGCAATCGCCTCACGCACCCCGGCAAGCACCGCCAACGGGGCATTGCCACGACCGAAAGCCTCGATCACCATTCCTCTGGCGCCACTCGCGATCGCGCCCCGCAGCAAGCGGGCATCGGCGCCCATGGTAAGCTTGATCAGATCCACCGCCGGCTCGATTTGCGCCGTGGCGATCGTTAGACGCAAGAGCGGCCGCCGGTGCAAAATAATCCGCTCGCCATCGATCTCACCGAGCTTGCCATGTTCCATCGAGGTGAATGTGCCAACGCGATACGCATGGGTCTTGGTGACATCCCGGGCCGCGTGAAATTCCTGATCAAAGGCGATGACTGCGCCAAGCCCCCGCAGACCGGACGCCGCGAGCCGGATCGCACCGATCAGGTTACGCGGACCGTCACCGTCGTATTCATCAGCATGACGCTGGGCGCCGGTGAAGACAACGGGCTTGTCAAAAGTTATGACAAGATCGGCGAGGAAGACGCTCTCCTCCATCGTGTCGGTGCCGTGGGTGACGGCAACTCCAAGGACGTCCGGCCGCGCGAGATGCTGATCGATGCGCAGCGCCAAACGAAAGGCGTCCTCGAGATCTAAATTGAAACTGGGAACTTTGCAGAATTCATCGACTTCGACCGCAACATCCGGCAATTGGCTGCGCACCGCGTCGAGAAGATCGTCGCCGCCGGCGCGCGGCGTGACATGGCCATGCTCGCGGTCGAGGCGCGAGGCGATCGTGCCGCCGGTGCTGACAAGAACGACGCGGCTCATGCCGCACCCCTCGCGGCGCCCGCCAATGCCGACAGCTCGGCTTGCGCAGTCGTTTCCACCGCGCTCGGCGGCGTGTCGCTCAGCGCGATGCCAACCCGGTCGGCAGCCCGTGTGATATGAAGGCACATATAGTATTCTGCACCGTCTGGATCATGTTGGGCGATCGCCTGCAACAGCTTCTCGTGTTCGTCCACTGTCTCCCAGCGCCGTTCATGCCGGGCAACCGGGATGCGCTGGCTTTCCAGAAACACAGCGCTATAGGTCTCGTGCAGATCGGCGAGGATGCGATTTCCCGAGATCTGCGCGAGGCGGTGGTGCAGCTCGAAATCTATTTGCGATACAGTAACAAAATCCAATTTGCGCGTCGCCTGCTTGTGGTCTTGGACGATTTGCTGCAACTCCGCCAATTGCGTGACGGTGATCGCCATCGCCGCGAGGCGCGCCGAATAAGCTTCGGTCAGCAGCCGGAACTGATAGACCTCGAGCAGCGAATAGCGGTTCCCGAAGCGCCAGACAGGGGTGGGCGCCTCACCATTTTCAGCAACGTTCATCGCAACGAATGTGCCTCGGTACGGCTCACTGCGTAGAAGGCCCAGCGTTTCCAGAATCGAGAGCGCTTCGCGCAGTGACGCCCGGCTGACCGACAATTGCGCAGCCAACGCGCGTTCCGCCGGCAAGCGCTCTCCGATGGCAAAGGCGCCGTCCAAAATCATGGCTTGAATCCTCAGGACCACCGATTGCGATATTGGCGACCGCACGCTCCGTCCCACAGCTCCACCCCGTTCATTTGGTCAGACCATAAGTTCCGGCCTGACACTCCGTTCTATTAACTCGGTGCCCGTTTTCAGGATGATGCGCGTTGTGCCAAAGCACGTCAACATTTATGTTGACCATTTGACGGGCTTTGGTCATACCATAAGAGCTGTTCGGACCATCAGAATGTAGCGGGGCAGTCCAAAGGTGACAGTCCAACAATCGGCGGCCAAGGAACGGAATATGCGCGCGATAACCGCGCGCCATACGTCGCCGCAGATGTCAGCATCGTGCGTCAATCGCCTTCGACGCTCAAATCTGGCATGAACAGCGCCGCGCCCGTTCTGGAGGTCAGCGAAATCAACAAGCGCTACGGCGCGACGGTAGCCCTGCATGACGTGTCATTCGCCCTCAAAGGCGGTGAGATTTGCGGCCTTCTGGGCGAGAACGGCGCCGGCAAATCCACGTTGGTCAAGGCGCTGAGCGGCGTCATAACCCCGGATGCGGGGGAGATGCGGATCGCCGGCACGCCGTTCCGGCCTACCACCATCAGCGACGCCCGCCGGCAAGGCGTCGCAACCGCGTTCCAGGAACTCAGCTTAGTACCGACACTTTCGGTCGCACTGAACCTGTTCCTGCCTCGCCCAGCGACCAACTGGGCCGGCCTGGTGCCGCGCCGGCAACTGGAGCGGAAGGCGGCGGAGATCCTTGCCGCGCACGGCGTCACCGACATTCCTCCCGACATTCCCGTCGGTGACCTGCCGCTTGGTCAGCGCCAGCGTGTGGAAATCGTGCGCGCCATGTTCCGCGAGCCGCGCCTGCTTCTCCTCGACGAACCAACCGCCGCTCTGACCGACCGTGAGTGGCTGTTTGACCTAATCGGAGAAGCGGCTCGAAGAGGTGCTTCGATCCTTTATATCAGCCACAAACTCGACGAGATTCGTCATCTCTGCCGTCGCTGCATCATTCTGCGCAACGGCCGCAAAGTGCTCGAAAGCCACGTCTCCGAGATGAGCGACGACGAGATCTTCAAGAGCATGGCCGGACGCTCTGCCGTCGAGCAATTCGTCAGTGCGCCCTCCGCGGTGCGGGCAGCGGCGGCACCGGCGTTGGCCGTCGAGCATCTGGTCGGCGACGGCATCGATGACATCAGCTTCTCGCTTGCCCCGGGTGAAATCCTTGGCGTTGCCGGGCTCGAAGGCCATGGTCAGACGCCATTATTCAAGGCACTGGTCGGCTTGCATCGACTGCTCGGCGGCCGCATCGCCGTGAATGGCGTGCCACGTCATCTCGACTCGCCGCGCGCTGCGCGCCTCGCCGGCGTCACGCTGGTGCCGGAAGATCGCAAGAGCGAGGGTATTTTCAAGGATCTCAGCACCGTCGCCAACATCTCCCTGCCGGTAATCGAGCGCGCCAGCCCACTCCATTTCCTGAGCCGGCGGCGCGAACACGCGATAGTCACGCGCGTCATAAGCGATGTGGATCTGTCGCCGCATTACCTGCCCCGCAGCATTGCCGCGCTCTCCGGTGGTAATCAGCAAAAAGCGGTGCTCGCACGCGCGTTGATAGCCAAGTCGCATTGCCTCTTACTGTTCGATCCGACGAGGGGCGTGGACGTGGGCGCAAAGCAAAGCGTCTATCGCATGATGCGCCGCTTCGTGCATGGCGGCGGCGCAATTCTGTTCTATTCGACCGAACTCGACGAACTCGTACATCTCTGCGACCGCTGCCTCGTGTTGTACCGCAATCGGGTGATCAGCGAGGTCCCGGGTGCGGCGCTTTCGCAGGAGCTGATCCTGTCGCTCGCCGCCGGGCACGCCGCGCGCCCACCGGTATCTACCCCGTTCGAGCAGCCCATGGAGCATCCATGAGCACGATCCGCATCCGGTTGCCGCGCTTTCGCCCCTCGAGCGGGCCGACGATCGCCGCGCTGCTCTACGCTGTAATGTTTATCGTCTACGGCGTCCGCGCGCCATCGGCGTTTTCTCTGACCGGCATTACTGATCTGCTCGACAACACCATCGTGCTCGCGGTGGCCGCGGCGGGGTTGACACTCGTGATCCTCGCTGGTGAATTCGATCTCTCGGGTATCGGTGTGATCGCGATCGCCAATGCGGTGGTCGCGACGGTTAGCACAGGCCGCTTGGGCTGGGCTGGCACGCTCGCGGCGGTAATGATGATCGGTTCTACCGCTGGCCTGCTCAATGGCTGGCTGGTGACGGTTCTCGGCTTGCAATCACTGGCGGTGACGATCGGCACGATGATCGCCTGCGAAGGGGTCGCGCTGCTTATCCTGTCGGCGCCGGGCGGCGAAGTGGCGGATGTCATCGCCAACGGCCTTACCGGCGATCTCGGCCACGCTATCCCGGTTGCGGCGATTCTGCTGGCGGCGCTGCTCGCGTTGTGGCTCCTATTCGCGCAGACACGCACCGGTATCGCGATCTATGCCATCGGCACGGATGAGAACGCCGCGCGTCTCTCCGGCCTCGACGTCCGTCACACGAAGCTCATCGCTTTCGCGCTCGCGGGCCTCACCTATGGCCTCGCCGGCTACATGCTGAGCGCCGAAACCGGCAGCGGCGACCCTCGGGCAAGTGATTCATTCCTGCTATCCATGTATGCTTCAGTCGCGATCGGCGGCACGTCGCTGACCGGCGGACGTGGCAGCGTATTTGGCAGCTTGGTCGGCGCCGGGCTGCTCACCGTGATGCAGAAGATGCTTTTCGCCCTAGGCGCGGCAGAATTTTACACGAACGTATTTAGTGGTGTTATCATGCTGGCGGCTCTTTTTGTGAGCGGTCTCTCGGCAAAGTTGTCACGGCCGCGGCGGAGGCCGATCTAGGTGGTGGAACGCAAGCCGATCACCGTGATTGAAAAGCTGGCCGCCGACACAACACAACCGGCGCGGCGATCCGGCGGGATCGGGCCTAATCTGCTGCCGGCGGTGATCGTTCTGGTCTCAACGCTATTGCTGATCATGGCGACCAAGGCTATGAACCCTGGCTCCGGTATGGCGCAGCAGATCAACGCAGTGCTTGTCACGTCGATCTTCCTCGTGGTCGCCTCGTTCGGCCAGGGGCTTGCGATACTGCTTGGCGGCATCGACCTCTCGATCGGCGTTGTCATCGGTTTGAGCGCGATGACTATTTCCGTCTTGACCAACGGGCGGGACAGTGCGTTGCCGTGGGCGATTCCGGTAACGCTCGCCAGTTGCACGGCAATCGGCGTTGTCAACGGCGTAGGAATTGCACTTGGCGGGATCCCCCCCTTCATCATGACACTCGCGTCCGGCATGACGTTTTTTGGTGTCGGTCTCGGCTTCACCTCGGGGCTGGCGCAGGAGCCGGTGGCGCCGGCACTGCAAGCACTTATGAGCAGCCGTTGGCTCGGGGTTCAGATCCCCGTCTATCTCATAGTCGCCTTCGTGATCCTGGCCATGCTGCTGCAAAACGGCACCAGCGAGGGGCGCAAGCTCTATGCCCTCGGCAGCAGCCCTGAGGCCGCTAAGGTGCTCGGGCTGCCGATCGTGGGCCTGACCATTCTTGCCTATGCCATCAGTGGATTTTGTGCCGGGGTGTCGGGCCTCTTTCTCGCCGGCTACTCGTCGGCGGCAACGCTCGACATGGGCAACCCCCTGCTGCTGCCAACCATAGCGGCGGTGGTAATCGGTGGTGCTCGCGTAACTGGCGGAAAAGGACTGTATCTTGGCACATTCGCCGGCGCCCTGTTTCTGAGCGCGCTGGAGACGGTGATCACGGTTCTCAGTCTGTCACAGGGACTGAGAGATGTCATCGAGGGTGCGATCATCGTCATTGCCCTGCTGCTGCAGAGAGAAAATTGGTCGGTGCCTCGTCGCCGATCGTCAACGAACAAGGAGATGGTTTCATGAATGGCTCACCGAAGCAAAAAAGGTCTCGCATGAAGGCGCTTCTCTACGGCGCGGTAACGCTCGCGGCGCTCGCCGGTATGGCGGCGCCAAGCCACGCCCAGGAACATTACAAAGTATTCCTCGACATGAGCTACAGTGGCAATATTTGGCAGGCTGCGGCAGCCAACGGCATAAAGGCGCTGGCGGAGACGCCGCCTTATAATAAAGAAATTGAATTCAAGACGGTGATCTCGGGTACCGACGTGCAGCGGCAGATCTCCGATATCCAGAGCATGACCGCGGCCGGCGCCAATGCAATCCTTATTTATCCGTTATCCCCGACGGCACTGAACCGGGTCGTGCGACAAGCCTGTGCGAAACATGTCCTCGTCTTCACCTATGACGCCACAGTGACTGAGCCCTGCGCCTACAATGTCAGCAACATCACCGCGCGGTATGGGGCGAATTCGGCGCAGTGGATGGTGAACGAGATGGGCGGCAAGGGTGAAGTGGTGATCAATCACGGTGTCGCTGGCACTAGCGTAACCAAAGTCTATGACGAACAGGCCTTCCACGTCCTCGGAAAATATCCCGGCATCAAGATCGTTGGCGAATTTTATGGCAACTGGAATGATGCGCTGTCGCAGGAAGGCGTCTCTAAAATCCTGGCGGCCCATCCTAATCTTGATGCGATCTGGACGGTTGATGGCACTTATGGCTCACTCGAGGCGGTCATGAAGAACCGACCCGACCGGCTGGTGGTGATCGCTGGTCAGTCGAATAACGGCTATCGTTTAGCGATCGGCAATCCCGCATTGCAGAGCAAGGGATTAAAGGGGGTCTCGTCAAGTGCCGGTCCGGCCGTCGGACCCTACGCCTTCAAGGCGATGATGGAGGTGCTGGCCGGCAAACAGAAGCCGGCCGGGCACAATATCGAATTCCCGCTGCCGTGGGTTCCTTATCAGGACATCAAGATGTGCAGTGGCGAGCAGTTTGAGAATGGCTGCAACGTGTTCTCTGACGCCAAGGTGCCACCGCTGTTCATAGATACGTCACTCAATGCCGATGTGTTGCCGGAGCTAAACCTGACAGCGGTGCAGAAGGGCGAGCCGGTCGCGGGCGCCACGATTAAGTCACTGCCGCCATTCCGCTACGCCGACAATCTGCCCGGCGTTAACTGCACCGATTGCACGGCGCCACCTGACTGGCTGGAGCCAAATCTCGTGAAGCCGATTTCCATACCACAATAGACACCGCATCCCAGCCACGCAGGATTTCACTGCGTGGCTGGGCGTTGCAGGACGAAAGCGCGATGATCCAAGCATAGTCATTGCGCCGGAAAAGCCTCAAATCATCACGTCACCGCCGTTGGGATTGAGCGAGGCGCCGATATAATAGGCCCCTTCATCGGACGCTAATAGCACCGCCGTCGGAGCAACCTCGTCAACCGTGCCAGCGCGTCCAATCGGCAGCTCGGCCAGTTTGTTCTTTCGCCACACCTCAGGAATGTTACGAAACAGCTCAGTATCGATCGGTCCCGGGCAGATCGCGTTCACGGTGATGCCGTCCCGCGCCACTTCATATGCGAGCGAGCGCGTGAAGCCAAGCACGCCGGCCTTGGCGGCAGCGTAATGCGCCATGTCCGCTGCGCCCTTGTGCGCAAGCTGCGAACTTACGTTGATGATGCGCCCCCATTTCCTCTGCGTCATTCCCGGCAGGACAGCACGGGTGCAAAGAAAAATGCTGCGCAGATTAACCCGGATCATATCGTCCCACATTACGACTGGCATGTCGATGACGCGAGATGTGGTGTCGATACCGGCGTTGTTCACGAGAATGTCGATGCCCCCAAACACCGCTTCTACATGCATCGCTGCGGCCTTAACCTCGGCTTCGTCACCAACATCGGCAACGACCGAGCAGGACTTGGCCCCGAGTGCGGCGATTTCATGTGCCGTCTCCTCGGCGCGACCGCCGCGACGATCGAGGATCGCGACTGCCGCACCCTCGCGCGCGAAAGCTAGCGCGATCGCTCGGCCTATCCCGCGCGCACCCCCCGTCACGAGTGCCGTCCGTGGATGTAGCTTCTTCATGTCGACGTCTCCTTCTCAAGCCCCATGCAGGCATCGACGAACGCACCGGCATGATTCGTCGTCCTTTTGGAACGACACGAATTTGTCTATTATTCGCCCCAAGCACACCACATCCCGGCAACAGAAGCAAGGTAGCAAATCGCCGACAGATAATACCAACCTGCCTATCCAATGACCTCTTTGATCCAGTCTCGTTGGGTGATCGAAGCGATTTGTTCTGGCATTTGCATGAACTTGTTCCAGGCGTTTCGGCAGGCGGCAAGGATTTCGTCGTAGCTGTTCCAGACCTGATGGCTTAGGAAGTTGCTGCGCAGAAATTGCCAGATGTTTTCGACTGGGTTGAGCTCTGGCGAATAGGGCGGCAGCGATAGCAGGCTGATGTTGTCGGGCACCGGCAAACGTTCGCCGGCTTGATGCCAGCCGGCGCCATCGAGCACCAGCACGGCGTGCGCACCGGGCGCGACCTGCGTGCTGATTTCGCGAAGATGCTCGGCCATCGCCTCGCTGTTGACCGCCGGCATGATGATGGCGGTACCAATACAACGTTCTGGGCAGACGGCACCAAACAGATAGGCGGAGTCATGGCGATTGTCGCGCACCGCCAGTGGTCGGGAACCCCGCTCTGCCCAGACATAGCTCAGGGTTCCCTTCTGACCGACACGGGCTTCATCGGCGAACCACACCTCGATCGGCTTACGGGCCGCCGTGACCGGGATCGCCGCCGCTACCAGGCCAGCGAAGTCTTTTTAAAAATGTCCTGTGCCGCAGCGTCCTTCTTCGGATGATACGGACGCGGCTGGACCCGCGTGAACTTGAGCCGCCACAACAGTCGGCTGTGCCGTTCGCAGACATCATTTCAACGGTCGTAACGCAATGTCCAGAGCATACTCGCGGATCTGGACGCGTTCCTTGGCTGGGTCGTAGCTGTCCTCCACTTCGGCCCGGATCGGGGTCTTGGGAATGCGCTCGCAGATCCGATCGATCGGGGACAGACCGCCCAGGGCTTCGTGCGGTCGGTGCCAGTTGTAGTGGTGCACCCACTCGGCCAGCCGATCCGCGGTGTCTGGCGCACGTGGATCAACGGTTGCCCAGAACTCCTCCAGCACGGTCCGCTGCGCCCGTTCGATCTTGCCATTCAGGTGCGGCGAGCGCGGCGGCGTCGGACGAAACTTCACCGCCTCAGACATGAGACGTCGCTGAACTGTCTCGGCGAAAAATTCGGTCCCGCGGTCAGTCTGTATTCCCTGGATCGCAAACGGCATCTCGTCGAACAACTGGTCGAGGAATCTCAGGGTCGCGGCCGCGACCCAGCGCTTCGCCAGGCCAGCCACCAGGTAGCGGCCGCAATCGTCGACAGCCGCGAACTGCCAGAGCCCGGGACAGATCTTGCACGTGTCCATCTGCACGTGGTCGCCAGGAACCGGACGGCTGTATCGCTTCGGAACGTGGCGTGGCCGTCGCCTTCGTGGCAGCGCGCTGAGGTTGAGTCGGGTCAGAACCTTATGGATCGTCGATGCCGCGAGGCGCAGGCCATGCAGCCGCTCAAGCTCGATACGGAGCCGCTTGACGCCAAGCCGCCGTTCACGCCGCAGCCGAACGATCACCTCCTCCTGAACCTGTCCGACTTTCCGCGTTGGTGACCTGTGCGGGCGACGGCTCTGCTCCACGAGACCTGCTTCACCTTCCGCCTCATATCGGCGCAGCCATTTCCGCAGTGTTGGTCTTGAAACGCCGAAGCGCCGGCAGACTGCACCGGCGTCCCGGACCTCTTCATATGCTGCGATCCACTTCAACCGCAGCCGGACGGCACGATCCGTTTCATCCTTTCTGCTATCTGTTGATGCCATGTGCTGCTGTCGTCGCTGTGGGATTGTGGGCAACACGCAGCGTTGTCCATCAAGTCCACAGCCTATCGAATCCATTGAAAGGATGTCTACGAACCGTACAAGTCATTCGCCGGTGCCGGCACCTTCGCACTGTCCGAATTCATCGCCAGGGTATCCGCCGCTACGCAGGCCATCACTTTGCGCTTGCCGCCGCGGAATACACACCTCCTCATGCGCAATCGCCATGTCCGCGACCAAGATCCTCTGGGGCCAGGTGTTCGCTGTCGGCGCCACCGTGCTCGCCTTCCTCTGGGGGGCGACGGAGTGGGTGGCGTGGCGGCTTCTCTTTCAGCCGCAGCTCGGCCGGCCCTGGTTCGGGGTTCTTGGCTGGCCGGTCTATCCGCCGCCGGCCTTCTTCTGGTGGTGGTTTGCCTTCGATGCCTATGCAAGCGAGATTTTCACCAAGGGCGCCATCATCGCCGCCGCGGGTGGCGTTGCCGCGGTGATCGTCGCGATCGGCATGTCGCTCTGGCGCGCCCGGGAAACCAAGCGCGTCACCACCTATGGCTCGGCGCGCTGGGCGCAGAGGGCGGAGATACGCGCAGCAGGCCTCCTCGCCCAAGACGGCGCGGTGCTCGGCCGCTGGCAGGGGCGCTATCTCCGCCATGACGGCCCCGAACATGTGCTCTGCTTCGCGCCGACGCGCTCGGGCAAAGGCGTTGGCCTCGTGGTGCCGACGCTGCTGACCTGGTCGGGATCGGCGATCGTCCATGACATCAAGCGCGAGAATTGGACCCTCACCGCCGGCTGGCGGCAACGCTTCGGCCGTGTGCTGCTGTTTGACCCAACCAACGCCGCGAGCGCCGCCTACAACCCGCTGCTCGAGGTCCGCCGCGGCGAAGGCGAGGTGCGCGACGTCCAAAACATCGCCGATGTCCTGGTCGACCCGGAAGGGGCGCTGGAGCGCCGCAACCATTGGGAAAAAACCAGCCACTCACTGCTCGTCGGCGCAATCCTTCACGTGCTCTATGCCGAGCCCGACAAAACGCTCGCGGGTGTTGCGCGCTTTCTGTCCGACCCGCGCCGGCCGATCGAGAAAACGCTCCGCGCGATGATGACGACGCCGCATCTCGGCGCGCGCGGCGTGCATCCGGTGATCGCGAGTTCGGCGCGGGAGCTGCTGAACAAAAGCGAGAACGAGCGCTCCGGCGTGCTGTCAACCGCGATGTCGTTCCTCGGCCTCTATCGCGATCCCGTCGTCGCCACCGTGACGCGGCGATGCGACTGGCGCATCCGCGACCTCGTCGAGGCAAAGGCGCCGACCACCCTCTACCTGGTGGTGCCGCCGTCTGACATCAGCCGCACCAAGCCGCTCGTGCGCCTGATCCTCAACCAGATCGGAAGGCGTCTGACCGAATTGCTCTCGCCGAAAGCGCCGCGGCATCGGCTGCTGCTGATGCTCGATGAGTTTCCCGCACTCGGGCGGCTGGATTTCTTCGAAAGCGCGCTCGCCTTCATGGCTGGCTACGGGCTGAAAAGCTTCCTGATCGCCCAATCGCTCAACCAGATCGAGAAAGCCTATGGCCCGAACAATGCGATCCTCGACAACTGCCATGTCCGCGTGAGTTTTGCGACCAACGACGAGCGCACCGCCAAGCGTGTCTCTGACGCCCTCGGCACCGCGACCGAAATGCGCGCGATGAAAAACTACGCCGGCCACCGGCTCAGCCCCTGGCTTGGCCATCTCATGGTCTCGCGCCAGGAAACCGCGCGGCCGCTTCTGACCGCGGGCGAGATCATGCAGCTTGCGCAGGAGGACGAGCTGGTGCTGGTCTCCGCATGCCCGCCGATCCGCGCGAGGAAAGCCCGCTACTACGAAGACCCGAAGCTTTCAGCACGCATTCTGCCGCCGCCATCTTTGTCCCCGCGGCTTCTGGAACCGGCACCGGACGATGCCCCAGCCGATCAAGGCGACTGGGCGGGCGCCATCCTCGCCGAACCTTCCTCCGCCAGCGCCGGCGATCCGGCAAATGGCGGCATCCGCCGCGAGCCCGAGTTGCCGGCGCATGAGGACATCGCGCCGCCGCCACGGCGGGCGGTCAATGAGTTCGAGCCGCTCGAGGATGCCGACGATGAGCCGCAACGTGAACGCGGCGTGCGGCGCGCGATGAGCGCCGTCGCCCGGCAGGCGGCGCTCGATCCGGCCGATGAGATGCAGCTCTGAGCGCGATGCGAACCAAGCACACGTTCCGCCTGCCGGCCGATCTGATGACCAAACTCGCCGACCACGCGGGGCGCAAACGCGTCAGCCAAGCCCTGATCGTCGAGGCAGCACTCGCCTCACATTTCTCCCCCGACGGCGCCGACCGGCTGGAAGCAGCAGTCGCCCGCCGTCTCGATCGCATCGGCCGGCATCTCGAGCGGCTCGAGCGGCATGTCGCCATCACGAACGAGGCCCTGGCCGTCTTCGTCCGCTTCTGGCTGACCAGCACACCGCCTCTACCCGACAGCGCCCTCGCCGCAGCGCAAGCCAAGGGGCGCGAGCGCTACCAGGGCTTCGTCGAGGCGCTCGGTCGGCGGCTCGCGCGCGGGCACACACTGGCGGATGAGGTTGTCACCGACGTGGCGGGGAACGCGGCGGAGGCGGATGGGGCCCGAGATCGTGAGGACCGAGACCAGCGCTGAATGACCGGCTTCGGCCGTCGCGCGGAGGCTTTCGCCTTGCGGTGATCTCGAGTGATCGCTTATTTTAGGCGTGAGCCGCTGCTGTGAGCGACACAGAGGCGCGACGTGGTAACATCGCGTGAGGCTCGAGAGAGGGCGGTTGTCGCCGATTTTACGAGCTATACGACATTCAGTGAGTGTGAAGCTGGGAGACGTCATGAGCGACTATACGATTGAAAATTTCTGGAAGCCTCGCCTTTCGGTTCAGCGAATGCCATCCGCGGACCTGATCGGTGGGTGGTCGTTCCCAGAACGGGGCCTGACCACATTCAAAGAAGCGCCACTCAATCTGAACAGCGAGTTGGACGATGGCATCGATCCCTACAGGTCGGCGATCATACTCGTATCTGCACCGGGGGCAGTCGGCAAATCGACGCTTGCTCGGCAAATAGCATTCGAGACGCGTGCCGTGTATGTCGATTTGGCGAATGCTGAGCCAGTCGGTTCCAATACGCTGGTGGGCGGACTGGTGAAATCAGGCCTCTATACTGACTGGCAAAATGGCAATGTTGGCGTCCTCATCGATGGTCTGGACGAAGCTCGCCTTCGCGTTACACAAGAGGCATTCGAGGCGTTTCTCCGCGACGTCGATCAGCTTTCGCGCGGCCGTTCGATGCCGACAGTTCTATTTGGCCGAACTGGCGCAATTCAGGATGCGTGGCTCGTCCTCACTGATGCGGCGGTCCTTGAAATCGGGTATTATGGCCCCGAAGCAGCTGCTGATTTTGTCGAAGCTCTGCTGCGCGCGAAGAACCCGGATGGCGCGCATGCAGCTACTGAGCGCGAGGCAATCGAGCTGCTGTTATTGCGCCTGCGTGATCAGACTGAAGTCGATGGAGACCGCTTTGCGGGTTATGCACCAGTACTCCAGGCCGTTGCGGAGCGGGTGATCCAGGAGGGAAATGCCGGCGCGCTCGTCGCGGAAATCAAGGCAGGTGTTCAGCCTGTGACGCTCCACGCCGTCGTCTCCGCCATTTTGGAGCGGGAGCGCGGCAAACTTCGTCCGCTTCCGTTTAGCAACCCGAGCCTGATGGAGGCGTTGTACTCAGCAGACGAGCAACTTGATCACCTGATCGCACTTATCTATCAGTTGCCGCCTCCGGGCATGGACGACCTCAGTCCTGAAGATGCGCGCATTTACGATGCGGCACTGAAGACGTGGGTGCCGGAACATCCGTTTCTCGGCGGGCGAAACGTGCCATCCTCGGCTGTATTCGATGCCGTCATCGCTGTGCGGGCTCTCAAGCGCGATGAGTCAGCCGAACTTGCGCTGACCCGCGAACTTGCGCGCGGCGCAGCGTCAGCAAACCCGTTTCTGGCCGAGTTCTACGCGCCACAAGCCAAGGGCGGCGAGCTCACGTTTCTTCCACCCCAGCATATCGGAATTATTTACAGTTCTCTGCGCGCCCGCCTCTCGCTCGGCGACACGGCAAGCCTCTTTGTTGAAGGACCGGAGGAAGGCCCGGAAGATGAGATTTTGCGCGCCGAAGTTGAGATCACGCTAGGGCGACGCGGCAGCGACCGCGCGCAATATGTCCGCTTTGAATCGGACCAGACGGGTCCCATCCGCCTCGGCGTGCAGGTGGAGGATATTGATATTACCGTCCCACACACGAAGGTCGAGATCGGCCCCGGCTCGGAAGCGCTCTTGATCGCTCCGATCAGCGTGCAATGCGAGACGCTAGTCATTACCGCAAACAGGCTGATCGTCGAAACGGCGAAGGACCGCAGAGACGCCGCTGTTTTCCTTGAGGCTACACATTACGAAGGTACGATAACGTCGGTACCAGTCATGCATGGCGAGGTATCGCTTTCAGCCTCATGGCCGGGTGCACGCGCCCATCCCTGGACAAGCTTTGCAACGAATTCGTCGCCGGTTTCCGATCCGAGGATCGAGGAGGCTTTGCGCCGCTTGCGAAAATTCGTAATCGCCTTCCGATCCCACAGCAAGGGGAGCCTCGCTCGCTACCGAGACAAGCTTGACCATGCACGGATGACGAAAGGCTCCGGTAGGGCCGTACTCGATCTCCTGCTTAGCGAGCACGTTCTATCGATCGCCGGAAGCATGTATGTCCTCGATCCCGATAGGCTCGCGGAGCAGGTCGGTACGAATTACACCGATTGCATGGCACGCCGCTTTAGTGAGAAGACCATTGATTTCGTGCGGCGGGCGCTGCAATGATTTCATCGTTGGTGACGCTTTTCGAACCCCCTCAGACATACAAAATCCTCGGCGAGCGAACCTAAAATTGGGGAAAGTAAGCAATGAGGAACCGGGCAGTCGGCTGTAGGCCAATTGCCCAGTGCTTCCCCGCCCTGACGCGAAAGAGGCAGGCCACGTTCAACAGATAGCCGGCATTCGAAAGACTTCTTGGTAGAATCATCATCTTCCTGAACAACGACCTTGCCTATAGCATCTCTTTCTACGCCATGTCCCTACAACCCCTCGCTTCTTATTGCGCTTCCCCGGTTCTGGCTCTTTCTAATCAACCCCGCTGAAACGCCCGCCTCGACGTGAGGCAAACTCGCGTGGTTCGATGTGACGACAATCTCCCTTCGGTCTGAAGCCTTCGCTCGTGGCGCGCGCATGCTGCGTACCGCGCTCGGGCCGGCGATTGCGGGTCATCTCGAAGACCCGGGCGTGGTCGAGGTGATGCTCAACCCCGATGGGCGGCTCTGGGTCGATCGCCTCGCTGGCGGGCTGGAAGATACCGGCGTTCGCATTCCCGCGGCTGACGCTGAACGCATCCTTCGCCTCGTTGCGCACCATGTCGGCGTCGAGGTCCATGCGGGCGCGCCGCGCGTTTCGGCCGAACTTCCGGAGACCGGTGAGCGGTTCGAGGGGTTGGTGCCGCCGGTCGTCGCCGCGCCCTGCTTTGCGATCCGCCGCCCAGCGGTCGCCGTATTCGAGCTCGGCGATTACGTCGATGCCGGCATCATGTCTGCCGATCAGGCGGACTTGCTGCGCGCCGGGGTTCTGGCTCGGAAGAATATCCTGGTTGCCGGCGGCACAGCGACCGGCAAGACGACGCTGGTCAATGCGCTCCTCGCCGAAGTCGCCAAAACCGGCGACCGCGTGGTGCTGATCGAGGATACGCGCGAGCTGCAATGCGCCGCGCCCAATCTTGTTGCGCTGCGCACCAAGGATGGCGCCGCCTCGCTCTCGGACCTGGTGCGCGCCTCACTCCGGCTTCGGCCTGATCGCATTCCGATCGGCGAGGTGCGCGGGGCCGAAGCGCTCGATCTCCTCAAAGCCTGGGGCACTGGCCATCCCGGCGGCATCGGCACGCTGCACGCGGGCTCGGCGCTGGGCGCGCTGCGCCGGCTCGAACAGCTGATCCAGGAAGCCGTCGTCACCGTCCCGCGCGCGCTGATCGCCGTGCTTGCGGGCCGTGGTGCCGCCCGCCGTCTCGCCGAACTCGCCGTGGTGTGCGGGATCGGCCCCGGCGCCGATTGGCGCGCGGCGCTCGATGGCTTCATCGACCGCAGCGATCGCGTGCTCGCGCTCATCGAGGGCTTCATGCCCGAGGCCGCGTGGCTCGATGACGGCGAGACGCTGACCTACCTGCACGCCTGCATCTCGACCCGGCGCCAGCGCGTCCGCGTGCCCGAGACGCCGATGTATCTCGACGCCATCCTCGTCGATGAGGATCTCACCGGCGGGCTCGAACCAAGGCTCGGTGGGGCGCATTTGCGCACGCTCACCGTGATGGGATTTCCGTCGCAGACCTGGCCGGGGCTGCTCGACGACCTCAACCGCCTCGCGTTCCCCTATCGCTGGATGACGCGCGCCATCTGCCTCGACAAGACCGACGCCACCAAGCTGCTCGGCAAGATCCGCCGGCAATGGTTCGCCAAACGCAAATCGATCCTGGCGATGCTGAAGGAGGTGATGACCAACGAGGCCTCGGCGCTGATGGATACCGACGCTGCCAACAAGGCGCTCGACGCCGACGCCGCGCTGCAGGAACTCGGCGCCGATCTCGTCGGGGAGGCCTATGTCACCGCGACGGTGACGGTGTGGGACGAAGATGCCCGCATCGCCGAGGAGCGCCTCAGCCTCGTCGAAGAGCGACCAGGCGATGATCTCACGCCTGCTCGCCGAGCACGGCCGTGACGGCTTCGCCGCCGCTTGGCTGCGCGCCAAGGGGCTCGACTGGGCAGCCGAGATGCTGAGCCAGGAGCCCCCGCCATGATCCGCACCGCGCTTGCCGCTGCCCTCGTCCTCATCGCGGCCATCCCGCCGGCCAAAGCACAGTGGATCGTTTTCGATCCGACCAATTACGCCCAGAACGCGCTCACCGCAGCGCGTGAATTGCAGCAGGTCGATAACGGGATCCTCAGCCTGCAAAACCAGGCAGCGATGCTGGTCAATCAGGCGCGCAACCTCGCGAGCCTGCCATATTCCTCGCTCGGCGTGCTCGCGCAATCGAGCAGCGAGACAGAGCTTCTGCTCTCGGAGGCACAGCAAATCGGCTACAGCACCGGCGCCATCGATCAGGCGTTTGTCGAGACCTACCCACAAACCTATGCGAGCGGCGTTTCCTCGCCGCAGATGATCGCCGATGCCCAAACCCGCTGGCAGAATGCGCGCGCCGGTTTCCAGGACGCGATGCGCGTCCAGGCCGGCGCCGTGCAAAATCTCGGCGCCGCCAGCACGCAAACCGACGCCCTGCTCGCCTCGAGCCAGGCGGCAGCTGGCGCCTTGCAGGCGGCGCAATCGGGCAACCAGCTGATCGCCGTCCAGGCGACCGAGCTTGCCGATCTCACCGCAGTGATGGCTTCGCTCGCGCGGGCGCAGAGCCTCGATGGCGCAAAGCGGCTCGAAAGCCAGGCGCAGGCACAGCAACAACTCCAAAACTTCCTCAATTATGGCGCCGGCTATCAGCCTGAGGACATCCTCGCGCGGCTGATCAGGAAGACGCTCTATATTGGCGTCTTCGCCTTCATCCTCGGCAATTTCAGCAATCTCGCGCAGATCATCTATAATTCCTTCTCGAGCCTCGGCCTCAAGGCCGGCGGCGGCACCATCACCGCCCAGCAGCTTCTGCAGCCGGGGCAGCTCGCTGAGATCGGCATCGATGCCGGCAAGCCGATCCTGAGCGCGATCTCCGGGCTGGTCGGGTTCACCAGCTTCTTCGACAATTTCGTCGAGATCGCGATCCTGCTGATCGCCTGGCTGATCGTCATCATCAGCTTCTTCGTCATCGCGATCCAGCTTTTCGTCAGCCTGATCGAGTTCAAGCTGACGACGCTCGCCGGCTTCGTGCTGGTGCCGTTCGGGCTTTTTGGCCGCACCGCCTTCCTCGCTGAAAAAGTGCTCGGCAACGTGGTGGCGAGCGGCGTCAAGATCCTCGTCCTTGCCGTCATCGTCGGCATCGGTGCGACGATCTTCTGCGAATTCACCACTGTGCTGAACACGCGACCGACGATCGCCGACGCGCTGACGCTGATCCTCGCCTCGCTCACCCTCCTTGGCCTGACAATCTTTGGCCCCGGCATCGCCAACGGCCTCATCGCCGGCGGGCCACAGCTTGGCGCAGGGGCGGCGATCGGCACCGGCCTTGCCGTGGCCGGGATCGGCGGCGCTGGCATTGAGCGGCGCTCTCACTGGCGGTCTGCTCTGGCAATCGGCGCGCGGCACCATCACGCCCTGGGTGGTCGAGGTCGATGCGCTCGGCCAGGCGCAGGCCATCGCTCCGGCAACCGCCGGCTACACGCCCACCGATCCGCAAATCGCCTGGTATCTCGCCCGCTTCATCAGCGAAATCCGCGCCATTCCGGCCGATCCCGTGGTACTGCGGCAGAACTGGCTCGATGCCTACAACTACGTCACCGACAAGGGCGCGCTGGCCCTCAACGCGTATGCGCGCACGAGCGATGCCTTTTCCAAGGTCGGCAAGGTGCAGGTCACGGTCGAGATCGTGAGCGTCATCCGCGCCTCGGCCGACAGTTTTCGCATCACCTGGATCGAACGCCGCTACGCCGATGACGCCCTGGCCGCAACCGAGCGCTGGAGCGCGATCCTCACCATCGCCGTGCGGACGCCGACCGACGCCGATCGCCTCAAGAAGAACCCGCTCGGGGTCTATGTCCACGCTTTCGACTGGGCAAAGGAGCTCGGCTGATGCGGCCGCCCACGACGCTTCTCCTCGCCGCGCTGGCCCTCGGCGCCTGCGCCAACACCGACATCCCGCCGGTCATCTCCTATGACGAGGCGCCGCACGCGAAAGCGGCGGTGCTGACGCCGGATCCGCCCCAGCCGGTGCAGATCGTCGCGTTGCCGACGCCGCTGCCGCTTCCGGGGCAGATGAAGCCGCTTGCCAGCGGCAAAAGCGCGCCGCCCGAACCCGGCGATCCGTAGGCCCGCATCGATCGCGCCAATGGCGCCGCCCGCATCCAGCCGACACGCGCCGGCTATCTCAACGCAATCCAGGTCTATCCGTGGTCGGACGGCGCGCTCTACCAGGTCTATGCCGCACCGGGACAGATCACCGATATCGTGCTCGAGCCCGGCGAGCAGCTCGTCGGCACCGGTCCCATCGCCGCGGGCGATACGGTGCGCTGGATCATCGGCGATAGCGAAAGCGGCGCCGGCGCCGGAAAGAGCCTTCACATCCTGGTCAAGCCGACGCGGCCGGACCTGACCACCAACCTGATCATCAACACCGACCGCCGGACCTATCACCTCGAGCTGCACTCCGAGGAGAAAACCTACATGGCCGCGGTCTCCTGGATCTATCCGCAGGATCAGCTGATCGCACTCCGCCAGCAGAACGCCGCCGCCGAGGCAGCGGCGCCGCTCGCCACCGGGGTCGATATCAGCGCGCTCAATTTCCGCTACCGCATCGCGGGCGACAGCCCCGCCTGTTCCGCTACCGCATCGCGGGCGACAGCCCCGCCTGGCGGCCGACGCGCGCCTTCGATGATGGTCGCCAGGTGTTCATCGAATTTCCGCGCGGTATCGCCCATGGCGAGCTGCCGCCGCTCTGGGTGATCGGCGCCGAGGGTGACGGGCAATTGGTGAATTACCGCGTGCGCGGCAATACCATGATCGTCGACCGCCTGTTTGCCGCCGCCGAACTCAAGCTCGGCGGCGCGCATCAGGAGATCGTGCGCATCGTCCGCACCGATGGGGTAAACAGCGGCGCGCTTCCGGAAAACCCTGGCACGCATGCGTCGCAAGCGGTGATGCCCCGGACGAACAGCCGAGGGCCGGCCTCATGACCGAGGCGCCGCGCGATGAAGAACGGGCGCTGCCACGGCCGCCGCAAGAGATGCGTCTTCGCGCACAGAGGGCGCCGGTCACCCGGCTCTCGCGCAAGGTGCTGCTCGGCCTTGCCGGGCTGGTCGGCCTCGGCATCGGCGGGGCGGCGTTCCTTGCCTTGCGGCCACGCCCCAGGATCACAAACTCGCCTTCCTCGACCGTCCCGCCGATCAGCGCACCGTGAGCAAGGAGCGGCTGCAGCCGGCAGCGAGCCCCTATGTTCTGCAAGCCGGCTCGGTCATTCCGGCGGCGCTCATCACCGGGCTGCGTTCCGATCTTCCCGGGCCGGTCACGGCGCAGGTCACCGAGGATGTCTATGACAGCGTTGCCGGCAGCATCCTGCTCATCCCGCAGGGCGCGCGGCTGATCGGGCAATATGATGCGCAGGTTGCCTTCGGCCAGTCGCGGGCGCTGCTCGTCTGGACCCGGCTCATCATGCCGAACGGGCGCTCGATCATCCTCGAACGCCAGCCCGGCGCGGATACCGAAGGCTACGCCGGCCTCGAAGATCAAGTCGACAATCATTGGGGCACGCTCTTCAAGGCGGCCATCCTCTCGACGATCCTGAGCGTCGGCTCCGAGGCCGGCATGGGCGCCAATAATTACGGCTCGCTCGCCGATGCGCTCCAGCAAGGCGTGGCCGAGCAGTTCCAGAACGTCCTGGCGCGAGTCATGGCCTTGCCGGCGCTGGTCAGGCTCGGCCGCGGTGCACCGGGGCGAGGAGCGTTACACCACAAAAGAGATGCTGGAAAAGAGATGCTGGCGTTGGAGACTGGTCTCGCGGCAACCGCGGAGGCGCTGGCGCAGGAGAGGCATAAGTTTGTCGACCCGGCGCTGTGTCGTCAGTACGCCCAAGCCGCCAAGCTGGGGGCGACCCGGCGCGGGCGCTTGGCCATATCACCGGTGACACTCTCAGCCTTCCGCGCTGCCCGCCTATTCAAATGCGATTCCCCTGAGGCTGTCCGCGAGCGCCTGCACCGTGATCGCCGCGGCGGCAGCGCGGTTTTCGACGCCGAGCTTGGCGTAAATGGCTTCGAGATGCTTGTTCACCGTGCGCGGGCTGAGGCCGAGAATATCGGCGATGTCGCGATTGGACTTGCCATGCCCGATCCAGAGCAGCACCTCGGCCTCGCGCGGCGTGAGCCCGAACTGAGTGCGGAGCCGGGTTTCCAAGTCCCCGGCGGCGGCACCAGGGGTGAGGCGAAGCAGAATCTCATCGGCGGCGATGCGTCCAACATACGAAATTTCCACCCTGTCGCCGGCGATGGTAACGCTTCGCCCTGGCGTTGCGGCGCCGGATGTCTGATGCAGAGCCCAGGCGACGATCTCCGGCGGCAAGGACGCTGGCGCGGCCGTGGTGTTGCCAAGCAGGGCAGCGGCCTGCGGTGTGCTCCAAACCACGTGGCCGGCGCGGTCGATCGCCAGCAGATAGCGTCCGGCGGCATCCAGCGCCTGATGCGCGCTCCGCGTGAGGCGGGCATTGGCGAGATGAACGCCGACCCGCGCCACTACCTCGGCCGGCGCCACCGGCTTGGTGACGTAATCGACCCCGCCGGCGGCGAGTGCTGCCAGCACGTGTTCGGTCTCGCTGAGCGCGGTCATGAAAATCACCGGCACCGCGGCAAGCCCGGGCAGGCGTTTCATGCGTCGGCAGGTCTCGAACCCGTCCAAGCCCGGCATCAAGGCATCGAGCAGGATGATGTCGGGTGTCGCATGGCTCACGGCGTCGAGGGCGGCTTGTCCGGAGGGGGCGAGCAGCACGGTGTAACCGGCGGCCTCCAGGGTATCATTGAGCAAGCCGAGCGTCCCTGGCGAGTCGTCGACCACGAGCACGATGGTGCGGAGCGGCGGCGTCACGAGGGCACGGCGCCGGCGAGGAGGGCGAGAAAATCATCGAGCCGGCATTCGGCGGCGGCACGACGCAAATCAATGAGGCCGGCTGCGGGGGATGCATCCGCGATTTCGTCGAGTCTCCCGAGAATGCCCCGGACATAGCCGATCCGGCCGAGCTGCGTCAGCTCCGCAACCACCTCTGGGGGAAGTGCGAGCCGGCGCAGGCCAGAGTCAGGCGGTGGCGCCTCCTGCCATTCAAGGGCAAGGCAAGCGCCGAGGCGGGTGAGCAAATTCGCGATGGACACCGGCTTGGCAAGGACATCGTCGTGGTACCGCGTGGAGTCGTGGTCTGCGGGCGGGCCGGCGCGCAACTCTCCGGCATTGGCGGAGATAATCAGGATCGCCGCCGCTTCATGGCCGGATTGCCGGAGCCGCCGCGCCAGATCCCAGCCGCTGATGCCAGGCATCGAAAGGTCGAGCAGAAAGGCATCGGGGCGGCAATCGGCGGCAAGGCGCAGCGATTCGGCGCCATCACCGGCCTCGAGCACGATGAAGCCGAGCGGCGCGAGGGCATCGCGCATCAGCCGCCGGTGCAGCGGATCGTCGTCGGCGACCAGCACCAACCGTCGGCGCCCGGCATAACCGAGCGGCCGCTTTTCCTTGGCCTGAAGGCGGCGCGGCTGGCGCACGGCAGAGAGCATGAGCCGCACCGTGAAGCGGCTGCCGGCGCCCGGTTGGCTCTCGACCGCGATCTCGCCGCCCATGATCTGCACCAGGAGCCGGGTGATGGTGAGGCCGAGGCCGATGCCTGGCGTTGCCGCGAGATGCCGTGCCTCGACGCGCTGGAAGGGCTCGAAGATGCGTTCGCGATCGGCCTCGGCGATGCCGCACCCGGTATCGGCGATCTCGAATTCGGCGACACTGCCACGCTTCCGGAAATGAAACGCGACATCGCCGGCGGTGGTGAATTTGATCGCATTCGAAAGCAGATTGATCAAGATCTGGCGAAGCCGCCGCTCATCGGTAAACACCGCTTCGGGCAGATGCTCCGGCCGGCTGTGGATGAAGCGGATGCCGCGTGCCTCGGCCTGGGGGCGGAAGAGAGTCGCGATCTGGTCGAGAAATTCGCCGAGGCGAACCTCGTCGCGGTAAAGTTCGATGCGCCCGGCCTCGATCTTGGAAATGTCGAGCAGGCCCTCAATCAGGCCGGCGAGGTGCTCGGCGCTCTGGCGCATGACGCGGATGGCGCCTTGGCGCGCCGGCGGGATGGTGGCATCGGCTTCGAGCAATTGCGCATAGCCGAGAATGGCGTTGAGCGGCGTGCGGAGTTCATGGCTGATGCCAACGACATAGCGGCTTTTCGCGTGATTGGCGGCTTCCGCCGCTTCCTTGGCCTTTTGCAGCTTGGCGTCGGTGCGCCGGTGGGCGCTGATTTCTTGCATCAGAAGTTCGGTCTGGCGGCGGCTTTCTTCTTGTGCCACGCGCCGGCTCTCGAGCGCCAGCACGAGCAGCCAGACAACGACACCGGCGATCACCAAAAGAACAAAAAACACCTTGCGGAACGCCGCCGCAATCGCGGCCTCCATCGCCGGAAACGGGGCCGCGGTCTGCGAATAGAGCGCGGACAAGATACCGGCGAGCGCCAGGGCGAAAACCGTGACGATGGCGAGATAGCGCGCGAGCGGCCGACCCAGCATCGCGGTCGCCTCCGCCGGCAGGATCAGCCGAAGGGGTGCGGCGAGCAGACTGAACCCGCGCGCCGCGCGCGGCTTGCAGCTATCCCCGCAACGCGCATCGAGCGAGCAGCAGAGTGAACAGATCGGCCCAGTATAGGCGGGGCAGAAAGCCATGTCCTCGGGCTCGAACGCATGCCCGCAGATGACGCAGGCGCGTTCGCCACTTCCTGCCCATCCGGCTCTTGGCTTCCGCGCAAGATAGAAACGCCCGCCACTCGCCCAGGCGATCAAAGGGGCCGCCGCAAACGCCCCGGCGAAGCCGAGAAAAGGTGAGAGCGCCTGCAACAGCCGCCCGAACAGCCCGCCATAGGCGCAGGCGGCGAGGGCGCCACCTAACAGCATGCCGCCGACGCCAACCGGATTGATGTCATGCAGATGCGCACGCTTGAATTCGATCACCGGCGGGCTGAGGCGAAGCGGCTTGTTGACGACGAGATCGGCGACCAGCGCCCCCATCCACGCCGCCGCAACCCCGGAATAGAGGGCGAGGGTCCGCTCGATGGTCTGATAAACGCCAAGCTCCATCAACAACAATGCGATGACTATGTTGAAGATCAGCCAAACCACGCGGCCGGGATGGCTATGGGTCAGCCGGGCGAAGAAATTCGACCATGCGATCGAGCCGGCATAGGCGTTGGCGACGTTGATCTTGAATTGCGAAATCACGATGAAGATGCTGGCAAGAACGAGCGCCGCGGTGGGCTGAGCGAACACATAACCGAAGGCGACACGATACATGCCGACGGGTTGCGCGGCCAGCGCCGGCGCCAGGCCATGATGGAGGGCGAGGGTCGCGAGAAACGAGCCCGCGAGCAATTTGAGCATCCCGGGAATGATCCAGCCCGGACCGCCGGCGATGAGCGCGCACCACCAGCGGACCCGGCCTCGTCCGACGGGCTTGGGAGGCAGGAAACGCAGGAAATCGACCTGCTCGCCGATCTGCGCGATCAGCGAAAACACCACCGAACCGGCCGCGCCAATGCGCAACGGATCGAACCCGCCACCATAGCCGCGCCACGCCGTGAAGGTCCCGTGGCCACCCAGCGCGATCGCAACGAACGGCAAAAGATGCAGAAAAATCCAAAGCGGTTGTGACCAGACCTGAAATCGGCTGATGAAGGTGAAGCCGTGGGTCACCAGCGGCACCACGGCGACGGCGCAAAAAATCTCGCCGAGCCAGAGCGGAATGCCGAAACAGGCTTCGAGGATGCTGGCGAGAATAACCGCTTCGATCGCAAAGAAGATGAAGGTGAAGGAAGCATAGATGAGCGAGGTCAGCGTCGAGCCAATATAGCCGAAACCGGCGCCGCGGGTCAGCAGATCGATATCGACGCCGGCGCGCGCGGCATGGATCGCAATCGGCAGCCCGGCAGCAAAAATCAAGCACCCGACGAGAAGAATGGCGACCGCCGCATTGGCGGCGCCATAGTCGATGGTGATGGTGCCACCGATCGCTTCGAGCGCGAGGAAGGAAACATTGCCGAGCGCGGTATTGGCGACCCGCGCCGCCGACCACCGCCGTGCCCGCTTGGCGGTGAAGCGGAGCGCGTAATCCTCCAGCGTCTCGTTCGCGACCCACTGATTATAGTCACGGCGGACACGAAGAATCCGCTGACGCGCCGCCGGCTCCGGCCCTTTCATCGTGTTGTCCGGCTGGGCAAGCGCCGCAAACGGCCGCGCCTGCGCACAGGCAAAAAAACGTCAGCCTCAGATCGATGACCCTCCATAGCCGACCACGATCCCGCAGAGAGGGGTTCCGCGTCAAGCAAAATGTCGCAGCGCAACATACGTCATTCGACGTATTCCAGGCGCTACCCTCGTTCGCCATCCTGCATCGTCATCGAGACCGCTTCCATCCGGTCCGGCCGTGTCGCGTTTCAACATCCGTTTGAGGGAATACGCATATGTCCGATTACGAGAGCGAGCCATCACCCCCCTCCGCAACCCGGCGTCGGCTGCTTCAGGGAATGGCGGCGCTGCCGGCACTCGGTTTGCTGCCGCGCGTCGCCCACGCCGATACGCCGCCGACCGCCGTCGTCAACACGACTGGCCTCGCCGTCACTGACGACACCGTCACGGTCGGCATTCTTCATTCCGTCACCGGCACTATGGCGATCAGCGAGACCGGATCGGTGGAAGCGGAGAAGCTGGCGATCGACCAAATCAATGCGCAAGGCGGCGTGCTTGGGCGAAAAATTAAGTTCATCCAGGAAGATGGTGCGAGCGACTGGCCGACCTTCGCTGAAAAAGCGCGCAAGCTGCTCGTCCAAGACAAATGCGCCGCGGTGTTTGGCTGCTGGACGTCGGCTTCGCGCAAGGCGGTGCTGCCGGTGTTCGAGCAATATAATGGCATGCTCTACTACCCGACCTTCTACGAGGGCCTGGAGCAGTCGAAAAACGTGATCTATACTGGCCAGGAAGCCACGCAGCAAATTCTCGCCGGACTGAACTGGGTTACCAAGGAGAAGGGTGCCAAAACCTTCTATCTTCTTGGTTCTGATTATATCTGGCCGCGCACCTCCAACAAGATCGCCCGCAAACACATCGAAAATCATATGAAGGGCACGAAGGTCGTCGGCGAGGATTATTTCCCGCTTGGCCACACCCAGTTCAATTCCGTCATCAACAAGATGAAGCTGGTCAAGCCGGATGTGATCTATGCGATCATCGTTGGCGGCTCCAACGTCGCGTTCTACAAGCAGCTCAAGGCCGCCGGCGTCGATCTGAACAAACAGACTCTGATGACGATCTCAGTGACCGAGGACGAGATTCTCGGTATTGGCGGCGAGAATATCGCTGGTGCCTATGCCTGCATGAAGTATTTCCAATCCCTGAAGAATCCCAACAACGAAAAATTCGTACCGGCTTTCAAAGCGATGTGGGGGCAGCAAAGCGTCATCGGCGACGTGACACAAGCCGCCTATCTCGGCCCTTGGCTCTGGCTACTCACCGCCCAGAAGGCTAACAGCTTCGATATCGACAAGATCGCTGCCGCCTCACCGGGGGTCGAGTTCCTGGGCGCGCCGGAGGGTTATGTGCGCATCCACGAAAATCACCATCTCTGGAGCCGCACCCGAGTCGGGCGGGCGCGCACTGACGGCCAGTATGACGTGATCTATGAAACGCCGGATCTGATGGAACCCAATCCGTTTCCGGTCGGCTACCAGTAGGCCGCCAAAACAGGGAAGCCGCCAACCTGAGCGAGATAGAAGGAAAACCGAGATGCTCTTGGGTTATTCGTTCGCCGATCTTGGCGCGATCTTCGCGATGCAGGGGTTCGCCGGGCTCGTCTTGTTCTCGGTGTTCGTGCTGATGGCCCTTGGCCTTGCCATCATTTTCGGCCAGATGGGCGTGATCAATATGGCGCATGGGGAGTTCATGATCCTCGGCGCCTACGTCACATTTCTGATCTCGAAGCTGTTCGCGGCGTTTCTCCCGGGTGCTTTTGCGATCTACTTCTTTCTCGCGATCGTACTTGCCTTTGTCGCCTCTGGCGCGCTCGGCATAGTGGTCGAATGGCTCTTGATCCGCCATCTCTATCGCCGTCCCCTCGATACATTGTTGGCGACATGGGGGCTCAGTCTCATCCTGCAGCAAATCTATCGTAGCATTTTCGGCGCGCGCGAAGTCGGCGTCGAATTGCCAAACTGGATGATGGGTTCGCTGCATCTGACGGACGCGATTGAAATCCCGATCAACGGGCTGATCGTGATGGCAATCACGACGCTCATCACCGCCGCCGTATACTACTTGATCTTTCACGCGCCTTGGGGCCGGAAAGTGCGCGCGGTGATGCAAAACCGCGTCATGGCCGGCGCCGTCGGGATTGACGCCGGGCGCGTCGATCGGCTGACCTTTGCTCTTGGTTGCGGCATCGCCGGTGTGGCCGGTAGTGCGTTCACGATGATCGGCTCGACTAGCCCGACCGCCGGGCAGCTTTACATCGTCGACACGTTTCTCATCGTCGTGTTCGGTGGCGCGCAGAGCTTGATCGGTACCATTGCCTCTGCGTTCACCATCTCGCAGGCGCGCTCGACGATGGAATTTTTTCTCAGCGGCTCGATGGCGCAAGTGGTCGTTCTTCTGCTCGTCGTCGGCATTCTGATGCTGCGCCCACAAGGTCTTTTCGTTCTCAAGCTACGCCGCTGAAGGAGCGTGATGATGGCCGAAAATTCCTATCTCGCCCGCAAGGATCTGCTGCTTATTCTTCTCTTCACCGCGTTGATCATGGTTTTGTTGCCGCTTATCCTGGACCCGTTTCGGCTGAATCTGATCGGGAAATACCTCACCTATGGTTTTGTCGCCATCGGGCTTGTGATCTGCTGGGGGGACGCCGGCATTCTCAGTCTTGGGCAGGGGATCTTTTTCGGCCTCGGGGGCTATTGCATGGCGATGTTTCTGAAGCTCGAGGCATCCAGCGTCGGTGCGACCAAAATTCAATCGACACCTGGAATTCCCGACTTCATGGACTGGAATCAACTTACTGCGCTCCCCTGGTTCTGGCGTCCCTTTCACAGTCTGGCCTTCGCGCTCATTGCCGTGCCAATGGTGCCAATGCTGCTAGCCCTCGTTATCGGGATTGCGATGTTCAAGCGCCGCGTCGGCGGCACCTATTTCGCCATCATCACCCAGGCCATTGCCGCGATCCTCACCATTCTGATCATCGGCCAGCAGGGCTATACCGGCGGTGTCAACGGCATAACCGACCTTCGCACGCTGAAAGGATGGGATATTCGAACCGATCACGCAAAATTCGTGCTCTATTTCGTCAACGCGGCTTTGCTCGTGCTTTCCCTCTTGGTCGCGCAATTTGTGCGGCGGAGCAAGCTTGGCCGAATCCTCGTCGCGATGCGTGAGCGCGAAGATCGTGTGCGCTTTTCAGGCTATGACGTCGCTGCCTTCAAGATTTTTGCTTTCTGCTTTGCCGCGGCTATCGCCGGAATTGGTGGCGCCATGTTCACCCTTCAGGTAGGGTTTATGTCACCCTCCTTCGTCGGGATCGTACCCTCGATCGAGATGGTGATATTCTGCGCCGTCGGTGGGCGGACATCGCTGCTCGGTGCGCTTTATGGCGCGCTTGCTGTGAATTGGGCGAAAACCACGTTTTCGGAGGACATGCCGCAACTCTGGCTGCTAGCCATGGGGGCACTGTTCATCGCCGTTGTCGTCGTGTTTCCGAACGGCCTTGCTGGTCTTTACCGCGACCATCTGGAGCGGCGCCTGGGACGGATATGGCGTCCGCAACTGCGGCTTGCGCCGACGGCCGATGCCGGCAAACAGGGAGCGGGGCGATGAACGCGGCGACCGATTTCCTGCTCGCGGTCGAAGGCGTAAGCGTCTCCTTCGACGGATTCAAAGCGGTCGACGACCTTTCCTTCTATGTCGATCAAAACGAGATCCGTGTCATCATCGGCCCCAATGGCGCTGGCAAGACCACCGTTCTCGACCTGATTTGCGGGCGCACCCATGCCAGCGCCGGATCGGTGAGATTCCAGGGGCGTGAGCTGACGCGGCTTCCCGAGCACCAGATCGTTCGTGCTGGTGTTGGCAGAAAATTCCAGACGCCGTCGATTTACGAGGATCTCACGGTGTTCGAGAATCTCGAAATTTCCTTTCCTCGTGGGCGAAATGTTTTCGGGGCACTAGCGTTTCGCCGCGACCATGTGGTGCGAGAGCGTGTCCAGGAAATCGCTGGGATGGTTTTTCTCGACGCCATGCTCGCCGAGCGCGCGGAAAATCTTAGCCACGGGCAGAAGCAATGGCTAGAAATCGGTATGCTTTTAGTCCAGGATCCGTTGCTGCTCATGCTCGATGAGCCGGTCGCCGGCATGAGCGTGAGTGAACGCAAGAAAACCGTGGAATTGCTCCACCGCATCATCGGTGGCCGCGCCGTTTTGGTCATTGAACACGACATGGGATTCGTCGCCGATATCGCGCATCGGGTGACGGTTCTGCATCAGGGCAAGGTAATCTCTGAGGGTTCGCTCGACCACGTCAAAGCCGACCCCAAGGTCGTCGAAGTCTATCTTGGGCATTGAAGGGGACTAGGCGATGCTGAGTGTTTCCGCATTACGCGCTGGCTACGGCCAAAGCGAGGTGTTGCACGGCTTGGATTTCAGCGTCTCGGCAGGCGAAATCGTCGCCGTGATGGGGCGGAATGGCATGGGCAAGTCGACGCTTATGAAGACCTTGATCGGTGTGCTGCCAATCGGCGGGGGTGAGATCGTACTCGATGAGGTTTCGCTCAACGACCACAAGACGCATCAGAGAGTGGCCAGAGGTTTAGCTTATGTGCCGCAGGGGCGGATGATTTTTCCGGCGATGACGGTCGTCGAGAATATCGAAACTGGTCTCGTGGTGCGGGGGGGAGGGGCCGTTCCGCAAGATATTTACCGGCTATTCCCGGTCCTCGAGGAAATGCGTGGGCGGCGCGGCGGCAATCTGTCCGGTGGGCAACAGCAGCAACTCGCGATTGCCCGGGCGCTCGCGACCAATCCGAAGATGCTGCTTCTCGACGAGCCGACGGAGGGAATACAACCTTCGATCATTCGCGACCTAGCGCGCACCCTCAAGCGGATTCGTGACGAGCGCGGTCTTGCCATCTTGGTTTCGGAGCAGGTCTTGAGCTTCGCTCTTGACGTCGTCGATCGACTTTTCGTGCTCGAAGGCGGTCGGATCGTCCACACGGCGTTGCGCGCCGAAGTCGACGAGGCCGAAGTTGCCCGTTTTCTCGCCGTCTGACCCTGTCATCATCTATCCTTCCCGCGATAAAGGAAACCAACATGACCGATACCATCATCAAAGTCGACCTTTCGCAGACCCCCTACGAAAATGATATGATTCACAATCGCTGGCATCCTGACATTCCAATGGTGGCGACCGTCAAGCCGGGGGCAGACTTCATCGTCGAGTGCTATGACTGGACCGGCGGCTTCATCAAGAACAACGATTCCGCCGCGGATGTGCGTGATATCGACCTTTCGATCGTGCATTTCTTGAGCGGTCCGATTGGCGTCGCGGGCGCCGAGCCCGGTGACCTGCTCGTCGTTGATATTCTCGATATTGGCGTGTTTCCGCACAATAGCTGGGGCTTCAATGGGTTTTTCTCAAAGAAGAACGGCGGCGGATTTCTCACCGAGCATTTCCCGGAGGCGCAAAAATCGATCTGGGATATCAAGGGCATGTTCACCCGCTCGCGCCATGTGCCGGGGGTGGGATTTGCCGGGCTGGTCCACCCAGGATTGATCGGCTGCCTGCCGTCGGCATCGTTGCTCGAGACATGGAATGCGCGCGAAGCGACGCTGATCGCGACTAACCCGTCGCGCGTGCCACCACTTGCCAATCCGCCTTTTGCCGCAACCGCCCATCTTGGCCGTCTCAAGGGTGACGCGCGTGCTGCGGCGGCCGCCACCGGCGCGCGCACCGTGCCGCCGCGCGAACACGGCGGCAATTGCGACATCAAGGATCTTTCGCGTGGCGCCAAGGTCTTTTTCCCCGTCTACGTGAACGGCGCGGGGCTCTCGATGGGGGATCTCCATTTCAGCCAGGGTGACGGCGAGATCACCTTTTGCGGCGCCATCGAAATGCCGGGTTGGATTCACCTCAAGGTGGAAGTGATCAAGGACGGCATGGCAAAATACGGTATCAAAACCCCAATCTTCAAGCCGAGCCCGATCAAGCCGCAATATGATGATTACCTGATTTTCGAAGGGATTTCGGTCGACGAAGCGGGTGAGCAGCATTATCTCGACGTCAACGTCGCCTATCGACAGGCGTGCCTGAATGCAATCTCCTATCTGCAGAAATTTGGCTATTCCGCGGCGCAGGCCTATGCCATTCTCGGCACTGCGCCGGTGCAGGGACATATCAGCGGGGTCGTTGATATTCCGAATTCGTGCGCGACTTTGTGGTTGCCGACGGGGATTTTCGATTTTGATATCAATCCGGGCGCGGCCGGCCCGCAAAAGATGATCGCGGGGGATGTCGACGTGCCACTCGCGCCGGATCTTTGAATGAAGGCGCAGCGCTTTTTCAGACGTAGGCGCGGAATCCGGATGCCATCTGGATCCCGCACGCGAGGGATATTGACCATGCCGAGCTATGATTACCTCTGCGAGACGTGCGGCCCGTTCACTGAGGCACGACCGATGGCGGAGTTCGCGGCGCCGCGGCCGTGTCCGGGCTGCGCGCGTGCCGCGCCGCGCGCCTTGCTCTCGATGCCGGCGCTCGCGGTGATGCCGGCGTCTCGGCGAGCCGCTCACGCGACCAATGAGCGGAGCGCCAATGCACCGCGCCGGAGCCATCCCTCGGGCTGCGGCTGCTGCGCCGCGAGACCGGCAAAACTCGCGGCGGAATCGGCCTCGCCCACCGCGCGCCCATGGATGTTGAGCCATTGAGATTGGTGCCTCCGAGGCCCGCGACGTCCCGGCGCCGCTGACGAGAAACCCTGGAGGCTCCGCTTCGTGAGGAGGATTTCATTGACATCCGCAACTGCTTGATGACGTCGAGCGCGGCGAGGTCATCGTCATCACGCGCCATGGCCGGGCGATTGCCCGCCTGATACCGGAAATGGACGGCAGGCGGGAAGAGATTGACCAAGCCATCGCCGGCATCAAGGCGCTCATGCGCGCCCGCCGGCATTGGCTCACGGTCTATGATGCGAGCTATCTCGCATTGGCGCCGCGCGAAAGCGTGCCACTTGCGACGCTCGATGGCGCTTTTAGGGGAGCGGCGAGGACGGCAAGGATATCCCTGCTTGACGAGCGCTCATCGGCATGAGCCGCGATGGTGTGATGCGGCGCGGGTTACCGTCGTCGTTCGACCGATGGCTCATCGGCCAGGTCGCCGAGGGACATGTCGGGGCGCTTTGCCGGGCTGGTCCTGAGCCTCGCTGAGGCCGCCGCCGAGATGCGAGCGGCTGAAGCGTGAGCCTGGCGCTCTTTCACGGCGATGGCCGGCCGCTCAGCAGGCGACGGGGAGGAGGGTCAATGTCGGAGGTTGCCGGCCCGGCAAGGCAACCCTCTCCATCATCGCCATGTCTCCTTTACCTGAACCGCTGCTTTCAGCCGTGATCAGCAGGCTTGCGCCTCTCCTGGCGGACGCGCGGCGGCGAGATCGTTGGCGGTTGCCGCGTGCGGTGGTGTTGCGCTGGCCAGTTCTGTGTGCGTCGCGAGATTGGGGATGAAGCCGAGGATGTCGCGACCGCCATTGCCTTCACCGCGGTGCTCGGCGTCGCTACCGTCCTTGGTTTGCCCGGATTGATACCGCTTCTCCATCTCAGCGGCTCGCAATATGGTGTGCTGGCCGGTCTGACCGTCTATGCCGTGCCGCAAGTGCTCGCCGCGACCGTTCCCGCGGGCACGCTCGCCGTCCATATCGGCACGCTGGTCAAGCTCGTGCGCGTGCTCATGCTCGGACCGGTGCTGTTGGTCCTGTCATTGATCGCGCACCGGTTGCAAGACGATGGCGAGGATCTGGGACAGGGAGCGGCGGCAGGTGATCGGTTGGCGTACCGGCTGCGGCTTCATCATCTGGTGCCATGGTTTATCGTCGGCTTTCTGGGCCTTGCCGCTCTCCGCTCCTTCGATTATGTCCCGCACTCTCTCCTTTCGCCCATGGCGATGGCGGCGAATTGGCTGACCGTGATCGCGATGGCCGCACTCGGCCTCGGCACCGATCTGCGCCAGATCGCCCGCGCCGGCCTGCCTGTGGCAAGCGCCGTCACGGTCTCGCTCGCACTTATCGTTGCGATCAGCTTCGTCTTGATCCAGTTCCTCGGCTGAGCACGGACGATGGCCCAGGGCGGGCTTTGCGCACAGGCCGGCGGGCTGCCTCTCCGTCGATGAGTGCCCTTGCCACCCTCGCGCGGGTTACGCGCGCTGCGCCGCGGTGGGGATTGGCCAATTATCGATCAGCCGGACAGAGCCCAGCCGCACTGCGGCAAGAACCCGCGCCGGAGCATGGCACGTCGTGCAAGGCGCGAGGGTTTCGGCGTCACGGATTTCCAGATATTCGACCTTGAACCGGGCTGCGGTGAGGACCGCGTGGCCTTCCGCGAGGAGCGGCGCGATGGCGCGTTCGCCGGGGGAGAGGAAGCGGTTGCGTGACGAGAGCGCAAGCCCGTCCGCCTCGCGCACCGTCGGCACCGCGCGAAGCCGCACCGGGATGTCGAGATCGGCGACCAGGCGGCGCACCACCAGCCATTGCTGATAATCCTTCTCGCCGAACCAAGCGCTCTCTGCTCCGGCTTGCGGGAAAAGCTTGGTCACCACCGTCGCCATGCCGTCGAAATGCCCAGGCCGCTGGGCGCCGCACAACCCCTCGCTCAGCCCGGCGACGCTGACCGTGGTGGCATAGCCGGAAGGGTACATGGCGCTGATGGCTAGCGCATAAACCAGACCCGCGCCCGATTTCGCACGCCTATTCAATTGCTTAGAAAAACACGCTGTTTAACTGGGGTCAAACGGCTTTCGCAACGAGTGATTCTGACCGACGGCAGCGAGTTTGCCCGTCTGATGATTGAGCACGATGTTGGCGTGCGCTTGGCACGTCGGGTCGATGTCAAACGCATCGATGAGGATTTTTTCGCCGAAAATTGGCCGAAGGTCGCTGAATTGAATGGCCCCAACGCCTTCTCCGCCACCAACAGCCCGCGCATCAATGGATTATTCGCGGGCGCATCTTCAAAGCTGCAGCGCCTATGGCTCGCATCTGCCAATAATGCCGTGAAGTTTATCGACGCTACTGCGCGTGGCGCGGAGGTGGGGAAGAGGCTTGGCCCGACGCAAGCCCCGAGCCTGACCGGCGCAATCGCCCGGCGAGGTCGCCGAGATGCGCAAAAAGGGCAGCAAGCAGGCTAAGCGCCATCCAGCCCCACCAGCCTTGGCCGAGGGCGATGCGCAACGCTAGCAGCAAAAAGCCGCCGGCGCCGAGATTGGCGAGAAGGGCGGCAAGCGAAACGCGTGCGTCCCCCCAACGGCACCAAAGCGCGAGGCCGAGCGCTTCAAGGATGACGAGCCCCAAAATCACGTCGACAAGGCGCCCATCAGTGAGGAATTGGCCCATAACGCCGCTACCCCTCCCCCTCCTTTGCCGCGAGAACACCCCAGCCGCGCGCGAGGCGGCGGATAATCTCGGCGGTTTCCCGCGGCCGCTCCTCATGCGCGAGATGACCGAGTCCGGGCATCATGATGATTTCGGCACGTGGCAGAACGCCGCGCACCGCCTCGGCCTCGCTCGGCGGGATGGCACGATCGGCGCCGCCGATGATCTGCGCGAGCGGCGGCCGCAAGCGTGGCAGATCGCGAACGAGAGGATCGAGATCCCAATTCGCCATCATGCCGAGCACGGCATCGACATGACCAGGGCTTCGCATCAGGCGGGCGTAGAAATCGATGCCTTCGGGGTCGATCATTGAGCCGGTATTGCGGATCAAGCGCTCGACCGTCGCGCGATCACGCGCGCGCCAGGAAAATATCATCGGCAATATCGGCATCGCGAAGAAAAGCCGCGCAAGCGGTGCGAAAAAATGCCCGGCCAAGCCGCGAAACGGCAGCAAGGCGCCGTTCAGACTGATCAGGCCGCGGGGCGCGAGGCCGCCATCAAGGACCGCCCGCGCAAGAATAGCCGCCCCCGCCGAGTGGCCCGCGGCAATCGCCGGGCGGACGCCTAACGCATCAACCAATGCGACGATGCCCGCCGCCATTCCTGGAAGCGAGAGTTGCGCCCGGGCCGGCGCCTCGGTGAAGCCGTGGCCGGGAAGATCGGGCGCGATCACGGTGAAATCCTGCGCCAATAGCGGCATCAGTGCGCGCCAGGAATGGGTCGACGCGCCGGTCCCATGGATCAGCAGAAGTGCCGGGCCATGCCCGCATGACTGCACATGCCACGTGATGCCGCCGGCGCGCAGGAAATGGCTGCATTCGCGGTTCGGCCAATCTTGGCCATCACGTAGCCAGACCAGGCGTAGCCCCGGCGCGCGTGCCGATGGCGGAAAACCAGCCCTACGGCGCGCGCTCGGAAGGGGCATGGCCATGCGCCTCATGCCGAGCCCATGCGTGCGGCGCGCGCGGCGCGCGACAATGTCGCCGCATCGGCTTGCGGCAGGGCAAGAAACGAGACTCCCATGGCCGCGGCGAGCTCGCGCGCGAAAGGATGCGGCCAGCGCGCGGTATCGATCAGAACGCCAGAACTCCCGCGCGCGCGAAGCGCCGCGGCCGCGGCGCGCGCATCGGCTTCGGCCCGCGCGCGCAAAGGCGCCCCATCGCGCGCGATATTGGCGCGGCCATCGGTGAGCACCACCACGGTCGCGCTCTCGCCCCGCCGCTGGGCGGCGATCACCAAGCCGCGCGCGACATCCAAGCCCGCCGCGAGCGGCGTCGCGCCGCCGCCCGGCAAGGCCGAAAGCGCGCGCCGCGCCCGCGCCAAAGCATGGGTCGGCGGCAACAGCACCTCCGCGCCCTGCCCACGAAAGGCGACCAACGCCACCTGGTCACGACGCACATAGCACTCGCCGAGCAAAAGCTCGACGGCGCCTTTAGCCTCTGCAAGGCGCTCGAAGGCGGTCGAACCCGAGGCGTCGACAACGAAAATGGTCAGCGTCGCGGCCGGTTCGCGATACCGGACGACGCGAAAATCCGAATGCCGGACGAGCACATGCCCGCCATCCTTGCCGCGCCCCGCGGCATCGCGCCGCAACGGCTGCCAGGGGGCGGCCGCGCGCAGGGTTGCGATCACATGCAAGCGCTTGCCGCCTCTCGGCTCACCCCGGGAGACGCCGATCGGCCGCCCGCGCTTCGCCTCGCTGCGTGTCGCGCCGACCCGCCCGACCGCACCCGCGCGGCTGCGAGAGAGCTTGCCCCCCGCCCCGGCCAGCAAGCCCGGCGGCAGATGCGCGCGCACCGCCGCCAGAATCTGCGCGGCCGAAGGGGGGCTTTCGCTCTCGCCCGGGCGGGCATGATCGTCTTCTTGCCGGCGGCCATCGTCGGCTTCCCCTGGAGCCGGTGCGCGATTGCGGCTCGCATCTTGGTGCTTCTCGGCGGGCGGATTTTGTGCCTCCGCCACCGCCTGCGGGGGAAGCTGGACCGCGCGCGGGGCCAGCACCAAACGCGCCGCGATCGTGACATCGGCCTCGTCGATCGCGCGCTTACCGGCGAGTGCCGCATGGCCGCGCGCGGCACGCAATGCGAGAAGCGGGGCGCGCAAGGAATGGATGCCGAGCGCCGCTGCGATCTCGCAAAGCGCGCCGAGCATCGCCTCGCTCGCCCCAATCGCACCAACGCTACGCCGCGCCGCCGTGATCGCTTCCGGGTCAGCGCGGGGCCAAATCATATCGCGCGCCGCGATATCGGAAAAATCGAGCCTGAAGGCAAGATGCTCGCCGAGCACCGCGGGAAGGCGTTCCTCCTCATTGAGGCCCTCATCGAACGCGAGAACGCCGATGCGCGCCGGCAGGCGGCGGCTGAGCCCATCGCGCGCAAGAGCCACCGCACCAGTATCGAGCGCTTGGGCAAGGCGCGCGGCGGTCGCGACACTGAGGCGCTCGGCCATCAGGGCGATCACCACGCCGCCATCGCTCTCGGCAAGCAAGCCGCGTTCGGCGATCTCGTGGCCGGCGGCGAGGGTCGCGCTGAGATCGAGCCCGCCCAATAGACGGTCATCGCCGATCATCGGCGGCATTTTGCGTATCGTCGTCGCCGGCGCGAGATGCGCGCGCCAAAACGCGAGCCAGCGTTCGCGGAGCGGGCCATTCTGCGCGCGAATGACGGCGCCGGTACCACGCGGATCGAGGGCGAGGAGGCGGGCGGCGAGCAAGGCGTCGGGCAGCGCGGCCGCGGGTGGCGTTGCCGCGTACCAAGCGCGCCCGCTCATGCCGCGAATAATTCCTCGACCGCGCGCGCAACCCGCGCCGTTGCCACGGTCTCATCGAGCGGGTCACGCCGCAACCGGTGTCGCAACGCCATCGGCGCGACGATTTGCAAATGCTCATCGCCAACCACGAGCGCCCCGCGCAAGGCGGCAAGCGCGCGGGCGGCACGAATAAGGGTGAGTTCGCCGCGCAGCCCATCGGTGCCAAGCCCCATGCAGAGCTTGGCCGCGCGTTCGACAATCGCATCGGGCACGCGCACATGCTCGCGTCGGCGACGCGCCTCGATGAGGCGCGCACGCAAAAGCTTTTCCTCTTTTTCCCACAGACGAACAAAGGCTTTTGGCTCTGCCTCGAACGCATCGCGCCGCTTGATGACGGAGACGCGCTCTTCGAGTGTCTCGGGCGTGCGCACTTCGACCGCAAGCCCGAAGCGATCGAGCAGTTGCGGACGCAATTCACCTTCTTCCGGGTTGCCGCTGCCGATCAGCACGAAGCGTGCAGCATGACGAATGCTGAGCCCGTCACGCTCGACGATATTTTCACCCGACGCGGCGACATCGAGCAGGAGATCGACGAGATGATCCTCGAGCAGATTGACCTCGTCGATATAGAGATAGCCGCGATGCGCTCGCGCGAGCAGGCCAGGCTCGAACGCGCGCACGCCGGCGCGGAGCGCGCGTTCGAGATCGAGCGCGCCGGCGACGCGATCCTCCGTCGCCCCGAGCGGCAGATCGACCACGGGCACTGGCCGCGAGATGATTTTTCTCTCGCGCTGGCCGAGACATTCCGGGCACAAGGCTTGCGTATCGGCGGGATCGCAGCCAAAGCGGCAGCCCTCGATGACGCGGATTTTCGGCAGCAGCGCCGCCAAGGCGCGGATTGCCGTCGATTTGCCCGTGCCGCGATCGCCGAGCACCAAAACGCCACCGAGGCGCGGCTCGACAGCGGCGATCAAAAGCGCCGTCTTCATCTCGTCCTGGCCGACGATCGCGGTAAAAGGATAGGCGGTCGCGGACATGCTCACCTCCAAACGCTGGCGATACGAACGCGTGCGATCACCGCGCGCGCGCCGAAAATGGCGCGTTGAGACGCACGATGGTCCAGTTGAGATAAGCGGCGAAGCCGACCCAGAGGAGATATGGCGCAAGCAGCACCGCCGCGAGCGGGGCAAAGGGCCAAAACGCGACAATGAGCAGGAGAATCGAGAGCCAGAGCGGCGCGACTTCGAAAAATGCCCAATCGGGGCGGCGCAGCGTGAAAAACAACACGCTCCAGAGAATGTTGAGGATCGCATTGAGCGCAAAGAGAACGACCACCGTCTCGCGGGCCCACACGCTCGGCGCATCGCGCCAGGCGATCACGCCCGAGACCGTGATGAGAGCGAAGATCACCGACCAGACCGGGCCGAACAGCCAATTCGGCGGCTGCCAGGAGGGTTTGCGCAATTGCTCGTACCAAGGGCCGAGCCGTGTCGCGAGACCACCAAGCAGGGCAACGAAAAAGGCGGCTGGCGCCGCGACCCATAACGCGCCCCATGGCCCGCCTGGCGCGAAAAACTCCCATCTCATGCACCCGCGAGCCCGGCCAAATGCACGAGATTTTTGCAGAAAATCCGGGCATGCGCGAATGGCTTCGCATAGACCAGCCGCTTTTCCATATACGCATCCCACGTCAATTGCCGGATATCGTCATCGCCACAGAGACGGACGAAGCGCTCACGCCTACGATCATTGCGATACCAATAATTCTGCATGACGCCGAGGATGAAAAAAACTGCGCCATGCGCGCGCATGAAGCGCCGCCGCGCCTGCGCGAGGACGCGGCCATCACGCCGCTCACAACACTCATCAGCCGCTTCCGCGGCGAGTGCGCCACTGACCATCGCATAATAGATGCCCTCGCCCGATGCTGGCGCGACCACCCCCGCCGCGTCGCCAGCGAGAACGACATCGCGACCATTGTCCCAGCGTTTGAGCGGGCGCAGAGGAATGGGCGCGCCTTCGCCGCGCAGCGTCTCCATCCCCGCGAGCCCGACCCGGCTGCGAAGCATACCGAGCGCATGGCGGAGCGGAAAACCTTTTTGCGCTGACCCGGTGCCGATACTCACCGTCTCGCCATGGGGAAACACCCAGCCGTAAAAATCCGGGGAAATCTCGCCATCATAGTGCACATCACAGCGCGCGCCGTCATAGTCGACCCAGTCGCCACGAGGCGCGCGGACGATTTCGTGATAGGCGAAAACGGCAGGATTTTCCGCAGCCCCCGGGATGTTCTGCTGCGCAACCCGCGAGCGCGCGCCATCGGCGCCGATGACGACGCGCGCGCGCACCGCAACCGTGGCCCCTGCCCCGCCCTCGCTCAAGCGGGGGCGGAAATAAACATGCGTCTCCCCAGCCGCCTCTCTCGTGATGCGGAGGAACTCCCCGCTTTGGCGGAGTGCCCCGGCATCGGCGGCACGCTCACGCAGCCAGGCGTCGAACACACCGCGATCGACCATGCCGACATAGCCGCGCCCGGTCGGCATCGCCACCGCGCGCCCCGAGGGCGCGAGGATCCGCGCTGCCGTGATGCGGGCACAAAGAAGATGCGGGGCGATCGCGAAATCGCGGATGAGACGCGGCGGGATAGCGCCGCCGCAGGGCTTGATGCGCCCCGCACGATCGAGCAACAACACCGATCGCCCTCGGCGCGCGAGAACATCGGCCGCGGTCGCGCCGGCGGGGCCACCACCGACCACGACGACATCGAAGGAAGGGATTTCCGTCATCACATTTCCCGTTCTTCAAATTTCCGGCCGCAAGGCGAAGGCTGTCACCAGCATGCCGATCACGTAAAGCGTGGTACCGGTACCGTTGTACCAGGGCGCGTACGCACGCGGGTCTTTAAGCAGCCGGCGCATCAAAACCGCCTGCACGAGAACGAGGGCGATGATCACGCCCGCGCTCTGCCAAGCGCCCCACTGCACCAACAGGGCGACGACGGCCAGTTGCGCGAGCCCCATGATGACGCAGGCGAGACGGGCGGCGCGATCGACGCCAAGGCGAACCGGCAAAGAGAAGATGCCCGTCGCGCGGTCGCCCTCGACCGATTTGAAATCATTGAGGGTCATGATGCCATGGGCGCCGATGCTATAAAGCAGGGCGGCAAGCAACACCGGGCTTGCCGGCATCGCGCCGCCGAGCACGGCGGCACCGGTGAACCAGGGCAGCCCCTCATAGCAAAGCGCGACCGCGGCATTGCCCCACCAGCCATTGCGTTTCAGGCGAAGCGGCGGCGCGCTATAGGCCCAGGCGAGGGCGAGACCGAAAATTGTCGCCGCGAAGGCAAAACGCCCGAGCGCAAATCCCCATAGAAGGGACAAGCCACTCCACGAAACTGCGATGAAAAACCCCCATTGGCCAGGGATACGCCCTGAGGGGATCGGCCGCTCGGGCTGGTTGATGGCATCGACATCGCGGTCATACCAATCATTCACCGCCTGGCTGGTGGCGCAAACGAATGGCCCCGCGAGCACCATCCCGGCGATGGCGAGCGGCCAATGCGCGCTCATATGGCCGGCCGAGACGGCGCCGCAGCCAAATGCCCAGATCGGGGCAAACCAGGTGATCGGTTTCAGAAGTTCGAGAACCGCAAGCAGCGAGGGACGAGAGATCGCGGCCGCTGGCGCCGACATCTCAGCTCTCGCCGTCTTCTGGCGACAATTCACCAAGCCCGTAGCGGCGCAACTTGACATAGAGGCTTTGGCGGCTGAGGCCGAGGATTTCAGCCGCCGAGGCACGGTTGTCGCCCGTCATCTCGAGCGCCGCCTCGATGCAGAGACGCTCGATCATATCGGTTGCCTCGCGCACCAGATCCTTGAGCGCGACCCGGCCGATGAGTTCCGTCAGTTGCTCGACCGAACGCGGCAGGGCGCGATTGGCCGCGGGCACGAGATTTGGGCCCGCCGGCAGGCGATAGCCCACATTGCGAATGGTGAACCCGAAATACATCTGCTCCTGATTGGCGACGGCGACAGCGGAGATCTCCACCTCGTTCGTAATCCCCGACTCACCGCGCAGGCTTGTCGCAAACAGGCGAACCGAGCCGTGTTGGCGCAAATTGGCGATCAAAACCCCGAGATCGACCCCTGGGCGGCCGAGCCAGCGCTCGAGCGACTCGCCATGCGCTTCTTCGATGGCAGGTAGCTGCACGAGATCGAGAAACGCCGCGTTGGCGGCGATCACACGCCCGTCCATGTCGGTCACGACGAAGGCATCCGGAGATTTTTCGACGATATGCAGCAATTTGGCGGCAAGCGAGCCCGGCATTGCCGCCATCCCCTCGGCGAGCGGAGTGAGGCGGACGAGAAACAGCTGCGCGTCGTCTTGCCGGAAGAAATGCGCGGCGAGCACGATCTCCTGGCCGCTTTCGGCCAATCGGACACGCCGCTCCTCGCCGCGCCCGGCGCCACGGACCCCACCAAGAAGCGTCTGCACCGCTTGCGCGTCTTCCTCGGCGACATAAAAACTCAGCGTTCGCCCGACGACACGGCGAAGATGATCGCCCAAAAGATCGCGCGCCGCAGGGTTGGCCTCGACGATTTTGAGCGTCGCGACATCGAGGATGACCACCGGATCAGGCGACATTTGAAAAAGGAGACGATAGCGCGTTTCCATCTGTATGCGCCGCGCGTAATCTTGCTCGAGCGATTGCTGTGCTGCGACGAGGCGCTGCTGAAGCGCCGCCATGTCGCGCAAATCACGGCTGAACGCGACGATCCGGCCATCACGCCCGATGCGCACGGTCGCAGCCAGGATGGGAACATCGGGGCCGTTGGCGGTGCGATAATTAATGTGGCGCCAGCGCGGCGATGTGGTCTGGCCAGAGGTCGCGGCGTCGGCGAGCAAGGCATCGATTTTCGGGCGGCTTTCCACGGTCACGAGGTCGTGCCATTTCCGCCCCGGCCAGTGCACATGCTCAGCCAGCTCGCTTGCCAAGGCATCACTTTGGATGGAGACGTCGTAAATCATGCCGGCCTCGTCACAAACCAACGCCATATCGGCGGCGGTGGCAACAAGTGCCGCGGCAATTTCGGGGTCGAGGCTCCCAAAAGTCTTTTTGGGCGACCTGAAGGCCTTCACAACTTTTGAGACCCCCATGCTCTATCCAACCCCCGAACAAATGCCGACCCCTCTCACTTGTCAATCGCCACCGTTTTTTTGTCTTGTCAACCACTTGCCTCGCGTGCGCGGTCAACGCGCAGCCGCAAGAACCGAGATCAGGTTCTCGGCTTGACGCGGCGCACTCTCGGCATCGGCGGCGGTGGTGTCGGCGCCAACCAGTCTAACGAATTCAGGATGATCAATAAAAGCCGCGCCCCCCACCATCACCCCAATGGCGGGATTACGCGAAAGCCGGCGTATCGCGCGGATGGCGCTCGCCAGCGCATCGAGCTTGCGCGCCGATCCGACCGATAGCCCGACCATCGAAAACCATTCCCGGCGCACCCGCGCCGAGAGATCTTGCATCGTCTCCAGCGGGTCGTTGCTGACGCCCCAGCGGGCACGGCGGAAAAATTCCCCGAGCATCTGCGCACCGAAATTATGCTGCTCACCAGGCAGCACCGCGAGCAGCAAGCGGCGATTGGGGAGCGGCGGGCGATGGGTGATCTCGCCTGCGAGATCGCGAAACATGTTTCGCAAGCGCCAGAGGCAAACCGAAACAGAGGCGAAATCGCAGATATCCTCCTCCCACAACACGCCGAGCCGGCGCGCTGCGGGGGCGAAGAGATCAAGGAATATGGTCTCGATATCGACCCCGCGGCTCCGCGTCCGCTCCACGGCGGCGCTCGTCGCGGCGGCGTCGTGCCGTAGGAGTGCGGCAAGTAGCGCATCGACGTCGCTGCCATCGACCGTGCCCAGCCCCACAGCGCCGAGCGTACGCGCGCCGGCCTCATCGCAATGGGCGAGCACAAGACGCGGGACGATGTCGTGTTCTATCGCGAACGCGAGCGGCTGGCCGATCTGCGGACAGGCAACGGGCAGAGGTGATGCACCGCGGCCGGCTGTCGGCGGTCGGCCGGACGAGACCCGCCCGCGCGACCATAAAGCTTCCGTTTGGACTTCTAAGAGCTGATCCATGGCTTCGTTTCCTCCCGAGACATTGACCTTTCGCGTCTGTATGTGTCAAGTTTTATTTACGTCGTTTTTGCTTGACACTCCTTACCGTCCATGCCTAGGCTCACCTACGGACCAAGACGGGAGGGCGGAATGAAAAAATTCACTGACATATCTGTCCTCGCAAGAGTTTCCGTGGGTTCGCGCGAAGCGAGCAGAAAAGCGGCGCGAGCCGTGTGGATCAGTCGACAACTCGCCGGAGGTATTGTCAAGTGATGTTTACATCGAGCATCATTGGCCGCTGGCTGGAAGCGGTTGATTGCTGTCCCTGGGGCGCGACTACCGGCCGCCATGTTTTTCCAGCATCCCATGACGCGGCGCCCGTCCGCAGACCCGCCCCGCTCTATACCGCCGAAGAGCGCCGCCGCCGTGACGCGTCACCCTGGACGCTGGTGCAAGGCGTTCTCGCGCCGGTGCAGTTCGCGGTCTTTCTGCTGAGCCTCACGCTGGTCTTGCGCTATCTCGCGACCGGCTCCGGTTTCGGCATGGCGACATTCTCGATCATCGTCAAAACCGGTGTGCTCTATAGCATCATGATCACCGGCGCGATCTGGGAGCGCGAGGTCTTCGGGCGCTATCTTTTCGCACCCGCCTTTTTCTGGGAGGACGTGTTCAGCCTTCTGGTGATCGCGCTTCATACTGCCTACCTCGCAGTCCTCCTGACCGGCGCTGCCGATCGGGGCGAGCAAATGCTGATCGCGCTCGCCGCTTATGCCGCCTATGCCGTCAACGCCGCGCAATTTCTGCGCAAGTTCCGCGCGGCGAGATTAGCGGCATGGCCCAGCCACGCCGATTGCGCCGCGGAGCCGCGGGGATGAACCACTCTCCCGCTCCCCCCCCCATCGGCCTGGCGCCTGACGCGCTGCCGGTGCTCCGTGAGCGTGGCCAGCGGGAGGTATTCTGCGGTCTCACGAGTATCGTTTGGTTGCACCGCAAAATTCAGGACGCGTTTTTCCTCGTCGTCGGCTCACGCACCTGCGCCCATCTTCTGCAATCCGCAGCCGGCGTCATGATATTCGCCGAGCCGCGTTTCGCGACCGCGATCATCGAGGAGCGCGATCTCGCTGGCCTCGCCGACGCGAATGACGAGCTCGACCGTATCGTCACCCGCCTGCTCGAGCGCCGGCGGGACATCCGGCTGTTGTTCCTTGTCGGCTCGTGCCCCTCGGAAGTGATCAAGCTCGATCTCGGGCGTGCCGCGGCGCGGCTTTCGGCACGCTTCGCGCCCGAAGTATCGGTGCTCCATTATTCGGGAAGCGGCATCGAAACCACGTTCACCGAGGGCGAGGACGCGGCCTTGGCGGCATTGGTGCCAGTTTTACCGAGAGAAGCCGACGATGCCGCCCCCTCGCTCATGGTCGTGGGCGCCCTCTCCGAAATCGTCGAGGACCAGCTCGCACGTCTCTTCGCCGAGATCGGGATCGCGCCGGTCCATTTCATGCCCGCCCGCCGTGCGCGCGAAATGCCGCCGCTTGGGTCAAAGACGCGTTTTATCCTTGCCCAGCCCTTCCTCGCCGAGACCGCACGCGGCCTCATGGCCCGGGGCGCGCAGCCGATCGCGGCGCCATTTCCGCTTGGCGCCGCGGGCACGTCACTCTGGCTCGGCGCTGCTGCGGCGGCTTTCGGCATCGCCCCCGCTGCCCTCAGCGCACGCCTTGGCGCGAGTGAGGCGCGCGCCCGCGCGGCGATGGCACCGCATCGCGCCATTCTCGCCGGCAAACATGTCTTCTTCTTTCCCGACTCGCAACTTGAGGTGCCGCTCGCGAGATTTCTTGCGCGTGAGCTCGGCATGGAACTGATCGAGGTCGCGACCCCCTATCTCCATCGCCAACATCTCGCCGCCGAGCTCGCACTTCTGCCCCCCGACGTCATGCTCGTCGAAGGCCAAGATGTCGAACGCCAGCTCGATCGCTGCCGGGCGGCCAAACCCGACCTCGTGGTTTGCGGGCTTGGTCTTGCCAACCCGCTCGAAGCAGAGCAGCTCACGACGAAATGGTCGATCGAACTCCTCTTCACCCCGATCCAGGGCTATGACCAAGCGGGTGACCTTGCGGAACTTTTCGCGCGCCCGCTCCGTCGCCGCGCGCGGCTCAGGATCTGAGCGATGCAACTCACCCTCTGGACCTATGAAGGACCACCCCATATCGGCGCGATGCGGATCGCAACGTCGCTCCAAAATGTTCACTACGTCCTGCATTCACCCCAGGGAGACACCTACGCCGACCTTCTCTTCACCATGATCGAGCGGCGCGAGGCCCGCCCCCCTGTCACCTACACGACCTTTCAGGCGCGTGACCTCGGCGCCGATACCGCGGCGCTGTTCAAAAACTCAGTGCGGGACGCTTATGCGCGCTTCAAGCCGGATTTGATGGTCGTAGGCGCTTCCTGCACGGCGGAACTCATTCAAGACGACCCAGGCGGCCTCGCGCACGCACTTGCTTTGCCGATACCGGTCGTGCCGCTCGAATTGCCGGCCTATCAGAAGAAAGAAAATTGGGGCGCAAGCGAAAGTTTTTATCAGATCGTGCGCGCCTGCGCGCGTCCCGCCGCAGCGGCGCGCCCAGCTCGCCCGCCCGCCAGCACCGAGGGCCGGCGCCCCCTATGCAATATTCTCGGCCCGACCGCACTCGGCTTTCGCTATCGCGACGATCTTCGTGAAATCAAGGCCCTCCTCGGCAGGCTCGGGATTGCGATCGGGGTGGTGGCGCCACTCGGTGCCGCGCCTGCCGATCTCGCCCGGCTTGGCGAGGCCGATTTCAATGTCGTCCTCTATCCCGAAATCGCTCATCTCACGGCGCAGTGGCTGCAGCGCCAATTCGGCCAGCCCGCGACAACGACCGTGCCGATCGGCGTTGGCGCAACGCGGCGCTTCATCGCCGAGGTGGCAGCCCTCAGTGGCCTCGCGCCAGACGCGCCCTCGGTCACGGCGGCGCTGGCGGGAAGCACGCTCCGCCTTCCTTGGTATTCGCGCTCCGTCGACTCGACCTATCTCACCGACAAACGCGTGTTCATCTTCGGCGATGCGACCCACGCTCTTGCTGCCGCACGCATCGCCTGCGACGAGCTCGGCCTCGCCGTGGTTGGGATTGGCACCTACAGCCGCGAATTTGCCCGCGATTTCCGCGCCGCCGCGGAGACCTATGGCGTCAAGCCGCTGATCACCGATGATTACCTTGAGGTCGAGCGCGAAATTGCCGCCGCCGAGCCCGCTCTCGTTCTTGGCACACAAATGGAGCGCCACATCGCCAAGCGCCTTGGCATCCCGTGCGCCGTCATCTCCGCCCCCATTCATGTCCAAGACTTCCCCGCTCACCACGCACCCTACATGGGATTCGAAGGCGCCAACGCGATTTTCGACGCCTGGATACAGCCCCTGATGATGGGCCTCGAGGAGCATCTCTTGACGATGTTCCGCGAAGATTTCGAATTCCACACCGCCGCGCCGCCTTCGCATCTCGGAAGATACGTGCCCCAAGCAAGCCCACCTGCCGCCAACACTGACCCCACGCGCTGGGTCGATGAAGCCCTGCGCGAACTCGCTAAAATCCCCTTCTTCGTCCGCGGCAAAGCCCGCCGCAATACCGAAAAATTTGCCGCCGAACGCGGAATCTCCCCGATCACACTCGAGACGCTCTACGATGCCAAAGCCCATTTCAGCCATTGATCGAAGCCCGCTTCGCGTCGTCGTGGTGACCATGGACACCCATCTCGCCGGTGCGCTCGCGCGCGCCGAGGCTTTGTTGCGCGACGATTTGGCCGCCGTCACGCTGACGCTCCATGCGGCCGATGAATGGGGCAGCTCGGAAGAGGCGCTCACAGCCTGCCTCATCGACATCGCGCAGGCCGACATCCTGGTCGTCACCATGTTGTTTCTCGAGGATCACATTCGCGCGGTCTTGCCCGCGCTTGCCGCGCGGCGCGAAGGCTGTTTGGCGCTCGTTGCCTGTCTATCCGCCGCCGAAGTCGTGCGTCTCACCAAGCTCGGCGCTCTCTCGATGAGCGGCGAGACGAATGGCCTGCTCTCGCTTTTCAAGCGCCTGAGTGGGCGCAAAACTTCGGGCGCCGCAAGCGGGAAGGAGCAGATGAAGATGCTCCGCAAGCTGCCGCGCCTTCTCCGCTTTATTCCGGGTCCTGCGCAAGATCTGCGTGCTTTTTTTCTCACGATGCAATATTGGCTCGCGGGTTCGTCGGAAAATCTCGCCAATCTCGTGCGCCTCCTGGTCCGGCGGTATGGCGGCGAGGCGTACCGCGGCACGCTTCGCACCGCGCGTGTCGCGCCGCCCGTCGAGTATCCCGAGACCGGTCTTTATCATCCGCGCGCATCGGGTAGAATAGTGACCGATCCTGCCGCTGTGCCAAGCGACGGGACCGCCGGCACGGTTGGGCTTTTGCTCCTGCGCTCCTACATTCTCGGCGACAACGCCGCCCATTATGACGGGGTTATCGAAGCACTCGAGGCACGCGGTTTGCGGGTGATACCCGCTTTCGCCAGCGGCCTTGATGCGCGCCCCGCGATTGAGCGCTATTTTCTTCCGGGCGGGCGCCGGTGCATAGATGCTTTGGTTTCGCTCACGGGCTTTTCCCTTGTCGGCGGCCCCGCCTATAACGATGCCTCCGCCGCCGTCGACAGTCTTTCGGCGCTCGATATCCCCTATATCGGCGCCCATCCCCTCGAATTTCAAACCATCGAACAGTGGCAGGGCGATGCGCGTGGCCTGACGCCCGTCGAAGCGACGATGATGGTCGCGATCCCCGAAATCGACGGCGCGATCCTGCCAATGACGTTTGGCGGGCGGGCCAGCGGAGCGGGAGCGGAGCGACGCCGCGATATGGTCGTGCATGCCGAGCGCGCGGCCCGTTTGGCGGCCCGCGTCGCACGGCTCGTCGCACTCCGTAAAACGCCCCGCTCTGCGCGCCGCGTTGCTGTGGTTCTTTTCAACTTTCCGCCGAATGCCGGCGCTGTTGGCACGGCGGCTTATCTGTCGGTTTTCGCCTCGCTTTACAATCTGCTGCGCGCGATGAAGCAATCGGGCTACCAAGTCGCGCTACCGGCAGACATAGCGGCATTGCGGCAATCTATTCTCGATGGCAACGCCGGGCGCTTCGGCACCGAGGCCAACGTCATCGCGCGGATACCAGCGGCCGAGATTACGCGAGAAGAGCCCTGGCTTCACGATATCGAGCGCCAATGGGGCCCGGCACCGGGGCGCGCCCTGAGTGATGGCTCTTCCGTCTTCGTGCTCGGGGCGCAATTTGGCAATGTACTCGTCGGGATTCAGCCCGGCTTTGGCTACGAGGGCGATCCGATGCGCCTTCTCTTTGAGCGCGGATTTGCACCGACCTACGCTTTCAGCGCCTTTTATCGCTATCTCCGCGAGCACTTTGGTGCTGACGCCGTCTTACATTTTGGCACCCACGGCGCATTGGAATTCATGCCCGGAAAGCAAGTCGGGCTGTCTGACTCCTGCTGGCCGGACCGACTGATTGGCGATATGCCGAATTTTTACCTATATGCCTCCAATAATCCCTCGGAGGGGGCGCTGGCAAAGCGTCGCGCCGGTGCGACCCTCATCAGTTACCTCACGCCGCCCGTCACCAAAGCCGGACTTTATCGCGGGCTTCTCGACCTTAAATCCTCGCTCGATCGCTGGCGTAACCTGTCACCCGAGACGGATGGGCAAACCCGCGCCGCACTCGCGGCTGTCATTCAAAGTGAAGCGGCGACGCTCGATCTTGCCGCTGCCACTCCCGCGTGGCACGAGGAGGTCCGTCAAGAGAAGATCGAAGCGCTCTTGAGTGCCCTCCTTGACCTGGAATATACGCTGATCCCGGATGGACTGCACGTTCTTGGCGAACCGCCACGGGCGGACGCGCGAAGCACCGTCCTCGATGCCGCTGAAATCACCGATCCTGCCGTGAGAACGCGCCTCGAATCGTTGCTCGCGACGGATCACGAAATTCCGGCTATCCTGCACGCGCTCGATGCCGGCTACATTCGGCCTGCCCCTGGCGGTGACCTCCTACGTACGCCGGAGATCTTGCCCACGGGGCGCAATCTGCATGGGTTTGATCCATTCCGTATCCCGAGCCGGTTTGCCCTGGCCGACGGCGCGCAACAGGCCGCGCGCCTTCTCGAAAAATACCGCACCGATACGGGCAAACTTCCAGAAAGCGTTGCCCTCGTCTTATGGGGCAGCGATAACCTCAAGAGCGAGGGTGGGCCGATTGCACAGGCGCTCTGGCTCCTCGGCGCTATGCCTCGTTACGATGGATATGGCCGACTGTGCGGCGCGGCACTGATACCGCTCGATCAGCTCGGCCGGCCGAGGATCGATGTTATCGCAACAATCTCAGGTATTTTTCGCGACCTTTTGCCGCTCCAGACGCGCCTTCTCGCTGAGGCCGCGTTGCTCGCGGCCAATGCCCCTGAGAGCGAGGCAGAAAACTTCGTTCGCAAGCACGCCCTGGCCTATCAGGCCGCGCACGGTGGAGATATCGCTGCCGCGGCACGCCGCGTCTTCGGCAATACAGACGGCGCCTATGGCGCGAACGTCACTCTTTTGCTCAATCAAGGTGGCTGGCAGGACGAGAATGAGCTGGCGGACGCCTTCGTGCGTCGCAAAGGCTTTGCCTATGACACCGATAACAAGTCGCAAGTCAATACGAAGCTTCTCTCTCATTTGCTCGCCTCCGTAGATCTAACTTATCAAAACCTGGAGTCGGTCGAGCTTGGTGTCACAAGTATCGATCACTATTTCGACTCGCTCGGCGGCATCAGTCGCGCGGTGTACCGGGTGCGGGGTGGCGATGTTCCAGTCTATGTCGGCGACCAGACGCGCGGGGAGGGTGTGGTTCGCACGCTTTCTGACCAGGTTGCGCTAGAGACCCGCACGCGAACGCTCAACCCGAAATGGTATGAGGCCCTGCTCGCCCACGGTCATGAGGGCGTGCGCAATCTCGAAGCGCAGGTGACGAATACATTGGGATGGTCGGCGACGGCCGGCGGCGTCGCGCCTTGGATATATAAGAACATTGCCGAGACCTATATGCTCGATCCGGTGATGCGCGAGCGTCTGTCGCGCCTCAATCCCACGGCCTCGATGCGCATCGCGAGCAGATTGATCGAAGCCCACGAACGCAACTACTGGACGCCGGACGAGGAAACTCTCACCCGCCTTCGCCAAGCGGGCGAGGCGATCGAAGATCAGATCGAAGGTATTGGCGTGGAGGTCGCAGCATGATGGATCTCGAAAGTCTCTCAACCCCCTGTTCGACGGGCTGCGGCGACGGCGAGGGGAGTGTGCAGGTTCATCTCGACCCGGACACCAGAATTGGCACCGCGAAAGTGTTTGCCATTTATGGTAAGGGCGGCATCGGAAAAAGCACGACATCGTCGAATCTGTCGGTAGCGTTTGCTAAGCTCGGAAAGCGCGTGTTGCAGATCGGCTGCGATCCAAAGCACGACTCGACCTTCACGCTCACCAAACGGCTCATGCCGACGGTGATCGATGTTCTCGAACAAGTCGATTTTCACGCGGAAGAGTTGCGCGCCGAGGATTTCGTCACCGAAGGCTATGAGGGGGTGCTCTGCGTCGAGGCGGGCGGTCCGCCGGCGGGAACCGGGTGCGGTGGGTACGTCGTTGGCCAAACTGTCAAACTCTTGAAGGAACATCACCTCCTTGATGACACCGATGTCGTTATCTTTGACGTCCTCGGCGATGTTGTTTGCGGTGGCTTCGCAGCGCCCCTTCAGCATGCCGACCGCGCTCTTATCGTCGCCGCGGATGATTTCGACTCCATTTTCGCGATGAACCGGATAGTTGCGGCAATTCAAGCCAAGTCACGCAATTACAAGGTGAGGTTGGGCGGCGTCATCGTCAACCGCAGCAAAAGCCGGGAGCAAATTGACCGCTTCAACGCGGCTACGGGCTTGCGTACCCTAGCGCAATTTCCTGACCTCGACGCTATTCGCCACAGTCGTCTCAAAAAAGCCACTTTATTTGAGATGGACTCTTCTCCGGAGCTCGATGCGGTGCGCGCCGAATATCTCCGCCTTGCCAGCGCACTCTGGGCGGGGGCCGAGCCGCTTTCGGCGAGCGCCATGAAAGATCGCGACCTTTTTGACCTTTTGGGGTTCGACTAATGAGCGAGACCTATCACCAACGTCGCGCGCTACTTCTTGAGTATTTTGACCGCACGGCTATTGATGCCTGGGCGCGGCTTACGTCGGACGCACCCCTCAACCCGATCCGCGCCACCGTTCGCGCTGGCCGTGACGCGATGCGTAATACGCTTTTGCAATGGCTGCCTGAGCGCCTCGATGGCATGCGCTTGCTTGATGCGGGTTGCGGGACTGGTGCCCTCTCCCACACGCTCGCGCAACGCGGCGCGAACGTGCTTGCGTGCGATCTGTCGCCGCGGCTCATCGATATCGCCCGCACACGCGGTGCCGAAGCCCGCCAAAGCGGAGCTCTCGAATTCGTTGTGTGTGACATGCTCGATGTCGCGCTTGGGGAATTCGACTGTGCGATCGCGATGGATAGTCTCATTCATTATCAACCAGCGACGATTTTGGCGGCATTAGAGGCCCTCGCTCAACGCGTGCGACGCTCCCTACTCTTTACATTTGCGCCGCGTAACGCGCTCCTTGCGGGAATGCATGCGCTTGGACACCTGTTTCCCCGCGGCAACCGGGCACCCGAAATCGTGCCGATCGCAGAGAAAGCCCTCATTCGTGGCATTGGCGCTAGTGCTGCTCTCTCAGAGTGGCGAATTGGCCGCACACAACGCGTCGCCCGGGGCTTTTATATCTCGCAGGCGCTGGAGCTCGTGCGAAAATGAGTCTCTCAGAGACGAAATATCCCGATCTCGCGCAGGTCAACCGCCGTCTTGGCGCACTCTGGAAGCGTCTCGGGCCGCGCTATCTTCCATTTGCCGACGCAGTGACCTCGGAGCTGCCATTTTTGCGGCTCATCCGACTTTCCTTGTTTCAGGTCTCCGTCGGCATGGCGGTCGTACTTCTGATTGGCACGCTCAATCGGGTGATGATCGTTGAACTCGGCGTGCCCACCTGGCTTGTCGCCGTCATGGTCGCGCTACCGCTGGTTTTCGCGCCGTTCCGCGCTCTGGTTGGATTTCGCTCCGACATTCACCGCTCGGTGCTTGGCTGGCGGCGGGTTCCATATATCTGGTTTGGGTCTTTATTACAGTTTGGTGGTTTTGCGATCATGCCGTTTGCGCTCATCATCCTATCAGGTGACGTGAGGGGTGGGCCCGCCTTCGTCGGCGACATCGCCGCGGCGGTTGCCTTTTTGATGGTGGGTGCTGGCCTGCACACGACCCAGACCATCGGTCTTGCCTTGGCGTGCGATCTTGCGCCCGAGAAGAGCCAGCCGCGTGTTGTTGCCTTGCTCTGCATGATGATGCTGATCGGCATGGTAGTCAGCGCGCTGGCGTTCGGGATATTTCTTGCGCGGTTCAGCGAGGTGCGTCTCATCCAGGTGGTACAGGCGGCGGCATTCGTGACGATGGTTCTCAACATCGTCGCACTTTGGAAGCAAGAGCCCCGTCATCGCGCGGATGGCGGCGACGCCACGGTTTCCTTTGCGGCCTCTTGGCGGGCCTTTCGCAGCCAAAGACAAGCGGTCCGGCGCCTTGTCGCGCTGGGGCTTGGAACGCTCGCCTTTAGCATGCAGGATATTCTTCTTGAGCCCTATGGCGGGCAGGTTTTGCATCTTACCGTCGGGCAGACGACGCTGCTTACCGCGGTTCTCGCTTGCGGTGGTCTTGCAGGCTTCGGTATTGCCGCGCGTGCCCTCGGCCGTGGCGCCGATCCCTATCGGTTTTCGGCACTTGGCAGCTTGATCGGGCTTTTTGCCTTTACGATCGTGATCTTTGCTTGGCCGCTCGCTTCACAGATTTTGTTCGGACTTGGTGTCTGCCTGATCGGCGTTGGCGCGGGCGTATTTGCTCACTGCACGCTGACCGCGGCGATGGGCACGGCTGAGCGCACGCGCATCGGTCTTGCGCTCGGCGTCTGGGGGGGGGTACAGGCTTCAGCGGCGGGCATCGCCGTAGCACTTGGCGGCTTGCTTCGTGACGCCATCTCCTATCTCGCGATGAGAGGCGCCTTGGGGCCGGTGCTGCACGATCCTGCCATCGGCTACATCGCCGTCTATCATCTGGAAATTCTTCTGCTCTTCGTAACGCTCGTTGCCATCGGTCCACTGGTTCGCGCCGGGGCGGACGAGAAAACGCGCTCACCATCCCGCGGATTGCTTGGGATGCCGGCTTCTCAGACCTGACAGCTGAGGTGAAATTATGCCAAAAGGTGCGATCACCGGTTATATCGACGTTGCCCAGCTCACGCTGTATGCGTTCTGGATCTTCTTCGCCGGACTGATTTATTACCTCCACCGCGAGGATAAACGCGAGGGATATCCAATGATTTCGGATAATCCGGACGCGCCCGCCCGGGAGGGATTTCCACCAATGCCAGTCCCGAAAATATTCTTGCTGCCGCATGGCGGAACCCAGAGCGCCCCGCGCCAAGAGGTCGCACGCAAGGTCAATGCCGCACCCGCCTATCCGTGGTCGGGCTCGCCGCTCGTCCCACTCGGCAACCCGATGCAAGATGGCATTGGCGCTGCCGCCTACGCCGACCGCGCCGAGGAGCCGGAGCTGACATTCGAAGGCGAGCGGCGCATGGTTCCACTCCGTGTGGCGAATATCTATTCCGTGCACCCCGATGATCCGGATCCGCGCGGCATGGAAATTGTCGCAGCAGACGGTGTGATTGTTGGAGCCGTCACTGATTTGTGGATCGATCGCAGTGAGCCGCATATCCGCTACGTCGAAGTTACGCTTGCGGCCGCGGCCCCGCCACGGACGGTGTTGGTGCCCATGCTTTACGTCGATCGGATCGAGCGCGCGAGGGGTCGTCTCTTGGTCAGTGCGATCACATCAACTGATTTCCTTGCTATCCCGCCGCTCAAGGATCGTGACCAAGTGACCGCGCGCGAAGAGGACAAGATCACCGCATATTTCGCTGGGGGCTTCCGCTACGCAACGCCCGATCGGCAGGAGCCGCTGCTATGAGTGAGAAAATGCCGATTGTGCCGCATGGCCTCCCGGGGCCGCTACCTGCAGGGGAGACCATACTTTGGCAGGGTGCACCTTCGTGGAAGCTATTGGCGAGGCGCGTTTATCACCTCCCGATGATTGGTCTCTATTTCATTGCGTTGCTCGTCTGGCGTGAGGCGATAGCGCTTTCCGGCGGCGGCACCTTGGTGGACGCGCTCAAGGCTGGCGGTGCGGCGCTCGGTCTCGCGATGGTAACGCTCGGGCTGCTTCTCGCCTTGGCACGGCTTGTCGCGCGGAGTACGGTTTACACGATCACGTCGCAAAGGCTCGTCATTCACTGCGGTATCGCCCTTTCGGTGACGCTAAATTTGCCCTACCGCTTGATCGACGCCGCTGAGCTCCGTGATCATCGCGATGGCAGCGGCGACATTTCGCTGACCCTACGCAAGGGAGAGCGCATCAGCTATCTGATGTTCTGGCCGCACGTCCGGCCATGGCACCTCAATCGGGTCCGCCCCGCTCTGCGACAGATCGAAAATGCCTCGCAGGTCGCGCAGTGTCTCGCGCGCGCGCTTGCCGCCGATGCGGCGCAGCCCGCGCCAACCGTGCCACAAAGCGTGCGCGCGGCTGACAGCGTTTCGGCCGCGGTGGCGCCAGCATGAGCAGGACCGCTTCCCCTTATCGCGCGTTTCCAAGCGGGCCCTTGGTCGCCTGTGCGGCCCTGATTACCGTCGCGATCGGCGCCGCGGCGCTCGGGGATTGGCGCGGCATATCGAGCGCCGTGCCCCGCTCGGCACCGCTCGTAAGCCGGCCGATTCAGTTTGTCGACCAGCCGGATGGCGCAATTAGGGCGCTCGATGCAGCGACGCGGCAGGAGATTATGATTATCGCGCCGGGAACCAATGGTTTCTTGCGCGCGACCCTGCACGGCCTGGCGCGCGAGCGGCGCCGGGCGGGTTTTGGTCCACAGCCGCCGTTTCAACTCACTGCCTGGCGGGACGGGCGTCTCACCCTGACCGACTCGACGACGGGACGTCGTATCGAGCTCGAATCCTTCGGCCAAGACAATGAGGCCGCCTTTGCCCGTCTACTCACGAATGAGGGGAGACAGCCATGAGCAGTGCGCGGAGAGAGTTCGATATTTCGTGTCGTGTAGATATCGAACAAAGCCCGGAGAGTTTACATGCCCACGCGATCCCGGAAGGGGTCTCGCTGCGGCCCGGCGACACCGTGATCGTGCATGGGGTGCCATCGACGGTAGCATTTGGTGAGCACCTGGAAATGACATGCCGGGCGACTGTGTTCCGTGCCGGTATTTTTGAGCGCTTGTGGCTCCGGTTTAGCTCGCTTTTCGAACTGACCGAACTCTATGAGGTCGGCTTTCAACCCAAGGAGTTGGCATGATGTCAGCGATGGCTGCCCCGAATGAGGCGACACGTCTCGCCCAGCGCGATACCGTGTTGAGTCCGCGATTTTATACGACCGATTTCGCCGCGCTCGAGCAGATAGATATCACATCGGTACGCGCGGAATGGGACGCCGTGATGGCGGAATTTCGTCTCGATAAAAACAAGGGCCATTTCATCCGTAATGCCGAGTTCGACCTCGATCTCTCGCAAATGCCTGATGCGTTGCGCGAGGAATTTCTTGATTTTCTGATCAGCTCTGTCACCGCGGAATTCTCTGGCTGCGTTCTTTATGCCGAAATTAAGAAGCGCCTCAAAAATCCTGCTCTCAAGGAGTTGTTCGGCTTCATGAGCCGCGATGAGGCGCGGCATGCGGGCTTCATCAACGACACACTCAAGGATTTTGGCGTCGGCGTCGATTTGAGCTTCCTGACCAAGGCGAAGAAATACACCTTCTTCAAGCCGAAATTTATCTTCTATGCCACCTATCTATCCGAAAAGATCGGCTATGCCCGCTATATCTCGATCTATCGCCAGCTCGAGCGCCATCCGGAATATCGCTTTCATCCGATTTTTAAATGGTTCAAGGAATGGTGTAACGACGAATTTCGCCATGGTGAGGCTTTTGCGCTTTTGATGCGCGCCAATCCTTGGCTACTCTCGGGCATAAACAAACTCTGGATCCGGTTTTTTCTGCTCGCCGTCTTCGCGACCATGTATGTGCGCGATCACGGGCGCCCGGCCTTTCATCGTGCGCTTGGCATCGATCCGGATGAATATGATTTGCAGGTATTCCGCATCACTTCGGCGATCGCAAAGCAGGTCTTTCCGGTGGCATTACCCGTCGACGATCCGCGCTTCATGGCTGGTCTGCGGCGTTTGCGAGGCATTTCCGACAAAGTCAGCCTGCTCAAATCCCGAGGGCCGTGGGCACGCGTGAAGCGGGCGGCACTCCTTGCGCGAGCCGGCGGAGTCCTGCTTCGCCTTTATCTGATGGCGCCAGAAAGATCAGCGCTCCCCGCAGAGGTACGTATGGCACCGACCTGGTAGCACAAGAGCGAGGATGCTGTGAACCACTATGTTTTTCCCGCCCTATATGCGCTTTTTGTCTGGTGGTTTAGCACCGGGGTGATCATTTATCTCGATGGGCTGCCGCGCGCGACGTTTCGCTGGAGCATGATCGGCGCGACGATCGTCCTTGCGGCATCTTTGTATGGGCTTTGGGCCAGTAGCAAAATAGTGACGCTGGGTGGGCTCTACTGCGCTTTTACCACCGGTCTTCTCGCCTGGGGTTGGCAAGAGATTAGTTTTTACATGGGTTTCGTCACGGGCCCGCGACGTGAGCCCTGTCCCGAGAATTGTCATGGCTGGCGCCATTTTATTCACGCGATAGAGACAAGCCTCTATCATGAATTGGCGATCATTGTATTTGCGGTTGCAGTTATTGCGCTCACGTGGGGCGCGCCAAACCATGTCGGTGCCTGGACCTTCATGATTTTGTGGTGGATGCACCAGAGCGCGAAGCTCAATGTTTTTCTCGGCGTACGCAATCTGAATGAAGAATTCTTGCCCGAGCATCTCGGCTTCCTGAAGAGTTTTTTAACCAAAAAGCCGATGAACCTGTTGTTTCCGTTTTCGGTAACGATATCGACGGTGATTGCTGCACTTTTATTCGAGGAAGCAGTACGGCCTGGTCAGTCGAAGTTCACCGCAGTGGGCGACGTGTTTCTTGGCACGATGATGGCACTGGCGATCCTCGAGCACTGGTTTTTGGTGCTCCCACTGCCAGCGGCGGCGCTATGGCATTGGGGTCTTGCCTCGCGCAAGGCGGCAGCGAAGGTTGATATCGAGGTTGTCGCGGGATTTCTCGGCGCTGGCAAGACTACGGTTTTGAGCCGCCTTCTCGCCGATGCGGATCCCGCGTTGCGCACCGTGGTGCTGGTCAATGATTTTGCGAGCGTGGGTGTCGATGGCTCGCTTCTCGCCGGGCGCGGCGCGGACATTGTTGAATTGCCGAATGGCTGTATTTGCTGCTCGCTCCGCCAGGATTTGGCGCGACAATTGCAGGAGACGCTGGCACGCTGGGCGCCGCAGCGCGTGTATATCGAACCAAGCGGCGTCGCCGACCTCGCATCCCTGATCAGCGTCCTCCATCAGGATCGCTTGCGGCCGCTGATCAGTGCTGTTCATGTGCGCGCCGTTATCGATGCTGGGGCATTTCAATATGATTTTGCCCGGATGCCTCGGCATTTCGAGGCGCAGATGGGACTCGCGAACGATGTACTGGTCAACAAATGCGATCTGGTAGCGCCAGCAGAACTCCGCATGATCGCGGCGACGTTGGCGGCAATCAATCCCGGGGCGAGCATTGTTCCCGCGCGTTTCGGCATGCCCTCGACGCACCAAGGCGATGCGGATGCGCTCGCCGCCCGCGGGGATGATATCGCGTCGCCGCCGAGGTCAAAATTAGCCGCCCGGCCCGAGCACATGCCGGCGGCAAAGGGCGCGCGGCATCACCACGAGCACGAACATACACATGAACGTAATGAGAACGCGGGGCACGAAGCAGATCATGCGCATGATTTAGATCATGGCCATGAGGCCGCGCTCGCTGGATTAACCGCATGGAGTGCAACCCTCGGTGGGGTGTGTCATCCGCTCGGGCTGGAAACGGTTCTGACTGCGGTCGCCGCCGGGAAGTTTGGGGCGGTGGAGCGGGTCAAGGGGATCGCGCGGAGCGGGGATGGCTGGGTTCGTTTCGATGTCGCTGGCAGGCGCTGGCGGGTTGCCGCGTATGCGCCGGGGAATGATGAGCAAGCGCGGGTTATCGCGATCGGGCGTTCGGTCGATGAGCCCGGCCTCGCCGAGGCGTTCAGGGCGTGCGTGATGTCGGCCTCGATGTGAAACGCTATGGGAAGGAACCCGAATAGGTTCGCGAAGGAGTGATGAGCGCCATGGATTATGAAGCGTTTTTTGAGGAAAAATTGGCCGCCTTGCAACGCGAAGGGCGTTATCGGGTTTTTGCCGATCTGGAACGCCGTGCCGGCCATTTTCCGCGGGCGACGCATTATCGGCGGGGCGGCGGGTCGGAGGTCACGGTGTGGTGCTCCAATGATTATCTCGGCATGGGCCAGCATCCGAAAGTGATCGCGGCGATGCACGAGGCGATCGATCGCTGCGGGGCCGGGGCTGGCGGCACGCGGAACATCTCAGGGACCAATCATTATCACGTCACCCTTGAGGCGGAACTCGCTGATCTTCACGGGACCGCGGCGGCGCTATTGTTCAATTCGGGCTATATGTCGAATTGGGCGACACTGAGTACGCTCGGCCAAGCACTTCCGGGTTGTGTCGTATTGTCGGATGCGCTCAACCATGCCTCGATGATCGAGGGCATCCGGCAATCGCGGGCGGAACGAATCGTTTTTGCCCACAATGATGTCGCCGATTTAGCACGCAAGCTCGCCGCGATTGATCCCGCGCGGCCCAAGCTCGTCGCCTTCGAGTCGGTCTATTCAATGGATGGCGATATCGCGCCGATTGCCGAAATTTGTGACGTCGCCGAGACCTATGGCGCGATGACCTATCTCGACGAGGTTCATGCCGTTGGGCTTTACGGCGCTCGCGGCGGCGGGATTTCCGAGCGCGAGGGAATAGCGGCGCGTTTGACGGTCATTGAAGGGACGCTTGCCAAAGCCTTCGGCGTCGTTGGCGGCTATATCGCTGGATCGGCGGCCCTGTGTGATTTTATTCGCAGTTTCGCCTCCGGTTTTATTTTTACCACTTCTTTGCCCCCTGCCATTGCCGCGGGAGCGCTCGCCAGTATCCGCCATTTGAAGGAAAGCAATGAGGAGCGCGAACGCGTTGCCGAGCGGGTCGCGACATTGCGGCGCGAGCTTGACGCGATCGGCGTGCCGCATCTCGAAAACCCCAGCCATATCGTGCCGGTGATGGTGGGGGATCCTGTTCTCTGCAAGCGTATTAGTGACGAGTTACTCGAGCGGTTCGCAATCTATGTGCAGCCGATCAATTATCCGACCGTCCCGCGCGGCACCGAGCGGCTGCGGATCACGCCGTCACCGCTGCACAGCGACGCCGATCTCGCGCATCTGGTCGATGCGCTCGGGACGATCTGGTCGGCATTGCGCCTGCGGCGCGCGGCCTGAGGGTGTGAACATGGATATCAGCCAGCATGTGAGCGTCGCTCAAGCCCAAGCAACCCCACGGGTTTTGGTGCCGCCCCATCGTCGAGCACTCCCGCTCAGGGTCGGAACTCGGGCCTCACCGCTCGCGCTTGCGCAGACAAAGACGTTTCTTTCAGTGTTATCGGGCTTTTGTCCCGTTCTCCGTGATATGCCGGTGTTCGAGGCGCACCCCATCCGCACGACGGGCGATGCGTCGCAGGCAAGCGGGTGTCGTCTTGCCGATCTCGGCGGCAAGGGTTTGTTCGCCAAGGAGATCCATGAGGCACTCGCCGATGGGCGCATCGATTTCGCCGTCCACAGCTTGAAGGATCTCGAGACTGAGTTGCCGGCCGGGATCGTTCTCGCCTGCACCCTGACACGCGAGGATGCGCGCGATGTGCTCATTCTCCGAGATGATCTTCCTCGCTGGGGGCGCGCGGAAATCTCCGCGCGGGCCGAGGCGGGCGATGATCTCTGGGATTGTCTCCCTGATGGCGCGGTGATCGGGACATCCTCGGTGCGGCGGCAGGCGCAGCTTCTCCATGCACGGCCCGACCTGCAGATCAAAACGCTACGCGGCAATGTGCAGACCAGGATCGATCGCCTCGATCATGGTGATTGCGCGGCAACGCTCCTTGCGCTCGCGGGCCTCAAGCGGCTCGGTATCGCCGATGATCGGGCGATCGTCATCGACCCTTCGGTGATGGTGCCAGCGGCGGGTCAGGGGATCATCGGCGTGACCGTGCGCGCCGATGACCATGAGCTTCGCGATCTTTTGGGCGCCATCGAAGACCCTGAGGCGCGCGCCGTCTCCACCGCCGAGCGCGCTTTGCTCGCGGCCCTCGATGGCTCGTGCAAAACCCCGATCGGCGGCTATGCGCGGGTGAAGGAGGGGCGCCTTCACCTCACGGGCCTGCTTGCGCGCGAGGATGGCTCGTTTCTGGTGCGGCGAACGGTGAACGGCGTGATTTCAGAGGCGGCGGGGATCGGCTACGCGCTCGGCATGGAGCTTCGCGCCCAGGCACCGGCCGACGTGTTCGCATGAGGAATTTTCGACCGATGGAGATCTGGCGAACCCCGTGACTAGGCCCATATCGCTGGTGGGCGTGATTTTCGCTCTCGTCGCAATGCAAGGAGGTAAATGCCATGGCAGAAAACGAGGTTGCAAAGCCCTCACGGCGGGCGATATTGGGCGCGGGCGTGACCGGCGTTCTCGGCTTGGCGCTGGCGCAAACGGCGCGCGCGCAACAAGACGGCAAGGTTGAGAAGGCCGCCGTCATGTATCAAGACAGCCCGAAAGACGGCCAAAAATGCAGCATGTGCGTGAATTTCCAGCCGCCGAATGCGTGTAAGGTCGTTGCCGGCGAGATCAGCCCAGATGGCTGGTGCGGCGCCTACGCGCCGAAATCGGCCTAAATCCGCGGCGTGCGGATCGCAAGCCGTCTCAAGCTTCGTTGCTTGCGCTGGCGCCCGATCGGTCAGGCACGCCCGATCACCCCCCCCTCTCCTGACCGGGAATGGTGGTCGCGGCGAGCAGAGCCGCCTCCACCGCCTCCGAGACGGCAATGTTGGCTGCGAACGCCGCTGCCGCTTCCTCGATCACGAATTTGGTATCGGCCATCTCCCTTCCCGCCGCGTCGATGGCGGCGCGATAGGCCGTGCGCAGGGCGGGAAGATCGGCGACGTCACCAAAGCGGTAAAAATTGAGGGCGGCTTGCGGAAGCCCGATCGTCTCGGAAAGACGGGTTGCGATCACCTGGCCGCCATTGAGATCCCCGAGATAGCGCACATAGGCGTGGGCGACCAAAGCCCGGCCGTCGCCGAGAGCGCCTTTGGCGATACGCCGCGCGTAAGCGCCTCCCGCCGCGAGCAGGGGCAGCGATCGCCGCCATCCTGGCCCGCTCAATGCGACGAGATCGGCTTCGATCGCGGCCGCGCGCGCGAGATCAAAGGCCGCGAGGGGGGCGACGCCAGGGCTTTCGCGATGCCGGCGCAAGCCGTACTCGAGAACACGATAGGCGGGGAGCAGGGTACGTAGCAGAAGAGCGTAGCCAGCGGCGGAGACGCGGCCGCGGAGAAGCGCCCGCATGATCCCGCCCCGCTCGGCAGCGCCATGCAGGGCACGGGTGCGCGCGCGGCACGCATCAGCGAGCCCGGGGCGGTCGGAGTCGGTCTTGGCGGTGGGTTGGGGAGATCCGCATTTCATGATATAAGATCTCTCTATAAGCGAAACCGACCCTCCGTGAAAAGGAATTGAGCAACCGCTCGCACGATGAACGCCCTTGATCTCGCTCAGCCAGATGTCATGCTAAGGCTCGATGATCAGGGGATCATTCGTGAGGCGAGCCTGTCCAATGCCGTCCCCGGCGAGGGAATCGGCGAATGGGTCGGGCGCCGCTGGTCGGAAACGGTGGGCGGGCGCGGCGGCGAAGAGGTTCTGCGTCTCCTCTCATCGGCACGAAAATCTGGGGTTTCGCCGTTTCGCGAAATAGCCCAGCGTTTTCCGAACGGCCTCGAAATACCGATGGAATACACCGCGGTTCGCCTCGGCGGCAAAGCCGGCGTGATCGCCATCGGGCGCAATCTACGCGCGGTCAGCGAATTGCGCGATCGGCTGATTGCGGCGCAGCAAGAGGTCGAGCGCGATCACTGGCGTCTGCGGCAAATCGAAACCCGCTATCGCTTGCTGTTTGATACATCGAACGACGCGATCGTCACCCTCGATGGCGCAACGTTGCGCCTCGTCGATGCGAATCCCTCGGCACACGTCGCCTTTGGGCTGACGCCGGGCGATGATTTTCTTGCCCATCTCGCGCCGGCCGGGCGTGAGCGTTTCCGCGCCATGCTCGCGCGCGTCAAGGAGCAGGGAAAAACGCCCGGGCTTTTGCTGCATCTTGGTGCCGCGCGCAAACCCTGCGTGATCCGCGCATCACATATGCCAAGCGAGCCTGGCGCCATGCTGTTCCTCCTACACCTCGCGGAGCTTGGGGTGATGCGTGGCCAGGCCGGCCGGCAGCCACCGCCATCGGCCGACCGTATCATCGAGCGGCTGGGCGACGGTTTCGTGGTTTTCGATCGGCGCGGCGTCGTGCATCGCGCCAACCGGGCCTTTCTCGATCTCGTGGAGATGACCGGCGAGGAGGCGGTGATCGGGGAGATGATCGGCCGCTGGCTGATCGCACAGGAGGGCGACACCGTGGCCATGATCGCGGCCATCGAGCACCAAGGAGCCGAATCCCGCTTCAACGCCATCTTGCGAAACGAACACGGCGCGCGCTTGGCGGTGGAGATCACCGCCGCGGGTGACACCGACAATAAACCGATTTATTTCGGTGCCCTGGTGCGCGATCTGCGCCGCTCTGCGCCCGCCGCGGGGTGGGCGCCGCAGCACGCGCTTTTACCCCCCGGGGACGCGGATGAGGCGCCGCCGCTTCGCGATCTGATTCGCAACGCAACCCAGGCGATAGAGCGCTATTACATCGAGGCCGCGCTCGCGCAGGCCCGCGGCAATCGCACGCTCGCGGCCGAGCGGCTCGGGTTGAGCCGGCAGAGTCTCTATAATAAAATTGAGCGCTACGGCTTGGCGGGCGACACTGCGGGTCGGGAATGAGCGCGCCCGAGCGTGCCATGCGCGCAAGCGTCGCGCTGGGGCGGTTTGCGGGGCGGCATTTGACCGGAGGGTAATTTCAGCGGAACAGTGTGGGTATGATGTCGTCGCAGGCTCATGCCCCGGCGTTTGGCGAAGCGGATCTCACGAATTGTGACCGCGAGCGGATCCAATATGCCGCCGCTATCCAGCCGCATGGCGCCCTTTTGGTGTTGCGCGAGCCGGATTGGATCGTGGTTCAGGCGAGCGCCAATGCCGCGGATTTTCTCGGCCTTCGGGCCTCGCCCGTCGGGCGGAAGCTGGCGCTGGTAGAGCCCGGCTTGGTCCCTTGTCTCGCGCGTGCGCTCACGCAGCCGCTCGACGTTATTCCGGTTGCATTGCGCTGTATCGGCCGGAAAGGCCCCCTCGATTGCCTGGTCCATCGCCCGCCGGAGGGGGGTGTGATCCTCGAGCTCGAGCATGTTGGCCCGCGCCGCGACGTCGGCGCGATTCTCGAGCCCGCCCTACAAACCATCCTCGCCGCGCCATCGCTTCGCAGTCTTTGCGATGAGACGGCGCGCTTGTTCAAGGATGTCGCCGGCTATGACCGGGTGATGGTGTACCGCTTCGATGATGACGGCCATGGCGAGGTGTTTGCCGAAGAGCGCGAGCCCCATCTCGAGGCCTATCTCGGCAATTGGTATCCCGCCTCCGACATCCCTACCCTCGCCCGCAAACTCTATGAGCGCAACCGGGTGCGGGTTCTCGTCGATGTCGCCGCCGTCTCCGCGCCGGTCGCACCGCGCATATCACCGCTCAGCGGGAAGGAGCTCGACATGTCGCTCTGCTTCCTGCGCAGCATGTCGCCCATTCATATCCAGTATTTGCGCAACATGGGGGTGGTCGCGACCTTGGTCGTCTCGCTCATGGTGGGTGGCAAATTATGGGGGCTCGTTGCCTGCCATCATTATCAGCCGCGTTTCGTGCATTTCGAAACCCGCGCCCTCTGCGAGCTTTTGGCCGAGGCGGTGGCGACGCGCATCCTCGCCCTCGAGAGTTTTCTGCAGGCTCAGGCCGAGCTTTGGGTGCGTCGGCTCGAACAGCGCATGGTGGAGACCGTCTCGCGTAAGGGGGATTGGCGGATCGCCCTGTTCGACGGCTCGCAATCGCTGCTGCAACCGCTTGGCGCGTCTGGCGCGGCCTTGCTGTTCGAGGGCACGGTGATGACCGAGGGCGACGTTCCCGGAACCCAGCAAATCCGCGACATCGGCGCATGGCTCGACCAAAAGCCGCGCGCGCCGGTCTTTGCCACCCCCTCGCTCAGCGGCGAGGCGGCTGCCTTCGCGCCGCTGACCCCGGTTGCGAGCGGCGTCATCGCGGTTCCGATTTCGAACGCGCCCGGCGAATATCTCCTCTGGTTCCGCCCCGAGCGCATTCGCACCGTGACCTGGGGCGGCAACCCGTTCAAGCCGTTCGAAATCGGCAATGACCCCACCGATCTCTCCCCCCGCCGCTCATTCGCGCAATGGCACCAGATGGTCGAAGGCACCTCGGCGCCGTGGACGCAAGCCGATCTCGCCGCCGCCCGCCTGATCGGCGAGACGGTCACCGATGTCGTGCTGCAGTTCCGCTCGCTGCGGATGCTGATCGTCCAGGACCAGCTCGAGACCGTGCGCCGGCAGATCCAGCTTTCCGATCAGCCGGTGATGATCGCCAGCCCCGAGGGCACGGTGCTCGCGTCCAATCAGGCGCTCGAGCGGCTGCTCGGCGATGTCCATCCGCGCTTGCAGCGGGTCGAGGATCTTTTGCTTTATGTCGCCGATGCGACCGATCTGCGCCGGCGCCTTCTTGATCTCCTCAAACATCATCGCGGCTGGCGAAGCGAGATCCGCCTGGAAATCGAGGGGAGTGCCGCGAGCAGTTTGCTCTTGCGGGCCGACCCGGTCTTTGCCGCGCCGTCGCGGGTGCTCGGTTTCGTCTTACTGTTTACCGATCTTTCGACCCAGAAGGCCGCCGAGGCGGCGCGTGGCTTGTTTCAAGAGAGCCTCATCCAAGGCCATCGCCTGGGTCTCGGCAGCCTCGAGGGGCCGGCTGATCTGCTTTTTCGCAGCCTTTTTTCCAGCATGATCGAGAACGCGCAGCTCGCCGCCTGGGAAATCACCGATGCCGTCGAGACGGCGAAAATTCCGGAACTCCTTGCCAATCTGCGTCTTTCCGTACAGCGCGCGGCCGAGACGCTGGCGCATCTGATCCGCCACGAGACGGAATTTTCCGAGCGAGAAAACTGACGCGCGCACCGCAAAGATGGGTGACAGTATGTAAGTTTTTCTGTACACTCTTTGTGTGAACGTAAATCTGACAGTTGCACCCTCCCCTCCCAGCGCCCTCTCGTACGCCGCGCGGCCGCATGCGGTCGTTATCGGTAGCGGTTTTGGCGGGTTGGCGGCAGCGATTAGATTGGGCGCTCGCGGCTATCGTGTCACGGTATTGGAGCGCCTTGGCGTGCTCGGCGGCCGTGCCCTCGTCCATCGTCAAGATGGATTTACATTCGATGCCGGGCCAACGATCATCACCGCGCCCCATCTTCTCGATGAGCTTTGGGCGCTATGTGGCCGGCGCCGCGAGGAGGATGTCGAATTGCGGCCGATGGCGCCGTTTTATCGCATCCGCTTTGCCGACGGCGCGGTCTTTACCTATTCCGGCGATGCCGACGCGATGCGCGCCGAGGTCGCCCGCTTTTCGCCAGAAGATGTCGCTGGCTACGAGCGTTTCATGGCCTATAGCGCGCAGGTTTGCCGCATCGGTTTCGAGCGGCTCGGCGATCAGCCGTTCGATGATTGGCGCATGATGGCGCGCGTGGCCCCTGATCTCCTGCGCCTCGGCGGCTTGCGGAGCGTCTATGGCGCCGTCGCACGCGATATTCGCGACCCACGCCTTCGCACCGTGTTCAGCTATCATCCGCTGCTGATCGGCGGCAATCCCTTTACCGCGAGCGCTGTCTATTGCCTGATCGCATCCCTTGAGCGCCGCTGGGGGGTGCATTACGCGATGGGTGGCACCGGGCGGCTGATTGCCGGCCTCGCGGGATTGATCGCGCGAGAGGGCCATGCGTTGCGCTGTAACGCTGATGTCTCCGCCATTTTGGTCGATCGCGCGGGCGGCGGGCAGCGGGTGCGCGGGGTTTGCCTTCGTTCTGGCGAGGAGATCGGCGCCGATATCGTCGTCTCCAACGCCTGCTCGGCCTGGACCTATCGCCATCTGTTGCCCGAAGACAGCCATCGACAATGGCGGGCGCGGCGTATCGAGCGGGCGCGCCACTCGATGGGGCTCTTTATTTGGTATTTCGGTACTGATCGGCACTATCCCGAGATTGGCCATCACACCATCCTGCTCGGGCCACGCTATCGCGCGCTGCTCGACGATATTTTCCGCCGCAAGATTCTGGCGCGCGATATGAGCCTTTATCTCCATCGCCCGAGCGCGACCGACCCGAGCGTCGCGCCGCCGGGATGCGATGCGTTCTATGTCCTCGCCCCGGTCCCCAATCTCGCGGCCGACATCGACTGGGCGCAAACGGCCGAACCCTATCGCCGCGCCATCGCCGCACATCTCTCGGCAACGCTCTTGCCAAACCTGGAGCAGCACGTGGTTACCTCACGGGTTACGACCCCCGCTGATTTCGCCGCGCAATTCCTCGCCTTTCGCGGCGCGGCGTTCGGCCTCGAGCCGGTTTTGACGCAGAGCGCCTGGTTCCGGCCACATAATAAAAGTAGTGAGATCGAGGGGCTTTATCTGGTAGGCGCGGGAACCCACCCTGGCGCCGGTGTGCCGGGCGTGCTGTCCTCGGCGCGGGTTCTCGACCGGGTGGTACCGCATGTCACCGCGCCGCGCTGAGCAGGCGCAGAGCGTGGCGATCGCCGCGCCCGATCTTGCCGCATGTCGCGCCTCGCTTCGCACCGGATCATTGAGCTTCGCCGCGGCGGCACGGCTTTTGCCGGCGCGGGTGCGTGATCCCGCGATCGCGCTCTATGCTTTCTGCCGCCTCGCCGATGATGCGATCGATCAGGGCGGCGGGCAGGCGCTCGCGCTGGCGCAGCTTCGCGCCCGACTCGATCGCGCCTATGCCGGGCGGCCATTTCCGGCCCCGGCCGATCGCGCCTTGGCGGCGACGCTGACGCATTTTGCCATTCCGCCCGCCTTGCCCGAGGCGCTGCTCGAGGGTCTCGCCTGGGACGCTGAGGGAAGGCGCTACGAGACGCTCGCCGCGCTGACCGCCTATGCCATGCGCGTTGCCGGCTCGGTCGGGATGATGATGGCCTTGGTGATGGGGGCGCGCACGCCCATGGCGCTGGCCCGCGCCGCCGACCTCGGGGTTGCGATGCAGTTCTCCAACATCGCCCGCGATATCGCCGAGGATGCGCGTGCCGGGCGCGTCTACCTGCCGCAGCAGTGGCTTCGTGAGGCGAATATCGAGCTCGCGCGGCCACCCGAGCTTTGGCTGGCCGATCGCGACACTGCCGGGGCGCTCGCCGGGGTCGTGGGACGGCTTCTTGCCGTCGCCGAGGGGCTTTATCGCCGAGCCGATAGCGGAATCGCCCTTCTGCCCCGCCTTTGCCGGCCCGGCATTCGGGCCGCGCGCCTGCTTTATGCCGAAATCGGCCATGAAGTCACGCGGCGCGGCGCAGCTGGGCTCGGCGCGCGCGCGGTGGTGTCGCGGCGGCGCAAGCTCTGGGTGCTTTGCCGCGGCCTCGCCGCCCGGCCGGCCACGATCGATGCCGCCGATCCGCTGCGCGCGGCACGATTCCTGCCCGCGACACGCTTCCTGATCGATGCCGTCACGGCAACGACGATCGGCTCGTCGATGCCAGAGGCATCGCAGAGGCCGCTTGGTGAGCAGGTGGTTTGGGTGGCTGAATTGTTCGCCCGGCTCGCTGAGCGCGAACAATCTCGCGCTGCCTCGATGGTGCGCGACGGGGTTGCGTGATGTTCCGCTGGGAGTGGCTGGTGATCGACGGCCTGGTTCTCGCCTTTGCCATCGTCGAGCTTGTCCGCACCCGACGCGGGCTGCGCCGCTTGCGCGAGAATGAGCGCGCGCAGGAGGCGCGTCCGCATGACCAGTGATCCTGGTCAGCGAAATCGGCGACCAGTATAAACTCTCGGCTCGCCGGCGGCGTCGCGAAATCCCGCGTTTGTAAGCTCATCTCGGCTTGCGCCATCATTGGGCGGCAGCGGTGAGGGAGCGAAGCATGACATCAGAGCCGACCTCTCTTGGCTCCCGTGCGGCGGGCCCGCCGAACCGGCTCGGCGAGGTGCTGCGCATTTTTCTTCGCCTCGGATGCACAAGTTTCGGCGGGCCAATCGCCCATCTCGGCTATTTCCGCACCGAGTTCGTCGCGCGCCGACAATGGCTCGATGAGGCGCATTATGCGGATCTGGTCGCTCTTTGCCAGTTTCTTCCCGACCCAGCGAGTAGCCAGGTCGCGGTCAGCCTTGGCATCCTACGTGCCAGATTGGCCGGCGGCATCGCCGCGTGGTTTGGGTTTTCAGCGCCTTCTGCGCTCGCTTTGGTCGCGTTTGCCGCCGGCGTGGCGCGGCTCGGCGCCCTGGCCGATGCGGCTTGGCATCGCAAGTCGTTTGGCCGCATGCATCGATGATCCGCGTGCACCCGGCCGTGTGGTCCATGGGCTCGACGAGATCATCCGGTTTCGCATGCTGATGATCGCGGCCGGCTACGAGGACGGCAACGATGCGGACAGGTTGCGCCGCGATCCGATGTTCAAGCTCGCGATGGAGCACCTGCCCGAGGCGGGGGATCTGTGCTCGCAGGCGACGATCTCGCGCGCAGAGAACCTGCCCGGCCCCCGCGCGCTGCTGCGCATGGGGCTGGCGATGGTCGAGCATTATTGCTCGAGTGTCTGCAGCGTGCCCAACCGGATCGTGCTCGACATCGACGATACCTTCGATGCCGTCCACGGCGCACAGCAACTCTGCTTGTTCAACGCGCACCACGATGAGTACCGATACCAACCGATCGTGGTGTTCGACGGCGACGACCGCATGGTGGCCGCCGTGCTCCGCCCCGCCTGCCGACCGAAAGGGACCCAGATCGTCAAATCGCTACGCCGCCTGATCGATGCCATTCGCAGCCACTGGCCGCGCACCGCGATCATGCTGCGCGGCGATTCCCACTACTGCACGCCGGAAGTGCTGCGCTTCTGTCGCGCGCGCGACCTGCGCTACATCTTCGGTGTTGCGACGACATCGACGCTACGCAAACACGTCATCGCTCTGGAAGCCAGCACCACGGCCCGGGCAGAACAGACGCCGGGCAAGAAAGTCCGGCGGTTCAAGGAGTTCAACGATGGCGCGGCAAGCGGGGATCGCGTCGAGCGAATCATCGCGCGCGTCGAGGCCGGACCACTGGGCGTGGATACTCGATTCATCGTCACCAACCTGAAAGCCGGATCGCCACGCACCGTGTACCAAGACATCTACTGCGCGCGCGGCCAGCGCCAATCAGATGCGCCTGTTCCTGCATATCGGCGCCTACTGGCTCACGTGGAGTTTTCGCTCCCTGATGCCACGTCGTTCACGCTGGCGCGGCATCCAGTTCGATACCTTGCGCCTGCGCCTGATCAAACTCGCCGTCCGCATCAAGATATTGAAGAAATCAGTTCGTCTGCATCTGCCACGATCAATGCCGGATCAGGTCATCCTCAGCTACGCTCTGGCCAGACTGCCCAGGTTGCTGGTCTGAGTTCAGGGGCGGTCGCCCGACCAGTCACAATATCAGCCAACTCCAGCGCCGAAACATCGCCAAGCCCTCCAAAACCAGCGCAGATTGGCCGGAGATCCATCACGCCGCCTCGACAACGGGCAAAACGCCCCCCTTTTTTCCGCCGGCCGACGGCTCGCATTTCATCAGTACGCCACGCCGCGATCACTGCGCGCCACCCGCATTTCCGAGAAGTTCTGGAAACGACTTGGCCATTTGAGCCCCAAAAAGCGGCTTATATACGCCCTGATGACAGGTCGCGCACAGAATCTTCGGCCCATCCCCCTTCGGCCCATGTCGATAGGCGGGCAGCGTATTCGCCAGAGGCAAGAGATAGTCGCTGTTTAGATTGCGCACCATCCGAATTCCATACCACGCCGTGACGCGTTGTGGCGTGCTCTCGCTCCATTGCTCGAACGCCCGCGAGTTGTGGCAGAAAACACAATTCACACCGAGCGCCTGCGAAAAATGCATCATCAGGGCATACGTCCACTCCGTCTGTTTGATGGAAGACCGATCGCCCTCTGGCAACGCTGTTGTCGACTGGACGCGAATCTGGTCGTCCGATACCAGGAACGCCGTGATCGGATCAAACGGCAACGAGGAGCCGCCAGCGACCGGCGCGGGCAAATTCTTCCCCGTGTCACTCTCGACGGAGCCCAATGCGTGCGGAGGGTTCGGCTCGAACCAGATCGCGGCGGGAACCGGCTGACCACGATGGCACGTATAGCACGTCACCCCCACTGCCCCCACATGGTCGTACCACGCGCCGTTAATATGCTTGACCATTTGCACCATGCGGCGCGCGACGATTTTCGTATAAAGCTTATCTGACGCGAAATTTCCCGCCTCATGGCAATAGCCACAGCCTTGCTTGGGAGCCACCCAAACGGTCATCGCCGCCATCAGCCGCGTGAACTCACCAACACTCACATCCCCGAGAACCTGTACATTTTTGTAAACCGCCCCGGCTTTCGGCCCTTCCCCGCCGGCTTGTGGCAGCGTTGGCGGGATATGGCTCGCTGCAAGCTCGGTAGCCACGGTACGCGGATTATACACCAAATCCATACCCGTTCCCCGATAGCCATTTTGGATGAACCTCACCGGCGGGCGCTCAAAGGTCGCCAGCATGCCGATAAAGATCGCAACCGCAATCGCGATCGTGAGTGGCAGCCCGATCCTCATGACGCATGTCCTCCCATTAAAGCCGGATCATGAACTGCCGGCCACACCTGCGGGTACGATGGCGCCACGCCATGCTTTACGGCCCAGAGAAACCAGTTATCAACGACGGTGCCAGTCAGCAGAATGCCGATACCCCCGCAGAGTGGGCAGAGAACCGCAAACCACCACGCCCAGCGATGTATCGATTCCGCTGTCGCATTGAAGCCCATCGTCCAACGCCAAAACAGCGCCCCGCGCTCAAAAGCCGTGCCGCGATCGAGTGCCTGCTCGACCTCCTGTTCGGCGCCAAACCGGCTCGTCGCCAACACCGTTGCCCCGTGCATGGCAAACAGAACGGCAGAACCGTAGAGAAATACAATAGACAGCATATGAAACGGGTTATAGAACAAATTCCCATATCGCAATGAGAATGCTGCTGTCCAGTCCAGATGTGGGAAGATCCCGAACGGTACCGCCTCGCCCCAGCTTCCCATCAAAATGGGACGTATGAAACCCAATACCAAATAGAGCCAAATTGCAGCCGCAAACGCCCACGCCGTGTGCGTTCCCAAACCAAGGTTACGTGCCAGGCGATAGGTTCTGACCCACCACAACAAGATCGCCAGGGTCAGAAAAAAGCCCGCGATTAACCACCATCCCCCTTGGCTCAACGGCGGAAAAAGCCGCAGACCCATCGCCGGCGGCGGCGGCTCGAGCGCAAGCCAGGGAAGTTTCCGCACGAACTGGATCGGATTCCAATTCACTGAAGCCCACATGTTCAACCCGATCACTTCGATCGCTATGAAACCTGAGATCAGTGAGGCAACGCCCGTCCAGCCAAGGCTGATCGGGCCGAGCTGCGCATCACCGATGCGCCCAAGAAGACGGCTGAACCGCCCTTGCCCCTGCCGCGGCCACACGCCAGCCTCGCGCGGCGGCACGCCCGGATAAGCCGGCGCCTGAATCTCGATACGATTGAAAATATTTTGATATTCGCCCATTTTCGCTATCTTTCCTCCCCGCCTACTGGCCGCTCCAGAACGGCAGATTAAGCCACCACGACCACCACTCCGGCCATCCCCTGGTCCAAAACGGGCCGCTGATAATGATACAAATCGCGCTCCAGAAACTCGCCGATACCGCGAGAAACATGCCAAGCCGATGAATGCCGAGGGTGCCAATGGAGTACCCAATGAAATCACGATAGAACGTATTTTCATGCTCGGCAGTTTTTACCGTCTCCCCCCGCCCCGGATTAAGAGCTGACAAAACCAGGGAACTATGCAACGCGAGCGCAAGCACATTGGTAAAAAAGAATGTAATCGCGATCATATGCGCCGGATTATAATGAAAATGCAGATACTGATACCCAGTGTTCGAAACCCAATCCAAATGGCTTATAATTCCGTACGGAAATCCATGACCCCATGCGCCTAGCAACAGAGGCCGGATGACAACTAAGCTTACATAAGCAAAGATCGCGAAGCTAAACGCGATAGGAACATGCAGCCCCATCCCGAGTTTTCGTGCGATTTCCGCCTGTCGTAGCGCCCAGGATACGAACGCGCCGACGGCGCAGATCGTAATCAATTGCCAGAGCCCGCCGCTCTTGAGTGGCGCTAACGCCAAGCCATAGCTGATATCTGGCGGTGCAATGCTGATACGCCAGGGATTGGCCGTGCCCTGAATGGCAGCGCCCCACACGATGAGGGCAGTCCCGAGGCTCGCAAAAAATGCCGTTGTTACGCCAAAAAACCCCACATAAAATGGTCCCACCCAAAAATCGAACAGGTCGCCCCCGATCAGCGTCCCGCCTCGCACGCGGTATTTCATTTCAAAGCTGAGCATAGACACGACCCAAACCTCCCGCCAGATACCCGTGAAGTTTCCACCCCCTCAGATTCTCGTTCAGGAGACGGACGAGAATAGGTCTGTCAGTTCCGTATTCCCGCCCATCCTGCCGAAAAGCGAGGGACTATTTCCCTTGCCCTTGCGGCGACGGCATCGCCGAATTTTGCGACGCGGCCATCGTCGCGTGTGGACCATCCAGCCAATTGAACCGGTCCGTGCTGAGCAAAATGAAATGAATCAGCAAAGCCAGTGCAAAGAGAAAGATACCCAACGCGACCAGCGCCCGGCGCGGGTCGAAGATCAGCCATATTTTATACATGTGATCTCCTCCCTCACGTCAGCAGCGATAGCGCGTGCGTTGCCAAACCATGCGCGCTATCCAAAAGCGACGTCTGGTAGCCATGCACGCCCGGCAGCCATGGACGCCAGATCCACGCGAGGACATGGGCGATGATGGCAACGATCGTGAAGCCAATGAAGCTCTGCATGAAGATCGCATGAAACTCACGGGCTTCCGCGTCAGTTAAACCTGACAGCGACTCTCCTTTCGATGATGAACCTGACATTTCCTTTCTTCTCCGGTCTACGGCCCTGGGGGCTCACGCCGCGCAAAGCCCGCGCGGTAAGGCGCCATGGCGCGACTCGCCATGGTGGCGTCATCGCCCGGACTTTCCAGGCGATCACTTCGGCTTCCCGTCCCGAAAGCAACGATCAACGCCTTCGCGATGGAAAAGCGGAAGACGATCTCTGAGTGTCGCGCGCTCATGCCGACACTCCTAAATTGATTTCATCGAGCGCGGCCGACGCATGCTCCCTGTCGATCCTCGACCTTCCTCGCCCGCGGGCCGTTTTCTCGATATAATCGCGTGCGCGTTTAGCCGCCGAAATACGAAGAAGAAATGGCTGCGCTTCAACATAAGACTCGAGCGCGCTAACAGCGGATGGCTCCCACGAAAGTACGTCACCCATTGCTCGCGCTGGTGTCGGTTCAACACGGTCGAGTGTCGTGCCAAGCGGCAGGATATGAAACAAGGCATCAAAGAGCGCGTTGCAAAATTCCTGGACGAGATAGGCGGCGCCAGCGTAGCCCATGAAGGGCGTCCCGGTTGCGCGACGAATGAGAGCGCCTGGGAACGAGGCTGGAATATACATCGATCGGCTCTCGAGTTCCGCGAGATACATGCGCTCGTTATAAGACCCAAAGGTCACGAGTGGCTTGCATGTCCGGAGCGACTCTCTAACCAAGGCGTTATCCGGCTTCAGGCCAGGCTTTCGCGCGTAAGAAAACGCGCAGGGAATTCCCAATTCCGCCTCGAGAAGTTGCCGAATACCAAATGCGTAGGTATCGTTGGCGATGACCGCAAAATTCGCCTGCGCGAAGAAATCCTGCGTCACGCTGCGCCACAAATCCCACACCATTTTTAGAGTCGTGTGCTTTTCCGCCTCAATGAATGGCTCTGGATCCAGGCCCGTCAATTCTCCCAAAGTGCGAAGAAAATTCGTCGTCGCAAACACGCCGATTGGTGCTTGGAGATATGGCACCCCAAGCTCTTCAGCGAGTTTCCTTCCATATTCCCGGTAGAGACAGATATTCACGTCCGCATCACTCAAGCGCGGCACATCGTCGATATGTGCGCCGAGCGGAAATGTCAGATTGATCTCGCAGCCTATCCCCTCGACTATTCTCCGAATCTCTGCAAGATCGGATGGCATATTGAACATGCCATAAGCTGGACCAATGATGTTGACACGTGGTTTCGCACCTTGTGCACGTGGCTTGCGTGCGCGGTGCTTGATGCGCTTAGCCCCAAATTCCGACCACAGCCAATTGAGTGCGCGGTCAGCACTTTGCCATTGGTCTTCATCTATGGTGCGCGGGATGAAGCGCATCAGGTTAGATCCCTCAGGCGTGACGCCACCGCCAATCATCTCGGCGATGCTACCGGTCACCACCACGGCGGGTAGCTCCTGATCCTGGGTTCCACTCGCCCGCCGCATCGCCTCTTCTGTTCCGCTCAACGAGAGATGCTCTTCGGAGAGACCGGTCACGGCGATTGCAAGCTCCGTAGGCGGCAGCGCGTCGGTGTAATGCAAGACTGCCGTCACTGGCAGATTTTCGCAGCCGACAGGCCCATCGATCACCACACGCAAGCCACGAATAGCGGTAAAGGCATAAACGGCGCCCCAATATCCTCCCGCACGGTCATGATCGATCACGAGCATTGGCTTAGGTTCCTACCGCTTCTTCGGCCTTAGCCCGTTGCGCGTGCGACCGGCGCCAACGATCGCGAAAGCCACTGGGCTCTTGGGGGACGCCTTGCCAGCCATAGCCCGCAGCGTTACCTGCACCGACCCCCTGAAAGAACGACACCATCCGAGAGAAACGCTCGCGTCCCTGCATTTGCGCGTCGATCGTGCTGACGATCGACGCGAGACCGGCAGCCCCGAACAGCGGCCGCGAGGAAATGATATTGGTGAAGTAGACCGCGGGAATCCCCGACTCTTTGGCCCTCTGGACAAGCGGCGTCGTCCCCAGAGCGAGATCTGGCCGCACGTCGCGAAGTGCCGCTAGGTCCTGTTCGAGAGAGGCGCGGTATTGCACATGGGTGCCATGCGCGGTCAGCCACGCCTCGTCCTCCGCGCTCCATGCGGTACGCGGGCAGGCCGTGCCGACATAGGGAATTTCCGCGCCGGCTTCCGCGAGCAGACGCGCGACCAACAATTCTGAGCCCTCATAGCCCGAGATCGTGAGGCGCGCGGCAAGCCGATGGCGTGCGCGTGCGGCCGTTATAGGCGCCAATATCTCCGCTTTGGCTTCATCGCACACGCCGTGCGCGATGTTGGCCGCAGCGGCGACGGCATCGAGCCAGTTGGCGGTGCCCTCGAGGCCCACTGGGCCGGAGCCGATCACCTTGCGTCCGGCAAGCGCCAACTCGCGCGTGGTTGCGACATAAAACGGGTGCAGGGCACAGGCCGCAACACAGTCGAGCGCCCCGTAGAGATCGCGCCATTCGCGCGCCGGCAAATGTGGTGCGATCGCGAGGCCCAGGGGCGCCACGAGATTGCCAATACCCACGGGATCAGCGGGGAACATTTCACCGATCAGGGTAAGCGTTGGCTTCTCGCTCCGTGGGCCACGCGGCCGTGCAACCGGCCCCGCCTCCGCCTCGAGGCGCGCATAGCGAACCATCGCGCTGGTCAGCACATCCTTGGCCTCGGCATGGGTCGGGACGCCGAAACCCGGCACGTCGATGCCGATGACGCGCACGCCGTCGATTTCCTTTGGCAGGAGATCGAGCGGCACACCAGAGGCCGTGGGGACACAAAGATTGATGACCACAACCGCATCATAATCAGAGGCCTTCGCTGTCTCGAATACCGCTTTGCGGATATCCTCGAAAAGCTGGCCAGTGACCAAGGTCTCTGAGTTGAATGGAACGTAGCCGACACTGCGCCGTGCGCCGTAGAAATGCGAGGTGAAGGTTAGCCCGTAGACGCAGCAGGCAGAGCCGGAGAGAATGGTCGCGACACGGCGCATGCGCAGACCGATACGGAGAGAGCCGAACGCCGGACACATGGATTGCGGCTGATCATGCGGCCCGCGCGGGTAATCGGCGAGGAGGCGGGCAATGCCCTCACCCTTCCCCGCCTCTGCTGCCGCGGCCAGCATGGTTTCGCGCCCGCCGTGGCAGCCGCCAATTTCCGGCGTCGTCCTGGGGCCCTCGGTCATCGCCATCGCGCTCATGCCCCCTCGTAATGAACCTCTAGCGATGGCCGGGTGAGGACGGCGCTGCCGCACATGTCGGATTCTGTTGCTGGCGTCAGCGTCACGCCGCGCCCAACCGTTTCGCCTTTGAAGAGGCCGAGCAAAGTTTCGTGTGTCAAAGGGTTTGGGCGGAGAGGCGGCGCAGAGGCCACCTGTTCGCCAAGCGCCTCGAAAAGCGGTGCCCAGCGTCCCCCCGGGCGGCCGACGATCTCGTAATTTGCGCTTTTGCGGCGGATGTCCTCGTCAGCCGGGATCGCCGCCAAAACCGGGATACCAACGGCGGCGGCGAACGCTTCTGCCTCGCCGGTACCGTCATCCTTGTTAATCACAAGGCCCGCGACGCCGACATTGCCCCCAAGCTTGCGGAAATAATCCACCGCTGAACAAACATTGTTGGCGACGTACAGCGATTGCAGGTCATTCGAGCCGACAACGATTACCTTCTGGCACATGTCGCGCGCGATCGGCAGCCCGAATCCGCCGCAGACGACGTCGCCGAGAAAATCCAGCAGCACGTAGTCAAAAGCCCATTGGTGAAAGCCGAGCTTTTCGAGCAGTTCAAAGCCGTGGATAATGCCTCGCCCGCCACAGCCGCGTCCCACTTCGGGGCCGCCAAGCTCCATGGCGAACACGCCATCGCGCATGAAGCACACATCGCCGATGCTGACCACTTCGCCGGCGAGCTTCTTTTTCGATGAGGTCTCGATGATGGTCGGGCAGCTACGCCCGCCAAACAAGAGCGAGGTAGTGTCGCTCTTGGGGTCGCATCCGATGAGTAAAATACGCTTGCCTTGCTGGGCCATCATGTAGCTGAGATTGGCGAGCGTGAAGCTTTTGCCGATGCCTCCCTTGCCGTAGATAGCGATGATCTGCGTTTGGCTTTTGCCTTCCGGTTGGCCAGCGACGTCGATAATGGCATTCATGAAACCAATCTCCAATCGAGAACCATTTTGAGGCAGAGGGGATCTTCGAACGCGGTGCGATAGGCCTGGTCGGCCTCGGCTGCCCCGCTCCGGTGGGTAATCAGGCCATCGAGGGAAAGCTCGCCGGATTCGACGAGCAATTTGACTGCTGCGAGATCGGCGGGCTGCCACTCGGCAGCGACGCGGAGGCGCGCCTCGCGCAAAAATGCTGGCGGAAAGGCGAATGTGAGAGGGGCCGCGTAGAACCCCGCGAGAATGATCTCGCCACCGCGCGCAAGTCGGGCGATCAGCGTGTCGAGCACGCCCGCATCGCCACTCGCATCGCAAATCACCGCATAGCCGCGTTCCGGGTCTTCTTCCGGCGCGAGCACCGGGTAGGCGTCGCTGCCGGCGCGGCGGGCGAGATCTTTTTCCCACACCACAGGCGGTTTTTTGCCGGCAAGCACTGTCAGACGCGCAAGCAGGCGCCCGAGAACACCATGGCCTATGATGAGATCGGGCGGAGTCGCCCCGGGCGCCAAAATCGCGTGATACGCCGTCGCGGCGAGAGCGAGCAGCGTCCCCCTCTCGCCGAGGGAAGGATCGAGCGGAACCAATTTCGTATCCGGCACCACGAGCCGCGCCGCGGCGCCACCGAAGAGGCCGCGCACCGCGCCGAAGCAATTGGCGCCCGGGACGAAAACCCAATCGTCAACCCGCACCGTCCCGCTATTGCCGGCCTCGACCACACGCCCGACCGACTCATAGCCCGGCACCAGGGGATAGCCGAGACCAGGAAATGGCGGCATCCGCCCAAGCCACAAAAGACGCTCGGTGCCAGTGCTGATGCCACTCCACGCGACTTCGACAACGGCATCATCGGCACGCGGCGCGGTAAGATCGAGGCGCGAGAGATGGAGACGCTTCGGCTCTTCCAAGACCACGGCCAAAGTATCCAACCCTGTCGGCATCGCTGCTTTCCTCCGTCGCCCGCGCCGGGGCTTCTTATCGCTGTCAGCCTAAGACGACGACTATAAATGTCAAGTGTTATTTACACCGAAGCCACGATCACCCGTGCCAGCATGTCGAGGCGCGTGCGTAAAAGCTTGGCCGCATGAAAGCCCGCGGCCGCCAGCAATTCGGTGTAGGCCGCCGGGCTACGCGGTCGGCCCTGGCCCATCGCCAGCAGGTAAAATCCGAAATAGGCGTCGCTCACACGATCGCCGCCGGCTGTTCCTACCATCGGCTCGGCAATCACGACGCGGCCGCCGGCGGGCAACGCTGCTCGTGTTGCGCGCAGGATTTTGAACACCGCCCGATCGTCATGGTCATGTAAAACGCGGATCAGGGTGATGACGTCGGCGCCTTGCGGCAGAGGATCGGCGAAAAAATCCCCACCCGAAATCAAGACCTTTTGGCCGAGCCCGGCCGCGGCAAGCTTTGCGCGGGCCATCGTCGCAACCGCGGGGAGATCATAGAGCATGAGGCGAAGCGTGGGCACGCGTCTTGCCGCGGCGAGCAAAAACGCGCCGCTTCCGCCACCGACATCAAGAAGGCAACGATGACGGGAAAACCGATAGGCGGCCAGAACCTCCTCGGCAATCATCGGCTGCGAGGCAGCCATCACCGCTGAATACGCTTCGACCTGCTCGATCCCGAGCGCACGCGCATCCGGTGCCATGCCGGCATAGGGCCAGTAGCGCGCAAGTGCTGTGTCTTTTGGCCGCGCGGCCAGCAGCGCTACCGGGTCGGCGAGATCGGCATAGAGCGCGCGGTGGTGTTCGACCATAGCAGCGACACCAGGATTGGCGATCAGCGCCGCGCCCAGCGGCCCGAGGCCAAACCGCCCGCCACGCCGCTCGGCCAAGCCGAGGGCAACCGAAGCGTCGAGAAGACGCGCGACACTGGCCAGCGGCAGCGACAAGCGCCGGGCAAGTTCGGCGAGCGATGCCGGTCCCTCGGCGAGCAGCGGGCAAAGCCCTAGCGTCACGTTCGCGTGCAGAATCTGCGAATAGACGAAGCCGGCACAGAGATCGAACAGCGCCCGCGTCCGCCGGCGCGCGATCGGCCGGGTAAAGGGCAGCGCGATCGCGGCACGCTGAAACGCCGGGTTGACCAGCAGGCGATCGCGAAAGCCGCGCCAACGCGCCAACCACGACCGGTTAGCGGGCGGCACTTTCGCGATCCCCCCGGTCATCATCTCGCCTTCTGCCGGAAGCCCGGCCATTGCCGCCACTCAGGCAGCTTGCCGGGCCAAGTCGCGCGGCACGAGGCGTCGCGCTTCCGATTGGATGATGGCTGCGAGATCGGCCGCGCCGGGACAGGGCGGAATGATCGCGATCGCTTCCTCGGTCAAGCTTCGCAGCCGCGCGACAGCGCCGGCAAGGCCGAGCTCGGCTGCCGCATTCGGCCGATGATGTGCCGCGTCCTGCCCGACGGGTTTGCCGAGCTCCATTTCATTGCCAACGAGGTCGCGAATGTCGTCGGCGATCTGATACGCCTCGCCAATGGCAAGGCCGAGACCGCGCCAGCTCTCGCCATCCCGCCCGACCGATGCCGCGCCCGCCATGGTCGCCGCGGCGAACAGGGCACCAGTCTTGGCGCGCTGATAGCAAGCGAGATCGACGCGCGGCTCGCACTCCCAGGCTTGGCCGGCGGCAATGCCAGCCGGCACACCAACCGCTTGCGCGATGATGAGCAGCAAAGGCGGCAGGCGCGCGGGTGACGGCGCCCCTTTGCGCGCCAAGATCTCGAAGGCCAGCACGATCATCGCATCCCCGGCGAGCAAGGCGATCGGCTCACCGAACGCGCGATGAACCGATTTGCGCCCCCGCCGCAGCGCCGCATCGTCGAAGCACGGGAGATCATCATGAACCAGAGAAGCGCAATGGAGCAGTTCAATCGCCGCCGCGGCAGCATCCGTCAGCGTCGGATCGGAATCACCACACGCCGCGGCAACGGCGAGGCAAAGACGCGGACGAACACGGGCGCCGCGCGGAAAAACCGCATGTCTCATGGCGGCGGCAAGCCGGGGTGGCGTTTCTGGCGCGGTGCAGAGATTGATCGCGTCGGTGAGACTGCGTTCGATCCGGGTGACGGCGTCCATGGTCTGCCTCCTCCGCAAGTGTCATTCTGTATTGACATTTTAAGTGTCGTTCTTTATTGACGCTCATGTCAAGCCCTTTTAGGGTGGAAAATACGTCATGCGCACACCGCACGTGGTCATCATCGGGGCTGGTATGGGTGGCTTGGTGGCCGCGCTCGATCTCGCGGTGCACGGGCTCGCCGTCACGCTCGTCGAGCGCGCGGATGTCATCGGCGGCAAGCTCGCACACGTCGACATCGCCGGCGCCACGATCGATGTCGGGCCAACGGTATTGACGATGCGCGACGTGTTCGAGGCCATCTTCGCACGCGCCGGCACCACGCTCGCCGACCATCTGACCCTGCGGCCGGCGAGCCTTCTTGCCCGCCATGCCTGGAACGCCGAGGCAAGGCTGGATCTTTTCGCCGATCCGCGGGCAAGTGAACAGGCGATCGGCGTCTTCGCCGGCGCCGCCGCGGCACGCGGCTTTCACCGCTTTTGCCGCGATGCACAGGCGATTTTCAAAGCATTAGAGACGCCGTTTTTACGGGCGAGGACTCCGCGCCTCAAAACCCTGCTTGCGGGGGCAGGGATTTCCGGGCTTCTCGCGATGGCGCGGGTTTCGCCGTTCCGCCCGCTTTGGCGCGCGCTTGAGACATATTTTCCCGACCCGCGCCTGCGCCAGCTCTTTGCGCGCTATGCGACTTATTGCGGTGCGGCGCCAACGCTTGCCCCGGCGACGCTAATGCTGATCGCCCATGTCGAGCAAAGCGGCGTCTGGCTTGTTGAAGGCGGGATGTATCGCCTGGCCGAAGCCTTGCGAACGCTCGCCCTAACCCACGGCGCGCGGTTGCGCACAAGGAGCGAGGTTGCGGAAATTCTCGCCGTCGGCGGGCGCGCCTGTGGCGTACGCCTTGCCTCTGGCGAAGAGATCGCCGCCGATGCGGTGATCGCCAATGGCGATGTCGCGGCGCTCGCCGGCGGGCTTTTCGGTGACGCCGGCCGGCGCGCGGTCTCTGCGATCGCCGGCGGCTCGCGTTCACTCTCGGCGATGACGTGGGCGATGCGTGCCGATGTCGAGGGATTTCCGCTCGCCCATCATTCAGTTTTTTTCTCGCCCGATTATGAGGCCGAGTTCAGCGATATCGTCACGCACGGCCGGCTGCCGGGCCGCCCCTCGGTTTATCTCTGCGCTCAGGATCGTGATGATCGGGGCGCGTGGCGTGCCAGCACTACGCAAGCGCCGGCTGGCGGGGAGCGGCTTTTCTGCATCGTCAATGCCCCTGCCTGTGGCGACCAGCGCCCCCTCACTGACGCGGAGATCACGCGATGCGAAGCCGTAACATTGGCAACCCTCGCGCGCTGTGGCCTCTCCCTCCGCAGCGACCCGGCGAAGAGGCTGATCAGCACGCCAGCCGACTTCGCGGCACGATTTCCAGCGACCGGGGGGGCGCTCTATGGCCGGGCGATCCATGGCTGGCAGGAATCGTTCCGCCGGCCGGGGGCGCGGACGAGCCTGCCGGGCCTTTATCTCGCCGGGGGCAGCGTGCATCCGGGGGCGGGGCTGCCGATGGCGGCGCTCTCAGGCGGGCATGCCGCTATGAGCCTGCTTGCGGATCTCGCTTCGACGTCGCGGTTGCACCCGGTGGGTATGTTTGGTGGTATCTCGACGCCATCAGCGACGACGCTCGTTACGGCCTCACGCTGATCGCGTTTCTCGGTAGCGTCTTCTCCCCGTTTTACGCGCGCGCGCGCCGCCGCGGCCGCGCCAATCCTTTCGCCCATGCCGCGTTCAATATCGCGCTTTATGGCGGCGCCACCGAGCGCTGGGCGTTCACCGAGTATGGCGAGCGGCATCTCGGTCGCGGCACCGATTGGTTGACCCTTGCCGACAACAGCCTCGCCTGGCGTGGCGATCATCTCGCGATCGAAATCGCGGAATGGAGTGCCCCCTGGCGGCGCCACCTTCGCGGCCATGTCCGCGTTTATCCGACCGCGCGCGCAGAGCGTCTGGTCGCGCTCGACGACGAAGCGCGACATGTCTGGTCACCGATCGCGCCCATCGCCGATATCGAAGTCGTGATGACGAAGCCAGCGCTTTCCTGGTCGGGCCGTGCCTATCTCGACAGTAATGCCGGAGACACGCCGCTCGAGGCAGCGTTTTCCCACTGGCATTGGAGCCGCGCTCATCTCGCGCATCATGCGGCGATTTTTTACGACGTCGTCCCGCGCGTCGGCATGCCGCGAACAATCGCCCTCCAGGCCGACGATAAAGGTGGCTTAGAGGAAATCCCCGCGCCGCCAGCAACGCCGCTTGCGCGCACCGGTTGGCGAATTGCACGTGCCGCCCGCGCCGATCCGGGCACCCTCCGTATCCTCAAAACCCTTGAGGATACGCCCTTTTATGCCCGCAGCATGCTCGCCGGCGAACTCGGCGGCACCTCGGTGCGGGTGATGCACGAAAGCCTATTTCTCGATCGCTTTCGCGCCCCTTGGGTGCAATTCATGCTCCCTTTTCGCATGCGCCGCATCGGCTGATCGCTCTATTCACGCTCTATTCAATAGAAGTCTAGGCATTTTCCGATATCCTCCTGACCACAACGACGAGTCGGCGCTCGCGGCGGGCATGGCTGCGCCAATATGGCCGGCGCGGATCAGGGGCTGCGCCAGCGGCTGGAATTTCCGCCCCGGGGAAGTTCAAGGGAGTGTTCGCGCCAGATCAGCACCACCGCCGAGACTTTTCTTCCCACCCGCCATGATCAATCGGCATTGGCCATGGCGGGGCCGGCCGGGCCATATCGGCGACGATATTCTGGAGAACACGCATGCGCATCGTTGACATCCGCGAACGAACCCTTCCCATCGCCTCGCCCATCGCCAACGCCTATATCGATTTCAGCAAGATGACGCTGAGTCTGGTCGCCGTCATCACCGATGTGATCCGCGATGGCAAGCCGGTGGTTGGCTATGGGTTCAATTCCAACGGCCGCTATAGCCAGGGCGCCCTGATGCGCGAGCGCTTCATCCCGCGGCTGATGGAAGCTGAGAGCGGTGCGCTTTTGAACGACGCTGGCGACAATCTCGATCCGCACCGGATCTGGGCGACGATGTTCAAGAACGAGAAGCCCGGTGGCCATGGCGAACGCTCGGTCGCGATCGGCACGATCGACATGGCGGTGTGGGACGCGACCGCGAAAATCGCCGAAAAGCCGCTCTTTGCGTTGCTCGCCGAGACAAACGGCCGGATCGCCGACCCGAAGGTCTTCGTCTACGCCGCGGGCGGCTATTATTACCCTGGCAAGGATAACCGCATGCTGGTGGATGAGATGCGATCCTATCTCGACCGCGGTTATACGGTGGTAAAAATGAAGATCGGCGGCGTGCCGCTCGCCGAAGATCTCGCCCGCATTGAGGCGGTGCTCGCAATCCTCCCTGCCGGTTGCAAGCTCGCGGTCGACGCCAATGGCCGCTTCGATACCAAGACGGCGATCGCCTATGCCCGGGCGCTCTCGGCCTATGACCTTTTCTGGTACGAGGAGCCGGGCGATCCGCTCGATTACGCCTTGCAGGCCGAACTCGCGCAGCATTACCCGAAGCCGATGGCGACCGGGGAAAACCTTTTCTCCACCGCGGATGCGCAAAACCTCATCCGCTATGGCGGGATGCGCAAGGAGATCGACTGGCTTCAGTTTGATTGCGCCTTGAGCTACGGCCTGGTGGAATATCTCCGCACGCTCGCGATGCTGGCGCGCCATGGCTGGTCGCCCTCGCGCTGCATCCCGCATGGCGGCCATCAGATGTCGCTCGCGATCGCAGCGGGGCTCGGACTCGGTGGCAATGAGTCTTACCCCGATCTGTTCCAGCCCTTCGGCGGCTTCCCCGACGGTGTCCGCGTCGAGGGTGGCCATGTCACCCTACCGCCGTTGCCGGGTATCGGCTTTGAGGGGAAAAGCGATCTCTACGCGATCATGGCGTCTCTCAGCACCTAAGCGTCGCGCGTCGGCGCGCGGGAATGCCTGGCGCGGTCTCGGGATTTTGTGGCCTTATTTGAATTGCGGCCCCATCACCGCGCCTTTTGAGAGCGAGGTGATATAAGTTTCGAGCGCCACCATATCGGCGCTGCCCGGGGCCGGCGGCGTACCCTTGAGGGCGTTGTGGATGCAGCCGCCGATCTGTTGCGAAAGCGTGATTACCGCCTGCGCACGCGGGGAGTAGCGCGGGAACCCTGCCGCCGCGCCGACTAGGCTCGGGATCGCTTTGCCGTTCGGAAGCTTGCCAGGATCGCGCCCGCCATTGAGATGGCATGTCTCGCAAGTGCCGGCGCCGCCGAAACTCTCATGCGCGAAGAGATCCGCACCTTTCTGAACCGCTTGCTGGAGCGCCGCCTGCGCCGCCGGGGCATCGGCCGCGCGCGCGGCAATCGGGATGGCGAGCACAGCCACCATGAGGGCAATGTTCAATCCCGGGCCTTTTCCTCGCGTCATGATTCCTCTCCTTATTATGATCTTCTCGGGGCGGTTCACTCTCCGGCTCGCGCCCGGGAAGATCGGTCCCGAGGATAGGCGCTGAGCACCGCTGCGGCAACCGCCGCGTGCGATTAGATTTCAGGAGAGCAATGATGAGCAGTTTTCTTGCGCGCCGTCTCGAGGTCCTGCGTGACACCCTATTTGGGGCTGCGATGACAACCCTATCTACAGCCTGCCCCTGCTCGATCGCCATGGCGGAGAGGGCGATTGGTGATTGGCCCCGGTATTCTCGCGCTGGTCTTTACCATCGCAACGATGGCGAGCTTCATCCCACCCTTGGCCCCAGTCAAACAGCGTGTTTTCCTAAGCAATTGGACACCTCGAAGAACCGCGTGGGTTGTCGTCGTTTTGGCGGCGACATGGGATGGCTTGCCGGGGTTGGGGCGTTGATGGGGGTGAGTTGGGCGGTGTCTGGTGCTGAATTCTGGACTGGCGGAGCGAATATCTGCCTCCGACCAGCGCGATTTCGGTCAGGCGGGCGCAGTTCGCCTGTCGAGCCAGGCCAGGCGCTGCATGAACCGCGCCGGGAATCCCGGCGCGGCATCGGCCGGCCCCGCGGTTTCTTGCGATGAATGCATGAGCGCATGCCGTTGTCCGCAAGCCATGCCTCGTTCTGCTTCGACCGGTATGCGGTATCGGCCCACACACCGGCGGCATCGATCCGTCCGGCTTCGTCTTCGCCTTGGTGAACTTCACCGTCCAACGCGCCTCACGATCCTTCTGCGGCAGCCTGGCCGGCGTGTCCTGCCAGCCCGCGGGGATCTCGCCGGCCTTGATCACCCTCTTCTCTTCCTCGGTGTTGCGCTGCCGCGGCGCCGCCACCAGGCTCGCGTCGATGATCTGACCCGCCATGGCGAGATAGCCGCTTTCCTTCAGCCGCGCGTCAAATACCGCGAACAGTTTTGCGATCGCTCCGGTCTGGGTGAGAAGCTCGCAAAACAGCCAGATCGTCTTCGCGTCCGGCGCCTTGTCCGACAGCCCCATGTCGAGGAAGCGCATGAACGACAGCCGGTCGCCGATCTGGAACTCCGCTTGGTCGTCGGAGAGGTTGTAGAGCGCCTGCAGCACCAGGACCTTGAACATCAGCACGCAATCGTAAGGCGGACGCCCGCCGCGGGCCCGGTCGCTGCGGTTCAGCGCCTTCTCCAGCCGGTAGCGGAACGTCTCGAAAGGCACGATCTCCTTCAGCCGAACCACAGTGGATCGCCCGCTTTCGACAACGCCGCATACCGATCGTCGAGATCAAAGAACCCAGGCTGCGACACCATCTCACCCTCCACCGCTTCACCCGCCACAGCGAATCACCAAATCGCGCCAGGCACTAGGGGTTCTTCGAGATGTCCAACTTGCTCGATCATATCGTCAAAGATCAAGAGCCATGCGACCAGAAAACACTATCGCATTATCTCACCAAAATCGCACGCCTCGGCGGCTATCTCGCCCGCGCGAGTGATCCCCCACCCGGCAATACCGTTATATGGCGCGGAATGATGCGCCTCACCGATATCACCCTCGGAGCAGGCAGCGTCGCAAATATTTGTGGGTAATCGAAAGTCACGCCGGAGGGATACAAAGCGCCAGAAGTCCCTCCAGCAGCTTGGTTGGCGATGGAGGGCATCCGGCAATGCGAAGGTTGACGGGAAGCACCCCTCCGACGCCGCGCTCGCACGCATAGCTATCGGCGTAAAGACCGCCGCAAGCTGCGCAATCGCCAACAGCGACGACCCATTTCGGCGCTGGCATAGCGTCGTAGGTTCGTAGAAGCGCCTCGCGCATGTTCTTCGTCACCGGGCCGGTCACGAGCAGCACATCGGCATGGCGAGGCGAGGCGACGAAGCGCAATCCGAAGCGTTCGAGATCGTAATAAGGATTGCTCAAGGCGTTGAGCTCAAGTTCGCAGGCGTTGCACGAACCCGCATCCACAAGCCGCAGAGACAGGCTGCGGCCAAGCTGGCGGCGAGCCTTGACAGCCAGTTCGGCAGCCATGCGAGCGATTTCCGGATCACCCGAGATAGCCAACTTTTCAGTAAAGGGGCGTCGGGTGAGACTCTCGAATAGTGTCTTACGCATTGGCCACCCTCAGAGATCATGCCCGGAATAGGAGCAGTTGAAGGATTTATTGCAGATTGGAAAATCCGCGACGATGTTGTTTTCAATCGCAGCCTCCAGCAGTGGCCACTGGAACCAGGACGGATCGCGCAGATGGCAGCGTTCGATGCGACCGGTAGCGCCGATTCGAATCCAAGCAAGAATGTCGCCACGAAAGCCTTCGACGATCGCCATGCCCTCGCTTGCCGCGTTCGCGGGGCTGCTGCCATTCTCCGTCCTAATCGGGCCATCGGGTAACTTGGCGACGATTTGCTCGATCAGCCGAATGGACTGCTCCACTTCGCGGACGCGAATCCAAAGTCGAGCGTTCACATCGCCTTCCTGAAGCACAGGGATGTCGAATTCCAGCTCGTCGTAAGGAGCGTAGCCCGGCCAACGTCGCGCGTCGCATTTGCGGCCCGAGGCGCGACCGACAAATCCGCCGGCCGCGAACTGCCCGGCAAATGCCCGCCGTAGGACGCCCGTTCCAACGGTACGGTCTTGCATTGATGCGGTTGAATCATAAAGCTCGACGAGCCGCTGAAAACGACGACGGATGTCTGCCGTCAAAGCGGCAATACGTGCCGCGCCAGCGGGGTCGATATCGCCGACGACACCGCCCGGTACGATGCAATCCATCATCAGCCTGTGCCCAAAGCATGCGCCTGCTTCCCGGAGCACTTGTTCCCTCAGCGCCGAACAATGAGCGAGCATGATGGCGAACCCGCCATCGTTGCAGATCGCGCCAACATCGCCGAGATGATTTGCAAGACGCTCCAGTTCCGCCATCAGGGCTCTAAGCCAGGCGGCGCGTGTGGGCGGTATCCAACCAAGCGCCGCTTCCACCGCACGCGCAAATGCCAGGCCGTAAGCGACGGTTGAATCGCCGGAGCAGCGGCACGCCAATCGCGCCGCCCGCTCCAGGTCGGCGCCTTGCAGGAGACTCTCGATGCCCTTGTGGGTGTAGCCGAGGCGTTCCTCGAGACGCACCACGGTCTCGCCATCGGCGCTGATGCGAAAATGTCCCGGCTCGATGATGCCGGCATGAACCGGCCCGACCGGCAACTCGTGAATGTTCTCTCCTTCGACGGGAAGGAATCCGTACTCCTCGGCTGGTCGGGCGTCGTTTCGCTGCGCGGCAAGCGGGGCCTGCACGCCCCATTTCCCGTGATCGAGCCAGGGTCGCGTATCCGGCAGCCCGACTGGAACAAGTGCGAACAGATCGGCGACAGCACGCTCCAACCGAATCGCCGGCGGATGTACGCGCCCCACCGAGGGATAGCGGCCATCGGGGCACGAGGTGCTCAACACCAGGATGCGGTTCGGGTCATTGGCGTCCGCGATGGCCATATGAACGATCTGTGGTTCGCCCCAGAGAGCGAGCAGGGTCAAGGTTTCGCGACTCAAGCGATCTGCCGCTTCCGCCCAAATATCGGCCTGCACCTCTATTCTGGGCCACGGGCCGTGCTCGGCAACGATGCGCCCATTCAAACGGTCGAACGGATCAGGCAGCAATTGATCGGACATCGTCATTTGAGCAAACCCGCGACGTTTTGAAACCAGGCGACCATGGCTCCGGGCATGTAAAGCCCGGCGATCAGCACAAGGCTCAAATGCGCGAAGATCGGCACGTAAGAAGCGCGCACCGGCGTCATCGACCCGGTGGGTTGGCCGAAGGCGATGGAGCTCATACGCAGCAGGAGCGCGCCGAATGCCACCAGCAAGCCAAAGGCTGCGAGCGCAGCAAGTGCGGGTTCCTGCGCGAAGGCCGAGGTGACAACCAGAAACTCACTCATGAATACGCCGAAGGGCGGCAGCCCCGCGATCGCGACGACCCCGGCGATGAGCGTCCAGCCGAGAAGCGGGTGGCTGGTCGTCAGCCCACGAATATCGGCGATCTTCTGTGTGCCCTTGACCTGGGCGACGTGACCAACCGAGAAGAAGATAGCTGATTTCGTCAGGCTGTGCATGGTCATCTGCAACAGGCCAGCGAAATTGCCGAGGGGGCCGCCCATCCCGAAGGCGAAGACGATAATCCCCATGTGCTCGATCGACGAATAGGCGAACATGCGTTTGATGTCGCGGCGCCGATAGAGCATAAAGGCGGCGAAGATCAACGAGCCGAGACCGAGCGTTATCATCAGCGGCCCGACGGCGATCGTTCCGGGATTTGCCGCAACGATCATCTTGAATCGCAACACCGCATAAAGCGCCACATTCAGCAGCAATCCCGAAAGCACGGCGGAGACCGGCGTCGGCCCTTCCGCATGGGCGTCCGGTAGCCAGGCGTGCATCGGCGCCAGGCCGACCTTGGTGCCATAGCCAAGCAGGAGAAACACGAACGCTATATTCAGCAGCGAAGGGTCAAGCGTGGCGGCGTGGCGCAGTAGGTTGGTCCACGCCATCGCGCCCACGCCCTCGCCGATGGTCGACACTGCTGCGAGATAAACGAGGATCGTTCCAAACAGCGCCAGCGCGATCCCGACGCTGCCCAGAATGAAATACTTCCAGGCGGCTTCCAGCGCCTCGTGCGTGCGGTAGATGCCGACCATCATGATGGTCGAGAGCGTCGCCAGTTCGATCGCAACCCACATCAGGCCGATATTGTTGGCCGTCAGCGCCAGGTCCATGCCGAACATCATCAGTTGGAACATCACGTGGTAGAAGCGCAGATAGCCGGGCGTGAGACGTCCAGTCTCCAGTTCATGCCCGATGTAGCTGGCGCTGAATGTGCTCGTTGTGAAACCCACGAAGGCATTCAAGGCGATGAACACCACGTTGAGGTCGTCGGCGAGCAGCAGATCGTCGACGGGCGGCCGGCTGCCGAAGAGCAGCATCGCGAAAAGCAGTACGACGAAGCTGGCAAGTATATTCAACCGCGCCGACCAGCGATAATCCCCGACAAAGGCAAGCGCCGCGGCCGCGACCAGCGATGTTAGGAGCAGAGCGATGATGGGGTTGAACGCCAGCATGCTCATCGCTGCTCTCCGCGGAAACGATCCAGTGCCTGAAGATCGACGGTGTCGAAGCGCTCGCGGATACGGAACAGAAAGATTCCGATGACGATGAAGGCGATCAAGATTGAGAAGGCGACGCTGATTTCCACCACCAAAGGCATGCCGCGCGCGCCGGTACCCGCGAGGATCAACCCGTTTTCGATCGACATGAAGCCGATGACCTGACTGACAGCGTTCCGGCGTGTCACCATCATCAGAAGCCCGAGGAGCACGACTGAGAGCGCAAGGGCCACATCTTCCCGGACCAGCGCGCTGGCGCCGGCCGTCACGCGCAGCATCAAATCCATGGAAAGAGCGACAAGACCGATGCCGAGCAGCATCGTCATACCGGTCCCGACGGCGACCTCGAGCTCCCGATGCAACTCCATACGCACCACCATGCGGCGGAGCGCCATCGGGATGATGATGCTCTTGAAGCCGAGCGCGATCGTCGCCGTCACATAGAGATCGGGCTTGTCCTGGATGTGCGCTTGCCATGCAACCGACAGCGCTAGGAGAAGGGAATGTAGGGACAGGACGTTGATCAACGGCAGTAGCCGGTCCTGATAAAGCATCATGAAACTGACGAGGACGAGACCGCCGGCGAACATATGGGCGATGTCAAAGGCCAATGGCGACATCACATGCCCCCCGATACGAAGAGCAGCAATGTGCCCAGCAGGCCAAGCATCAACGCGATCCCGAGCAGATTGGGCACGCGGAACACACGCATCTTTGCGATGACGGTTTCAAGCGTCGCTAACAGCAGACCCGCGATGGTGACCTTCAGGAGGTAGGCTGCGAGGGAAATCGCATGCGCCGGTAGTCCCGCTCCGTCGGTGATCAGTCCGAACGGAAAGAAGATGCAAGCGATGACCGAGACATAGAGAAGCAGTTTCAGTGACGCCGCCAGTTCAATCATCGCGAGATGGCGACCGGAATATTCGAGCACCATCGCTTCATGCACCATTGTCACTTCGAGATGCGTGGACGGATTGTCGACCGGGATGCGGGCGTTCTCTGCCAGCGCGACGATGATGAGCGCGACAAGCGCCATCGCGAGCGAAACGCGCAAGCCCGCCATGTCTACCATGAAGGCCGCGATGGTGGACAATTGCGTTGATCCCGCGACGAGAGCGACCGTGAATACGACCATGATCATCGCCGGCTCCGCGAGAGCGGCGATCATTACCTCACGACTGGCGCCGATGCCACCGAAGCTGGTTCCGGTATCGAGTGCCGCGACGGCTTGGACAAAGCGTGCCGCGCCGAGGAGCGCAACGATGGCGATCAGGTCGCCGGCCCAACTGAACGGAAGGTTAGTTTGAAAGGTTGGGACAAGCGCCGCCGCGACCCAGGTGGCGGCAAAGATCAGATAGGGGGCGACGCGGAAGAGCCATGAGCTATTGTCGGCGAGAACGACATCTTTGCTGAACAGACGCCGTAGGTCGCGATAAGGCTGCACGATCGGCGGCCCGATCCGGCGTTGCAGCCGCGCCTTCATCTTCCGCGTCACGCCGGTCAATGCCGGAGCAAGCGCCAGGACGATTATCATCTGCCCGAATTGGGCTGCGAGCGCGGACGTCATCCCCATAGCGCTAGAACCACCAGAAGGACGACGAGCGCGGTGAAGACGAAGCTGAGAAAACGGCGGATCGTAAAGAACTGGATATGATTCAACAACGTCGCTGCTGCGCCGACCGCGCTGGCGATCGGCGCATACATGAAATCCCAAACCGGATCACGCAAAAACCTTCGCAGAGTTGCCGGCCGCGGATCGCCGGGTGCCGGCATCTCGACTTGCTCGCGCGCAGCGAACGCCACCGTGGCGAACACCCGCCGTATCGGCTGCGCCAAGCTGGTGGCGGAGTATTGCGCGACGACGCCAAGCCCCGGATAGCCGCAATCCCAGAACGGCGCCTTGCGCACGGTCCGGGAGGCGAAACGATGGACCATGGCGGCGGCAAGGCAAGCGGCGGCCACCACGAAGCCGAACAGAAGCAGACCGTTATACGAGCTGCGGCTCGCCGATACGGGCACAATGGACAGCCAAGGAATATCCGCCTGCGGCGGCATATGCCCGGCCACAAACGCGGCCGGAACCGGCTGCAACCAGTCGATGATAATTCCGGGAAACAGGCCGGCCAACAAGCAAAGAGCAGCACAGATAAGCATCGCCGCGAGTGACCAGCGGTCGGCTTCGTGCGCCTCTGCGGCCGCGGTTGTCCGCGGGCGGCCGAGATAGGTGCCTCCGAAGGCGCGCACGAAACAAGCGGCCGCGAGTGCCGCGGCGAGAGCGAGCAGAACGCCGACCGCGGGCACCAGCAGCTTCAGCCCCATCTGTGGCAATTGGGGGCTGACGAGGATGCTCTGAAAGATCAGCCATTCGGACGCAAAGCCGTTGAATGGCGGCAACGCCGAAATGGCCATGCTGGCTGCGAGGAACGCTGCGGAGGAGACCGGCATGCGGGGGATCAAGCCGCCCAGCCGCTCCATGTCCTGCTCACCGGTCGCCACGATCACCGTGCCGGCGCCGAAAAATAGGGCGCTCTTGAACAGCATGTGATTGAGGGCATGGAACAACGCGGCGGTCAACGCCAGCGCGGCGGCGCCGGCCAAACCATTGGCCTTGAAGGCCAAGGCCAGACCGATCGCGATGAAGATGATGCCGACATTTTCGATGGTGCTGTAGGCGAGCACGCGCTTCAGATCCGTTTCCATCAACGCGTACAGCACGCCGATCGCCGCCGTTGCGCCGCCGAGCAGGAGCGCCGGCAAGCTCCACCACCAGCTTGGATCGCCCATCAGATCGAAGGCGATGCGGATGAACGCATAGATGGCAACCTTCGTCATCACGCCGCTCATCAGCGCTGAAACATGACTTGGTGCCGCCGGGTGCGCGAGTGGCAGCCAGACGTGCAATGGTGCCAAGCCCGCCTTGGAGCCGGCGCCGCCAACGGCCAGGACAAGCACAAGCCCGGCCAAGCCGGGCGAGAGGTGGTGCTCACGGATGGCGGCGAAAGCATAATCGCCATGCGTACCGGCGAGCAGGCCAAAGGCGAACAGCAGCGCGAACGTGCCGAAGCCTGCCATGATCAGGTAGACGAATCCCGCATAGGCCGTCTTTGCCGCGCGATGGCGCGCCATCACCAGCGCCCACGATGCCAGTGACATGAGTTCCCAGCTGAACAAGAAGCTGTAGGCATCGTAGGCGACGACCACGAGATTCATCGCCGCGAGAAAGGCGGGATAGAACGGCAGCACGCGGGCGGGCTCCGCTTCGTGTCGCCCATACCCCAGCGCATAGAGGGACGCGCTCGCCGCACCGAAATTGATGATGGCAAGAAAGGCGCATGAGAGCGGATCGAGCCTGAAATGCGCGCCGAGCCAAGGGATGCCGAGAGGCAGAACCACCTCCGAGGAGGTTTGGCCGATAGACAGCAGGGAGACTGCGCACAACGTAAGCGAAATGGCTAGGCAGGCACCATAGACGACTGGCGTGGCGGCGCGGTGACGGGCCAGGAAAAGCGACAGCGCTGATACAACGAACAGCCCGGTGATACACGCCAACACAGTAGGCATCAGCAACCTCTTGACCGGCCCGCGTGTAGGCTCTTGTCCATGTCCTCTGCCTCAACCTTTCAGCCGGACGCCACGGCCTCCGCCCGAACTTGTGGCGCCCTCGCCAATGAGTTCGATGCCCGCCGCTTCAAGGCCAGCAATCAGCTTCATGAGGGAATCGACGTTGCCGCGGATAACGCCGTCGCTGGCTTCCATTCTTTGGATCGTCGGAAGCGACAACCCGGTCTGTTCGGCAAGGTCGCGTTGATCCAGCGCAAGGAGCGCACGGGCCGCCCGCATCTGCCCAGCAGTGATCATGCTGCTCTCCCCATCCCCTACACTCAGCGTATCACTATAGACATATAAAACATCACTGTCAAGATATCGAACATTGATTATAGAATATGATACTGGTTTGCAAGCAGGGTTGCCAACGGATTTCACCATGGTCGACGCATATCGGGGTCTGGCAACTCTCTTCACCGAGACGCTCCCGATTTGCCGTCGTTCTTGAGTTATGCGGCAACGTCAGCCGACGCGTCGGGCAACCGGACAGTTCCGCGCGCCGGCCGCTTGCAACGACGACCATGAAGGATCAGATCAACCCGGACTCTCGTTATGACCGAGGGACGACCGGGGGGCAGGTCAATGGCTGATATCCCGAACTACACCGACATCGCGCCGACCATCCAGATCAGCGCCGTGCGGTCGTGAGGCGTCATACGAAACGATTTGCGACGGCGCAGCATCTGACGCACGGATAAAAAGTTTTTGGTTCTTTTTTCAAAAAGAACCGCTTTCTTGCGCTTTGTCCCGGCGCGGCGTTCGCGGCAAAGGGTCGCCGCGCGAGCGCTACCCCGGTAAGCCGCCCATGCGTAGCCCGAGAGCGGCGCCGAGGGCGATGATCGCGAGCACCAGAGCGGCGATGGCGCCATAGCGAAAATCGCCCTCGCCGACGAATACGATCAGCATCAGCAAAACGCGCAGCACCGGCAGCAGAAGAAAAATCGCGATCCCGACGGTGATTAGAGTAACGCCCGCCGCGCGGCCGTCGATCAGCGTTAGCCCAAAGCCGAGGAGAATGATCGCGCTCGCAAGCCACGTGCCGAGTGTCAGCGTCCGCGCGAGCAAGGGCTCGAGGCGGGGATGGCGGCCGGATTTGCCGCCCATCACGCCTGCCCCCGGAAATTGACCCCGAAGGCCGCAAGCAGCATTTGCACCGCGAGGATGAGCAGCACCCCGACGAAAACCAACCGCAGCCTGTCGCCCGAGACCGCGATCAGAAAGCGCGCTCCGAGTGCTGCGCCGATGACCGAGCCGACCGCGATCGGGCCGGCGATCACGGGATCGATATCGCCGCGCGCGAAATAAGCGACGCCGCTTGCCGCCGCGGTGACGCCGATCATGAAATTGGAGGTCGCCGAGGAGACTTTGATGGGAAGGCGCAGAGCGGTATCCATCGCGGGAATCTTGAGAACGCCGCTGCCAATCCCAAGCAGCGCCGAAACCAGCCCGGCGCCGAACATCAGCACGAGGGCCAACGGCAACCGCCCGACGCGATAGGCGATCTCATCGCCACCCGCCTGATCGGGATAGCTCGCGTGAAGATCAAGACGCGAGGCCCAATCGCGCCCGTCGCCATTGGCTGCGGCTGTCGCTTTCTCGCGGCGCCTTGCCATCATCTGTCGCGCCGACAGCAGCAGGATGAACGCGAACAAAAAAAACAGCGCCGGGATCGGAAACACGCCGATCAGCAAGACCCCGGCCAGCGCCCCGGCGGTCGTCGCCGTTTCCAAAACCAGCGCGACGCGCAAATTGGTAAGACCAGCGCGGAGAAAGGCCGCCGCACTCCCGGTCGAACAGGCAATCACCGAGACGATGCTGGCGGCGATGGCGGTATGAATGCCAACCCCAGCGAAGAGTGTGAGCAGGGGCACGATGAAAATGCCGCTCGCCATGCCGAGCGCGCCGCCGAGGGCGCTGGCGCCGGCGGCGAGCGCGAACAGCAATGCGGAGAATGCGAGCGTCATGGCGTGCTCTCGAGGCCCCTCAAACGCCCTTCGCGTGCACGCTTATTTACTGTTTTGTCAACCGATTCGCCGAGGCGCTTGCCTAGGCGGCGGCCAGGCGGCATCCTCCCCTCATGCCCCCTCACCCTTGGCGCCCTCGCCACGGAGATCATTCCCGATGAACCCACCGTTCGACACGCCCGATCTTGGCTTGGAAAAATTCGCCCTCGGCCAACCCGTGCCCCGCCTTGAAGACCCCAGCCTGCTGCGCGGTGAAGGCCGCTATAGCGATGATCTCGCGTGCGCCGGGCAGCTCTACGCGGTGATGCTGCGCAGCCGCCACGCCCATGGCCAGATCACGGCGATCGATCTCGAGGCGGCGCGCGCCATGCCCGGCGTTCACCTCATCGTGACCGGCGCGATGCTGCGCGAAGCCGGGATCGGGCGCATCCCGCACGGGTTCCAGCAGCCGGGGAGTGACGCGGCGCCGCTGATCTCGCCCGCTTACCCGCCGCTTGCGAGCGATCGCGTGCGCTATGTCGGCGAGCCGGTCGCCTGCGTCGTCGCCGAGAGCGTGGCACAGGCGAAAGATGCGCTGGAAGCGATCGTGCTTGAAATCGAGCCGCTGCCCGCGGTCACCACGGCGCGCGAGGCCGCCGCCGCCGGCGCGCCGCAGCTCCATGAGAGTGCCCCGGGCAATATCGCGCTTCGTTATCATTATGGCGATCGCGATAAGGTCGCGGCGGCGTTTGCGCGCGCAGCGCATGTGACGAGCCTCGATCTCCGCAATAACCGCATCGTTGTCTGCCCGATGGAGCCGCGCAGCGCGATCGGCGAATACGATGCCCAATCTGGCCGTTTCACCCTCCATGTCGGCTGCCAAGGCGTTTTTGGCTTGCGCGCGGCGCTGGCCGAGGCCATGGCCGTCGGCGTCGAGAAAATCCATGTGTTGACCGGCCATGTCGGCGGCTCGTTCGGGATGAAAGCGGGCTGCTACCCGGAATATCCGGTGCTGCTCGAGGCCGCGCGACGCCTCGGCCGGCCGGTGAAATGGACCGATGAACGCAGCGAGAGCTTCCTTTCCGACAGCCACGGCCGCGACCACGAAATGCACGCCGAACTGGCGCTCGATGCCGCGGGCAAGATCCTCGCCGTCCGCCTCACGGGCTTTGGCAATGCCGGCGCTTGGCTCACCAACGCCGCGACCGTGCCGCCGACCGCCAATGCCGCCAAAAACATCGTCGGCGTCTATGCGACCCCGTTGATCGAGATCGACACCGCGTGCGTGTTTACCAACACGACGCCGGTCGGCCCCTATCGCGGCGCTGGGCGGCCGGAGGGGAATTACTATATCGAGCGATTGATCGAGACCGCGGCGGTGGAAATGGGCATCGACCCCATCGAACTCCGCCGCCGCAACCTGATCCGCCCCGAGGCGATGCCCTATGCCGCGCCGAGCGGCATGACCTATGACAGCGGGGAATTTCCGGCGATTCTCGACCAGGCCCTGGCCCGCGCCGACTGGGACGGGTTTGCCTCGCGCCGCGCCGACAGTGCCGCGCGCGGGCTCTTGCGCGGGCGCGGGATCGGGCATTATCTCGAAGTCACGGCGCCGCCCTCGCGCGAGATGGGCGGCATCCGCTTCGACGCCGATGGCGGCGTCACGATCATCACCGGCACCCTCGATTACGGCCAAGGCCATCGCACGCCGTTCGCCCAGGTGCTGGCTTCCAAGCTCGGCATCCCGATCGATCGGGTCCAGCTGCTGCAGGGTGACAGCGACGCGCTGATCGCCGGTGGCGGCACGGGCGGGTCGAAATCACTGATGGCGAGCGGGGCGGCAATCCTCGAAGCAAGCGATCTGGTGATCGCGCGCGGCAAGAAGGCGGCGGCCTATTTGCTCGAAGCCGCCGAGGCCGATATCGAGTTCGCGATTAGCCCAGGCGGCGGCCGTTTCGCCATCGCCGGGACCGACCGCGCGATCTCGCTCCTTGACCTCGCCGCGCGCTTGCGCGAAAGCCCGCCACCCGAGGACGTGCCGGCGAGCCTCGATGTGCGCCACATCCATCAAGGCGCCCCCTCGGCCTTCCCCAATGGCTGCCATATCGCCGAAGTCGAGATCGACCCCGAAACCGGGTGCGTGCGGGTTGCGCGCTATACCGCGGTCAATGATTTCGGCACCGTGGTCAATCCGCTCCTGGTCGCGGGGCAGGTGCAGGGCGGGATCGCCCAGGGGATCGGCCAGGCGCTGATGGAGGCAACGCAGTACGACAGCGAGGGCCAGCCGCTCACCGGCAGCTACATGGATTACGCCCTGCCGCGCGCCGGCGATCTCGTCGCGATCGACAATGATTTTCACCCGGTGCCGGCGCGGACCAATCTGCTCGGCGCCAAGGGGTGCGGCGAGGCGGGCTGCGCCGGGGCGCTGCCGGCGGTGATGAACGCGGTCATCGATGCGCTGCGCTCGCGCGGCATCCATCACCTCGACATGCCGGCGACCCCGGAGCGGGTTTTCGCCGCCCTGCAGAGGTAAGAGTATCTCTTCTCATATTTAAAAAGAGAATTATTCAAAAGGCGAATTCCTTGTCCCGCGGGCGGGGCTCGGGGTGCTACCCGCAACGGCGTCCCGTGGGGTGATGGTCGCGCCGCTCTTGGTCACGATGAAGCATTTGCGTCGCGTCTGAGCCGGAACGCGTGTTCGGCCTCGGCCTGATGCGGTGGGCGCCTCGGTTGCGCGGAAATATATTACTGGATCGGCGGCCCGGCGAGAAAGACCAGGCCGAGTAACAGCAGCCCCGCGACGCTGAAAAGCGCGAGAAAAAGGGTGAGTTCATGCCCGAGCACGAAGCTCCGCGGCCGCGCCGGCCGCGCCCGGCGGGCTTTGGCGGGTGCGGGCTGCCAGTGGCGCAGCGGCGCCGGCGGCATCGGCGCGCGCGCGGGGGCGGCGACGAGAAAAACATAGCCCGCGGCAAGCAGCGGGATGACAAGCGCGAGCGCCGGCGCCTCGCCCGCGATCCAAGGCTGAAGCAGCGGGTCAGAGACCGCCATCCGCCCTGCGATCGCGGCGAGAAGCGTAATACCGAGCCGCACGAGCCAAGGCTCCGCCGCCATCAGCCGCGAGAGCCAAGCGCTGCCGAGCATCAGGGCGAAGATGCTGCCGAAAAGACCGATCGCGAGATAGACTGCGCTTCCCCCCGCGATCACGGCGAGCGCCAGCACATTATCGAGGCTTAGGGCGACGTCGGCGAAGGCGAGGAGAAGCGCCATCGCGACCATCCCCTCCCGCCCCGCGCGCGGGGCGAGCACGGGCGGGCGAGCATTGGCGCCGAGCGAGAGCGCGATCGCGCCCAGCACGACGGCGCCGATCAGCTTCATCCCCGGCCAGGCAAGCAGCGCCCCGGCGCCCGCGATCAGCGCGAGACGGAGGGCGACGGCGGCGAGTGTCGCGAGCACAGTGATCTGGCCGAAGCGGCGCGCCGGCAGCCCGCGCGTCAAAAGCGCGATCACCAAGGCATTATCGCCGGCGACCAGCACATCGACGAAGAAAATCGCGACCGGCTTGGCGATGATCGCCGGCAGCAAGCCGCCACTCATGGCAAAGCCGGCTCGCTGGCGGCCGCCCCGCGTGGCGTAAGGCTGCCGACGACGGCGGGCGCCGACGCGCCGGCCGCCCGCTCGGCCGCACCTTGGCCAGCCCCCAGGGCAGTCCCCAGGGCAGTCCCTTGGGCAGTCCCTTGGGCCGGCAGCCCTGTTTCGAGGTAGCGGAGCAGGGCCGCATCAGGCGCGAGCATGAGCGTCGGCGCGGCCTTGGCCATGGCGCCGCGATAGGTCTCCATCGCGCGGTAAAAGGCGAAAAACCGCGGGTCACCCTTCGCCGCCTCGGCAAAGAGCTGGTCGGCCGCGGCGTCACCGCTGCTTTTGGTGATACGGGCGGCGCGTTCTGCCTCGGCGAGGATCACGGTGCGCTCGGCATCGGCATGAGCGGTGATTTCTTGCGCCCATTCCGAGCCCTGGGCGCGCAATTCCTTGGCCTCGCGCTGGCGCTCCGAGGTCATGCGGTCATAGATCGCCTGGCTGGTTTCAAGCGGCAGATCGGCGCGGCGGATGCGGACATCGGCGACCGTGATGCCGAGCGGGCGGGCGCTCTCGGCGACTTCCCGGCGAATGACGTCGATGGTCGCCGCGCGCTCGGCCGAGAGCAGGGCCGGCAACATCACGCGGCCGAGCACGCGGCGGAGCGAGGTGCTGACGATCTGGGTGAGCTGGGTGCGCGCTTGCGAGAGGGTTTGCACGGTCTCGGCGAAGCGCGTCGGATCATCGATGCGAAACAAAGTGTAGGTATCGATCTCGACCCGTTTTTGATCGCCGAGGATGATCAGCTCGGTCGGCGGCTCGAGCGCCTGCAAGCGGCTGTCATAAAGGGTCGCGGCATCGATGAAGGGCCATTTGAGGACGAGCCCGGGCGCCGTCTCCACCGCGACCAAGCGGCCAAAACGCTGGATCAGCGCCTGATGCGCTTGTGGGACGCCGATCCAGGCATCGGCGAGGGTCGCGCCCAGCCCGACGAGCAGCGCGAGGGCGAGAGACCAGCGGGCGAGCTTGGTCATGGCGCGTGGCCCGGGATGGTCGCCGGCGCTGCCTCGGCTTTCGCCCCCGGGCCCTCGCCGAGCGGAAGATAGGGGACGACCGCGCCCATCCCCTTGCCGCCAGGGTCGAGGACGACGCGCCCGGCATGGGCGAGCAACGCGTCCATGCTGTCGAGATAAAGGCGCCACGAAAACACCTCCGGCGCGCGGAGATAGACATCATGCGCGGCGTGATAGGCGCTGACCTCACCTTCGGCGAGCGCCACGACCTGCCGGCGATAGGCCTCGGCCGCCTCGGTGATGCGTGTCGCTTCGCCGCGCGCGCGCGGGAGGATGTCGTTGCGGTAGGCTTCGGCCTCGTTGCGGGCACGCTGCTGGTCGGCGCGGGCGCGCTGGACGTCGTTGAAGGCATCGATGACGGCGGTCGGCGGGTCGACGCGCTGCAACTGCACCTCAATCACCAAAATCCCGGCGCCATAGGAATCGAGCAGCGCTTGCTGTTCCGCTTGCGCTTCGGCGGCGATGCGCTGACGTTCCTCCGAGAGCGCCGCCTGGATCGGATTGCGCCCGATCACCTCGCGTACCGCCGTTTCCGCCGTCATGCGCACCAGGGCTTCGGGGTCCTGGATGTGGAAAAGATAGGCCCCAGCGTCCTTGATCTTCCATAATACAGAGTATTCCGCCTCGACGATGTTTTCATCGCCGGTCAACATGCGAATGCCACCCGCGCCCGCCGCACCGCCCGCGGGCTGGGGTTTCGCCTCGCTGATCCTGATCTCGTTGATGCTAGTGACATGGGCGAGAATGACGCGCTCGAGCGGGGGTGGAAGATGGTAATGGAGCCCCGGCGCCGTCGTCTCGCGCCAGCGCCCAAAGCGCAGCACCATCCCTTGCTCGTCGGGCGCCACTTTGTAGATCCCAGCGGCACCCCACCCGAAGAGAACGCATAAGGCCAAAAGTGCGAGATGGCGCCGTGAGAGAGCCCGCTCGCGAAAAACAGCGCCCAAGGCGGCACGCAGGATTTCACCGGCGCGGCCGCCCGCGCCGATGGCTTCATCGTCCTCGCCCAAGGGGAGCATCGGCGGCTCTCTCATGCCAAAAGCCGCGAGAGACCGAGGGTGAGGAGCAAGAGAGCGTTGGCGGCGAAAATCACCGGGCTCGCCGCGCGGAGGAGGCTCTGCCAGGTGCGCCCCGCCGCCCCGCCGGCAATACCGAGCGCGACCAGCGCCGGCATGGTGCCAAGCCCGAACGCCGCCATCGCGACCGCCCCACGCCAGGCGGCCCCGCTCGCCGCCGCGACCGCGAGCGCGGCATAGAGAAACCCACACGGCAGAAAGCCGAGTGCCGCACCCATCGCCATTTCGCCCCAAAACCCGCGACCCTCGCCGCCCGCCCGCCCGATCAGGCGCGCAAGCCGCGCGACCAGCGCGCCGGCGACCCCTCGGCCGACGCCCGTCCCCGCGCGTGCCAGGCGCGGGAACCAGCGCCGCAGCGCCTGATCGGCGAATAGCAGGGCGGCGAGAATGAGCACGACCCCGCCGCCGCGCGCAAACCAGGCGCGCTGGCCCAACGCCCCGCCAAGCCAAGCGGCCGCAGCCCCGAGTGTCGTATAAACGCTGATCCGGCCGAGATGATAGGGAAGCAAAAGCCCGGCGCCGAGACGATGGCGCTCGCAGAGACCAGCGGCGGGAATGCGGGCGAGACGTCCCGCGACCTGGCCGAGCACGAAAGGCCCACACATCGGCCCGCAATGCGCGACACTGCCGACGGCACCGGCGACCAGAAGACCGACCAAAACCCCGCTTTGCGCCGCTGCCGTCAGGCCAGCGGTGCTACAAAGCGGCCTCATTACTGAGATAAAATCAGGCATCGACAAACGATCACGCGAGTTTCTGCTGCCCGCATTGATCTATGTCAACGCGCCGTCGCGTTATTTGATGCAACCATATTTTTTATATTGTCGTGAGAATCTAGCGCGGATCAAGGAAGAAGGAGTCTTTGATGGACGGAGAAGAAAGCATCAGCAGCCTGGTTATTGGCGTGCTGATGGTGGTCTTTGGGCTGATCGGCCTCACCCTTGCGGCCGGTGCGCTCGATATAGAAATGGCGATCTTCGGCTGGTCGCTCGCTGGGTTCTCAGTCGTTTTCCTCTTCGGCCTGATCCGCCGGCATTTCGACGACAAATCGGCAGCGCGCGCAGCAATGGGGGCGGATCATGGCTAATACGATGGCGCTCGCCCCTCCCGTTCGCTACAATGATGACGTCGTCAAGAAGTTCGTCATCGCCAGCATGTTCTGGGCGATCGTCGGCTTTCTCGTCGGCGTTTTCATCGCCGCCCAACTCGCCTGGCCTGCGCTCAATTTTTGGCAGCCCTACCTCAATTTCGGCCGTCTGCGGCCGGTTCACACATCGGCGGTGATTTTCGCGTTTGGTGGTTCGGCGCTGATCGGAACCTCGTTTCACGTCGTCCAGCGCACGTGTCATGCGCGGCTTTTTGGCGGCAAGGCGCTCGCGAATTTCATCTTCTGGGGCTATCAATTCTTCATCGTCATGGCGGCCTTGAGCTACGTACTGGGCTTTTCCAAAAGCCGAGAATATTCTGAGCCCGAATGGCATCTCATTCTGTGGCTGGTGATCGTCTGGGTCGCCTATCTGGTCGCGTTCACCGGCACCCTGCTCCGCCGCGAGGAGCCCCATATCTACGTCGCCAACTGGTTTTACCTCTCCTTCATCCTCACTGTCGCAATGTTGGTGATCGTTAATAATCTTGCGGTGCCGGTCTCGATCTATGCGGCGAAGAGCTATTCGCTGTTTTCCGGGGCGCAGGACGCGCTGGTGCAATGGTGGTACGGCCATAACGCGGTCGGGTTTTTCCTCACCGCGGGCTTTCTCGGCATGATGTATTATTTCATCCCGAAAGCCGCCAACCGGCCGATTTATTCCTATCGGCTGTCCATTGTGCATTTCTGGTCGCTGATTTTCATCTATATCTGGGCAGGTCCGCATCATCTGCACTGGACGGCGCTGCCGGATTGGACTCAGACCGTCGGCATGGCGTTCTCAATCATGCTGTGGATGCCATCCTGGGGTGGCATGATCAATGGTCTGATGACGCTCTCAGGGGCGTGGGACAAGCTGCGCACCGATCCCGGATTGCGCTTCTCCGTCACCTCGGTCGGGTTTTACGGCATGTCCACTTTCGAGGGGCCGGTGATGTCGGTGCGCACCGTCAATGCGCTGAGCCACTATACCGATTGGGGCATCGGCCACGTCCATTCCGGCTCGCTCGGGTGGGTCGCGATGATCACTTTCGGCGCGATCTATTATCTCGTGCCCAATCTCTGGGGGCGTAAAGGGCTTTACTCGACGCGCCTCGCCGCGTGGCATTACTGGATCTCAACCCTCGGCATCGTTCTTTACATCAGCGCGATGTGGGTCGCTGGGATCATGGAAGGGCTGATGTGGCGCGCTTATGATGCGCAAGGCTTCCTGCAATACGCCTTCATCGACAGCATCAACGCGGTGCATCCCCTGCTGATCATTCGCTGGCTCGGCGGTGTCTTCTTTCTGACCGGCGCGGTGATCATGGTGTATAATTTGATCATGACCGTGCGCAGCCCCAAGACCGCGATCAGCGGCTCTGGCCTCATTGGCCTGCCACTTCCCGCCGCCGGAGACTGAACCATGCGCTTTCGTCACGAGATTCTCGAAAAGAACGCCATTTACCTGCTGCTCGCGTCGCTGGTCGCGGTCGCGATCGGCGGGATGGTGGAGATCATTCCGCAGTTCTTCATCGAGAACACGATCGAGCCGGTCAAAGGTGTGCGGCCTTACACGCCGCTCGAACTCGCCGGCCGCAACATCTATATCCGCGAGGGCTGCTATCTCTGCCACAGCCAGATGATTAGGGCCCTACGCGATGAAATCGAGCGCTACGGGCATTACTCTCTCGCCGCAGAAAGCATGTATGATCATCCCTTCCAATGGGGATCGAAACGCATCGGCCCCGATCTCGCGCGCGTCGGCGGGAAATACTCCAATGACTGGCATTACGCGCATCTGCGTAACCCGCAATCGATGGTGCCCGAGAGCCTGATGCCGCATTATGCTTTCCTTGAAGAGACGCCGCTTTCATATGATCGGATCGACGCCGATCTCCGCACCAATAAAACGGTCGGCGTTCCCTATGATGACGCCGATATCGCCAACGCCAAGGCCGATCTTGAATCGCAGGCCAATCCCGATGCCGATCACACGTCCCTCCTCAAGCGCTATCCAAAAGCCGTGGCCGCTTCCCACACCAAACCCTATATCAGCGAAATGGATGCCTTGGTCGCCTATCTGCAAATGCTTGGGACATTGGTCGATTTCGCGGATACCAACGAAGAGAAGCTCGATCGTTGAGGCGCGGCCATGACACCCAATACCCTCCATACGTTGCAAGGATATCTGCTGCTTGCCGCCGTTTTCGTGTTCGCCGTTTTGTTCATTACGGTCTATTGGCCGCGCAACAAAGCTGAGATCGAGCGACACGCCCTCATTCCCCTCGATGACGATCGCTGAGGAGCGCTGCGATGCCGACCAAAATTGAAAAAGATGTCATCAGCGGCCGCGACACCACTGGCCATGAATGGGATGGCATTCGCGAACTCAACACGCCACTGCCGAAATGGTGGGTCTATGTCTATCTTGCCACCATTGTTTGGGCACTCGGCATGTTCGTCCTCTATCCCGCCATTCCTCTCGGGACGCGGGCGACGACCGGCCTTCTTGGATTTTCCTCGCGCGCGCAAGCGATGGCCGGCTTTCAGGAAATGAACGCGCTGCATGCAACGCAGATGCAAGAGATCGGCCGCATGAGCTTCGCCGATATCGAGAAAAACCATGATTTGATGGAGGTCGCGCTGACCGCCGGGCGCATCACGTTTGCCAATAATTGCCAGCCCTGTCACGGGCCGAACGGCGAGGGTAGGATTGGCTATCCCGCGCTCGATACCGATGTCTGGCGCTGGGGTGGAAGCCTAGACGCCATTCAGCAGACCATCACGCATGGCATTCGCTCGGCCGATCCCGATGCCCGCAACAGCCAGATGCCCAATTTCGGCGGCGACAAGCTTTTAACGCCCGCACAGATCGAGGATGTCGCTGACTATGTCATGACGCTTTATGGCAAGGCCAAGACAGGGGTCGACACCAGTGCCGGGGAAAAATTGTTCGGTGATAATTGCGCGCCCTGTCATGGCGCCAAGGCCGAGGGCAACCGCGACGTCGGCGCGCCGCCACTTGCCTCGCGCGTGCATCTTTACGGTGACAGCCGCGCCGCCGTCGTCGCGCAAATCACGCATCCCCGCATGGGCGTCATGCCGAACTGGAATCATCGCCTGTCGCCTGCGACCATCAAAGCGGTTGCACTTTATGTTCACTCCCTCGGCGGCGGCGAATAACCGCTCGACGCGAGCAAACGGAATACGACGATGAACGTCTCCCACCCAAAGCCGGAAGCCGACGTCGCACCGCCCACCTCGCTTTATGCCAACCGCGTGCGGGTCTATCCGAAAGCGGTCGATGGGCCAGTGCGGCGCGTCAAATGGCTGGTGCTCGTGCTTTGCCTTGGCGTTTACTATGCCGTGCCCTGGCTGCGGTGGAATCGCGGGCCGGATGCACCGCATCAGGCGGTGCTCCTCGATTTATGGAACGAGCGATTTTATTTTTTCAATGTCGAGCTCTGGCCACAAGATATCTGGTTCCTCACCGGAATTCTGGTCTTGAGCGCGGTGTCGCTGTTTCTCGTCACCAGCCTCTTCGGGCGGCTCTGGTGTGGCTATAGTTGCCCGCAGACCGTGTGGACCGATCTTTTCATGCTGGTCGAGCGCAAGATCGAGGGCGATCGCAATGAGCGCATACGGCGCGATCGTGGCCCACTGACGTTCGACAAAGCGTGGCGTAAAATCGCAAAGCATGCGGCCTGGCTTTTCATCGCGTTTTGGACGGGTGGCGCCTGGGTGATGTATTACACCGATGCGCCGACCTTCGTGCATGATTTCTGGACCGGGCACGCCTCGACCAGCGGCTATGTCTTCACCCTTCTCTTGACCGCGACCACCTATCTTCTCGCCGGCTGGGCGCGCGAACAGGTGTGCACTTATATGTGTCCCTGGCCACGATTTCAGTCGGCGATGCTCGATGAAAATACCTTCGTCGTGACCTATGAAGCCTGGCGTGGCGAGCCGCGCGGGCATGGCAAGCGGCTGGCTGCGGCGGCAACAGCGGCGGCGCCACTCGGCGACTGCGTCGATTGCAATGCCTGTGTGCATGTCTGCCCGACCGGTATCGACATTCGTGACGGTTTGCAGCTTGAGTGCATCGGTTGTGGTCTTTGCATCGATGCCTGCAATCATGTCATGGCGAAAACGGGCAGCACACCATGGTTGATCACCTGGGACACGGTTGCCCGCCAGACAGCGAAAAAATCGGGGGTCAATCCGTCGCTCGGTCTTCTTCGCCCACGCACGCTGATCTATCTCGCGGTGCTCGCGATCGGCTCGATCGCCATCCTCACCGGATTGATGCTGCGTTCGACGATTGGGCTGACGGTTGCTCATGACCGCGCGCCGCTCTATGCGCTGCTCGAAGATGGCGGCGTGCGCGATGGCTATACGCTCGGCTTCGTCAACAAGACGCCGCGCGCCGCCGATTTCGAACTCTCGGTCGTCGGCTTGCCGGGTGCCAAGCTCATTCTCTCCGAGATCAGCCCGAAGCCCGAGACCACCGCAACCGTGCCGATGCCGGCTGATCAACTGCGCACGCTGCGTGTGCTCGTGCAAGCGCAGCCCGATCATCTCGTCGCTGGGCGGGAGAGTTTCGACTTCGTTTTGCGTAACCGCGAGACCGGCGCGAAAACCACCTACCACGCACTCTTCATGGGGCCAGTCAGTCATGACCGATGATATCTGGAACCGGCACGCAGCACGCGACGAAGCGCGCTCGCCCTGGCGGTTTTACCCGATAGCGATCGCGGGTGCGCTGTTCCTCGTCTTTCTCGTCAATGCCGGCATGGTGTGGAGCGCGCTTGCAACCTTTCCGGGGGCCGCGAAGGAAAACGGTTTCGATGAGAGCAACGTCTATAACAGCGTTATGGCGGCGGCGGCCCAGCAGAAGGCGCTGGGCTGGCAAGTCAAAACCGCGCTGCAAAATGGGCGCCTCCTGATCACGCTCCATGATCGCACTGGCGCGGCGCTCAATGGCGCGCGCATCGACGCCGAGGCCGAGCGCCCGCTCGGGGTAAAAAACACGACGGCTCTCGGCTTTCTTCCTGCTGGCGACGGGCTCTATCTCGCCAATGCAGCCTTGCCTCTTTCTGGCCAATGGGATCTCGCTCTGCACATCACCCAAGGCCAGGAGCAAGTCCGCCTGACCCGGCGCGTGCTCGCGCCATAGCGCGCGATGACGGCGATTTCCCATCCGTCACCCATGCGCGAGGCCGAAGCGGTCTCTGCCGCCTCTCATGCCTGTTCCCATTGCGGCCTTCCGCTCGCCGAGGATGATGGCGCCGACGGGCCGCGATTTTGCTGCGCCGGCTGCGCGGCCGCGTTTTCGCTCATCCAGGGGCTTGGTCTCGGCCGCTATTACGAAGAACGGTGCCTCGATCCCGCCGCCCGCCCGCCGCGCCCCGAGGGCGAGATCAGCGCCGATGTCAGCCGCTTTCTCCGCGCGCGCGAACATGGCGAGAGCGAGATCGAGCTTGCCATCGACGGGCTGCAATGCGGCGCGTGCGTGTGGCTGATCGAGAGCGTGCTCGCGCGCGAGGCGGGGGTGGTTTCGGGGCGGGTGAATATGACGACGCGGCGGCTGCGCCTGCGCGTGCGCGGCGGCGCCGACGTCGCGGCAGCATTGGTCGCGCGCATCGAGGCGCTCGGCTATCGTTTGGTGCCGTTCGACGCCTCCTGCCTTGCCGCCGCCGATGACCGCGCCGGGCGGGCGCTGCTCCGCGCACTCGCCGTTGCCGGATTTGCCGCCGGCAATGTCATGTTGCTCGCCTTTGCCCAATGGGCCGGGCTTACCGAGGGGATGGGCCCGGCGACGCGCGGCTTGCTCGCCTGGATTTCGGCACTGATCGCGCTGCCGACGATTTTTTATAGCGGGTTGCCGTTCTTCCGCTCGGCTTTGGGCGCGCTCCGCGCCCGTCGCGTCACTATGGATGTGCCGATCAGCCTTGGCCTCATCACCGTCACCGCGCTCAGCCTCGCCGATATGCTCACCGGACGCGGGCACACCTATTTCGAAAGCGCCTTGATGCTGCTGTTTTTCCTCCTCCTCGGGCGCGTTCTCGACCAGCGCGCGCGTGGCGAGACGCGGCGGGCGGCGCTGCATCTTTTAGCGCTGCGGCTGCATGAGGTCGCGGTGCTCGGCGAGGGGGAAATGCCGCAACGCCGCGCACCGGAGACGCTTCGGCCGGGGGAATTGATCCTCGTTGGCTCGGGCGAGCGGGTCGGTGCCGATGGCGTGGTGCGCCGCGGCGAGAGCCAACTCGATACCAGCGTCATCACCGGCGAAAGCGCGCCGCTTTCGGCCAAGCCCGGGACGGCGGTCTTCGCCGGCATGCTCAACCTCGGCGCGCCGCTCGTCGTCGCGGTGACGCGGGCCGGCGATCAGACGCTGCTTGCCGAGAGTGTGCGGCTGATCGAAGCCGCCTCGGAGGCGCGCGGCCGCTACGTCGCGCTCGCCGACCGGCTGGCGCGGCTTTATGCGCCCGGGGTGCATGGCGCGGCGCTGTTCAGCTTCGCCCTCTGGTGGCTCGGCCTTGGCGCGCCGCTTGCCCAAAGCCTGACCATCGCCAGCGCCGTGCTCATCATTACCTGCCCCTGCGCGCTCGCGCTCGCTGTGCCGGTTGCGCAAGTGGTCGTGACCGCGCGCTTGTTTCAGGCCGGTGTGCTGCTGAAATCGCCGACCGCGCTCGAGCGTCTCGCCGAGGTCGATACCGTGGTGTTCGACAAGACCGGCACTTTGACTGGCCCGAGCCTCGCCGAGGAGAGCCGCGCCGATGAGGGCGCTTTGCGGCTCGCAGCCGGCCTTGCGGGCGCGAGCCGGCATCCGCTGGCGCGCGTGCTCGCCGCCTCCGCCCCCGGGGCGGCCTTGCCGGCAGGGGACATCACCGAGCACCCGGGTGAGGGGCTCAGCCTTCGTTCCGCGAGCGGCGAAATCCGCCTCGGGAGCCGCGCCTTTGCCGCCGCCTATGCGCCCGAGTCAGCGGGCGAGGGCGCGGAAATCTGGTTCGCCCGCCCGGACGCGCCGCCGCAGCGCTTTGCTTTCCGCGAAACCCCGCGCGAGGGGGCGGCGGCGCTGATCGCCTGGCTCGGCCAGGCGGGGATGCGCGTCTTGCTCGCCTCGGGTGACCGCGCGCAGCCGGTTGGCGCGATCGCCCGCACCCTCGCGATCGCCGAGGCCCATGCCGGGCTTACCCCGGTCGCCAAGTCGCAGCTACTCCGCGCGCTCGGCGCCGCGGGGCGACGTGTGTTGATGGTTGGCGACGGGGTGAATGACGGGCCAGCGCTCGCCGACGCGTTTGTCTCCGCTTCGCCCGCGAGCGGCACCGATCTCGCGCAAAACCTCGCCGATATCGTGTTCCAGGGGCACTCGCTGTTGGTGATGCGCGAGGTTTTGCAGCTGGCGCGGCGCGCGCGACGCGTGATGCGTGAAAATCTCGCCCTCGCCTTCGGCTATAATGCGGTGATGGTGCCATTGGCGATCGCCGGCTGGGTTACACCGTGGCTGGCGGCGGCGGCGATGTCGGCTTCTTCGTTGGTGGTGATGCTGAACAGTTTGCGGTTGCGGCGCTGATGACGGTGCTGCTCTATCTCATCGGGATCAGTCTCACCCTCGGCGCGGGCGGTCTCGCCCTGTTTTTGTGGGCGCTCTGGAGCGGCCAATATGATGATCTCGAGGGGGCTGCGGCGCGCGTCTTGTTCGACGACGCGGGGGCTGCGCCTCAGCGCGCGCCGGAGCAGGCGCGACGGCCCGAACCCTGAACCGGTCAGCGAGATCGCTGACCGATATGCGCGCAGGGTTGGTGGGCGGCGGCGCGCACCCGAAAGTGCCTCAACGCGGGGCGGCGGCTGTTCCGTCCCGCGCCACGGCTGGTGCGCCTGGGCGCCGCCTATCTCGGCAACATCCCGCTGGTTGAAGCCGGACGGCCGATCCTTGCCGCTGCCCGAGATGCCACTGGTGAAAGCGTGTCCCGTGCCGTTCGCGAGGATGCGCAAGTGCTGTTTGCCGCGCGCGCGGAAGCGCGCCGCAGGGGGGATGGCGCGGCGATGGCGGTGATGGATCAAAGCCGTGATCCCGCCCCCCCTTTCCCCGGGCATAGCAGGCTTGACTCGGGCCCGCGTCGATGAGAACAATAGGAGAACATTTTTCCCATTTGCAAGAGGTCAACGTCACCCGTGCGGCCGCTTTCCGCCATCGAGTCTCTGCGCGCGCGGATCGAGACGCTTGAGGGGCGCCGGCCTGGGCGGGCCGTGTTGCCGTTCGGGATCGCGGCGATCGATGCCCATTTGCGCGGCGGCGGCCTTGCGCGTGGGGCGGTGCATGAGATCGCCGGCGGCGGCCATGCGGCGATCGATGCTGCCGCTGCGGCCCTGTTTGCCGCCGGCATCGCCGCTCGCGCCGGCGGCATGGTGCTGTGGTGTCTCGCGCGGCCGGATCTGTTTGCGCCGGCGCTGGCCGAGGCCGGGCTCGGCCCCGATCGGGTGATTTATCTCGAAGCGGGTGACGACAAGACAGCGCTCGCCTGCGCCGAGGAGGGGCTGCGCCATGGCGGGCTTGGCGCTGTCGTCGCCGAAGTCGCACGGCTTTCGATGACCGCCTCGCGCCGGCTGCAGATCGCCGCCGAAGGCACCGGCACCCTCGGCCTCGTGCTGCGCCGCTGGCGGCGCCAGAGCGAGGCGGTGGCGTTCGAGCCGAGCGCCGCCGAGACACGTTGGCGGGTCTCCGTGCTGGCATCGACGCCGCTGCCGGTGCCGGGGGTTGGCCGGCCGCGCTGGCTGGTCGCGCTGATCCGCGCGCGGGCGGGAGAAACTGCCGAATTCGAGCTGGAGGCGTGCGATGACGCGGGTCGTCTCGCTGTTCCTGCCGCGCTGGCCGACCGACCGCTGGCGGCGGCGGGCGGGCGGCGCGGCGCCGCCGGGTGAGCGGCCGCTGGCCCTCATCGGCCAGGATGGCGGGCGGCGGGTGGTGCTGGCCACCGATGCGGCGGCCGCGGCGGCGGGGCTGCGGCCGGGCATGGCGGTGGCCAAGGCGCGGGCGCTGATCCCCCGCCTCGTGACCGCGCGCGCCGATCCGGCGGCCGATGCCGCCGCACTCGAGCGGCTCGCGCTCTGGGCGCTTCGCCATTACGCGCCGCTCGCCGCCGCCGATCCGCCGGATGGCATCGTCATCGACACCACCGGCGCCGATCATCTCCATGGCGGCGAAGAGGCCATGCTTGCCGCCATGCGCGCGCGTCTCGCCGCCGCCGGGATCCGTGCCCGCGCCGCCTGTGCCGACACCTGGGGGGCGGCGCACGCGCTGGCGCGTCATGCGGCGCGGCCGATCACGGTGGCGCCCATCGGTGACACGGCTGCCGCCATCGCGCCCCTGCCGCTCGCGGCCCTCCGCCTCTCGCCGGCGCTGGTCGCCGCTTTGCGAACGCTCGGCTTTCTTCGCATCCGCGATCTCATGGCGCAGCCGCGCGCGCCCCTCGCGCGCCGCTTCGGGCCGGAGCTTCTGCAAAGGCTCGACCAAGCACTCGGGCGGCTCGCCGAACCGATCACCCCGGTCCGCGCGCCCGAGCTGATCGAGGTCCGCCGCCATTTCGCCGAACCGATCGCCACCGCCGAGATCATCGCCGCCGCCATCGCCGCTCTGACCCGGCCGCTTGCCGAGGCGCTGGAAGCCAAGGGGCTCGGCGCCCGCCAGCTCGACCTCCTCTGCCATCGCGTTGATCGCGCCGCCCAGGCGATCCGCATCGGCACTGCCCGGCCGCTCCGCGAGCCTAAACATTTGTCCCGGCTTTTCTGCGAGAAAATCGAGACTATCGACCCCGGCTTCGGGATCGAGACCCTGGCGCTGGCCGCTTCGCTGACCGAGCCGCTGGCCGCAACCCAACGCGCATCCGCGCTGATCGCGGCGCCGGCGCCGGATATCGCCGATCTGATCGACGTGCTCGCCAACCGCATCGGCGCCGAGCGGGTCTATCGCGCCGCCCCGGTGATGAGCGACGTGCCGGAGCGGAGCGTGCGCCGCATCCCGCCCCTCGCTCCCGCGACCGGGGCCTCCTGGCCGGCCGGATGGCCACGCCCGGCGCGGCTTTTCACCCCGCCGGAGCGGATCGAAACCGTTGCCCTGCTCCCCGATCATCCGCCGCTCGCCTTCACCTGGCGCGGCCAGCGGCGGCGGGTTGCGCGCGCCGACGGGCCAGAGCGGATATTCGGCGAATGGTGGAAGCGTGACGCCGAACTGGCGGCGGTGCGGGATTATTTCCGCATCGAGGACGAGGCCGGCGCGCGGTTCTGGATTTTCCGCGCCGGCGACGGTGAAGATGCCGCGAGCGGCGCGCAAGCATGGTTCCTGCACGGGATTTTCGCATGACCGCGGGCTATGCCGAGCTGCAGGTGACCTCGCCGTTCAGTTTCCTGCGCGGCGCCTCATCGTGCGAGGATTTATTCGCGACCGCCGCAACCCTTGGCCTTGCTGCGCTCGCGATCACCGATCGCAACACGCTCGCCGGGATCGTGCGCGCCCACGAAGCGGCGAAAGCGAGCGGTGTTCGCCTGATCGTCGGCTGCCGGCTCGATCTTAGCGATGGCGCCGCGGTGCTCGTCTATCCGACCGACCGCGCCGCCTATGCCCGGCTCTGCCGCCTGCTCTCCTTGGGCAAGCGCCGCGGCGGCAAAGGGCGATGCCATCTCACCTGGGACGATCTCGCCGCCCATGCCGCGGGGCTGATCGCCGTCCTTGTCCCCGATCGCGCCGATGATACGCTGCGGGCGCGTTTGCGAAGACTGCGTGAGCTCTTCGGCGCGCGCGCTCATCTCGCGCTCACGCTTCAGCGGCGGCCCAATGATCAGCTTCGGCTGTGGGAACTTTCCACCTGCGCGGCTGTGTTGCGGGTCGCGACCGTCGTCACCAATGACGTGCTGTTTCACGAACCCGGGCGGCGGCGCTTGCAGGATGTCCTCACCTGCATCCGCCATCATGTCACCATCGATGATCTCGGCGACCGGCGCGAGCGCCACGCTGATCGCTATCTCAAACCGCCGGCGGAGATGCACCGGCTGTTTGCCCGCTACCCCGAAGCGCTCGCCCGCACACTCGCGATCATGCAAGACTGCCGCTTCACGCTTGACGAACTCGCCTATCAATACCCCGAGGAGCGTGACGATCCCAGGCTCACGCCGCAGGAGACGCTCGCCGATCTCACCTGGAAGGGTGCTGCTGCGCGTTATCCGGAAGGGGTTCCGGCAAAGGTGCAGGCAATTCTGCGGCATGAATTGGCGCTGATCGAAAAGCTCGCCTACGCGCCCTATTTCCTCACTGTCCACAGCATCGTGCGTTTTGCCAAATCACAAGGCATTCTCTGCCAAGGGCGCGGCTCGGCGGCCAATTCCGCGGTCTGTTATTGTCTTGGCATCACCGCGATCGACCCTGAGCGCAACGATCTCCTGTTTGAGCGCTTCATCTCCGAGGAGCGGCGCGAGCCCCCCGATATCGACGTCGATTTCGAGCATGAACGGCGTGAGCAGGTTATCCAATGGGTGTTCGATACCTATGGCCGCGATCACGCCGCGCTTTGCGCGACCGTCATCCGCTATCGCGCGCGTGCGGCGCTGCGCGACGTCGGCAAAGCCCTGGGGCTTTCCGAAGATATCATCACCCTGCTCGCAACCCAGCTGTCACGATGGTCGGATGCCGAGATCAGCGACGAGCAGATCGCGGCATTGGGCCTCAATCCTCAAGATCGGCGCTTGCGTCTGACGCTCGCTCTTGCCCGCCAGCTCATCGGCGCCCCGCGCCATCTGAGCCAGCACCCCGGCGGGTTTGTGCTCACGCATGACCGGCTCGACGATCCCGTCCCGATCGAGCCCGCGGCGATGGCCGACCGTCAGGTCATCGAGTGGGACAAAGACGATATCGACGCGCTGCGTTTCATGAAAGTCGACGTCCTGGCGCTTGGCATGCTGAGCTGTCTCCGCCGCGGGCTCGATCTGCTTGCCGCCCACAAAGGGATCGCGCTCGATCTCGCCAGCATCCCCGCCGAAGAGCCGCGCACCTATGCGATGATCCGCCGCGCCGACACGCTCGGCACTTTTCAGATCGAAAGCCGGGCGCAAATGGCGATGCTGCCCCGCCTCAAGCCACGCACCTATTACGACCTCGTCATCCAGGTCGCGATCGTGCGGCCGGGGCCCATTCAGGGCGACATGGTCCATCCCTATCTCCGCCGCCGCGAAGGGCGCGAGCCGGTTGCCTATCCAACGCCGGAACTCGCGCGCGTTCTTGGCAAAACCCTCGGTGTGCCGTTGTTTCAGGAGCAGGCGATGCGGGTTGCCATCGTCTGCGCCGGCTTCACGCCGGGGGAGGCGGATCAATTGCGGAAATCGATGGCAACTTTCAAACAGCGCGGCGGCGTCTCGGTATTTCGCGAAAGGCTGATCGCCGGAATGATCGCCAACGGCTATGAGCAGGCATTCGCCGAGCGCACCTTCCGCCAGCTCGAAGGCTTCGGTGCCTATGGTTTCCCTGAGAGCCACGCGGCCTCCTTCGCGCTCATCGCCTATGCTTCCGCGTGGCTGAAATGCTGGCATCCCGACGTGTTTTGCGCCGCCCTCCTCAACGCCCAGCCGCTGGGGTTTTACGCCCCGGCGCAAATCGTGCGCGACGCCATCGCTCATGGCGTCGAGGTGCGCCCGGTTTCCCTCAACGCCTCGCGCTGGGATTGCACTCTGGAGCCGACGGGGAATAAGGCGCGTCTTGCGGTGCGGCTTGGCTTGCGCATGGTCAAGGGCCTCGCCAACGCCCATGCCGCCGCGATCATCGCCGCGCGCGCCGACACGCCGTTTGCCTCGGTCGAGGATCTCTGGCGCCGCGCGCGTATCCCGCATGCGGCATTGCTGGCGCTGGCCGCCGCCGATGCCTTCCGCCCGGCGTTTGGCCTTGCGCGGCGTGAGGCGCTCTGGGCGATCAAGGCTTTGGGCGCGGCGCCGCTGCCGCTGTTTGCCGCCGCCGACGCCAGCATTGGCGAGATTGTGCCCGAAATCGCCGAACCTGACATCACCCTCCGCCCGATGACCGAAGGCGGCGAGGTGGTGGCGGATTATGATCATCTCGGCCTGTCGCTGCGCGCCCATCCGGTTCAGTTTCTGCGCGCCGATCTCCGCCGGCGCGGCCTCGTCACCTGCGCCGAGGCGATGGCCGCGCGCGATGGCCAATGGTGCGAAACCGCTGGCCTCATCCTGGTGCGCCAGCGCCCGGGCAGCGCCAAGGGGGTGCTGTTCGTCACGCTGGAGGATGAAACCGCGATCGCCAATCTGGTGATCTGGCCGAAGCTGTTCGAAGCCAACCGGCGCGTGATCCTGTCGGCAACGATGCTTGCGGCACGCGGGGTCGTTCAGCGCGAAGGCGAGGTCGTGCACCTCATCGTTCATAAAATCGCCGATCTTTCCAACGCTCTCGCCGCGGTCGGCGCCGGTGATATCGCCATGGGGTGCGAGCCCCCCGGCGAGCTTCGCATCAAAAGCCGGAATTTCCATTAGAGCGCGATCGGTTTAAGTCGATCACGCTCTACCCCTATTTTGGCGAGCAAGTTGGCCGGTTTTGATTGAACAGGATGGTTCAATCAAAACCTACCTTGCTCTAACCCAAGCCACCTTCTTCATCCGCCGCCGCCCAGATCGCCGGCTGGCGCGGCATCTGGCGCCGTCCCGTGCCGCGCTGTCAGCGCCGCAACGAGGCCGGCGATGTCTTTGTCGTCGAACGGCGCGCCAAAAACGTTTTTCATTTTCAGAACCTCTGCCCGCCAGGTGGCGGCGGGAAGCGCGGGTTGTTCATCGACGAACATTGCCGAGTGGCAGATCAGGCAGTCTTGATTGAGGAGAGCAGCGCCCGATCCCTGAAACAGCGCCCCGCGGCTCGGAAGATCAAAAGATTTGGTAGCCCAATCGAAAGTTGGGGGCGCGACGGGCGCGGGCTCTTCCGCCCAAACCAGCGTCACCGCCGCGAGGAGGGCCAGCGCGATTGCAAACATGCGAAACATGGCGGCTCTCCCTCATACCACCGAAAGCGTAAGCTGTTCGACCGGGTTGTACATGAAGCCGCCGGGGTTCCAGTTCACCGCGAGCGGCTGCTGCTCGCCCTTGGCGTTGATGGCTTGCACAAGAAGGCGGCATGGCCCGCGTGCTGTCGGCGTCAGCACAAAGCGCCAGGCGCGAAAGCTGTAGCTGCCATAATCCTCCCCGAGTTCCGCCGGGCGCCAGGTTCGCCCATGGTCGAGCGAGAGAGTGACGGAGCGAAGGCCGCTGCTGCCGCCGAACGCAAACCCTTGGATCAGCGTCGGCCGGCCATAAGGAATTTCTGCGCCCGCCGCGGGGGTGGTGAAGAAGCTGCGCGGCGTCATGGTCGAGATCGGCACCATCGGAACATTGGCCTCGCCCGGCTGCATCGCGCCGTTGGGTCTCGCCGGTACTTTATAGGCGGTTGCCATCCAGAAGCCGGTGCCGGGGTGATCCATCACCACGATCTCGCTCAGCATCTTCACCCAATATGTCGCATACCAGCCCGGCACCACGAGGCGGAGCGGATAGCCGTTGAGCAAAGGCAGCGGTTCGCCGTTCATCGCATAGGCGACCATGACGTCGCCGTCTCTGGCATGGTCCAGTTCCAGTGTTTTTTCGAAATGGAGCGGTGGTGGAAACGGGCTCTCTTTATCCTCGAGGCTGCGAAAAGCGACATGCGTGGCTGATGGCTTGAGCCCCGCCCGCGCCAACAAATCGCGCAGCCGCACCCCGGTCCAGCGGGCATTCCCCATCGCCCCATGTCCCCATTGCGCGCCGGGCACACGTGGCGTCACAAAGCCGCGGCTATTGCCCGAGCACTGATTGACGGCGGCGATTTCGACCGGCTCGAACTCATGCACCAGATCGATGAGCGAAATCTCGAGCAGGCGGCTCACTCCCCCCGAAATCCGCAAGCGGAATTTATCCGGCGAAACCTCGACGCGATTGGGAAAATCGGCGAAATGCCAGCGTACGTAAAACTGATCATTGGGCGTAAAAATGTGACTGGCGAGCGACTCCCAAGGGGTTTCGAGAACCGGCGCCCGGGTGCGCTGTAAAATCATCGCACCTTTCTCGGGAAAAGCGCCTGCGGGGACGATCTCGCGCTGGCCATTGGCGAACGGGAACGTCATCGTCGCGCGATCGTCGGCACGGGCGCGCCCAATGATCATCCCGGCGGTCGCGCCGGCAGCCATGCGGAGCATCTCCCGCCGCCCGGCGCGGATCACGCCCGGAAAGGCAACCCTCTCCATCATCGCCATGTCTCCTTTACCTGAACCACTGCTTTCAGCCGTGATCAGCAGGCGTGCGCTTCCCCTGGCGGCCGCGCGGCGGCGAGATCGATGGCGGTTGCCGGGTGCCGCGGCGTTGCGCTGGCCAGTTCTGTTTGCGTCGCGAGATTGGGGACGAAGCCCTCGGCCCAGACATGCTCTGGCTGAGCTTTGGCCGCCGTTGCCAGTGTGATGGCGAGCATGCCGCCGACGGCGAGAAGAGTGAGACGCATGAGAGAAACCTCCGCTGGGATCAGATCGACGTCGCCAGACCCTCTGGCTGACAGCACGCAAAATGGCGCGGCCATTCCGTTCGATCAAACGAATTAAATTTCTATATTCAATCTGAAATTGAGAACGAACTCTGGAGGCGATTTCCTCGGCGCTCGGAAGAGCCTATGTCGGGAGAGCATGCTCGCTTAATCGAGAAATATGATTATATCAACATAAACAATCTGTTTTTAATATCGAATGTCCGGGCACAAATTGCTCGCCGCGGCGGCCGTGGCGGAAATAGGGCGTTTGCTCACCGAGCGCGCGTCTCAAACAGCGTCTCCAGGAGGGGGCGCGAAAAGAGCGGCGGCTTGTCTCGCCGCTACAGAACCTGAACAACGGGTGTAGAGCGAGATAGTGCTTATTGTTCTGGGGGGACTCGTAAAGCAGCACGGCGTTAGCGCGCTGCTTTACGATTACTTAATCACAGACTTGCCGGCCCTGGCGGCGCGGGCGCGGGTGCCGGCGCTGGCCCGGCGAGCGGTCCAGGAGGCGCGGGCGCTGGCCCAGGCGGTGCCGGGGCGGGCCCAGGTGGCGGAAGCGTTGCCTGCTGGATAGGAATGGGTGGCCCCAGGCGTGGCGTCGTCGAGACGGTTCCGAGCGTCGGGTTCGACGGCGGCAGGCCGAGCAAATGGTCGACCCGGCTGACGACGGTCGGCGTCAGGGTGCGTCCCGTCTCGTCGGCGAGGGTTTCACGCGCGTTGGTGATGGCCTGTTGGCGGAGGGCGATTTGCTGCGGGGTTCGCGTCGGCATGGACAAGGCCGACAGCATGGCGCGGTCATAGGTTGCTATTTTCCCGACCATCGAACGCGGCGAGGCGTGCGCGAGGGCCGTTGGCGAGGCATGCGCGGCGTTGAGCGGTCCGAGCGCCGCGGTCAACTGACCGTGTGTGGCGTAATGGCTGCGGAACGGTCGCGTGGTATGAACCACGGCCACTGGTCGCGGCGAAGATATTTGCGCATGCCGCGTGGAAACAGGCGCGACCACGCCGACGGTACCATGCCCCGGCCCGGGGCCATGGCCGGCGGCGCCCGCCGCTCCTGCAGCCCCTCCGGCCGCGCCGGCACCGGCACCCCCCGCACCACCAGCCCCGCCAGCGCCAGCCCCGGCGCCACCTTTAGCCCAAGCGGGTTGTGCGAGCAGTCCGCCGCCGATGAGAAAGGCGGCCAACACCACGGCGGCAGTCTGACGCTTCCTTGCCGCGTAAAGCACCTTACGGGTCATGGTTTTGCTTCTCCGGGCTGTCCCAGCGATGACGGCGCCGCACGATATGGTAAAATCATGATTAACGACAACCCCCTCCAGGTCGCCGCCGAGCCCGGGAAGGGTGGCCTACGCCACCGGACAAAATAATGTCCGAGCCGCGCCCAAAAGGGATGGCTTCACTATCGGCTTGGCAGCATGAGGAAAAATCGGTGCATATTTTACTCGGGGCAACGCGCCGACGTGTGGCGGAAACGCAACACTACCGACAGCTTTCCGCTGCATTGCACAAATTTAAGGTGAGGCCAGGCCAAGGCACATTACTATCTCGTCCTGCGCGAGGCCATGCCTCGCACTTTCTTGGACGTTTCCTCCCTAAACTTGGCGGCCTTAACGGCCGCCAATTTTTTGCGCACTCGCCGCCGCCGTGCAAGCCCAAATCTATGCGGTTTGCCCTCGGCCAGCGCCTGCAGGTCACGGCGCAGGGTCTCGAGGCGGAGACGGGTGGCGGCGGTATCATCGCGAGGATGGGCCTGGCCAAAAATGAACGGCATGGAAAAGCCTCCAATCACGCGCCCGCGCGAGCGGACACGGCCAGCGGCAGCCGCATGCCCATATCCTGCTGACCCTGCGCGGCGTCGAAGGCGGCTTGTTCGGGCCCAAGCGGCGGGAGCGGAACGCGACCGCGCTCCTGCAGCACTGGCGCGAGGCCTGGGCCGACCTCGCCAATGCCTGTCTCGCCGAGAACGGCCATGATGTCCGCATCGACCATCGCTCGCTGGCCAAACGCGGCCTCGACCTGATGCCGCAGGTCAAGCTCGCGCCGCGGTGCGCCGGGGCGAGGAGCGTTACACCACAAAAGAGATGCTGGAAAAGAGATGCTGGCGCGCCGTGCTCGATGAGTTGATCGCGCGCGGCCTGCGAACCCCGGAATTCCTGCTGATCGACGGCGGCGCGGGCCTCGAACGCGCGCTGGCCAGCCTCTGGCCGGAGATCCCGACCCAGCGCTGCACCGTCCACAAGCATCGCAACCTGCTGGCCCATGCGCCGGACGCCCTGTATGAGGAAATCACCGCCGACTATAACGACATGATCTACGCCGAGAACGCCGCCGCGGTGATGCGCCGGCGCAAGCTGTTCCTCGCCAAATGGCGGCTGAAGTGCCGTGCCGTGGCAGACAGCCTGGAAGAAGCCGGCGATCGCCTGTTCACCTTCACCCGATTGCCGACTAGCCAGTGGAAATCAGCGAGGACCACAAATTCCATTGAACGCCTGCATGAGGCGTTCAAACGCCGGATCAAAACCCAGACCGTGCTGCCTTCAGCCGAAACCGCCGCCATGCTGTTATGGGCGTTGCTCGCTTGCGGCCAGATCACCATGCGGAAAGTCGACGGCTGGCAGAACCTCGGAGAGCCACCCGCCTCATTGCCTCTTGATCTCGTCGCCTGACCTCGTCATGTCCCCCAAACCGGAGACGCCGCAACAGCAATTTCCACATCATCCAAGACACGAACGGTAACAAGAATCGTCATCTGTGCTATCCGTAATTTAGGGCTATCTCGCGCTTCGCCGCCATGATCTGACTGCTGGGAAGCTCAGGCGCTGTCCGTCGCGATCTGGTCCAGCGTGGTCCTGATGTCGTCCGGCAGCTCGAGTGCGACTGCGGCGAGGTTTTCCCGCAGGTGGGCAACGGACGAGGTTCCGGGGATGAGTAGAATATTTGGCGCGCGATGCAGCAGCCAAGCGATGGCCACCTGCATGGGCGTGGCACCAAGCAGACCCGCCATCTCCGTCAAAACCGAGGATTGCAGCGGGCTGAAGCCACCAAGCGGGAAGAACGGCACATACGCGATGCCATCGTCACCGAGGTCGTCGATCAGCTCATCGTCCGCGCGATGCACAAGATTGTAGTGGTTCTGCACGCAGACGATTTCGCAAAGCCTGCGCGCCTCCCGCACCTGCGTTGGAGTGACGTTGCTAAGGCCGATGTGACGGATGAGCCCCTGTTGCTGCAGCTCCGCCAACACCGTAAGCGGCGCTTCGAGGGAGCCCTCCGCAGGTCCGTGCGCACCAAACATGAGGCGGAGGTTGACCACGTCGAGCACCTCGATGCCGAGATTGCGCAAGTTGTCATGCACCGCCTGGATCAGCTCCTCGCGCGAGAAGGCTGGAAGCCAGGCGCCTTTTTCGTCGCGCCGGGCGCCCACCTTTGTGACGAGCGTGAGCCCTGCGGGATAGGGCGCCAGCGCCTCCCGAATGATTTGGTTCGTGACGTGCGGCCCATAGAAATCGCTGGTGTCGATGTGGTCGACGCCGCGCGCGACCGCTTCGCGCAGCACGGCCACGGCTGCGTCGCGATCCTTGGGCGGACCGAACACGCCGGGCCCGGCGAGCTGCATGGCACCGTAGCCGAGCCGTTTCACGGTATGGCTGCCGAGGCGAAAGAGTCCGGCCTTCTCGATGCTAGTGTCGGTGGCGCAGAGTTGCACCTGATTTTCGTAAGGCATCATTCCTAACCTGTACTCCAAGAGGTTAATGCAACGACGAAACGGCGTCTGGCCGCGCCATCATGGATTTAGCTTCGACAAGCGGGTCGCGACCGGCTGGATTTCGCGAGGCCAGATCTTCGTTGTGTCATGACTAAGCCAGAGGAGATGGAGCGGGATGGCTATATGACCTTACGGTCCGCCCAGTGTTCGTCGATGAACGAAGCGGCAATCTCAAGCGCTGTTCCGGCTGTCTTGAGAGACCCGACATCTCGTTGGAAAACATGATACATTCCCTCAAACAGGTCAAGACGGACCGTCGCCCCGTGCGCGGCCGCGCGCTCCGCAAAACGGATGGAATCGTCACGCAACAGTTCATCCGCGCCGACCTGCACATTGATCGGCGGCATGGCTCGCAGAGCCCCGAACAGAGGTGACGCTTTGGGGTCGTGCGGGCTGGCGCCGTCCAGATAGGAATGGGCCAGCCCCTGCAGCAGGGCGGGCTTGAAAACCGGGTCGTAGGTGGCCGGATCCGTAAAGGAGGGGCCGCTGTTTGACAGGTCGGTCCAGGGCGAAAACACCACGATCGAGGCCAGACGTGCATCGGGCGCGGCCTGATCGGCCATCGCGAGCACAAGTCCGCCTCCGGCGGAGTCGCCGACCGCTGCATATTGCTTGAAGCCCCGCGATAGAAACCACGCCCGCGCCCGCATGACGTCGTCAAAGGCCGCGGGGAAACGCCGCTCCGGCGCCAGGGCGTAGTCGACGCTGAAGACCGCCCGCCCGGTGCGCGCCGCAAGCTGACTGGCGAAGCCGAGATAGGATCGGGCATCGCCGAGATGGTATCCGCCTCCGTGGACGAAGAACAGAGCGGAGCCAGGGTCATGGGCCGCCGCCCTGAGCCACCAGCCGCGAACGGCGCCGTCAATGACGGGCTCGGCTGCGACGCCATCGGCCATGGGGGCCTGGGACGCCATGGCGGCATAGAAGGCTCGCCGATCCTCCGGGTGCAGTTGCGCGAGGCTCGCGTTACGCTGGAAGATGCGCAGTACCTGCTCGCCCTCACCAGGCGATAGAGCGTGGCGAATGACGCTCGGACGCGCGACGTCGCCTGGATTGAAATCATGCATCTTTTTCTCTCCTGAGGTGTCCGCTCGGCCGCGATCAGGCGGCGCCGCCATTCACGAAAATCGTCTGTCCGTTGATCCAGTCGCCGTCATGGCCGGCGATCATGGAGACGACGCCGGCGATGTCCTCCGGTGTGCCAAGACGTTCAAGGGGCGAAAGCCCGGCAATCCTGTCGACGATCTCCGGCGACTTGCCGTCGAGGAACAGCTCGGTGGCGGTCGGGCCCGGCGCCACGGCGTTGACGGTGACGCCGCGCCCGCGAAGCTCCCGCGCCAGGATGAGGGTGAGCATCTCGACGCCGGCCTTGGACGCCACATAGGCGCCATAGGAAGGCGAGGCGAGACGCGTCTGTGTGGTCGAGGTGTTGATGATCTTGCCGCCGCGCGGAAGACGGCGCGCGGCTTCCCGCAGCATGTAAAATACGCCCTTAAGATTGACCGCGAGCATGGCGTCGAAGGTGGCGTCGTCCATCTCGGCGATCGGCGCCAGCTTCATGATTCCGGCGTTGTTCACCACCAGGGTGGGCTGGCCGAGCTGCGCTTGCGTCTGGTCGAACAGGCTCGCGACCTCGGCCGACCGGCTGACATCGGCCTTGATGGCGGCGGCTCGGCCGTTCGCGGCCAGGATATGTGCAACGACGGCCTGCGCGGCATCGGCGTTCGCCGCATAGTTCACCGCCACGGAAAACCCGTCCCGGGCCAGGCGTTTTGCGACCTCGGCGCCGATGCCTCGAGAGGCGCCTGTGACGATCGCGACCGGTGCTGGACCATGGGTCATGCGGTGCTCCTTTATGAAACGCTACGTTCCGTAAAATATGGAGCCTGGATTGTCAATTGCAATTACGTCACGTAGCGTTATTGTAATCGCATGACCCAACCTCGCCGCAGGATCGGCAGACCCCGAAGCGCTACCGCCAGCGCCCATGACGCGATCATCGCAGCGGTGCACGAGTTGCTGCAGACAGTGTCGGTCCAGGATCTGACCATCGAGGGCATCGCGAGACGCGCGGGGGTGGGAAAACCCACGCTCTACAAATGGTGGGGAACCAAGGCCGACATCGTGCTCGCCATGGTGAAGGAACGGGTTGAGCCCAGCCTCGACCCGCCGGCCGACCTGTCCCTAGAAGCGTCCGTCCAATTCAAGGCGAGACGTCTTGTCGACGCCTTCAACGGGTTCTTCGGCCGGGTGATGGCCGGATTGATCGCCGAGGCGCAGCACGACCCGGACCTGCAGGTCAGGATCAATCAGGCCTATATCCTGCCGCGCCGCGCCGGGACGATCGCGGACATCCGCAAGGCCCAGTCAGATGGAACCTTTCCCGCCGAGATCGACCCGGAGATCATCGTCGATCAGGTCTTTGGCTGCCTGTATTTTCATCTTCTCACAGGCGTGCATCCCCTGACCCACGCCTATGCCGACCAGCTTGTCGAGACGGTCTTTTCACAGGCTCGCCGCAAGGCCTGAGCGGCGCGGGACGGATGCGTCTGGCTGCGGGTCGAAGGGGATCGCCGTTCCGACCTGCGCGGCCAGGTTTCGCGCATAGTCGGCCGCCGCCTGCGCCGAGATGGCCCCGCGCTCGGGCACAGCCTGCCACTCGGCCCGGACGATCTCGATATCGGTCACGCCCATGAACCCGAAGATGAACCGCAGGTAGGGCGTCGCAAAGTCCATCGCGGACGCCGGACCCTCGGCATAGGCGCCCCCGCTCGCAACGAAGGCGATCACCTTTTTCCCAGGAGGGAGCAGGCCCCGTGGGGCGCCGTCCACATAGGCGAAGGTGCGGCCGACGCGGACGACGTGGTCGAGCCAGGCCTTGAGCGTCGACGGGATGGTAAAATTGTAGAAGGGGGCGCCGATGACGATGATGTCCGCCGCCTCAAGCTCCTCCGTAAGAACATCGGCCAATCCGAGATCGGGTGTGGCGGCGCCTTGCCCGGGCAGCAGCGCGGCGGCCAGGGACGGCGACAGGTGCGGAAGGGGATTTCGGGCGAGATCGCGGTGGAAGATCTCCGCATCCGGATGGCGCTGGACATAGGCTTCAACGAAGGTGGCGACCAGCCTGCGGCTGACCGATGTCTCCAGGTTCGCGCTGTTTTGAAGGACAAGAAGGTTTGGCATGGCTCTCTCCGTTCCCAGGGCGGGCCGGATATGCCACCACAGAAGACAAAAATATTCTGGGAAAAAATCTGCCAACATCATAATCAAAGCTTATGGATCGTCTATCCGCCATCAGCCTCAGCCAGATCGACGCATTCCTCGCCGTCGTTGACACGGGCAGTTTCTCGGCAGCGGCGCGGCGCTTGAACCGCACCCAGCCTGCGGTGACCTATGCGATCGACAAGTTGGAGGACCTCGTCGGCTTTCCGGTGTTCGACCGCAGTCTCTATCGGCCGGTTCTGACCGTCGGCGGAAAGGCGTTGCTGCCGCAGGCCCGACAGGTGGCGCACGACCTGGCGCGCATGAGCGAGCGGGCGCGGATGGTGCGGGCGGATGTGGAGCCCGAGGTGCGTCTGGTGGTCGACGGGCAGTTCCCCATGTCGTTGCTGCTGCCGGTGGTGGGGCGATTTCGCGAAGCCTGGCCCGGCGTGCCTCTGCGGATCATGGTCGAGAACCTGTCCGCGTCGGTGGCGGCGGTGCGGAACGGATCCCACGGGATCGGCCTGCTCGCCTCGCTGATGGTGAACCACCCGGACTTCGAGCGCACGGCGGTGCTGGACATCGATCTGATCCTGGTGGCGGCGCCCGATCATCCGCTGGCGGCCGGCGCCGGCCGGATCGAATGGGACGATCTGCGTCGGTATGTGCAGATTGTGCTCACCGACCGCGCCGAGCCGACCGAGACTCGGGAGTTCGGCGTGATCGCCGCCGAAACCTGGCGCACCAGCGATCTCGGGGCCAAACACGCCATGATCCGCGCGGGGCTGGGCTGGGGCAGTCTTCCGGCGCATCTCGTCGAACCCGACATGGCCGCCGGTCGCCTCGTCGCCCTGAACATGGCCGACACCGGTCTGGCCCGGCGCCGACTGGTCTACGACCTGGTCTGGAAGGCCGGCATCGAACTCGGCCCGGCCACCCGATGGCTGGCAAGCCAGCTGTCATCGCTGACGCCCGTGTGAGCTCCGGCGCAATCCGTCCGTCGCAGACCCGCGGGGCCGGCGCGCGGAGCGGACCCCTTGCGTAGCGCGACGGGTCCTGTCGCGGTCGTGTCTTGGATGATGTGGAAATTGCTGTTGCGGCGTCTTCGGTTTGGGGGACATGACGAGGTCAGGCGATGAGATCAAGAGGCATTGAGGCGGGTGGCTCTCCGAGGCTCTGCCAGCCGTCGACTTTCCGCATGGCGATCTGTTCCGGCCACCCCAAAGATCCTCATGCTCTCCATTGAGCGAGAAAGCTCGCCCGAAAGCGTTATCGGGTGGTCGATGGCACAGCCATCCGAGAGCGCGAGGCACAGCGCGCGCCTGCCGGCGTGGCGATTTGCGCGCCCTCGACATTCGACATCGATAGGAATTTATCCGGTCTGGATAAAAAATCTCGAAGACTAGCGGCCGGTTCTTGCTAGCGTGATGAGGAGAGCCTGATGGCGCTCTGGAATGGCATGAGAATCTGGTAACGGAGAGGATGTTCGAACAGGGCAATGCCGCGATCTCTGTTCAGCACCGGCCAGTTTACGCATCGTGCCGTTCCTCGCGCGGGCGAGCTGGCACGCCGCGCGAAGTCGGGACGGCGATACACCCCCGTTCGGGGCACGAGCGCTGGGCACAAAAATCGGGCGCATGAGGAACGGATGAGATGAGCAACGACACCACCGCACTGATTGTCGGGGGCACCGGGCTTTCCGGCAGCTATGCTGGCCGCCTTCTCAAAGCGCGGGGCTGGAGGGTTGTCACGCTCTCGCGCGGCGGCGCCGATCTCGCGTGGTCGGACCGGCACATCGCCGTCGATCTGGAGGATGCCGATGCCGCCCGTGTGGCGCTGGCGGCGGCCAGCGATGTCAGCCATGTCTTTTACTGCACCTGGTCACGCCAAGCGAATGAAGCGGAGAACGTTCGCGTCAACGCCGCGATGATCCGCAACCTGTTCGACGGCATCGCCGCCGCCCCGCTCCGCCACGCGGCACTGGTAACCGGGCTCAAGCATTACCTCGGCTCGTTCGACGACTATGCGAAAACCAAGCCCTATACACCGTTCTTGGAAAGCAGCCCGCGCCTTCCCGGCGAAAATTTCTATTACGCGCAGGAAGACGTTCTGTTCGAGATGGCGGCAAAGCGCGGCTTCACTTGGTCTGTGCATCGGCCGCACACCATGATCGGCTTGGTCATCGGCAATGCCATGAACATGGCGGTGACGCTCGCGGTTTATGCGACGATTTGCAAACATACTGGCCGGCCCTTCGTCTTTCCCGGCTCGCCCGAGCAGTATCATGCGGTGACCGACGTCACCGACGCTCGCCTGCTCGCCGATCAGCTCCACTGGGCGGCGACCACGCCGGCGGCGGCAAACTTGCCATTCAATACCGTCAACGGCGATCTTTTCCGCTGGACCTGGCTCTGGCGCCAGATTGCCGATTATTTTGGCCTCGCGGTCGGCGACTATCCCGGGCATGCGTCGCCGCTCGCAATCCAGATGGCAGAGGCACCGGCGATCTGGGCCGACATCGTTGCCAAGCACCGGTTGCAGGACATTCCGGTCACCCGCCTCGCCTCCTGGTGGCACAGCGACGCCGATCTCGGCCGCACCCTCGAATGCTTCACCGACATGACCAACAGCCGCGTGCGCGGCTTCACTGCTTATCAGCAAACGCCGCGCAGCTTCTTTGACGTTTTTGACGAGTTGCGAGCACGGCGAATCATTCCCGCCTGACGACGCGAAAGGATATTACGTATGCATTACGTCATCCATTGCCTCGACCATGAAGGCGCAGTGGACAAGCGGCTGGCCCATTATGAGGCGCATAAGGCCTATCTCGCCGCCGCCAGGATCAAGACCGTGATCTCCGGTCCGCTGCTCGCCGATGACGAGCGGACGATGATTGGCAGCTGCTTCATCGTCGAAGCCGAGAGCCTTGCCGAGGTCGAGGCGTTCAACCGCGAAGACCCGTTCTACGCGATCGGCCTGTGGCGGACGATTTCGATCCGCCCCTTCGCCAAGCGCGTCGACAACCGATGAGCGCATCGCCAGTCCGCGTCGCCCTGATCGGCTTCGGCTGGTGGGGTCAGAAGATGCTGAGCGTGCTCGCCTCCGCCGGCGAAATTCGTGTCATCCGTGTGGTCGAGCCCGCTCTTGAGGCGGCGCGTGCGCGCCTCGCCGACAGCGCTTTCGCCGGCTTGGGGATCGCGCTTTCCGCCGACTATGCCGAGGCGCTGGCGGACCCGGCGGTCGAGGCGGTGGTGCTGGCGACGCCGCACGCGCTCCACGAGGCGCAGATCGCCGCGGCGGTCGCGGCGGGCAAACATGTGTTCTGCGAGAAGCCGCTGGCGCTGACCCGAGCCGGCGCCGAGCGCGCGGTGTCGCTCTGCCAAAACGCCGGCCTCGTGCTCGGCATGGGGCATGAGCGGCGCTGGGAGCCACCGATCGCCGACCTTCTCGCCCGGGCCGATGCCGGTGCGCTGGGCCGGCTGCATCAGATCGAGGCAAATTTCAGCCACGACAAGTTCCTCACCCTCGACCGCGACAATTGGCGGCTCAACGCCGATCAGGCGCCGGCCGGCGGGATGACGGCGACCGGCATCCATCTCCTCGATCTCGCCGTCCGGCTGCTCGGGCCGGCCGAAAACGTGCTCTGCCATTGCGAGCAATTGTCTTCCGATCTGCCGCAGGGCGACACCGTCGCCGCCTACGTGAAGTTCAAAGGCGGCGGCACCGCTTACGTCTCAGCCTCGCTCGCCAACCCGTTCATGTCGCGCTTTACCGTGTATGGCGCTCGCGGTTGGGTCGATATCCGAGACAAAGCGCATGTCGAGGCACCGGCGGGCTGGGTCGTCACCTCGGCGGTCGCCGGGGGCGAGATCACCACCGCCGAGGTGGCACCGGCCGAGCCGGTCAAAGACAATCTCGTCGCCTTTGCCCGCGCGGTCCGCAAAACGGCGCCCTATCCGATCACCGCTGCCCATCTCGTCAACAGCATCGCCCTTTTGGAAGCGATCTTCGCCTCGGCACGGAGCGGCAGGATCGAACGCGTCACCTGAAAAATCGCCAGAATTTTGGGAGGACACCATGAAAACACTGATTTTCGACGAGCCGAACCGGCCGGTCGTGACCGAGGTGCAGATGCCGCGCATGACCGCAAACGAGGTGCTGATCCGCTCGCGCCGGGTCGGTATCTGCCATTCGGATTATGAGCTGCTCGCCGGGCGCTACATCATCCCGATCGCATACCCAGTAACGCCTGGCCATGAATGGGTGGGCGAGGTGGTTGAAGTCGGCGCCAACGTCACCGGTCTGCAACCCGGTGACCGGGTGGTCGGCGAGTGCGTCATCCAGACACCCGAGCGCATCCATCATTTCGGCTTCTCGATGGATGGCGCCGACCGCGAATTCTTTGCCGCCCGGCCGGAATGGTTGCACAAGTTGCCGGACGCAGTGGACGACGCCAAAGGCGCGCTGATCGAGCCTTTCACCTGCGGCTATTACGCGGTGCTGCGCCATGGTGGGGTGAATGCCGCGGATACCGTCGTGGTCTCGGGCGGCGGCACGATCGGGCTGGTGACGGCGGCGGCAGCAATCGGCATGGGCGCGCGGGTGATCGTCGTCGATCCGGTGGCGCTGCGCCGCGACATCGCGCTGCGGCTCGGCGCCGCTTCGGTGGTCAATCCCGCGGAGGGTGATCCCGTCGAGGCGGTGCAGACGCTGACCAAAGGCGGCGCCGATCTGGTGGTGGAGTGCGCCGGCCATGCCGCCTCGCTCGCCAATGTCTTCGATTATGCCCGGCCGGAGGGGAAGGTCTCGATGGTCGGCATCAATATCGGCCAGAAGATCCCGGTCGAACTCGGCAAGATCCAGATCAAGAACCTCACGGTGAAGGGCTGCATCGGTTCGCCCGGGGTGTGGCCGGCGGCGATCCGGTTTCTCGAACGCACCGGGCTCGATCTGACGCCGATCCAGACCCATAGCTTCCCCCTCGCCGAGGCCCTGACGGCGCTCGAACTCGGCCAAAACCCCGAGCGGGCGGTGAAGATCACCCTCGAGATCGCGTGATCATGGCGCCCGGGGAGAGGTATTTGGGATGGCAGGAGCTTTGCCAATGACCAGCGCCGGGCAAACGCGCCGCGCGAGCGGGCACCGTCTGGCGCTCGCTCGCGGTTTTCTGACCATGCTTGCCTCGACGCTGGCACTGCTCGCGCTCTCGCGCATTTTCGCGCCGTCCGCCATCAGCGCGGGGGCGCTCGCCGGCAGCCTGCCGTTTGCCGCGATTCTCGCGATCGTCGGCCTCGCGCAAATGCTCGTCGTCCAGCAGGGCGGCTTCGATCTTTCGCTCGCCGGTGGTGTCTCGCTCGCGGTGGTGATCGCAACCCACGTCCCCGCCGGCGACAGCGCGGAGCTGCCGCGCGCCGTGCTGCTCGCGTTTCTCGCCGCGGGCGCGGCCGGGATGCTGAACGGGGTGCTGGTCGGCGTCGCCCGGCTCAACGCGATTGTTGCGACGATCGGCACGAACGCGCTGATTTATGGCGGCGTGTTCGCGGTCTCGGGCGGGGTGCCGCGCACCACGACGCCGCTTCTCGCGACGATCGCCGGTGGCGAGACGCTCGCGGTCGGCAATGCGCTGTGGTTCGCGCTCGCGATTCTGATCCTGGTCGCCCTCGTCCTCAAGAAGACGGTGATCGGCCGCCGGTTCGAGGCGATCGGTGCCAACCCGCTCGCCGCCCGTGCGATCGGCCTCGGCGTCCGGCGTTATCAGGTCGCCGCCTATGTCTGCGCGCAACTGCTCTACGCCGTCGCTGGTCTGCTGATCGCCGGCGTCACCAAGGAGCCGACGGCGTTTCAGGGCGACCCGCTGCTGCTGCCTTCGGTCGCGGTGGTGGTGCTTGGCGGCACGTCGCTTCTCGGCGGCCGCGGCTTTCCGGTCTCAACCGTGATCGCGGCATTCTTTCTCAATCAGTTGAGCCAGTTCGCGCTCGCCATCGGCGTGCCCTATTCGGCACAGACCATCATTCAGGCGTTCGCGCTTGGCTTGGGCATCGCGGCCTATTCGCTGCGGCTGCCCACGAGCCTCAAGAAACTCGTCATACCGTCAAACAGGGAGGAACGGAGATGAACCCATCGTTTCGTTACAGAACAATCGCGCTGAGCGCCGCGCTCACCGTCGCGCTCGGGCTCGCGTGCGCCGGCCCCGCCCGCGCCGAGGAGCCCTCATGGTGCGGCCCGAAAAAGGCGACCCTCGCCCTGCTCGATGGCTTCGGCGGCAATAGCTGGCGGCTGGTCACCACCGCCTCGGGCAAGGAGGAAGCGTCTCTCTGTCCGAGCATCACGCAATATGTCTACGCCGACGGCCAGGGCAACACCCAGAAGGCGATTTCCGACATCAAGAGCATGGCCGCGCGTGGCATCGATGCGCTGGTGGTGTTCGGCGATGCCGGTCCGGCGGTACTGCCGGCGCTGACCGCGGCCTATAAAGCGGGCAAGGTGGTGGTGCCCTATCGCGTCGATGTCGGCGGCAAGGCCGGCCAGAATTACACGCTGTTCATCGGCTCGTCCTTCAAGGATGATGGCGTGAGCTGGGGCAAATGGATCAAGAGCATCCTGCCCGATGGCGGCAATCTTCTGTTCTTGAGCGGCCCGGCCGGCAACAGCCAGGGGCTTGACGAACTCGCCGGCCTGAAATCGGTGCTCGACGACAAATATAAATTCCTCAATCCGGCGCCCTTCGACGTGACCAACTGGGATCCGTCGCTGACCCAGCAGGTTCTGACCGCCGAAATCGCCAAGCACGATAAGATCGACGTCATCGTCTCCGATTTCGGTCCCTCGCTGGTCGGCGCGCTGCCGGTGTTCAAGAAATTCAATCGCTCGATCCCGGCGCTCGCGACCTCGGATGGCAATTCGCTCGGCTGCTTCTGGGTCGAGAACCACAAGGACAATCCGGATTTCAAGCTCTTCACGGTCGCGACCGGCAATGACAATGTCCGCCTCGCGGTGGACTGGGCGGTGGCCGAGGTGACCGGCGGCAAGCCGCCGGCCGAGAAGATCTTCAAGGCGCCGGTGTTCGAGGATTCAGTCTCCGGCCAGCCCCATCCGGTGCAGTGCCGGAGCGATCTGCCAGGGGCGATCTATCTCTCGGCGAAGCTCGCTGGCGACGCTCAGGCCAAGGCAGTGAACAGGTAACACGCAACGGTGTCGCGACCCGTGGGGTATCGCGACACCGCTTCTTGCGGCATGGGATGATCTTGCAATGTGGGACGCGGCGGTGGCAGTCGGGCATCGGGACAGGGACGCAGATGACGGTGATGGGCGCGACGGCACGGTGCTGCTCCGCCTTACCGGCATCGCGAAATCCTATTCCGGCGTCCCGGCATTGTCGGATGTCGACATCACGTTCCATGCCGGCGAGGTGCATGCCATTCTCGGCGAGAACGGCGCCGGCAAATCGACCCTGATGAACATCATCGCCGGCGCCTTGCCGCCGGACCGCGGCGCGATCGAATTTAGCGGCCGCCCTGTCCCGGCGATGACCCCCGAGACCGCGGCGGCGCTCGGGATCGCCATTTCCTATCAGCACCCGGCGGTGCTCGACGACCTCTCGGTACTCGAAAACCTCCGCGTTGCCCTGCCCGCCCGGTTGTTCGCTGACCGCCCGGCACGCGCTGCGGCGCGGGATATCCTCGCGAGCATGGGCCTCGACATGCCGCTTGATGCGCGCGGCGAGACGCTGACCGTCGCGCAGAAGCAACTTCTGGAGATTGCCAAAGCGCTCGCGCTCCAGCCCAAAGTGCTGATCCTCGACGAGCCGACCGCCTCCCTCGATCAGGAGGCAACCGACATCCTCTTTCGCCGCATCCGCGAGGTTTCGCGGGCGGGCACGCTCGTGATCTACATCACCCATCGCATGGCCGAGCTGCGCCAGATCGCGCGCCGCGTGACGGTGCTGCGCGACGGCCGCGTGCAAGGCGGCGCCCTCGTCGATGAGATCAGCGATCATGACCTGCTCGGCATGATCGTCGGCCGGGCGCTCGGCGCGGCCTTCCCGCCCAAGGCGCCACCCGGCGCGGGCGCGACGGTGCTGGCGGTGCGTGGATTGAGCGGCCGCCGCTTCCATGATGTCAGCTTCGAGGTCGCGCGCGGCGAAATCCTCGGCATCGCCGGGGTCGCCGGCAACGGCCAATCAGAGCTGATGCGGGCGCTTGCCGGCCGGCATCCGGCGGGTGGGACGATGATCCTCGAGGGGCGGACGCTGCGGCCACGCGATTTTTTGCGCCGTGCCGCCTTCATGCCGTCTGATCGCCATGCCGAGGGGTTGGCGGCGGGGCTCTCGGTGCGCGAAAATGCATCGCTTGCGGCGCTCGCCAAATTCGCAACCGGCGGCCTCGTCAGCCGCCGGCGCGAGCGCGGCGCGGTCGAGGCGGTGTTTGACGCGCTGGCGGTGAAGACCCCTTCGCTCGAAGCGCCGGTACTCGCGCTCTCGGGGGGCAACCAGCAGAAGGTGGTGCTGGCCCGCGCCCTGCTCGCGGCACCGGCGCTGATCGTCGCCGACGAACCGACCCAGGGCGTCGATGTCGGTGCGCGCGCCGAGATCTATCGCATTTTGCGCGAGGCTGCGGCTCAGGGCACGCCGGTGATCGTCAATTCCTCCGACGCTGCCGAGCTCGAGGGGCTTTGCGACACCGTCGTCGTGCTCTCGCGCGGCCAGGTGGTAGCGACCTTGACCGGCGCCGAGGTGACCGAGGCGCGCATCGTCGCCGCCGCGGTCGGCGCCGAGACGCGGGCAACGCTCAGCGCTCAGCGCCCAACGCCGGCAAGCCGCTTGCGCCATATCGTGCAGACCGACAACGCGCCGGCGGTGCCGCTCGCGTTGGTGATCGCCGGATTGGCGCTCTACGGCTATAGTCAGAATCCCCATTATCTCTCGGCGTTCAACCTCGCCAACATCCTGGCGCTGGCGACCGCGCTCGGCTTCATCGCCCTCGGGCAGACGATCCCGCTGCTGCTCGCCGGGATCGATCTTTCGGTGGGGCCGCTGGCCGGGCTGCTCGTCGTCATCGCGTCGTTCTTCGTCGTCGACGGCGCCGGCGCCGGCACGATGGCGATCGGGTTCGGGCTGATGGCAGCGGCGGCGCTCGGCGTTGGCGCAATCAACGGCCTTCTCATCCGCTTCGCCAATTTCACGCCGATCGCCGCGACGCTCGCGATGTATATCGGCCTGCAGGGTGCGAGTTTCCTGCTCCGCGACGGACCCGGCGGCTATATCGCGGGTGACGTGGTCGCAACCATCAATGCCCAGATCGGGCCGATGCCGATCGCCTTTGTGGTGATGGTGGCGGTGGCCATGCTGGCCGAGATCGCGCTGCGGCGAACCCGCGCCGGCTGGCAGCTCCGCGCCTGCGGCAGTGACGAGGACGTGGCGCGGCGGATCGGGGTGCCGATCGACCGCATCTTCGTCTTCGGCTATCTCGGCGCCGCCCTGCTGACGGCGATCGGCGCGGTCATGCTGATGGCACAGATCGGTGTCGGCGACCCGCGCCAGGGGGTGAACTACACGCTTTCGAGCATCACCGCGGTGGTGCTCGGCGGCACCAGCCTGCAAGGCGGGCGCGGCACCGTTCTCGGGACCGTGCTCGGGGCCGTGTTGCTGACCGAGGTCTTGAACATCGTCGCCTTCCTCGGCCTTACGCAGACTTATCAATACGTCTTCCAGGGAGGGCTGATTTTGGTCGCGGCCCTGGTCTATGCCGCTGTCCGCGGTCGCGGCGACGAGGCTTGATCGCGCGGCCGCGGGCGGACGCCGGCGGGGCGGGCGCGAATGACCCGATAGGCGGCGGCTTGGGCATCGGCCAAAGCGCGTTTCGGCGGCTTGCCCTCGAACACCGCGGCAAACACCTCGCAGCCGAGGATGCGCTCGATCTCGACATATTCCGGCACCGGCGGGCGCGACCAGGTGTTGAGTTCATGGTGTCGCGCCATCCGATCGACGAGGCTCACGATCGGCGAGGAGGCCAACGCCTCGGGGTCGGCGCACACCGAAAACCTTGGCGCTACCGGAAACCCGTTTTTGACATGCGCCTTCATGGCTTCCGGCGAGGCCATCCAGGCGATGGCGTTGAGGATCTCCTGCCGGCGCTCGTTGGGCACATAGGCCGGGATGGTGAGCAGGAAGCCGCCGACCGGCGCCGTTACCTGCCCTCCTTTAAAGACCGGCGGAGTGAGATAGGCGACCCGCCGCTTGACCTTGGAACTCGGCTCATGCTCGAGCCGCGCCGCGCGCATCGTCCATACATAGCTCATCGCCGCGTGGCCGGCCATGAAACAGGCGAGGTTGCGCTCGGCATCAAAGGTTGCGACCCCGGGCGGCGATACTTCGGCAAGCGCCCGCATATACTCGATCGCCGCCAGCCCCTCGGCGCTGTCGATGCGGAGCCGAAGATTGGCCGTGTCGAACCCGTCCAGCCAGTTCTCGCTCTTACGTGGGATCTCGATCAACGTACCTCCTGACGAGGCCATGAAGAACATGAAGGCGTGGGCGATGGTCATGCCGCGCGCGCCGTTCCAGGCGATGCCGTATTGCTCGCGCTCGGGCCGGTGCAGGGCGCGGGCGGCGGCGATGGTCTCGTCGAAGGTACGCGGATAGGCGAGGTCGGCAGCCTCGAACAGGTCGCGCCGCGCGGTCAGGATCTCCACCGTGCAGTAGATCGGAATGCCATATTGCCGCCCTTTCCAGCGCCCGGTACCCCACACCGAGGGGTGGAAATCGAGCGGGTTGATCGGCGCCTGCGCCAACTCCTCATCGAGCGGCGCGAGCAGCCCGGCATCGGCGAAACCACCAAGCCAGGGCATGTTCAGCGCGACCACCGCATAGGCGGTGGCGGGATCGCGAAGCGCGATCGTCGCCTGTCCGTAGAGCTCCGGCAGCGAGCGCAAGTCGAAGCTGCTTTTGCGGCCGATATCGTTGCGGAAATCCGACCACATGTTGCGCATGGAGACGAAATAATTGTCGTCATGAAGAAGAAAGCGCAGATTGCGCAGCACCGCCGAGCTGATATCGCCGCCCTGCAGCGGGGCAATGATGTGGGCGGCGAAATAAGATCCACCGAAATAATACTCGTCGGTCTCCGTCCCCGAGCGCAGGCCGAAGGTCTTGGCGAGATGCGCCTTGATCTCGGTTGCGTAGTCGATGAAATCGGCGATCAGCCTTTCGCTCGGGGCGAGAAACGTCGTTTTGTGGTGTGGCCCGCGCGGCACGCGGACGATCAGCCCCTCTTCCAGCATCCGCGCAACCAGCCGGTTCCCGGTGCCCCAACTCGCCCGCGCGAGCTGGATCAGGGTCGAGAGATCGACGGGACGTTGTTGGAGGTAGCGGTCGATCAGCTCCAACACCACGTTCCAATAGATATCGGGCCGGGCGCCCGGCATGCCGGCATCGAAGGGTTGGCGGATCTTGCGCAGGAAGTCGATCACGCGCGAGAGTTCATGATCCGAAAGTTTTCGCGGGGGTGCCGTCATGCCCGTCCTGCGGCGTGGTGAGACCTCATCCTTGCGGGATCTGGCCGCTCAGGGGTTGGTGTCGAGGCCGTAGATTACCCGCATCCAGGGGACGAGCGCAAAGAAGTCCTGCTCGCCAAAACCGACGTTTGCCGCCGCCATATAGTGCTGCAGGATCAGGTTGGCGGCCAGCATCGGCACCCGCTGCGCCCGCCCGGTGTCGCTGATCAGGGTGAAATCCTTGATCATTTGCGCGACCGAAAAAGCGGGGCTGAAATCGTGTTCGGCGATCATCGCTTGCTTGTAGCGCAGCAACGGCGAGCCGACAGCGCTGTCGACGATCACCGCCATCATCGCGGCGTCGTCGAGGCCGCCGGCCGCGCCCAGCGCCAACGCCTCGGCGAGGATCGACGCGGTCGCCCCGACCAGGGTGTTGAGCACGAGTTTCATGTAGCGCGCCTCCTCGCCCGCCCCGAGATGGAATTTACGCGACGCCAGCAGGTCGAGGAATGGCGCCGCCCGCACCCATGCCGCCTCGTCCCCGGAGGCGAGCGCGGTCAGCGTGCCGGCCCGTGCCAGCGCCGTGCTGCCCGAAATCGGACAGCGCAGATAGAAGACGCCACGGCCCGCCAGCGCCGCCGCCACTTGCGCCGAGGCGGCCGGCGAGACGGTGCTCATCTCGACGAGCACAGCGCCGGCGGCGATCTGGCCGAGGAAACCCTCAGGCTCACCGCGGCCCAAGATCACCTCCAACAGCACCGCGTCATTGGGAATGGTCGAGAAAATCAGCCCGCAGCGCGCCGCCAGCGCCCCCGGCGTCGCCGCGACATGCGCCCCGCGCGCGACCAAGCTCGCCCGGTTCTCGGCGACCGGATCACAGACGGTCAGCCGATGTCCAGCCTCGATCAACCGTGTGGCCATCGGGTTACCCATCTTGCCGACACCGATCCAGCCAATACCGTCCGGAACTTTCCCCGGCGTGTGCTCTGGGTTGTGCTCTCGATCGGTCTTTGGATCATTGCCGTGGGGGCTGCGCCCCTGCTCGCTCCGCGCGTTTGCCGTCACGATATTCCCCCTTTGCGTGCCGTATTAGCGACCAGCATACCCGCACCGCCACGCTCGGCATTCGGAGGAATCATCCAGATCGGATGAAATTCGCGCAGGCGCCGCCGCCGCGCGCTGCTAGGCTCGTCCTCGCTACCGCGGCCCGAGCGGCGGCTGGCTGGCGCCACCCCCTAACGCTGCTCGCCGAGCCGACTCAAGCCGAGGCAACCAAACCGCAGCGGTCAAACCTGGGAGGATTTAAATGAGAGCTGTCCGTTTTCACGCCGCTCGTGACATCCGGGTCGAGGATGTCGCGCCGCCGGTTGAGACTCTTGCCCCTGACGAAGTTTTGATCGAACCGTTCTGCGCCGGCATCTGCGGCACCGACCTGCATGAATACATCGCCGGCCCGATCGTCACCCCGACCACCCCGCATGTCTTCACCGGCGCCACCAATCCGCAGATCCTCGGCCATGAATTCTCCGCCCGCGTCGTCAAGGTGGGAGACGCGGTTGGCCATGTGAAACCTGGCGACCGCATCTCGGTGCAGCCCCTTCTCTCGCCACGCGATGATTATTACGGCAAGCGCGGGCTTTATCACCTATCGCCGCGGATGGGCTGCGTCGGTCTGAGCTGGGCTTGGGGCGGGATGGCGGAGCGGGCGGTGATCAAGGATTACAACGCCCAGCCGATTCCGGACGCGCTCAGCGACGAGCAAGGGGCGATGATCGAGCCAGCGGCGGTCGCGCTCTATGGCGTCGACCGCGGCGGCGTGCGGGCGGGATCGACGGTCCTGGTCTCGGGCGCTGGGCCGATCGGCGCGCTCACCGTGCTGGCAGCGCGGGCGGCGGGGGCGGCGCTGATCATCGTCGCCGAGCCGAACCCCAACCGGCGCCGGATCCTCGCCGAGATCGCCCCTTACGCGGTGGTGATCGATCCGAAAGCCGACGATCTGATGGCGGTGGTCGGCGATCTCACGGAGGAGGGTGTGGGCGTCGATGTGACGCTGGAATGTGTCGGCCTCGAAGCCTCGCTCAACGCCTGTGCGACGGCGGTGCGGCGGCAGGGCAAGGTGGTGCAGGTCGGTCTGCACATCAAACGCGCCAGCATCGATGCGATGCAGTGGGCGCTGAAGGACATCACCGTGGAGGCGACCTGGTGTTATCCGGTACAGGTCTGGCCACGTATCGCCCGCCTGATTGCAGCCGGCGCTTTCCCGGTGGAAAAAGTCATCACCGCGCGGATCGACGCCGCTGACGTCGTCGCCAAGGGCTTCGAGGCGTTGCTCGACCCGGCTGGCAACCATTTGAAGATTGTCGTTCGCACGTGAGGGCAACCGGCGTCGGGCCAGGATGAGACAAAGAACCAGCATCAGGAGGAAACCATGCCCCGCTATTTCACCGAGGCGAATTCAGAAGAGACCGTCAATGCCCGCATGGGCGCGGAGATCGATCCGCGTCTGCGGCAGATCATGGCGGCGCTGGTCCGCCATCTGCACGCTTTCGCCAAGGAGGTGGCGCTGACCGAAGCGGAATGGGCGTTCGGCATCGATTTCCTCACCAAGGCCGGCCAGATGTGCAGCGACGAGCGGCAGGAATTCATCCTTCTCTCGGATGTCCTCGGGCTCTCGATGCTGGTCGATGCGATCAATCACCGCCGTCCGCCGGGAGCGACCGAGAATACCGTCCTCGGCCCGTTTCATGTCGCCGGCGCGCCGGAGCGGGCGATGGGCGACACCATCTCGCTCGATGGCAAGGGGGAGACCTGTCTTTATACCGGCCGCGTCCTCACCCTCGGCGGCGCGCCGATCGCGGGAGCGCGGATCGACGTGTGGTCGGACAACGCGGAGGGGTTCTATTCCGTCCAGCAGCCCGGCCTGCAGGACAAATGGAATAATCGCGGGGTTTTCATCACCGGCCCGGACGGGCATTACGAATTCATCGGTATCAAGCCGGTGAGCTACCCGATCCCCGATGATGGGCCGGTTGGGAAAATGCTCACTGCCCTCGGGCGCCATCCGAGGCGGCCGGCGCATATGCATTTCATGATCACCGCACCGGGTTATCAGCGCCTGGTCACCCACACGTTCGTTGGTGATGATCCCTGGCTCTCCACGGACGCCGTGTTCGGCGTCAAGGCATCCCTGATCGCGCCGTTCGAGCCAGCGACAGACGGGCGCACACGCTGGCGCTCGCCCTTCGACTTCGTCCTCATCCCGAGCGGCTGATTGGGATATGATACCTATTTAGGTGCTTGGTTAGCAACTCCCTTAAGTTCCAGACGACAATATATCTCGATATCTCGTCCGGGCCTTTCATCTCGGGACGGCTCGCCGAGAGACGGGGCATCCGGGCCGGTGGTGTCGCGCCAAGTCGCCATCACGGTCGCGACCTCCTTGATGATGGGACGGGCCTGCGCCAGCGTGAGACCGAAGAAGCCCGACGCGGATTCCAGCAGGTCGAGCGAGCAGGTGCCTTCATCGAGATCGAGATTCGTCGTCAGCACCCGCGCCTTGACATCGGCCGGAACGGGATTGAGGTCGTAAGCTGGGGACAGCGACCATTCCGCATTTCCCACCCGCGGAAGCCGAGGCAAGATATTATGCTATGCAGGAAGCCATGCTGATGACAGCATAACTTAAACCAAAAGGCCTCCGGGAAAACTGGGGCGGTTCACTTGCTCTAGAGCATGATTTCTTAAATGAGAGTCGTTTTTGTGGCTGGATGCAGATTCCGACGGAAGCCGGCCGGGGATTCCGATTTGATGTCGGCCAGCGTTCCGATTTGAAGCCGGCCACCATTCCGATTTAATTCCGGCCACCTGGCGGGGATTTTTCAGCGTTTTCGGCTGGGTCAGCAACTCGGGCAACTGTCCTCTCGTTACCATCAACGAGGAGGGCTGGATGCCGGCGAAGAGAGAGCTGACGATGCGGCAGATACGACAAACCTTACGGCTGGCCAGTGACGGCATCAGCGCCAGGGCGATGGGGCGGATGCTGGGCGTGGCGCGGAGCACGATCCAGGACAATCTGAAGCGGGCGCAGGCAGCGGGGCTGGCGTGGCCGTTGCCGGCCGACCTCAGTGATGCGGTTTTGGAGGAGCGGCTGTTTGCCCGCAGCGGCGCGCCGCGGGGGGTGCGCCGGCGCGCCGAGCCGGTCTGGAGCGAGCTGGTCTGCGAGCTCAAGCGCCCGGGCGTGAACCTGATGGTGCTGTGGGAGGAATATCGCGCCGGGCATCCGGAAGGGTACAGCTACAGCCGGTTCTGCGATTTGTTCAGGGAGTTCGAGGCACGGCTGTCACCGGTCATGCGCCAGGAGCACCGGGCGGGCGACAAGGTGTTCGTCGATTATTCCGGCAAAAAGTTGGGCATCACCGATCCCGCAACTGGCATCGTGCGCATGGCGGAGATTTTTGTCGCGGTGCTGGGCGCGTCGAACTACACCTACGCGGAGGCGAGCTGGACCCAGACGCTGCCGGATTGGATCGGCGCGCATAGCCGCATGTTCCGGTTTTTTGGCGGCGTGCCGCGGCTGATCGTGCCGGATAATCTGAAGTCCGGCGTCAACAAGGCGTCGTTCTACGATCCAGAGATCAACCTGAGCTATGGCCGGATGGCCTCGCATTACGGTGTTGGTGTTTTGCCGGCCCGGCCGCGGCGCCCGAAGGACAAGGCGAAGGTGGAAGCCGGTGTCCGCTTTGCCCAGAGCTACATTCTGGGCCGGTTGCGCCAGCAGACTTTCTTCTCTCTGGCTGAAGCCAACCAGGCGATTGCCGGCATGGTGGAGCGGATCAACGCGCATGTCATGCGCAGGCTCGGCGTCAGCCGGCGGCATTTGTTCGAGACGATCGAACGCCAGGCTTTGGCGGCATTGCCAGAGACCGACCATGAGTTTGCGGAGTGGGGTTTTGCCCGCGTCTCGCTGGATTATCATGTCGAGGTCTGCGGCTTTTTCTACTCGGTGCCGCATCAGCTGATCCGCCAGCAAGTCGATACCCGCGCCACCGAGCGGATGGTTGAGATCTTCCACCAAGGCAAGCGGGTCGCGGTGCATCAGCGCCGCTATGGCGGTCCAAGGCACGGCACTGCCCCTGAGCATATGCCGAGCGCGCACCGGCGCTACGCCGCATGGACGCCGGAGCGGTTCCGCTCATGGGGCGCATCGATCGGCCCGCAGACCGAGGGGCTGATCATCGCCATCCTCGCCAACCGGCCGCATCCGGAACAGGGGTTTCGGACATGCCTTGGCATCCTGCGGCTGTTCAAGGAGTTGGACCGTCCGCGCGCCGAGGCGGTGGCGGCCCGAGCGGTCGCCTTTGGCGCGTTCAACTACAAGAGCATTGCCTCGATCATCGCCAGCAAGCTCGACCAGACGGCCAGCCCGCCAGATGAGGCGCAGGCGGTGCTGACCCACAGCAATCTGCGCGGCGCCGAATATTTTCACTGATTTCCACTGAAAGGAACAAGCATGCTCACCCACCCGACCCTCGACCTGCTGCACAAACTCGGCCTGCACGGCATGGCCAAAGCCTTCAAGGACCTCGACGCCCGGCCGGAGGTTGCCGGTTTGGCCCATGGCGAATGGCTGGCTTTATTGCTCGAGCACGAGGCCACGTTGCGACAGCAGAAACGCTTCGAGAGCCGCGCCCGCGCGGCCAAATTGCGCCAGTCCGCCAGCGTCGAGGATGTCGATTACCGCGCCCCGCGCGGCCTCGACCGGGCACAGTTCCTGAAACTCGCCAGCTGTGACTGGGTGCGCGCCCGGCATAATCTGCTCATTACCGGCCCCTGCGGGGTCGGCAAAAGCTGGCTGGCCTGCGCGCTGGGCCAGAAGGCTTGCCGCGAGGATCTCTCGACCGCCTATCACCGGGTGTCGCGGCTGTTCTCTGCCCTGGCGCTGGCCCGCGCCGATGGCCGTTACGCCAGAACACTGCGCCAGATCGCCAGGCTCGACCTGTTGATTTTGGACGATTGGGGCCCCGAGACCCTGAACGCGGACCAACGCCGCGATCTGCTGGAAATTATCGATGACCGCCACGAGATGCGCTCCGTCATCATCACCAGCCAAGTGCCGGTCGAGCGCTGGTACGAAATCATCGGCGATCCCACCATCGCCGACGCCATCCTCGACCGCCTCGTCCACAACGCCTACCGCATCGAACTCACCGGCGAGAGCCTCCGTAAAAAGCGCGATCCGGCACCGGCCCACGCCCGAACTTGACCCAAAACAAGGACACGATAATCATTCAACCAGACCCAACCGAAGACGCTCAGGTGGCCGGCTTCAAATCGGAACCCCGGCCGGCTTCAGTTCGGAAGCAGTGGCCGGCTTCAAGTTGGAATGCATGGCCGACTTCATCGGAATCCGCAGCTGGAGTTGCGACTACAGGCCACCCGGACCAAAACCATGCGAGCCGGATGGGCAAGGTTCGCCTCAATGGCCGCAGGCTTCGTCCTCGCTACCCCCTCAAATGCGTGAATCCCGTAGGTACAGCGCATCTGGGAGGTGGCGCGCCGCTCACGCCTCGCGGCGTTCTGGCCGGAAATGGGCGAGATCTGACGCGCGAGAGGTTAGCAGCGGCTCAGTTAATAATCGACCGCTACGTTTTTCGCTTGTTCGTTGAGATTTTCGAAGAAGCGATACATGCGCACGGCGTAATCCGTCCATTGGTCCCAGGCCACCGGATTCTGCCGGGCGCGGAACTCGAAGATGATGCCGGGTTTGGGGCCGGACGGGGTTGGGATGAGGTCGGTGCGCTGGCCGAGGCCGCCGAGGCCGCGCAGGCGATGGCCTACCCCGGCGGTATCGCGATAGATCGGGTTGTTGACAGGATGGAACGCGCCGATCTTATGCGCCTCGGCGGTGAGCAGATCGCGGCCGCGGGTCATCTCCAGAAGCCAGGCCCGGCGCGTGATGGGAAGCGTCACGCGCTGCCCCGGCCCGAGCTGGCTCTGGTCGGAAATCTCGTAGCCGATCAGCGGCTGGTTGGGATTGGCGCCGCCGCCGAAGCCGGCGACATTGGCCATCACCGTGGTGCAGATGTAACTGACCCAGTGCAGGGGGTTTTGCCGATAATGATCGCGCTCGGCCTGCGGCAGGGTCGCGAAGATGCCGGCGAAATTCGTTCTCGCCATGACGACCATGAGATATTTGGCTGCCTTTATCGGCGTATTCGGCGCCGGCGGGGTGCCGCGTTTGATATAGGTCGCAATCAGGCTCACGAGGCCGCGCAGCTTTGCGCTCGGGACGTGCCCCGGCCAGTTCGGATCCTGCAAAGCAGCGGGAGGCAGCCGGACAGAGGCGAATACCCCCGCATATTGCTGGGCCGAGCCGCCGAAAAACTGAGTCGTCGCATTCCGGTTGGGGTTTGCGAGCACGCGCACGAGCTTGCGATAGCGGGCCAGGAGGACGCCCGCCGAAACTTGGGGAATGGCGCTGATGGGCTGGTTTTGCGTATAGATCACGAAGCGCGGGGTCGCCGGGATGTGGCCGGCGAAATCGGTGTTGCGGAGCTGGGCCTGCCCGCGCATCCCATTCATCCTGCTGACGAAGGCCTCGAGGATGCGCATACGCGCGCGGACGCTCCCTTCGCCCTGCGCATTCTCGTCCACGGGTTTGACGACGAACTCGATCTCGCGGCCGTCGATGGTCATGTCCCAGCCGGTGGTCCGCTTGAGGGTAAACCCCTTGGAGAAGAGTGGCGGCGTTGCCTGGCCAGGAGGGATCGGTGCGTCTTTGTAGATTTGCCAGTTGGTTGCGAATTCGAACCCGACGGCCATGGCGTGGTCCCTCCTCGTTCTGCGTCGTGCTTTGCAGATCTTCGTCGTATTGTCTGCATTCCTTCGGCCGTGGCACCGCGCCGGCGCTTTTCGATCGCGGCAAGTCAATACCACGAAAGGTTGAATGTGTCGACGCGCATCTCTATGGTCCGCTGAGGCGGGACTGGCGGTTCGCCGCGCTTTGCGGCCGCGGTGCGTGGGAGGGGTGCACGGCATGATGGTGCCGGGAGGGTTGACGTGCGGCGCAATCGGCACACCGCAACACCGGGCCGCGGCACGCGCGATGGCGGGCGTCATTACGACGTTGTGGCTACTGTTCGTTGCACCGGCGCCGGCGCGGAGCCAGCCTGATTGCGATACCGCCATCTTTACGGCTGAGCGTGATGCGGCTCTGCCCAGCGGGCTGCTCGCGGCCATTGCCGTCCGGGAATCCGGCCGCCCGGGGCCGGGCGGCGTGCTCGCACCGTGGCCGTGGACGATCAATGCCGAGGGCAATGGGCGTTTTTTCGCCACCGAAAATGAGGCCATCGAGGCCGTGCAGGCTCTGGAAATGCGCGGCGTGCGCTCGATCGATGTCGGATGCCTGCAGGTCAATCTGCGACACCATGCCCACGCCTTCGCCTCGCTCGTGCAAGCCTTCGATCCGGCGGTCAATGCCGCTTACGCCGCCCGCTATCTGACCGCATTGTTTGCCGAAACCGGGGATTGGCTGGCCGCCGCCGCCGCCTATCACTCACGCACGCCAGCACTCGGCGCACCATACCGCCAAGCGGTGCTCGCGCTCTGGACCGGCGGCTGGCCGCAGCGGCGCGGGCGCTCAGTGTTGCACCCGTTCGCGCCTTTGCCGCTGGCGGCCGCGGCCGCGGAGGGGGTCGGCGCGGACGCCCTTGCACGCCTGATCGCAGCGACGCCGAATTGCGTTGCGGCGGGGCCGAGCGCCGGCGCCTGGGCGCTGCCAATGCGTGCGGCTGGGTGCGGCGGCTCGCCCTTCGCCTCGGTGTCGTCGCTGCGGCGGGCCCTGGCCAGCGCTGCGGCGCCAAGTGGCGAATTCCCGCCCCCGCCGAAAAACGGGTCATCTGCCCTGCAACCGCCATCGTTTTTACCGACAATTCCGAATACAAATCGCTGGTGACCAATTTTTACTATCTGAAGCGCTCTTTATGATAGAATTTCATCGACATACTTTACACTGGCTGTCGTAATGGCGTATCGTTCGCATTGAAGAGATGCGGTAATGGGGGGATGCCGGTTCAATTGACAAATGGTGCTGTACTGCAATGCAGCTTCGGTGCGGCCCCTGGGGCCTTGCAGGTCTTGCCGACCAACCGCGTCATGGCCAATAGCGCCCCCGCGGCGACCATTATGGACCACGTCCCAATCGTGAATATTCCGTCATTCGGCATGTGTTCCAGCCCTGCCAATCCAACCGTTGCGGCCGCGACCGCGGCGGCGCTTGGTGTGCTCACGCCGATGCCCTGCGTCCCGGCGACCGTGGCGCCGTGGCTGCCGGGCGTGCCGACGGTCCTCGTCGGCGCTCTGCCGGCGGTGAATAATACCTGCAAGCTCATGTGCTTGTGGGCGGGGGTCATTCAGGTCGCCGCGCCCGGCCAGTTCACGGTCATGACTCCCTGACGGTGGCGCGGCCGTGAGCCCTCACCCTCGATGTGTTCGCGTCCGCAGTGGCGCGAGCGCTTGTGCCCCTCGGTACGGCGATCGGCCGGCGGTGGCTTGAATGCGGGCCGCGATCCTCATCGTCTTTGCCAATATCAGTGCTTTTTCTCTGGGCGTGGTGATGGGTGTTTGGCTGTTGGCCGCGCATCCCGGCTGGATGGCCTCCCCCCTGCCGACGCCCACCCTGCCGACACCCACCCTGCCGACACCGGCGCCGCGCGTATCCCCGTCCGCGCTCTCCGCGCCCGCGCCATCGCTGGCGCCTGCTGCGGGCCTGGTCGGCGCTGAGGCGGCCGAACGCCCTGATGCCGCATCGCCGGCGCCGAACGCGCAAGCCGCGCCGCCTACCCCCGCCGCTCTGCCCCTGCCCGGCGCCGCGTCGAGCGCTACCCTGGCCGCCAATCAGGTGGCCGCGCCGAGCCCGCCGCCAGCCGCACCCGCGCCGCTCCCGAGAGCCGACACCGCTCCGCCCGCGCCCGGCACATCCGCCGAGCGGCGCGCGCCACCTTCCGCCAAGGAAGCGACGCCGGCCGCAGCCGGCGCCGGCCGGAACAGCCGCTATCTTTTGCAGGCCGGCGCCTTTCAGGACGAAGCCAACGCGACGCGGCTTGCGGCCGAACTCAAGCGTTTCGGCTATAAAGCCACGATCACGCCGGCGACGTTCGGGGCCAGAACGCTGCTTCTGGTTCGCATCAATGGCTTCGGCGATCGCGCGGCGGTTGCCGAGACCGCGGCCGCGATCCGGAAGCGGATCGGGATTCCGGTGCTCATCGTGAGGGCGGCGCCATGATCGCGCGGCTCTTGGCGTCTTCGGGGGGGCGCTTTCGCGCCCGCGCCGGGCTTAGAAAGCGTGTGATGTTTGGCGGCCATTGCCTCGCGCTTTCGGTTCTGGCCGGGTGTTCGACCCCGTCCTGGCTCTGTCTTGCCCCCTCCGGCCCGAGCCGGGTGACCCTCGTTGCCGATGCCGACGCCAATCGGACCTCGGCGGTGGCCGTCGACCTCCTTTTCATCTCCGACCCGCTCGCCGCCCAGCAGATCGCACCGCTCACGGCGGAGGCGTATTTCAGCCGGCGCGCCCAGTTGGAGCGGGATTTCCCGACAGGCCTCGTCATACGCTCGTGGGAAATCACGCCGGGACAGATTCTGCGGGATGCCGCCGTCCACCCCGATTGCAACCGGGTGCGCACCCTGCTGTTCGCCCGCTATGGCACGCCAGGCGATCACCGGCAGTCTCTCGGCGATGCCGGCAGCGTCGTGGTTTCTCTCAAGCGAGAGGATTTCACGGTATCGCCATGATCAAAAAACCACGATATGCGTTGGGAGATCGCTGTGATTGATGCGCGCTCGATTCCGCCGGCGGTGCAATGGCATGAAGGCATGCTGCTGTCGCCGCAACATTTTCAACAGGCGACGCGGCGCCAAGAGAGCTTGCAGAGCTATATGACCCTGGCCGCGGCGCCCTTTGGCTGGGGCGTGAGCCGCCTCAACATCGACAAGGCGGCATTGGTGGGGCGGGTTTTCGCGGTCACCGAGCTTGAGGCCATCCTCCCCGACGGTCTCGTCGTCACCCATTACGCCCATCTCGACCCTGCGGCGCCGCGGCTTGAGTTCGATCTCGCGCCGTTGCTCGCCGATCCGCGGCCAAAACGGATCGCCGTGCATCTCGCAGTCGCGGCCTCGCCTTCCGGCGCCGGTCAGCATGGCGGCCATCAGCGCTATCGGCAGTTCGAGGACCCCAATGTCCTCGATGAAAACACCGCCGATAACGGCATTGCCATGGCCCGCTATGTGCCGCTGCTCGGTTTGCAGATCACCGAGAGTCCGCAGCACCTGCCCTCTCAGCGCTTCGTCAGCCTGCCGCTCGCGGTGTTGGAATGTGGCCCGCAGGGGCCGGTCCAGATCGATTATGAGCCGCCGCGTTTCCGTCTCGATCAGCAATCCCTGGTGTTTCAGTGTGCGAACCGCGTCTGCGCCGATTTGCGCAGCAAGGCGACCGAATGGGGGGTGCGGTTGAGCGGCGCCCTGGCCGAGGGGCAGGCGGCGGTCGCGAGCGAGAGCGTCACCACGCTCCGCATGATCGCCCGCGGGCTGCCGCGGCTCGATGCGCTACTCGCGACGGCGGCGACGCATCCATTCGATCTCTATCTCGCGCTCTGCGATATCGCCGGCGATTTGTCGGTGATCGGCGGCCAGGTGATGCTGCCGGCCTTCGGCGGCTACCGGCATGTCGAGCTTCTCGGCGCTTTTCAAGCCGTCGCCGGTTACATCGACGCGGCTTTGCGTCAGTTGCGAACACCCTACAGCTCGGTTGCGTTCGAGCATCCCGAGCCCGGTCGCTTCATTCTGGTGATGCGGCCTGAGTATCAACGTGCGGCGAGCCTCGTGATCGGCGCTCGGCTGGGCGCGGGCCAGGATGCCGCCGCGGTGCGGGAATGGTTCGATAGCGCTGTCATCGGCGGCGTCTCGCGGATCGCGGCGATGCGCGACAATGCCGTGATCGGGGCGGCGCGGGAAGCGATCGGCAGTGTGCCCGAACTCGATCTGCTGCCGCCGCCCAACATGGTTCTGTTTCGCGTCTCGACCGAGGCCGGTTTCGTCGCCGCCGGCGACGTGCTGGAAATCAGCCAGACCGCCATGCGCGAACTTGCGGAGCCGGTGGAACTCCGCCTCTTCTACGCGGCGTCGCAAAGCTGATGGCGACGCTCGTTCTGTCGCGCGACGCCGAGACCGCGCTCAGACGCTACAGGGTCTTTTATCGCGAATTATTCCAGATCAAACGCTTGCTGCAGGCCGGCAATTTCGCAACACTGGTCGGCGACGCGGCGGCGTCGGGCATGCTCTCGGGCAGTGTGGGCGAGCAGACGCTGCAGGCGGCGCGGCAGCGATTGCGGACGGCGATCCTCGTCGATGAAGGGCTCGGGGAGGGCGCCGGGGCTGGATTGGCGGCGGGACGGCGGGCCGGGATCAGCCCGGGTTATGTGTGCGCCGCCGTCGCCGATGCGGCGCTGCTCCACGATATCGACTGGCCGGGCCGGAGCGGCTGGGCGGAGACGCCGCTCGAGGTTCTGCTCTATCGCAGCAGGATCGCGGGAGATCGCATTTTCGATGCCGTCGACGATCTCGTCGCCCGACATCGCGAGGACGCCGAGGCAACGGCGCTCACCATCCTGCTTGCGCTTGAGACCGGCTATCGCGGCCGCTATCGCGATAGCGATGACCGCGGTGAGATCGAACGGCTGAAGGCTCGGCTCTATGAATTCGTCTTCCGGATACCGCCCACCGCCGCCTTTCCCCTCAAGGGGCTTGCCGTCGGCGCTGAGGAGGCGCTCGTCAATGCGCGCCCGGTGTCTCTCCCGCCGTTGCGCCCGTGGCTGATGGCGGCCGTCGGGTTGACGGTCGTCTATCTTTTCGTGAGCCTGGCACTTTGGCATGACGGCGTTGCCTCTCTGGTCAGCGATGCCGCGCGGGCCGTCGATCTGCTGCACCAGGTTGTGCCATGACGGGTGCGCTCGCCTTGCCGCCGGCGTTGGCCGATCTGCTGCCGGCGCTCGCCATGGTGTTCGCGGGGGCGCTGGTGTTGGCAACGATCGCCGCGATCCGCCAGTTCCGGCCGAAGCCCCCGTCCATCCCCGCCCCCACGCGCGAAGAGCGGCCGCCGGCGCCAGCGCCGACGGGTTTCCGTGCCGCTGCCGTGCGGCTCGCCGCGCTCCGCGATCCCCATGACGGCATCGCCGGGATTCCGCTCATGGTCACGATCGGCAGCGCGAGCGCCGATCTGCGGCGCTTCATACCGGCGTTGCGGAGCGGCGATCTCGCCCGCGCCGAGCGGGATCTTTTCGTCGGCGACTGCCGGTTCTCGGTCTGCCCCGATGGCGCCGTGGTGAGCTTTGACGACGGGCTGCTGCGGAGCGAACGCGCGGAGGCCCGCTGGGCCGCACTCCTCAAAGGCCTGGCCACCATCCGTGCCGACCGTCCGTTCGACGGTCTGGTCGTCATGCTCGATGCGGGCGCGCTCCATGGCCCCGGGCGCTGGGCCGATGATCGGATCCTGGCCCTCGGGGAGCGGCTCCATCAGTTGATCTGGATGGCGCAGCGCGCCGGCGGATGGCGGGTGCCGATCTATCTCGTGCTCACCGGATGTGAGTGCCTTACCGGGTTTACGGCGACCCTTGAGGCGATGATGAGGGAAGCGCCGCTCATCCAACAGGCGCCGTTCGGCTGGACGGTTCCCTATGCGCTCGAGAGTATGTTCGAGCGTCGGTGGGTGCAAAACGGGATCGACGCCCTGGTCTCGCGCCTCTCTCTGGCGCAGGCGCCATTGCTCGTCCGCGCCACCGAAACCGCGGCGGCGGAGCAGATCCTATTATTTCCCGAGGCCGTCGCCGCGCTGGAAGAGCCGCTCGCGCAAGTACTGACGCCGATGCTGCAGCCGAGTGCCTATCACGAGGCGTTCATGTTTCGTGGTTTCTACTTGACGGGCGGCGCGACGCCGGATGGCGGCACCGAGCCTGCGGCCTTCGCTGCCAAACTGTTTCACGACAGGATTTTCCCCGAACACACCCTCGCGCAGCCAGCCCTCGGGGCGACGACGCGGCGGCGGCGCCAGATCCGCATGGCGCAGGCGGGTCTCGCCGCGCTCGCGATGCTGATGGCGATCGGCCTTGCCGTCATTGAGCGCAAGCAAAGCGCCATCGCCTCGGTGCAGCCTCTGGTCGCGGCCAGTCTCGACATCGCTTCCGAGGTGAGCGTGAAAGGCATTCCGGACCTCGCCGAGCGGGCCGCCGTGACCCGAAAACTGCTCGGCGCCATGAGCGGCGTCGGCGTCAACAGCATCGAATCCGTCTGGGCGCCGCTCTCTTTGCTGAGCGGGGCCGATAATACCGTGACCGCTGCGATCCGCGGCGCCTATGAACATGTCATCCTGCGCGAGGTTCGCGGCCGGCTCGCGAGCGGCGAAGCGGTGTTGCCGGGCAATTTCGACGCGCGCGCGGTGGCGGCCTGCGCCGGGTCATCGGCGCCGTCGGCCAATGGCGTGCCAGCAAGCGGTGTGCCAGCCGACGGCATCGCGCAGATGCAGCAGATCGTCGCGCGGCTTGCGCAATATCCGCAGCAGATCACCTTCTATCATCAGCTCAGAAACCACCCGGAGATCGATGCTCTCAAGCGATTGCTCGGGTTTTCCCTTGCGGTCGCACTACCGGATTCATTTGAGACAGACAATTATCTCTACCTCGTCGCTCTGAAACAGGCGCAGTTTCCGCCATTGTCGATGCCGCGATTGCGCGAGAATATCGGCCGGATCCTGGCCTGCCCGTTCGCGAACGCGCTCGCCAGCGCCTATGGCGCCAACCCGCTTGCGCGTGCGGTGGCCAGGGTCGTTGAGGCGAGCCGCGGGATGTCGCCATCACCCTCCTGGCAGGGGGCTGCCGATCACATCCGCGCGCTTGGCGAAGCGCTGCGTGCGGCGGAGACGGAAGCAGCGCAAGGCAAGCATGCATGGCTGATCGACGAGACCGAAATCGCCCCCATCGCCGCGATCCTCGCGCAATTGCGTGGCCTGGCATCGTCGTCGGAAAGCGCGGGTCAGGATACCGTCCCGATCGATCCGGAGACGGTGGCGGCGTTTGCCAAACAGGCCGCGAGCGCCGCCACCGATGCGAGATCGTCGCTGCTCGCGGCAACCGTGTTCGGCGGCACCAAGGTTCTCGCCGTCGAAGGCGGCGCGGTGACGCTTTCGCCCCCGCTCGTCGCTATCCGCAAGACGATCGACGCCCTGCTGTCGCTGCCACTGATGACCACTGTCGCGCCGCCAGCCGATCTCGGGCGGGCGCTCGCGGCCGGTTTGCCGCCGGTTTGGGACGACGGCGATTTGCGCATGTTGCAGCCGATCTCAGAGGGTTTTCTAGTTTTCGTCGCGCAGTCTCTGGCCAATGAGCCGGCGCTTTTTCAGGCGCAGGTGTTGGCCGCCGGCGGCGAGCAGCTTGCAAGGCTGCTCGCGGGCGCGATGGTCGCCCCGAACGCCGGGGCGGCGGCGTCTGGCGGCGCGGCGGCGCTCCATGCCGACATTGCCCATTTCGCGGAAGCGGCGCCGGTGCTCGCCAATATGCGCGAGGCGCTGCGTGCGACCGGGCAGATCGCGAATGCCGCCCGCATCGACCAGCTCATTGCCGAGCAGGCGGTCGGCCTGCTGGCCCGCGTCGATGCCATTCTGCTTTCGGCCGATCCCTATCAGCTCGCCGATCGCAGCCTCTCCTTCTGGACCGGCGCGCCGCCGCTGGCCGCGCCCGCTTTTGGCGCGTCATCGCTCGCCGATCTCGTCGGCACGCTGCCCGCGCGCCGCGACTATGTCGAGACGCTGGCGCGCGATTATGCCGCGCCGCTGATCAATTATCTCGCGCAGAGCGCGGCATTGCTCGCCGGTAATCAGCGGGCGCTGCAAGAACGCTGGCAAGGCATCATCGCGACACTCGACCGCTATCATGCCAACGATCCCGCCAATGCCCTGAGCCAGCTCGAACAATTCATCGCCGCGGATATGGACCAAATCGATCTCGCCAATTGCCGCCAGCGGCTCGCAGGTGGTGGTGGTGGCAACTGGTTTGCAGACCAGCTCGGCACCATCCGCAATGCCGTCGCCCGGCGCTGCGCCAGCGTCTCCTACAGCGATCTGGTCGCGCAATACGGCGAACTCGCGACGGCGTTCAATCGCGATCTCGCCGGGCGCTTCCCGTTCGGCGATGCCGCCGCGCCGGACGCGTTCGCGGGTGACGTGAAGCGTTTCTTCGACCGTTTCGGCCCCGATCTCGCAACTCTCGCAACGCGGCTCGCGGCAACCCCCGCCTATGCCCGCACCGGCGCCGATGCGTTCGTTGCCAGCCTGGTTGCCGCACAAGCCGCTCTCGCCCCCATGCTCTTCAATCCCGCGCCGGACGCGCCGCTGACCTATGAGGTCGCGGTCGATTTCCGCACCAATGCGGGCAGCGACCCGGGCGCCGATCAGGTCGCCGAGGCCTCGCTGCAATTCGGCCAGCAGACCTTGTCCTCGTTCGCGGCGCCCGCTGTTTTCGCCTGGAGTAATGGCCAGCCGGCGACGATCGCCGTGCGCTGGGCGACGAATGCGCCGAGCATTCCCGCCGGCGGCGGTGTGCCGAACCCTTCGGTGAACGGTCTCGTCGCATCTTACCGGTTCGGCGGCGCCTGGGCGCTGCTGCGGCTGATCACGACGCTCGCGCCGCCGCCAGGCGTGCTCATGCAGCTTTCCGATCGGCGGCCGGAGGCCATCGGCTTGCAGATCAACCTCAAGCCCAATCCGGCTGCGGCCACCGGCGGCGATACCCGTGTTGCGGTCGCACGCCTTTTCATGCGGATCGGGTTGACCGCGATCATCCACGTGCCGGGCGCGCCCGACAAGCGTGTGCCCGTTCTGCTCCCGGTCTTTCCGACCGCAGCCCCGTTGCCGCCGCCGCCGTCACTCTCGTCACCGATGAGCGCGCCGCGCGCTCTGCCAAAAGCCGCGGGCTAGCTTATGTGTTTCACCTGATCAGGAGATTGTTCATTCCAAAATCAGAAGACATTTCTGATATCGATGCTCTGCTCGCCCCGATCCCGGGGCCGGCGCGCACGGGTGTGGATCTGCGGTGGGATCCGGTCTATCGCGAGATCGCCGAGGCGAGCCGCGATGAGAACCCGCAATTGCCGCAAGGGGTCTGGGCGCGCGACATCAAACGCGCCGATTGGGCGGAGGTCGAGCGTTTGTGCCGCGGCGTGCTCCGCGAGCGCAGCAAGGATTTGCTGGTCGCCGGCCGGCTCACCGAGGCGATCACGCACCGCCAGGGCTTTGCCGGCATGGCATCTGGCTTGCGTCTCGTGCATCTACTCTGTGAGCAGTTCTGGCCGGATCTCCATCCCGCCATCGATGACGGCGACCTCGCGCCGCGGCTTGCACCGTTCGAGTGGATGAACACCCGGTTCTCGACGCTGCTTCGCAGCCTCCCTCTGGTCCGCGGCCAGGATAGCGAGCAGAAAGCCTATACCTGGACCGATTACGCCAATGCCCAGCTTCTTGAAAGCCTGCGCCAACGTGATCCGAAATCGGTCGATCGGTCCGAGGCCGCGGGGGCGGTGACGATGGCGATGTTTGCGGCGATGTGTGAGCGGACGGAGAGTCTGTTCTGGCAGCAAAACATCGCCGCCCTCGATGATAGCCGCAGGGCTCTTGCCGCTCTCGATACGGTTCTCGAAGCGCGTTGCGGCCGCGATGCGCCGGGCTTGGGCGCGATCGGCAATGCGATCACCGATATCCTCAATCTCACCGAACTATGGCTTGCCAAGCGGCAGTCGGCGCCGGCGCTGTCTGCGCCACGCGAAAACCCGCCTCCAGCGCCTTCTCCCTCGGCGCCGCCCGCGCCCGCTCCGTCTGCTGCGCCGCAGGCTGCGGGTGCCATCGCCTCGCGCGAGGACGCTTATGCCCGCCTTGCCGCGATCGCCGATTTCCTGCAACGCACCGAGCCGCACAGCCCGGTGCCCTATCTGCTCCATTGCGCCGTCTCGTGGGGCGATTTGACCTTCGCACAACTGATCGCCCTGTTTTCGAGCGCCGGCCTCGATATTGCGCAGGTCTTCGACCTTCTCGGCATGGCGGCAATGGTTGGTCCGGAGATGATGGACGATGGAGACGGCGGCAAATAATCCGCCAATCGGAGGAGTCGAGCCCTGAGGAACGTTAGTTTTTCGTTACATCACAGCAAAAAAATTAACGTAATGGGGTGCCGCACCTGTCGTCGAAACCCTCACATGCCAGTAATCCTTCAGTTGCCTAGAATAATAGGCGTTTTTTCTGGACAGACAGGGTTTCGTTGGTGCTAAATGGCATTGGATTTTTGCGTCCATGGGGGGATCATGTCCGAGAGCAAGCAGCAGGTTCTTTCGCGGGTTCGCCCGCCGCGCGTGCAGATCACGTACGATGTCGAAACACTCGGCTCCATCCAGAAGAAGGAACTGCCATTCATCGTCGGCATTCTCGCCGATCTCTCCGGCAAGCCGGAAAACCCCCTGCCACGGCTCAAGGAACGGAAATTCGTTGAGATAGACAGAGATAATTTCGACGATGTGATGGGTGCCATAGCCCCCCGGCTCGCCTTCCAGGTGGCGAATAAATTGCAGCCCGATTCGAACGAAATGATCAGTGTTCTGCTTTCTCTCAAGAAAATGGGGGATTTCAGCCCCGATCAGATCGTGCAACAAATTCCAGCTCTGAAGAAATTGTTTGACGCTCGCTCCAGACTCAACGATCTGCTCGCCAAGCTCGATGGTAATGATGATCTCGACGGTCTCCTCGGCCAAGTGTTGGCTGACACCGCCGAGCAAGCCAAGCTGCGCGAGGATCTGAAAGCGTCGTCGGCTGCTAATCCGGCGTCGCCGCCGGAAGGTGGGGCGCCAACGGAAACGCCGGCCGGCTGACAGGTTCGCATCCGCAGAAAATTGAGATCGCGTTTGGATCTGGCCCGTTTGGATTTAGGAGGAATGTCGTGGCTCTCGAACCAGAATCATCCACTGCCTCGGCCCCGGCCACGTTGCTCGATCGCATTCTCGACGAGGGCCGGCTGGTCCGCGATCCCGATCCCGCCATGCGGTTGGCGGCGCGGGGGCTGGTTGAGGAATTTGCCAGCCGCGTGGTCGAGCAGACCGGCACCACCAGCCTCGATGTGACACAGCGGATTCAGTTCTGTATCGCCGAACTCGATGATTTGATCAGCGCGCAGTTGAACGAGGTCATGCATCACGAGGCATTCCAGCGCCTCGAGGCATCGTGGCGGGGACTGCATGACCTGGTCATGAATACCGAGACCGGCACGCGGCTGAAGCTGCGGCTGCTGAACGTGAGCAAGGCGGATCTCGCGAAAGATCTGAAGAACGCCATCGAGTTCGACCAAAGCGCTCTGTTCAAGAAGGTCTACGAGGACGAATACGGCACGTTCGGCGGCAATCCCTATAGCATGCTGGTTGGCGATTACGAGTTCGGGCCCGGCGCCGAAGACATGCTGCTGCTGACACGTATCTCGAATGTCGCGGCGGCGGCGCATGCGCCGTTTATCACGGCGGCCGCGCCGGCGATGTTCTTTCTCGACTCATTTACTGAGCTTTCGGCGCCGCGCGATCTCGCGAAAATTTTCGAAAGCAGCGATTTTGCCGATTGGCGTGCCTTCCGGGCGAGCGAGGATAGCCGCTATACCGCTCTCGTGCTGCCGCGGGTCTTGCAGCGCTTGCCCTACGGCCCCAACACTGTCCCGGTCGAAGGCATCTCGTTTGTCGAGGACGTGGACGGCACCGACCATAAGAAATATCTCTGGGGGAATGCGGCCTACAAGCTCGCACACCGCATCGTCAGCGCCTTTGCCGTCTATGGCTGGACGGCGGCGATCCGGGGCGTCGAAGGCGGCGGCAAGGTCGAAGGATTGCCGGCACATAGTTTCTCCACCCCGGAAGGCGACAGGGTGCTGAAATGCCCGACCGAGGTTGCGATCACGGATCGGCGCGAAAAGGAACTGAACGATCTCGGCTTCATCGCGCTTCTCCACCACAAGGGTGAGAATTTTGCCGCTTTCTTCGGCGGACAGACATCACAAAAGCCCAAACTCTACGTCTCCGAGGCGGCAAACGCCAATGCCCGGCTGTCGGCGATGCTGCCTTATGTTTTGACATCGTCACGATTTGCCCACTACATCAAGGTCATCATGCGCGACAAGATCGGCAGCTTCATGACCAAGGAAAACGTCCAGGCATTCCTCAATCTTTGGATAGGCGAGTATGTCCTTGGCAAGGACGATGCCGGGCAGGTTCTGAAGGCGCGCTTCCCGCTCCGAGAGGCGCGGGTCGATGTCTTCGATACACCCGGCAAGCCCGGCGTCTACACAGCGACAGTGTTTTTGCGGCCACATTTCCAATTGGAAGAGCTCACCGCATCCATTCGTCTGGTCGCCGAGCTTCCGCCTCCGGTCGCCGCCTGACGTCGGTTCGGCCGCCAGTTTCAACCTTTGAGTCAGGACCCGTTTCATGGCCACAAATCTTTTCCTCAAGTTCGAGGAGCCGGAGATCAAGGGCGAATCCGGCGACAGCAACCACAAGGAAGAAATCCAGGTTCTCTCCTGGAGCCACAGCTTCAATCAGCCGACCAGCCCAACCCGGAGTTCCGCCGGCGGCGGCACCGTCGAGCAGGCCAATCATAGCGATTTCACGTTTAGTAAATACGTCGATGCCGCGACCGATGATCTGCTGAAATATTGCTGGAGCGGCAAACAGATCGGCAAAGGCACCTTCACCGCCTATCGCGCCGATGGCGACAACAAGCCGGTGAAATATCTTGAAATTGTCATGGAGAAAATAATCATCTCCAATGTCAGCTTTGGCGGCGGCGCCGGCGATCTGGCGAGCGAATCCGTCACCCTCGCCTATGGCAAAGTCACCTACACCTATATACCGCAGAAAGTAGATGATGGCACCGGCGGCGGTGCCCAGCCGGTTCATCACGATCTTATCGGGCAAGAGGTGGGCTGATCACGGGGGGCCGTAACGCCGGATCATGAGGAATGCGGAGGACGATGGCGGGTTTTCGCCCTTGCTTTTTGACCGCCTTGAGGCTTCGCGGGGCGCCACCGCCGGCGACGGTGTGCGCGCCTCGATCGCGCGCGAACTCGCCGATCTCCTGAATACGAGAACGCCGCTTGCAATCGATCATCTGGAGCATCGCCGCCGCAGCGCCATCGATTACGGATTGCCGGATCTCTCCGCGTTTCCGGTCGGCAATCACGATGCCATGGCGCGCCTTGCGGCCCATATCCGGAGCGCGATCGCGGCCTATGAGCCACGTCTTGCTGATCCCACCGTTACCATCACGCCCGATGCGCGGTCGGGCGAGGCCCTGGCGGTGACGGTGAGCGGCGTGATCACGGTCGGGCCGCGGCGCCAGGCGCCGGTGTCATTTACGCTGCTCCTCGGCGATGCGGCGCTTGGCGGCCATGCCGGCTGACGGGGACGAGACGCTTTTTCGGCATTATCTGGCGGAACTCGACTATCTTCGCACCGCCGGAAGCGAGTTCGCCCGCCGCTATCCGCAGGTCGCGAAGGCGCTCGATCTCACCACGCATGGTAGTACCGACCCCCATGTCCAGCGCCTGATCGAATCTTCGGCATTCCTCACCGCGCGGCTGCAGCGAACCTATGATGCGCAATTGCCGGAAGTTCCGGGCGCGCTGCTCGATGTTCTCTATCCGCAATTGACCGCGCCGATCCCCGCCATGATGGTTGCGGCCTTTCACACCGACCCGGCACAGAGCCGGGCGATCGCCGGCATCACCGTACCCGCCGGCACTACTCTGCTCACCCGGGCCACACGCCGCGGCGACGAGATCGTCTGTCGGTTTCGCACCGGCTATCCGGTGGCGTTATGGCCGCTCGACGTCGCCGATGCTGGCATCGACCCGCCGACCGCCTATCCTTTTCTCGACACGCGGCCCGGGGTGCAGCGCGTGCTGCGCATCCGCCTCCGTTGCCAGGGCCATCGCAATTTTACCGAGTTCGCGCCGCCATCCTTGCGGTTCTATCTCTCGCCGATGATCGGCAATCGCGACGCGCTTTACGAATTGCTGTTCGCCGAGCCGCCGGCAATCGCGGTCAGCGCGGTCTCACGAGCGGGGGCGAGCGATACCCCCATGGCCGCGCCCGTGATCGTTCCCGAAGCACGGCTCCGTCAGGTCGGGCTTGGCAGCGAGGAGGCACTGCTGCCCTCCCCGCCGACGGCGCATCAGGCCTATGGTCTGATGCAGGAATATTTCGCTTATCCAGAAAAATTCATGTTCTTTGACGTGACCGGCCTGCCGCCCGGTATTTTCGGCACCGGCACCGACGCGGATCTGCTGATCCTGCTCCCGGCGGCGCCGCGCCAGAGGATCACTCTGCCGGCTGAGAGCCTCCTTTTGCGATGCACGCCGGCCCTCAACCTGTTTTCGCGCGTGAGCGAGCCCATCCGCATCGACCACACGCAGCTCGAATACCGGCTCGTTGCCGATCGGCGCCGCGCCGGTCACGCGGCGATCCACAGCGTCGAGCGCGTGACGCGGATGTCGGCCGCGACCGGCAAGGGTGAGACGATGCAGCCCTTGTTCTCGTTCGCGCGGGCGGATCGGGACGATAACGGAGCCGCGCTCTATTTCATCCGCCGCGCGCGATCGCCCTTCGCCGCCGATGATAGCGAGGAATTGCTGCTCTCGCTGCTCGATCCCGATCTCGACCCGCATTTGCCGGCCGGCGATACGGTGTTTGCGCAACTTCTTTGCACCAATCGGGGCCTGACCGATCAGATGGGGCGCGGTGTGCGGCTCGATGTCGAGGTCGATCTCCCGATTGCGGGCATTGCCAGCGTCACCCGGCCGACGCACGAAATTCCGCCGCCGGCGCAGGGCAAAGCCCTTTGGCAGCTCGTCTCCCATCTCTCGCTCAACCATCTCTCGCTCACTGGCGGCGAGGAGGGGATGGCAGCCCTCCGCGGCATCATCCGGCTGTACGACCCCGCGAACGCGACCGGCATGGACCGGCTGCGCGGGCTGGTTGACGTCGCGTCGCGGCGTGTGGTGCGGCGGATCGGCGAGGATGCCTGGCGGGGATTCTGCCGCGGCCTCCAGATCACCCTCACCTTCGATGCCGAGCGCTATCCGACGCCCGATCTCTATCTTCTGGGCTCGGTGCTCAGCCGCTTTTTCGGTCTCCACGCGGCGGTGAATGCCTTTACCGAACTGGTGATCGCAAGACGAAATGGGCAACGCGAAGAGATCTGGTCATGGCCGGCAGTGACGGGCGAGACGGCGCTGCTTTAAGCGCGCGGCTGCTGGCCGAGCCGTTTCGGTTCGATGTCCGCCAGGCCGTGCGGCTTTTGGAGTGGATCGCGCGCCGGAGTGCCGAAGCGGGTGATGCGCACGCGTCAGGCGCCGTGGTCGGCCCGCTGCCGCTCGGCCTCGGCAGCGATCCCCGCCACGAGGCCGTCCGGCTCCGCGGCAGTTTCACCGACCGCTTTCCGCCGAGTGATATCGAGGCGCTGAGCCGGGATCCGGCGGATGGGCAGCCGGTTCTGACGGTCGCGTTCTTTGGCCTCGGCGGCGCGCTCGGCCCGCTGCCGCCGCCGCTCAGCGCCCGCGTGGTGGCGCGTACCCGCGCCCATGATTATGCCGCCCGCGACTTCCTCGACATTTTCAACCATCGCCTGTTGTCGCTGTTTCTGCGCCAATGGCGGCTCTTTCACCCCGCTCTTCAGGATCCGGATGCACCCGCGTCGCCGGCGCGTTTGCCGCTGCTGGCGCTGCTCGGCCTTGCGACATTGCCGGAGAGCGGGCCAGCCGCCGCCGCGTCCCGCCTGCCCGGGGTGATGCAGAGCCTGATCGCCGCGGCCGGGCTCCTCAACCCGCGCCCGGTTTCCGGGCAGGCATTGCAGCGACTGCTTGCAAACCATTTCGGCGTGCCCGTGCGCCTGCGGCCGCTTCAGGGCCGGTGGCTGCTGTTGGCGGCGGACCAACTGACCCGGCTCGGCCAGACCGGCATGCTTGGCCGCGGCGCGATGCTCGGCCGCAAGGTGTGGGACCAGCAGGCGGGGCTCGAGATCGAGATCGGGCCGATGGCGTGGCTGCGTTTCCTGCCATTATTGCCAGGTGGTGCAGGACATGATCAACTTCAGGCTCTCGTCGCATTTGCTCTGGGGGGCGCGTTCGACGTCAATGTCCGGCTTCTGCTGCGCGCGGCGGAAGTGCCCGGGGCCCGGCTGGGCCGAGCGGGGGCGCGCCTCGGCTGGACGAGTTTCCTCGGGCGGAGGCCGCGCGTGACGCCGGGGGCCGTCTCGCTCAGCCTCCAGGGAATGCCCTGATGCCCGATCCGAAACGCCTCGCCGGAACGCTGTCTCAGGCTTCGCGCAAGGCGCTGGAACGGGCTGCGGAGCGGGCGCTCCGCGAGACCAATCCAGCGGTCGAGCCGGAGCATTTCCTACTCGAACTCTTTCGCGGGCCGAACACGGATGCTGCCTTCCTGCTGCGCGAGGGCGGGATCGATCTCGCGCCGATCGCCGCCGGGCTCGAGGCGGTCATCGCCCGATTCCCGCGCGGCAGCCCGCGGGTGCCGGTATTGTCAGAGCCGCTGATGGCGGTGCTCGCGGCCGGGTGGCTGAGTGCGTCCATCGATCACGGCCTGCCGCAGAACCGCTCCGCCTGCCTCCTCCGCGCCATGGCGGCCAATCCCAGCCAGCGCGCCGCACTCCTCGAAGCCGCGCCGGCGCTCGCCGGGGTTTTCGAGAGCCGCCTTCTCCTTGATCTCGGCGAGATTCTGCGCCGGGGGCCGGAAATCCCGCTGCCCGCCGCGCCGGCCGAACACGGGCAGCGTGACACCGCGCTTGCGGCGTACACCGTCGATCTCACCGCCGCGGCCAAAGCCGGGCGGCTGGATCCGGTGCTTGGCCGTGACGATGAAATCCGCCAGGTCATCGACGTGCTGATGCGCCGCCAGCAGAACAACCCGATCCTCACCGGGCCGGCTGGCGTCGGCAAGACGGCGATCGTCGAGGGCTTTGCCCGCGCCATCGTCGATGGGCGGGTGCCGCCGCGGCTCGCCGACCTCGTGGTGCGGAGCCTCGATCTCGGCCTGCTGCAGGCGGGTGCATCGATGCGCGGCGAGTTCGAGCAGCGGCTGCGGGCGGTGCTCGATGAAGCCGCGGCGGCGATGCCGCGCACCGTGCTCTTCATCGACGAGGCGCATATGCTGATCGGCGCCGGCGGTGCGGCGGGGCAGGGCGACGCGGCCAATCTTCTGAAACCGGCGCTGGCGCGTGGCGCGCTCGGCGTGATCGCGGCCACGACCTGGAGCGAATACAAGCGCTTCATCGAAAAAGACCCGGCCCTGACCCGGCGCTTTCAGGTGATCCGCGTCGGCGAGCCGAGCGAGGCGGTGGCGACCGAGATGTTGCGCGGTGTCGCCCCGGCGCTGGAACAGCATCACGGCGTGCGCATCCTGGAGGAGGCACTCGGCGAGGCGGTGCGTCTTTCACATCGTTTCATCCCCGACCGCCAATTGCCGGAAAAAGCGATCGCGCTCCTTGATACCGCCTCGGCGCGCGTTGCCATCGCCGCCAGCACGCCGCCGCAGGCATTGCAGGAGGCCGAGCGGCGCGGCGCGGCGCTCGCGGCGGAACTCACGCGGCTCCGCCGCGAAGCCGATCAGGCCGATCATGGCGAGCGGCTGGAAGCGCTCGAAGCCGCGGCTGAACGCGCCGAGGAGACGCGGCTCCTGCTTGCCAGCCGCTGGCAGTTGGAGCAGGAAACCGCGGCACGTCTTGCGGCACGGCAAGCCCGATTGAGCGGCCAGGGCGAGCGGCCGGACGATGACCTCCGTCATGAAATCGCCGGTCTCCAACTCGAACTCGACGAACTCCGCGAGGAACGTGGGCTGCATGGCACCGTGGTCGATGGCCGCGTGGTCGCCGAGGTGGTGTCGGGCTGGACCGGCATCCCGGCGGGGCGGATGCTTGCCGACACGGTGGCCAATGCGCGCTCGCTGAAGGCGCGGATGGCGGAGCGCATCATCGGCCAGGACGCCGCGCTCGATGCGATCTGCCGTCGGATTCAGACATTTTATGCGGATCTCGGCGAGCCCAACAAACCGACCGGCGTGTTCCTGCTCTGTGGCCCGAGCGGCGTCGGCAAGACCGAGACCGCGCTCACGCTCGCGGATCTGCTGTTCGGCGGCACGCGCGCGCTGGTGACGGTGAACATGTCAGAATATCAGGAGGCGCACACCGTCTCCACCTTGCGCGGCGCGCCACCCGGCTATGTCGGCTATGGCAGCGGCGGCGTCTTGACCGAGGCCGTCCGCCGCCAGCCCTATTGTGTGCTGCTGCTGGATGAGGTGGAGAAGGCCCATCCCGATGTCATCGAGATGTTCTACCAGGTGTTCGATCGCGGCATGCTCGAGGACAGCGAGGGGCAGTTGGTGGATTTCACCAATACGGTGATCCTGCTCACCTCCAATGTCGGCGCCGAGGCGCTGAGCGAGGTGGCAGAGCGCCGGCCGGCAGCCGATGCCGCGTCTTTGGTGACGGCGGTCACGCCGGCGTTGCGGCGCCAGTTCCCGGCGGCTTTTCTCGGGCGCCTCGTCGTCGTTCCCTATCGCCCGCTCGATCGCAGCGGGATCGAGGCCGTGACGCGGCTGAAACTGCAGCGCATTCAGGAGCGTTTCGCAACCACCCGCCGCGGCGAGCTGACCTATCACCCCGATGTGGTGCGGGCGATCGCGGACCGGGCGGGTGCGACCGAGGCGGGGGCGCGGATGGTGGATTCGATCCTCACCCATGCCGTACTGCCGGCGCTCTCTGAGCGGATTCTCGACCATCTCGGCGAAGGCAAGACGATTGCGGGGGCGCATCTTGCGTTCGGTGCCGGCGGCGAACTGGTGGTCGAATTGCGGCCATGAGCGGGTCGGCGCAATGGTCGCTCGCGGTGACGACGCCGCTCGGCGCCGATACGCCGGCGCTTGTGGCACTCGCGGGCGATGAATTTCTCTCGGCCCCCTTCCTGTTCCGCCTCACGATGACCGCGCCCGGGCCGGTCGATGCCACCGCCCTTCTCGGCAAGCCAGCCGCGGTGACGCTGATCGATGGCAGTGGCCATAAGCGTTTTCTTCACGGGCTGATCACCCGTTTCACTCAGCGCGGGAGCGACTGCACCGCCGAGATGCGGCCCTGGCTCTGGATGCTTTCGCTCGCCGCCGATAACCGCATCTTCCAGAACCAGAGCGTGCCCGACATCCTCGCCGCGGTGTTCGACGACGCTGGCTTCACCGATTACCGCAACAGCCTGACAGAGACCTATCCGCCGCTCGAATACTGCGTGCAGTTCCAGGAGACCTCGTTCGCCTTCGCCAGCCGGCTGATGGAAGCGGCCGGCATCAGCTATTTCTTCGAGCATAGCGAGAGCGCGCACACGCTGGTGCTTGCCGATGACGCTGCCGCCTTCAAAGAGTGCGAGAAGGCCGCCAGCATCCCGTTTCTGCCGCTCGCCGCCGGCGATGACTGGCTCAGCGATCTCCGGATCACGGCGCTGGCGGTCGAAAGCGGGGTCGCGGTGCAGGCCTATCAGAGCGACGATTACAATTTCACGACGCCGGCGACGGAGCTCAAAGTGACCAGCGGCAGCGGCGCCCGCCGGGTCTACGAATATCCCGGGCAATATCAGACCGTCGATGCCGGCGAGACGCTCGCCAAGCGCCGCATCGAAGCTTTCCAGGCGGCGGCAACCGAAATCACCGGCGCTTCCCCGGTGCGCGCGCTCTGCGCCGGCGGCGCCTTCACCCTCACCGGGCATCCCGATCCGGGCTTGAACGCGCGCTACGTGGTGCGATCGGTTTCTCATCGTGTGGCGCGGCGCGAATATGCCAATGATTTCATCGCTTTTCCGGCAGCGATACCCTTCCGCCCGCCGCGGGTCACACCGCCGCCCAGGATCAGCGGGGCGCAGACCGCGATCGTCGTCGGGCCGTCCGGCAAGGAAATCTACACCGACAATTACGGCCGGGTGAAAGTGCAGTTCCACTGGGATCAGCATGGCCAGAAAGACGAAAACAGCTCCTGCTGGATCCGGGTGGCACAGAGCTGGGCGGGGGTGGGCTGGGGTGCCTTCACCTTGCCGCGTATCGGGCAGGAGGTGGTGGTGACCTTCCTCAACGGCGATCCCGACCGGCCGCTGATCACCGGATCCGTCTATAACGGCGACAATCCGGTCCCCTATCCCCTGCCCGACGAGCAGACCAAGACGGTGCTGAAATCGAATTCATCCGCGGGCGGCGGCGGCTTCAACGAAATCCGGCTGGAAGACAAGAAAGACAGCGAGGAATTCCATCTCCACGCCCAGAAAGACATGACCATCGAGGTCTTGAACACCCAGACAGTGACGATCACCCAGGACCGGGGGGTGACGATCTCGAAGGGCAACGATACACTGACGGTCTCGGAGGGCGACCGGACCGTCGCGGTGAGTAAGGGCAATGAGACCCACAACGTCGCCGGGACGCGCGATCTGACCGTCACCGGCAACGAGACGCACACCAACAAAGCCGATTTCAGCCACAGCGTTTCCGGCAATTTCACGCTCGATGTCAGCGGCGATATCACCATCAAGGCTTCGGGCGCGGTGACGCTGCAAGCGGGGACGGGGTTTACGCTGAAGGCCGGCACCTCGCTCGAGGCCAAGGCCGGGACAGGGCTGAGCCTTTCCGGCGGCACGACGGCCGAGGTGAAGGCGGGCGCCAGCGGCACCGTCGATGGCGGCGGCATGCTGAACTTGAAGGGCGGCCTGGTGAAGCTGAACTGAGCGGAGATGAGCGCGGCAAACCCTCCGGAGACGATCGAGCGCCGCAATGCCGCCGGTGCGTTGGTCGAGCGGGCCACGTTCCGCGACGGCGTGCTCGACGGGCCGACGGTGCTGTTCGGGCCGGAGGCGCTGGCTGCGGCCGAGATCGGCTTTGCCGCCGGCGTCCGCGACGGGCCGATGGTGCTCTATGACACTGACGGCGACGTGCTCGCGCGGCTTACGTATCGGGCGGGTGTGCTGGATGGGCCGGCGACGCTTTACGCCGGCGGCAAGCCGCTGACGGAGATGACCTATGCCGCCGGGGTCGGGGACGGGCCGCTCCGCAGTTTCACGCCTGCAGGGAGCTTGGCGGCGAGCGGTGCGTTGCGCCGCGGGCGGCTGCATGGCGCATTCACGATCTTTCGCCCCGATGGCAGCGTGATGCAGCTTCAGCATTATGTCGGCGGGCTTTTGGAAGGCGAGCAACTCGATCTCGATCCCGCCGGCGTGGTGCGCCGCCGCGCCGAATACCGCGCCGGGCGGCTGGACGGGACCGTCACGCATTATGACGCCGCTGGCCAGCCGACGGCGCATCAGGTGTTCGTCGCCGACAAGGAAGTCACCGCCGCCCCGCCACCCGGCATATCCAAGATGCCCACGCCGCAAAAACCCTGGCTCCAGCGCTGGTGGGACGCGGCGAAAGCCCTGATCGGCCGGCAATAGCCATCCCGGCGCAGTCCCCAAATTGGGCACTTCCATTTACCGCTTGCCCAAACGCTACGGGAGTCACGCATTTGATACCGGTCAGCGAAATCGCTGACCGGTATGCGCGCAGGGTTGGTGTGGCGGCTGCGCGCAACATCAAAAAGATACCAGCCAACCGTCTTCAAGCGACGTGTCATTCTTTCGGCTGGCTGGTATGACTTGGTAATCGCCCGTGAAAAATAGAACTTTGTTGATCTGGCAATGAGTTTTTAGCGTATGATAGCGTCACGTTGAGAGTCTGAAAATTGGCGGAAAATCGAGACGCTTTTGAAAGAGCTTTTAGGCCTATCATAGATAAAGAGACATCTATTCCAGCCGTGTTCCGTCCCGCCTGACATGATGCTTTTTACCTGGATACCGCGCCGGCGGAACGGTGTGACACGACGGCACCGATGGCGTTGGCTCATGTCGTCAAGAAAAAAGCGGCGTGGCTGAAATCGTGGCTGACATGATGTCTTCCATGATCCTGGTCATCCGTGCCGGCTCCGTCCTCGGCCGTCGCGCCGAATTCCTTGTCCCGCAGGCGGGGCTCGGGGTGCTACCCGCAACGGCGTCCAGAGGCGGCGCCTCTGGTTCTTTTTTTGACTGGCCCCGCGCCCTTCCCGCCCCCATATAAGGGAGCCTTTCGCCCAAGGGAGGGATCGGTTGGACGCGACGCTGACCCTGGTTGATCTCGCCGGCCTGATCGCCCTCCTGCTCTGGGGGGTGCATATGGTGCAAACCGGGGTGCAGCGCGCCTTTGGCCCCTCGTTGCGGCGGTTTCTCGGGGTCGCGCTGGCGCGCCGGCCGGCCGCCTTCGTCGCCGGGCTCGGCATCACCGCGATTTTGCAAAGCAGCACCGCAACCGGGCTGATGGTCGCCTCCTTCGCCGCCGAGGGCATGCTGGCGCTGGTTCCCGGCCTTGCGGTGATGCTCGGCGCCAATGTCGGGACGACGCTGATCGTCCAAGTGCTCTCGTTCGATGTCTCGCGCATCGCGACCTTGTTCATCCTCGCCGGCGTGATCGCCTTTCGCCGTGGCGGCGCGAGCCAGGTGCGCGATCTCGGGCGGGTCGGCATCGGGCTCGGGCTCATGCTGCTGGCGCTGCATCTCCTGCTTCAGGTGATCACGCCCTATGAGGACGTCCCCAGCCTCCGGCTACTGCTCGGGGCTCTCACCACGCAGCCGCTGATGGACGTCTTGCTTGCGGCGTTGCTCACCTGGGCTGCGCATTCCTCGGTCGCCGTGGTGCTGGTGATCATGTCGTTCGCGGCGCGCGGAGTGGTGCCGCCGGATGCCGCCTTCGCGCTCGTGCTCGGCGCCAATCTCGGCACCGCGATCAATCCGCTGCTCGAAGGGAGCGCCGGCGACGATCCGGCGGCGCGGCGGCTGCCGATGGGAAACCTGCTCAACCGCGTCGCCGGCGTCATCGTCGCCTTGCTGCTGCTCGGCCCGATCGGGCGGACGCTGGTGGTGCTGGAGCCGGATCCGGCGCGCGCCGTCGCCGATTTCCACACCGCGTTCAATCTCGTTCTCGCGCTCATTTTCTTCCCGGCCCTCACCCCCTATGCGCGGCTCTTGGCGTGGCTGCTGCCCTCGCGCGTCGCCGCAATCGATCCCGGGCGGCCGCTCTATCTCGACGCCGCCGCGCGCGAGACGCCGACGATCGCCATCGCCGCCGCCGCGCGCGAAGCGCTGCGCATGGCGGACGTGCTGGAGACCATGCTCGCCGGCGCGCGTGCCGCCCTGATCGGCGGCGACCGGCGGCGGGTCGGCGAGACGCGGCGACTCGATGACGTGCTGGATCGGCTGAACGCGGCGATCAAAGCCTATCTCACCCTGCTCGACCCCGAATCGATGAGCGAGGCGGATCATCAACGCCTCGCGCAGGTGCTCGCTTTTACGACCCATCTCGAAAACGCCGGCGATGTCGTTGACAAAAACCTCCTCGCCCATGCCGCCAAGCGCATCAAGCGCGGTATCGCGTTTTCGCCCGAGGGCGGCGCCGAGCTTGATCAGATGTTCGCCCGGCTGGTGAAGAATTTGCGCACCGCCGCCTCGGTTTTTCTCTCCGGCGATCTTGCGACCGCGCGCCTGTTGGCCGCGGAAAAGGAGACGCTCCGCGATCTCGAGGCGCGGGCGACGGCGGCGCATTTCGCGCGCCTGCGCGCGGGGCGAATCGACAGCACCGAGACCAGCACGCTGCATCTCGACGTTTTGCGGGACCTTCTGCGGATAAACACCCATTTCGTCGCCGCCGCCGCCTATCCGGTCTTGGAGGAGCAGGGCGCGTTGCTCCCGAGCCGGTTGCGGCCAAACGACGAAACCGCCCTGAAAGAGGCCGCGGGCGACTCGCAGGAAATCCGGCAAATCGACCAACCCTCCCAGGGGTAGTGGTAATCGGCGGTTAACCAATCAAGATATAGATTGACGCGGCCGAATTTTACGGCAGGATAGGGGGCTCAGCCGATCGCAGCCAAAGAGGGAAAAGCCGTGCTCGACATCGATATTCAATTGCCCGGGCGCCAGCAGATCCATGTCGATCGTGGTCGTGACGCGTTGCTGACCGATTTCGGCCGCGCGACGCTCGATGACCGCTATCTGCTCCCGGGCGAGGGCTATCAGGATCTCTTCGCCCGCGTTGCAAGCTATTATGGCGACGATCAGGGGCATGCGCAGCGGCTTTACGACTATATGAGCCGGCTCTGGTTCATGCCGGCAACGCCGGTGCTCTCCAATGGCGGCACGGCGCGTGGTTTGCCGATTTCCTGCTTCCTGAACGAGGCGTCCGACAGTCTGGAGGGCATCGTCGGCCTGTGGAACGAGAATGTCTGGCTTGCCTCGAAGGGTGGCGGCATCGGCAGTTACTGGGGCAATCTGCGCTCGATCGGCGAAAAAGTCGGCCAGAACGGCAAGACCTCGGGCGTCATCCCGTTCATCCGGGTGATGGACAGTCTGACGCTGGCGATCTCGCAGGGCAGCCTCCGGCGCGGCTCGGCGGCGGTCTATTTGCCGGTCTCGCACCCCGAGATCGAGGAATTCGTTGAAATCCGCCGCCCGACCGGCGGTGATCCGAATCGCAAGGCGCTCAATCTCCATCACGGCATCCTGGTTTCGGACGCGTTCATGCGCGCCGTCGAGGCGGATGAGCCTTGGGCGTTGGTCTCACCGAAGGATGGCGCGGTGGTGCGCAGCATCTCCGCTCGCGCGCTCTGGATCAGGATTCTGACCGCCCGTGTCGAGACCGGGGAGCCGTATCTGATCTTCTCCGACCAGGTGAACCGCCTTCGCCCCGAGCATCAGAAACTCGCCGGGCTCGAAGTCAAAACCTCCAATCTCTGCTCGGAGATCACGCTGCCGACCGGGATCGACCAGCACGGCCGCCAGCGCACCGCGGTCTGCTGCCTGTCTTCGGTCAATCTCGAGCATTGGTTCGCGTGGAAGGATCATCCCCTCTTCATCGAGGATGTGATGCGCTTTCTCGACAATGTCCTGCAGGATTTCATCGACCGCGCGCCGGAAGGCATGGAACGCGCCAAATATTCGGCGATGCGCGAGCGTTCGGTCGGGCTCGGGGTGATGGGTTTCCACTCCTTCCTCCAAGCGCAGCACGTGCCGTTCGAAAGCGTCATCGCCAAGGTCTGGAACAAGCGCATGTTCCAGCATCTCCGCACCCAGGCGGATGCCGCGTCGCGGCTGCTCGCCGAGGAGCGCGGCCCCTGCCCCGACGCCGCCGACTATGGCTTCTCCGAGCGCTTCTCGAACAAGATCGCGATCGCGCCGACCGCCTCGATCTCGATCATCGCCGGCAATGCGAGCCCGGGGATCGAGCCGATCGCCGCCAATGTCTTTCTCCAGAAGACGCTGTCCGGCAGCTTTACCGTGCGCAACCGCCATCTCCAGGCCCTCCTCGCCGAAAAGGGGATGGACAACGAGGCGGTCTGGTCCTCGATCACGCTCAACAAGGGCAGCGTGCAGCATCTCGATTTCCTCACCGAGCACGAAAAAGCGGTGTTCAAGACCGCGTTCGAACTCGATCAGCGTTGGGTGATCGAACACGCCGCCGACCGCACGCCGTTCGTCTGTCAGAGCCAGTCGGTCAACGTCTTCCTCCCCGCCAATGTGCATAAACGCGATCTGCACCAGATTCATCTGTTGGCGTGGAAACGCGGTCTCAAATCTCTCTATTACTGCCGCAGCCTTTCGATCCAGCGCGCCGATAATGTGAGCGAGAAAGCGATCCGCCCGGAGGAGGCGCCGGCCGGGGCCGCGCCGGCGATGGCCGCACCGCCGCCAGCCGCGCGGGTCGCCGATTATGAGGAATGCCTCGCCTGCCAGTGACATAAAGGCGGCGTGCGGCCGGCGCGGGAGGTAAACCCGGGAGGCTCGCGATGACTGGTTTCCTTCGCGTAGTTTTGATCGCGTGCCTCATCCTCGCCGCTTGCCACCCTCAAACCACGCCACCACGTGTGGACCAGAAGCCGCCAGGGGCGATGCCCCCACTGCACGGCATGTAACGCGAGGAGGATGTTCCGTGAGATCGCTGCTCTGGGCCACGCTCATGCTGGTCGGTCTCGCGGCGTGCCATCCGTCTCCGACGACGCAATCCCAGGAGCAGCAGCCGGTGCCGGGCCAGATGCCGCGAATGGGCTATTGATCGTCGGCGCATGCGCGCCGGCAAGAACGGGAGAACAAGGATGAAATTTTTTCTCTGGGCGGTGATGCTGGCGTCCCTCGGCGTGACACTCGGCTGCGCCAACCGCAACCAGCCGGTGGTGCAGGACAATGAAACCATGCAGCAGCATATGGGTTACTGAGAGACCATAAGAACTCTCGGGTCGCGTCGCGCCATGTGTGGGCCGTAGGGCTGTATGCTCTGCGACCTCATGCCCACCATGCCAGAGCCTCGTTTGCGCCCATTGGTCCAGAAATTCGCCGATATGCTCGCCGACCCACCCGTTTTCGCCAAGGGTGTCGGGTAAGCATCCGGCATGAACCGCGGGTTTTGTATTCGGTTGGTGTTTAGGAAGGAGCGGCTGTGGTGATTGGTTCTGTTTGATTATTTTAAAGGCAGGGCCTGGACCATCTCGGTGGCCTCACTGGTGTCGCGATGGACCTCTTCACGGATGACGCGATCTGTCACGTCGGTGAGATACTGCGTCAGTGCGTTGTTCAGTTCCTGGAATTCCGGCCATAGCACCTGGTCGACAAATGCCTGCGGTACCCGCACCATGACGGTGGTCAGGCGTTGCCGATAAAGGCGGTATGGCTTCAGGCCGTAGCGTCGGCACAACGCCAGGAACAGTCGGCGCGACCATTGGTCGCGCAGAGAGAACTGCATCTCGATTGTTTTGTCCTGGCCCTGAATTTCCGCCAGCCGGGCGTGAACGCGCCCGAGTGCGGCCTCGGCCGCTGTGCGTTCGCCGATCGTTGCCGCTCCGGCGAACAATGCCTCGATCTTTCGCAGCTTCTCCCGAAGCACGCCCTCTTCAGACACATCCAATCTCTTCCGTTGCACTTGCCGCAACTTTGCTGGCGTTAACGCAGTTCCAGGGCAACAACTGGCCGAGGCGCCTGGCGGGATAGTCGTTGATCCCGGCGAGCACATCGGCGAGCCAGGCTTGCGGATCCACATTGTTGAGACGTGCCGTCTGGATCAGCGTGTAGAGGATGGCGGCCCGCTCGCCGCCGCGATCGGAACCGCAGAACAGCCACGCCTTGCGGCCGAGTGGCACGCAACGCAAGGCGCGTTCGGCGGCGTTGTTGGTCAGGCAGACCCGGCCATCCGCGAGAAAGCGGGTGAAGCTGTCCCAGCGGCGGAGCATGTAGTTGATGGCTTTGGCCAGATCGTGATGGCGCGAGAGCTTCGTGAGCTGAGCGGTCAGCCAGGCATGGAGTTCGGCAACCAGCGGCGCGCTATGCTGCTGGCGTACAGCCAGTCGCTCGGCGGCTGTTTTGCCGTTGATGGTTCGCTCGATTTCGAACAAAGCATCGAGCCGCTGCACGGTCGCGAGCGCGATCGGGTAGACCATGGCGCCTTGCTCGCCGCGGCTCTTCCTGCGGGCGGCGCCCGCGATATCGGCCAGCTCGAAAAATTTCCGCCTTGCATGGGCGAAACAGCCGGCTTCCCGCACCGGCGCAGGGCTGCGGCCAGCTTTATACAACGCGCCATAGCCGTCATAGGCGTCGGCCTGGAGGATGCCCGACCAGCCGGCAAGATGGGCTTGTGGATGTTCGCCGCGTCGATCCCGCGCATAGTGGAACAGCACCGCCGGCGGGGCGTGGCCGGCGAAGGGCCGGTCGTCGCGCACATAGACCCATAGCCGCGCCGTATCGGTCTTGCCGCGAGCCATGACCGGTACCGTCGTGTCGTCGCCATGCAGACGCTCGGCGGCAAGGACATGGGCCTCGATCAGCCGGTAGAGCGGCATCAGCACGGAACACGCCGCCCCGACCTGATCGGCAAGCGTCGAGACGCTGAGCGGAACGCCCTCGCGGGCAAAACGTTCGGCCTGGCGGTTGAGCGGCTGGTGCTGACCATACTTCTCAAACAACAGCATGGCGAGAAAGCGCGGGCCCGCCCAGCCGCGCGGAACGACATGAAAGGGGGCCGGCGGCTGAGTGATCGCCTCGCAAGCCCGGCAGGAGAATTTCTCCCGCACCGTCTGGACGATTTTCCACTGCCGCGGGATCACCTCCAGCGTCTCGGTGACATCCTCCCCGAGCTTCGACAAGCTGGTGCTGCCGCAGGCAGGGCAAGAGCAGGGTGAGGGGATCACCACACGCTCACGCGGCAGATGCTCGAGAAAGGGCTTTCTGGCGGGACGCTTGCGCACGAACCCACCGACATGCGTGGTTTTCGCCGCGGCGGTTGCAGCTGCCAGCCCGTCTTCACTGGCGTCGGCCTCAAGCTCTTCGAGCTGCAATTCCAGCTGATCGAGCAGACGGCGGCTGCGTTCGGCGCTGGCGCCGTATTGCTCGCGCCGCAGCCGGGCAATCTGCAGCTTGAGATGAGCGATCAAGGCCTCGGTCGCACTCTCCCGAGCACGGGCCTCGACCAGTCGCGCCTCGGCCTCGTCGGCGCGCTGGATCGTTGCAATCACCAGCGCCTTCAGCGCGCCAATATCGTCCGGGAGAGGCGTGTCGGTGAGGGTCACCAGACGACAGAATCAACATCCAGCGGCGCGCGCAAGCGAAAAATGCACACCCGGCGGAAAAATCCGCTCTATCCCGCGCTCGCTGGTCGCCAGGAATATTGCGGATTGCGCCACTCGATTCCGTCAAGAAGACAAAACAGCTGCGCCTGCGTCAGCCGCACCGCGCCATCTGCCGCAGACGGCCAGATGAATCGCCCTCGCTCAAGCCGCTTGCTATACAGCGACATCCCGAGGCCGTCGTGCCAAATGATCTTGACTAACGATCCACTGCGCCCGCGGAACACAAAGAGATCGCCACCGTGAGGGTCACGGCTCAATCCCTGCTGGACCTGCAAGGCCAAACCCTGCATCCCGCGGCGCATATCGGTGTGGCCCATCGCGATCCATACGCAAACACCCGACGGGATCATCGCAGCGCCGTCAGCGCCGCCGTCACCAATGCCGGCTCGGCCGCCCCCTCGATCACCACGCATGCACCAGCTGGCAGCCGAACCTCAATCCGAGCAGGCGCCGCCGTCCTGTCTCTGGCTTGCGGATCTCCGACCGCGCCACCCACCGCATCGCACGGCAGGACGCCAGCTCCCGCCTCTGGCACAGTCTCCAGCGGCAAGAACACCGCAGGCATCGGCGCCGGCCTCAGCTCCCCCGCACGCGCCAGCCGCCGCCAATGCCACAACTGCCCGCGTGAGACCTCGTGTCGCCGCGCCACCTCGGCAAAGACCGCGCCAGGCGCCTGCGCCTCCGCCACAATCCGCAGCTTGTCCTCATCCCGCCAGCGACGCCGGCGCTCCACACCCGTGATAATCTCCATCCCGACACCCGCTCATAACGACGCTCATAAGAGCGCCGTTATGAGCACCCCAATCCATCAAAAACAGGCGGCCTTCCGCGGAAGCTTACGGTGTCGGCGCGGTATGAAAAAAATAAGGGGAGTCTTTGAGGCCTGAGAAATCGACGAAACCTTCATCGGCAAGAAGGAAGGCGTCCCAGTACGGCGCGGATATGCCCATAAGCACGCCGTAATGACGCTGGTTGAGCGCCGCCCGGAAGGCGCCGGCGCCAGATCCTTCCACGTCGAAGGGGCTGCCGCTGCCGATCATCAAGGCGCACGTGAACAGCGGCATTCATATAATGACGGACGAGGCCGGTCAGTATTCAAGCCTGAGCAAGCATTTCGCGGCACATGACTTTGTGCGTCACAGCGCGGGCGAATATGGGCGCGGCGAAGCCCAACTCAACACGGCGGAAGGCTTCTATTCCGTATTCAAGTGCGGAATGAAGGGCATCTATCAGCATTGCGCAGAGCATTATCCGCATCGCTATGTCGCGGAATTTGATTTCCGCTATGACAACCGCGTCCGCCTTGGTGTTGATGATGCCGAGCGCGCGGCCCGAATAGTTCGTGGCGCCGCTAGCAAGCGGCTGATGTATCGGCGGACTGACGGCGAAGCCGCCGCCTAAGTGCCACGGGAAGCCATAGCGGCTTCCCGCTCTCGTCGTTGCCACTGGGCGCGTCCTTTGCCAGTATCCGGTTTGGGTGCGTTCTTATGCAATTCCGGGTTAGAAATAAGAAGGCGCCGCATCACATCCCGAGTCCTCTCAGGGATGTCCCTCAAGCGCGGATCGTCGATTTGGCCCTTCGTCATTGCATCATCTCCCGTCGCACTCCTCCAGACAGACCGCTAAATGGCACTAGGTCGGCGACCTGTTTGATAAGAGACGCATCATCCGGTTCAAGCGGACGGTCGTAAACCGCAAATCTTGCAGCTATTGATTCTCCGTTCGCCCCGGTATCCGCGAAAGCGACATATTTTGCAGCTATCGAAACATGATGCGGTGATACGGCGTCCACCAAAATCCAGTCGTCGCTTCCCCGGCGAAGGGCGAAGTCGAACGCATGCGATTTCCCGCTTTTGCCGGGTATCTCGAACGACCTTTCCAGCCTCTTAGCCGGGACGAATTCTGTCAGAATTCGGAAAATACGCTCACGCAAGTTGTCATCGCTCGCAGAGGAGATATGTTCTACGGCCGAGAATGCCGCCGCTGCGGAGGCATTCGCTACCGCTAAAACCGCTGGCACGAGCCAGTCGCTTGAAGGGACTTCCGACACAAGTGATCCGTCAACAATCTTTAGCTGATGAAAGGCAGCCTGTCGCATCATCGCACGATGAATAGACGACGCGTCCCTCCCGTGATCCCATGCAGAGCGAGTGGCGCCTCCGCCGTCGTGTACCTTAAATCCCTCACCAAACCCTACGACATAGACATGGACCGGATCAAACGAAGGATATAGGCACTGCGTCGTCACCCGGTTACCTGCATCGGTGACGAAACAGCTAGAAAGCTTGGTTAACGCTGTCGTGAGGTGTTCGCAGAACATGGCACTTCCCTAGCACGAAAACAGGTCGGTCTGTGGAGGTACGTCAAACCCGCGTTGATCGGGGTCGAAAGACAGCCGAATCACGGAACAAAACCAAGGCATTATCTGTGGCACTCTGCGAACTTGGGGCTGTAGCGGGCGCCTTGCTGGTAGGCTCCACGGGCCACCCCCGGCAAGATATTTCAGATTATCATCCCACCTATGTTCATGGGGACCACAAACGGTCGCGGGAAGCCCTTGTTGTGCGCACCATGGGGGGTTGAACTTACATTCGTCGGCAGGAACGATGTCAATCCGCCATGCGGGCATGTTACGGAAAATCAGAGAAATGCTCGGACGGTCACGGTGGGCGACGGCGCATCGAAAGCGTAAATGCGCCCGTTCGATCCCATGCTCCTCAATGATGTCCCAGGTCGCCTCCATATCTCCCTTCCGGGACGAAGGGCGCCATTCTGGCAGCGATCCCTTCAGACGCTTGTCGGACGCCAAAAAGGCTTCGATCGTCCGGATATCCCGATTGCGGACCGCTGCTGACATTCGCCCAGGGTAGCATTATGCGGGGCTACGTCCATATCTTGTTCCGTGTTCGTCAACCAGATAATCGCCTTTTCAAGCCTCTTGACGCCTCCCCCGCGCCGGGTCGATTATTTGTATACAAACGATACCTGCTCCTGTCCCGCGCCTGACGCCAGGGCGGGCGGGCTTGGCGAAAGCGAGTGAAAGCGATGACCAAGGCTGCCGGCGTAGGCGCGCCCGCTTGCGATGAGGCCGCTGCCGCTGACACCCCGGCTTGGGGGGGCTATGTGGTGGAAGCGCAGGCCGGTTTCCTGCTCCGCCGCGCCCATCAGCGCCACGCCGCTTTGTTTCAGGAAATGATGGGTGCCCGCGATCTGACGCCGACCCAGTTCACCGCCCTCATCAAAATCGTCACCTGCGGCGCGGTGACGCAAAACCGCCTCGGCCGCCTCGCCGCGATGGATCCGGCGACGATCCAGGGCGTCGTCCGACGTCTCGTCGCGCGCGGGTTGGTCACCCGCGCCTTCGACCCCGCTGACCGCCGCACCCATGTGCTCCGCGCAACCCCGGCAGGGCTTGAAGTGGCGCGGCAAGCCGTGGCATGCGCAACCGAAATCACCGCAGCGACCCTGGCGCCGCTCTCGCCGGCGGAACGACCTTTGTTTCTCGCTCTTCTCAAGAAGTTGATCTGAACGATGCTAGAACACCCCGCCCCCACGCTCGGCCTCGGCTTCGATTTCCCGTCGCTCGCGACGCGGGAGGGGCTGATCCAGCTCGATCAGGCGTTTCTCGCCACCCTCGGCGCCGAGGAGCCGGCGCTGGCGACGCGCCTGCTGGCCGCGCGTGCCGCCCCGGAGGCGCTCGCGCCCAAGGATGAGAGCGATCTCGTCATCGCGCTCGGCCGCCATCTCGATCGGTTCGTTGCAAACCTGTTTGGCATCGGCGCCGAGGTCGAGGCGCTTGCCCGCCGCACCCATGCGCTCGATCCGATCCATGCCTGCAAGCGGCTTTTCGTCCAGCGCCAAGCGGTGCGGCAATTTCCCGAGGCGGCGGGGTTCGACGGCGAGGCGCTGCGCTGCGCATTCGAGGCGAAACTTGGTGCGCCGCTGACCGAGGCGGGCTTTGCCGCCGCCGTCACCGGGTTCGAGGCCGGCGGCGACGAGGAAGGGCTCGATCTCGCGCGCCGCTATGCCGCCTGGGCGGTGCTGAGTGACGCCGGCCAAGCGCGGCACCGCGATGGCACGCTTTTCAAGGTGCCGCACAAGCCCGATCCCGCCCGTCTCGTTCCCGTCGAAACCATTCTCCGCGACGGCGTCACCATGCTGCGTCTTCCCGAGCATGATTGGCGCGCCCGCGATGGCTTCGCGCTCACCGATCCCGGGATGAACGACCAACAGGCGCTCGATCAGATGAATTACTGCATCTGGTGCCATAATCAGGGCAAGGATTCCTGCTCGAAGGGTCTGCGCGACCGCAAAAGCGGCGAATTCCAGAAATCCCCCTTCGGCGTCACCCTCGCCGGCTGTCCGCTCGAAGAAAAAATCAGCGAAATGCACACGCTCCGCGCCGAGGGCGCGGCGATCGGCGCCTTCGCGATCATCGCCATCGACAATCCGATGATGGCGGCGACCGGGCATCGCATCTGCAATGACTGCATGAAAGCCTGCATCTATCAGAAGCAGGATCCGGTCGATATTCCCCAGGCCGAAACCTCGGTTCTGCGCGATATTCTGGCGCTGCCCTGGGGGGTCGAGATCTATGCCCTGCTGACCCGCTGGAACCCGCTCGATATCCGCCGTCCGCTGCCGCGCCAGCAAAGCGGGCGGGCGGTGCTCGTCGTCGGGCTCGGCCCGGCCGGGTTCACGCTCGCCCATCATCTGCTCAATGACGGCCATAGCGTGGTTGCGATCGACGGGCTCAAGATCGAGCCGCTCGGCTTCGATCCGCATGCGCCGATCCGCGACGCCGAAACCTTGTTCGAAAATCTCGATGACCGGGCGATGGCCGGGTTCGGCGGTGTCGCCGAATACGGCATCACGGTGCGCTGGAACAAAAACTATCTCAAGCTGATCCGCCTGCTGCTCGAGCGGCGGGCGGGGTTTGCGATGTTCGGCGGCGTGCGTTTCGGAGGCGGGGCGACGCTTTCGATCGACGATGCCTGGGCGATGGGGTTCGATCACATCGCGCTCGCCATGGGCGCGGGGCGGCCGACCGTGCTCGACGTGCCGAACGGGCTTGCGCGCGGGGTGCGCCAAGCCTCCGACTTCCTGATGGCGCTGCAATTGACCGGGGCGGCGAAATTCTCCTCGATCGCCAATCTGCAAATCCGTCTCCCGGTGGTGGTGATCGGCGGCGGCCTCACCGCGATCGACACCGCGACCGAAAGCCTCGCCTATTACGTCCGCCAGGTGGAAAAATTCGCCCGCCGCTATGAAACCCTGATCGCCGAGCGCGGTGTGGACGCGGTGCGCGCCACCTGGTCGGCGGAGGAGCGCGAGATCGCCGCCGAATTCCTCGCCCATGCCGATGCCATTCGCGCCGAGCGCGCGGCGGCGGCGGCTTCCGGTCGGGCGCCGCATTTCGCGCCGCTGCTGGAGTCCTGGGGTGGCGCCACCATCGCCTATCGCCGCCGGCTGATCGACGCGCCCTCCTATACCCTCAATCACGAGGAGGTCGCGAAGGCGCTCGAGGAGGGCGTGCGTTTCGCCGAAGGGCTGACGCCGGTCGCGGTCACGGTCGATCAGCATGGCCACGCTGCGTCTCTACGCTGCCGGCGCGGCGATGGCAGCGAGGTGGTCTTGCCGGCGCGCGCCATTCTGGTCGCCGCCGGCACCCAGCCCAACACCGTTCTCGCGCGCGAAGATGGGCGCATCGCCCTCGATGGCCGCTATTTCCAAGCGATCGGCGAGGATGGTGCGCCGGTGACACCCGTTCGCGGCCTCGCCAAGCCGGAACGCGCCGAAGTGCTGATGCACCGCGCCCCCGATGGCCGCTTCGTCAGCTTTTTCGGCGACCTTCACCCGAGTTTCTTCGGCAATGTCGTCAAAGCGATGGGGAGCGCGCGGCGCGGCTATCCGGTGGTCTCGCGCGTGCTCGCCGAGCGCCCGCCCGCCGCGGATCATGCCGCCGCGGTGATCGCGCGTTGCGAAGAGGCGCTGGTCGCGCGCGTGCATGCTGTCAACCGCCTCACGCCGACCATCGTCGAGGTGGTGGTGCACGCCCCGGCGGCGGCGCGCGCCTTCCGCCCCGGCCAGTTTTTTCGCCTGCAGAATTACGAGCGCTTCGCCCCGCGCCTCACCGAGCCAGGGATCGGCGAGACCCTGCTCGCGATGGAGGGGCTTGCCATGACCGGCGCCTGGACCGACCCGGCGCGCGGCCTGGTCGCGGTGATCGCGCTCGAGATGGGCGGCAGCTCCGATCTCTGCGCGACGCTCACGCCGGGTGAGCGCGTCGTCCTGATGGGGCCAACCGGAACGCCGACCGAATTGCCGGAAAAGAGTGTGGTTGCTCTCGTCGGCGGCGGCCTCGGCAATGCGGTGCTGTTCAGCATCGGCGCAGCCCTCCGTGCGCGTGGCACGCGCGTGCTCTATTTCGCCGGCTATAAGAAGATGATCGACCGCTACAAGGTCGAGGAGATCGAGCGTGCCGCCGACGTCATCGTCTGGTGCTGCGATGAGGCGCCGGGCTTCACCCCGGCCCGGCCGCAGGATCGCAGCTTCGTCGGCAATATCGTCGCCGCCATGGTGGCCTATGGCGAGGGCCGGCTCGGCGAACAGGAGGTGCCGCTCGCCGCGTGCGAGCACCTCATCGCCATCGGCTCTGACCGCATGATGCAAGCGGTGGGGGCGGCGCGGCATGGCGTGCTCGCGCCGTTCCTCAAGCCCGGCCACAGCGCCATCGGCTCGATCAACTCGCCGATGCAGTGCATGATGAAGGAGGTCTGCGCGCAATGCTTGCAGCCACAGATCGACCCGGTGAGCGGCGAGCGGAGTGTTGTTTTTTCCTGCTTCAACCAGGATCAGGGGTTGGACCGGGTGGATTTCCCGGCGCTCGCCGAGCGCTTGCGTCAGAACAGTCTTCAGGAAAAACTGACCGCGCACTGGATCGACCGCGCATTGCGGCGGCTCGCTCTGCGCGGGTCGCCCGCGGTCGAAGAGGCCATCGGATAAATTATGTTTTATACCGGTCAGCGAAATCGCTGACCGGTATGCGCGCAGGGTTGGTGTGGCGGCTGCGCGCAACATCAAAAAGATACCAACCAGCCGTCTTCAAGCAACGTGTCATTCTTTCGGCTGGCTGGTATTAGAGCAAGGTAGGTTTTGATTGAACCATCCTGTTCAATCAAAACCGGCCAACTTGCTCGCCAAAATAGGTGTAGAGCGTGATCGACGTAAACCGATCGCGCTCTAGGGAATCAGGGCGCTGGTTGTGGCAGGGGCAAACGGTCGGTCACAGCCTCGAACCCGCCTTCCAGCGACACCTTGCACATTCCAATATTGCCCGTCCCTAAAAATTCACCACCAGATCAGCAAAGTCCATTTTTCACGAGCGACTACCTTCCCCTGGCAGGTCCAAACGCCGCTCCGTCTCTGGGTCGAAGACATGCACCGACGCGACGTCGATCGAGACCGGGAGCATCTCGCCGGCGCCGACCGGAATCCGCTCGCGAAACGCCGCGGTCAGCTTTTCGCCACCGATATCGAGCAACACCTGGGTTTCCGAGCCCGTTGGTTCGACCACCAGCACGCGCGCCGAAAAATCATTGCCTCCAAGACGGAAATGCTCGGGCCGCACGCCGTAGACGACGCGCCGGCCTGTGTCTTGTGCGTTTGCCGCGGCGACGGCGGGTGGCAGCGGCCAGCGCAGACCAGAGGCGCTGACGATCGCACCATCATTGAGCGTGCCGGCAATGAAATTCATCGCTGGCGAGCCGAGAAACCCGGCGACGAAGAGATTTTCCGGCCGGTCATAGAGCGCAAGAGGCGAGCCGATCTGTTCGACATGGCCGCTCCGCATGATGACGATTTTGTCCGCCATCGTCATCGCCTCGATCTGATCATGGGTGACGTAGACGGTGGTGGTTTTGAGACGCTGCTGCAGTTCCTTGATTTCCGAGCGCATCTGCATGCGCAGCTTGGCGTCGAGATTGGAAAGCGGCTCATCGAACAAAAACACCTGCGGGTCACGCACCAGCGCCCGCCCCATCGCGACCCGCTGGCGCTGGCCGCCGGAAAGCTGCCGCGGAAAGCGTTCGAGAAGCGTCTCGAGACCGAGGATTTGCGCGGCTTTTGCGACCCGCGTGGTGATCTCCGCCGCCGGCGCATGTGCAAGACGCAGCGCGAACGACATGTTTTGGCTCACCGTCATATGCGGATAGAGCGCGTAGTTCTGAAATACCATCGCGACATCGCGCGCCTTCGGCGGAATATCGTTGACCCGCCGCCCATCGATCAGAATTTCGCCATCGCTGATGTCTTCGAGCCCGGCAATCATCCTGAGTAGAGTGGTCTTGCCGCAACCCGAGGGACCGACGAGAATGACGAATTCGCCGTCGGCGATATCGACGTTGACACTATGCAAGACTTCGACGGGACCAAAGAGTTTGCGGACGCCCCTGATTGTCACCGCGGCCACGACGTCACCTCCAGACTCTGAAATGTCTCAGCCAAGGACAGCCTCGTACTCATCGAGAACTTGGTCGATCGCGGCAAGAACCAAAGCTCGCCCGGAAAACCTTTCGCCGGCCAAAACGCGCGACCGCAAGGCCGGAAAGAAGTGATGCATCAAGGGCTTTGGCAGATCCGACATCGCGAAACGAGCAAGTAGCGCTGTCACCGCCGCTTCGGCGGCATCCGACGACCAGTAATAGCGAATCCGATCGCTGAAGCCATAATGGCGCTGGATTTTCTGCGAACGATCGTCCCCGATGCAATGACTCTGCCAGAATTTCGGCGTCTCTTGCATCACTTTTTCCATGATCGTGACGAGCGATTCCGCGCCGTCGCCATCGAGGATGCGCGCAACCGAATCGAGCGCGTAAAGCGCTTCCCGGAGCGCGAACGTCAAGGCCGGGCCGACCTTGAGAATAGCGAAACCATCGGCGACCAAAGCGCGCAGCGCCGAAACCGGTTGATAATCGGTCGAATGCGCCTCGTAAACCAAACCCGGCATGCGGGACAGGGCGTTCGACAACGCGCGCGCTTGCGCCGGTTGATAAAGCATGACGCCGAAATTATCGTATTCGATGCCGGGTTGGACGACGATCGCGATGATCCGCGTGATCGCGTCGTGCAAACCGCATCGCGCGAAAATCTCGTGATGGAGCGCGAGCGTCGCTATCGCCGCCTCCGGTGTTGTCGGCGTAATCGCGCCCGCATCACCATGACCGCCGCCAGCCGGCGGGACTTCGGTGCCGATCACATAGTGCGGCGGCGCATAACCCGCGTCGCGCGCCGCGTCCTCGGCGGCGGCGGCGAGGCGGGCAGCGCGTTCGGCGATGACGATTTCCGGCAAACATGGCGGTTCGTCGGCGCAGGCCATGCTGGCATCAAGGTGAATTTTCGCAAACCCTGCCGTGGCAAAGGCACGAACGCAGGCCTCCGCCTCACGCAGGGCGGTTGCCACCGGCGCGTCCCGCCAAGGCAACGGGCCGAGATGATCACCGCCGAAGATGATCTGTGCCGGCGCCACGCCCTGCTTCTCGGCAACCGCCAGGACGGAGTCGCGAAACATCGCCGGTGTTGCCCCCGTATAGCCGCCGCGATGATTGACCTGATTGCAGGTCGCTTCGATCAGCACCGAATTGCCAGCGCGGGCGGCGCGCGCCAAGGCCGCCTCGATCACCATCGGATGCGCGGAACAAAGAGAGGCGACGCCGCCCTGTCCCCGCCGGGCGACAAGGGTTCGAAAAAACCCTGGGTGCGGCGTGAAAGACATCAACTCATCCAATTCCCGCCATCGACATTATAGGTTTGCGCGACGATGTACTCGGCATCGTCGCTCGCGAGGAACACCGCCATGCCGGTCAAATCTTCCGGCCGCCCCATGCGGCCATAGGGCACCGCCGCGCCGACCTGGCGTTTTTTCTCACCGAGCGGCAGATTTTCGTATTTCGCGAACAAGGCATCGACCTCGTCCCACATCGGCGTATCGACGACCCCAGGCGCGATCGCATTGACATTGATCCGATGCTTGATCAGGGCAAGACCTGCGCTTTGGGTAAAGCTGATGACCGCGGCTTTAGACGCGCAATAGATCGCAACGAGCGCCTCGCCGCGCCGGCCCGCTTGTGAGGCGAAATTGACGATCTTGCCGCCCTTCCCTTGCGCGATCATCTGCCGCGCAACCGCTTGCAGCGTAAAAATAAGCCCCTCGACATTCACCCGGAAGACTTTGTGGTAGCTTTCACGCGTAATGTCGGTGATCGGCGCGAGATCGAACACCGCCGCGCCGTTGACGAGAATGTCGATCTGCCCCGCCTGTGAGATCACTTCCGCCGCCATCGCGGCGATCGATTGCGGATCGGTGACATCGAGTGCGACGGCGAAGGCGCCATGGCCGAGCGCCGCGGCGACGGATTTGGCTTCGTCCAACAAGCGATCCGCGACCACGACGCGCGCCCCCTCCCCGGCGTAGCGTCGGGCGACGGCGGCGCCGATGCCTCGTGCGCCACCGGTGATGATGGCGACTTTATCGGCGAGCTTTCCGTTCATGTCGCCCTCACCAGCAAGTATAGCCGCCATCGGCGAGCACGATGCTGCCGGTCAGCAGGCTCGCGGCATCGGAGGCGAGAAAGAGCACGACGGAGGCGATCTCTTCTGGCTGGCCGACGCGGCGCATTGGCGTCATGTCGAGCCAGGTCTTGTACATCTCGCCATTCTGCATGCCAAACCGGGTCAGCGGCGTTTCGATATAGGTCGGCGCGACGGCATTGACCCGCACGCCGCGTGCCCCCCATTCCGCGGCGAGCGAGCGTGTCAGATGATGAACGGCGGCTTTCGACGCGTTATAAAAACTTTGTGGCTGCGGCTTGTTGACGATGAAGCCCGACATTGAACCGATATTGACGATGGCGCCACTGCCCCGCTCCAGCATGCGTTTTCCGAACCCACGGCAGCAATAAAACAGACCGTCGAGGTTGACCGCCATGTGCATCCGCCAATGCGCGTCGGTGGTGTCTTCCGCGCGAACATCGCTGACCGCAACCCCAGCATTGTTCACCAGAATGTCGATATGGCCGTGATCTTTGACGACGTTTTCGGCGAATGCCTCGACAGCTGCCGAGTCCGTTACGTCGAGCGGCGCGCCATGCGCGGTTATGCCGGCTTGCGCCAGTTCCTGCACCGCGCTCGCGATGCGTTCGGGAATTTTCTCGGCGATCACCACCGTCGCTCCCGCTTCGCCAAGCGCCTGCGCGGCGCAAAGCCCGATCCCCTGCCCCGCGCCGGTAACCACCGCGACCCGGCCGTGCAAATCATATTTCTGCAGATACATTGAGCGTATTCCTTCCGTTACTTGACGGCGCCGAAGGTGAGCCCGCGAACCAGCTGTCGCTGGCTGATCCAGCCGAAGACGAGAATGGGCGCGATCGCGAGGACCGAGGCGGCAGAGAGCCTTGCCCAGAATAGGCCTTGCGGTGCGGAGAAAGAGGCGATGAAGGCGGTGAGCGGTGCGGCGCTGTGGGCCGAGAGGTTGAGACTCCAAAATGCCTCATTCCAGCAGAGAATGATCGAAAGCAGGGCGGTCGAGGCGATTCCCGGCAGGACGAGCGGCAGGAGCACGAGAAAAATGGTCTGCAGAACGCTCGCGCCGTCGATACGGCTGGCTTCGATGATGTCTTTTGGCGTTTCGCGAAAGAAGGTAAAAAGCATCCAGATCGCGATGGGAAGATTGCTCAGCGTATTGACGATGACGAGTGCGCTCAGCGTGTCGAGAAGATCAAGATCGCGGGCGAGAAGATAGATCGGCACGAGAACGCCGACCGCTGGTAGCATTTTCGTCGATAGCATCCAAAGCAAGAGATCGCGCGTTTTCGCGCCCGGGTAAAACGCCATCGCAAACGCCGCCGGCACCGCGAGCAAAAGCATGAGCAGCGTCGTGATGACCGATATCACGATGCTATTGAACGCGAAGCTCGCGTAATCCTGCTCCGCGAAAATCGCGCGGTAATTGTCGAGGGTGGGAACAAAGAGGAAGAGCGGCGGAGAGGCGATCGCCTCCACCTCGGTTTTGGCGCTCGCAAGCGCCATCCAAGCGATTGGAAAAAAGTTCAGCAGCGCCGCAAGCCAGGCGATCGCGGCGGCGAGACGTTGCGGCGCCTTGCTCATACGTCGAGCCTTTTGGCGATCGTGCGAATGAGGAAGGCGGCGATGATATTAGCGAGCACGATGGCAATCACGCCGGCTGCTGACGCACTGCCGACATTGAAGGCAAGCAACGCGCGCTGATAAATGAGGAAGGGGAGATTGGTGGTTGCGATGCCTGGTCCGCCCGCGGTGGTCACATAGATTTCAGCGAAAATACCGAGAAGAAAAATCGTCTCCATCATGACAACGACGCTGATCGCCCGCCCCATATGCGGGATTTGGATATGAAAGAAGATCGCGATCGGCCCGGCGCCGTCGAGGCGCGCCGCTTCGAGTTGTTCCTGGTCGAGCGATTGCAAGGCGGTGAGCAGAATGAGGAAGGCGAAGGGCAGCCATTCCCACGAGACGATGATAATGATGGAGGTGAGGGGCAGACTTCCGAACCAGTCGATCGCCGGAAAACCGAGGCCGCGCGCAATCGCGGCAAACAGCCCGTTCACCGGGTGCATCAGAAGATTTTTCCAGATCAAGGCGCTTACCGTTGGCATGACGAAGAACGGCGAGATCATCAGCACGCGCGCAATGCCGCGACCCGGAAATGAAATGGCAAACAACGCTGCCATCACCGCGCCGAGGCTTACGGTGATCGTGAGAACGGCAGCGACCAGAAAGACGGTTGTCAGCAGAATATGCGAGAGCGCCGGGTCGGCAACGAGAAAGCGATAATTGCTGAGCCCGGCGAAGCCGTGCAACATCGGGTTGAGGAGATTATAGCGGCGAAAGGAAAACCACAGCGTCATCGCAAGCGGGACGGTCATCCAAAGCAGCAGCGCCGCAACCGAGGGGGCGAGAAGCGGAAAGGTATTGACCCGCGCCGTCTTTGCCGGCTTTCGTCGCACCTCTCCGCCCTCCGAGACCTAGCCTCGCGTTATTGCGTGTAGCCGGCTTGCTGCATGGTTGCCGCAACGCTGGCCTGCGCCTGTTTCAGCGCATCGTCGACGCTCATCTGGCCGGTCAAGGCGCCTGCGATCATTTGCCCGACCGTCGTGCCAATCGCCTGGAATTCCGGGATGGCGACATATTGGATGCCGGTGTAGGGCACTTTCTGCGCCGTCGGATGATTGAGATCGGCGGTCATGATGGCATTCTTGACGAAATCGGCAAACGGCGCCGCTTTCAGATACTCTGGGTTTTCATAGGTCGATTTGCGTGTCCCGGGCGGCACCACCGTCCAGCCGTCGGTCTTGCCGACCATCTCGATATAGGCGCGCGATGTCGACCATTGCAGGAAGGATTTCGCGGCCGCGACGTTTTTCGAGGTTGACGGGATCGCCAAGGCCCAGGACCAGAACCAATGCGCGCCGTTCGGCACTTTCGCGATGGGGGCGGCGGTGAAGGCGACCTTGTCGGCGACCTGGCTCTGCTTGCGATCATAGAGAAGCCCGGCGCCGGAGGTCGCGTCGATCCACATCGCGCAATGGCCGGTCGCGAACAGCGCCTGGTTTTCGTTGAAGCCGTTGGAGTTGGCGCCGGGCGGGCCGTATTTGTGCATCATGTCGATATAGAAATTCACCGCCTCGTGCCAGGCCGGGGTGTTCAATTGCGGCTTCCAGTTTTCATCGAACCAGCGTCCGCCGAACGTGTTCACCAGCGTATCGAGATAGGCCATGTTTTCGCCCCAGCCCGGCTTGCCACGGAGACAAATGCCATATTGCTCGTGCCCGCGATCCGTCAGCTTCTCGGCGAAAGTCTTGATCTCGTCATATTTGGGCTGGCTCGGCATGGTAAGGCCGGCTTTGTCGAAGAGATCCTTGCGATAATAGGTAAACGAGCTTTCGGCATAAAACGGCACCGCATAGAGTTTGCCGTTGGCCGAGAGCGCCTCTCGAACCGAGGGGAAGACGTCGTTCATGTCGTAAGACGCCGGAAATCCGTCGAGGCTGACGAGCCAGTTCTGCTTGCCCCAGATCGGGGTCTCGTATGACCCGATGGTGAGGATGTCGAACTGCCCGCCATGGGTTGCGATATCCGTCGTCACGCGCTGGCGGAGGACGTTTTCCTCCAGCACCACCCAGTTGACCTTATTGCCAGTTTCCTTCTCCCACTGGGTCGAGAGTTTCTGCATCTCGACCATCTGGGAGTTGTTCACGGTGGCGATGGTAATCGTCGCGGCGGCGGCGGAGAGAGACGAGCCGACCCAAAAACCGCTGGCGAGCATGACGCTGGCGGCGATCGCGTGTTTCATTCCCTGCGTATGATGACGCATTGCGTTCCTCCCGAGGATCTGGGCATTTGCCCTTGAAGAGGGCGTTACCTTCGGCCAGCTTCGCCTCCCCTGTCAAGCACCGATCATCGCGCCAACAGGCCAGCCGCAGTGGTCTCGTCGGTGATCAGGCCGTTCAGCAGCCCGTTCGCGAGCGCCGCCCGGAGCGCCGGCAGTTTCTCCGCGCCGGCCGCGACGCCGACCCGGATCGCCTCCTCGGCGCCCCCAGCCCAGAGCGCGGTGATGCGCGCGGCGAGTGGGGTTACGACGCGACTTCCGCGCGTATCGAAGGCACAGCCGGCGATTTCGCCAATCGCGCCGGCCTCCATCAACGCCGCGAGTTCGGCATCGGTGATGAAGCCGCTCTGATGCAAAGGTGCGCGCCAGCCGATATGGCCGACCCCGAGAATGAGACAACGCGCCTGCCGATTGAGGGTTTGCAATGTCTGATAGGCGCGCTGGCGCTCAGCGAGGGCTTTCTCCGCGGCGGTGCTGGTGGCGAGCGGCAGGGTCATCGGAAAACATTGCGCGCCAGTGCGTTCGGCGATCCGCGTCACCGGGTCGGCGGCCATCGCGCGGCCGTCATAGCCGAGCGTGCCGCAGAGGGAAAAGAGCTTATGCTGCGGTGCATCGAGCGGTGAGATCTCGGCGGCGACGGCGCGCAGCGTGCGGCCGGTCGAAAAGCCGATGACGAGTGGCGCCGGCTGCGACAGCCAGGTTTCCAAATACTGCGCCGCCGCGATGGCAAGGCCGGGAAGGCTGCCATCATCGCCGTTCAGCGTCGGCACCACCTCGCAATGGGCGAGCCGATAGCGCGCGGTGAGCTGGTCGGCCTTGGCGAGACATTCGCCGAGCGGGTGATCGAAGCGGAATTTGATCAGCTTTTCGGCAACCGCGCGCGCGATCAGACGTTGCGCGGTCTGGCGGGAAACATGGAGCTGGGCGGCGATCTCGTCCTGCGTGCGCGCCGCGATGTAATAGAGCCACGCGGCACGCGCCGCCTGATCGAGGCGGTCGCGGGCCAGGCGCTGGCGGCGGGCGTTGCTGTCGTCGACCATGATCTTTCCTCATCGGGTCGCGTGTGCGGCGAGAGATGAGATATTGCTCATCGATAGGATAATTGCCAATATCATGGGGGTGTTGCGGGGAGGCGCGGAAAACAATGTCCGAGATCTTCACGGTGGGGGAATTGCTGGTCGACGTCCTGGCCGAGGCGGTGGGGCAGGCTTTGTCCGCGCCAGGCCGCTATCTCGGCCCCTTTCCCTCGGGCGCCCCGGCGATTTTCGCCGACCAAGCGGCGCGACTCGGGATCAAGACCGCGATCGCCGGCGCCGTCGGCGATGATGCGTTCGGCAAAGCGGTGCTCGCGCGGCTGCGCCAAAGCGGCGTCGATATCAGCGCGGTGCGGGTGCTCGAGGACGCAACCACCGGCGTTGCCTTCGCGACCTATTTTGCCGACGGCAGCCGCGAGTTCCTGTTTCACATGAAAGACGCAGCACCCGGCCGGTTTCGCGCCGAGGACGTGACGCCGGCGCTGTTCGCCGGCTGCCGGATTTTCCATATTATGGGATCGTCGCTATTTTCGGCGCCGATGATCGCGGCGATCACCCGCGCGATCGCGCTCGCCGAGCAGGCCGGGGCGCTGATTTCCTTCGATCCCAATATCCGCCCGGCCTTGCTGCGCACGCCGGGCGTCGCCGAGGCGATCCACGCCATCGCCCGCCGCAGCGATATTCTGATGCCGAGCGAGATCGATCTCGCCTTCCTCTGCCCCGGCGAAGAGGTCGAGGCCGCGCTCACCACCCTTCTCTCATGGCGCGCAGCCCGGGTGTTCTTGAAACTCGGCGCCGCCGGCAGCCGCTATGCCGATCGCAACCAGCGCCTCAGCGCGCCGCCCTTCGCGACCACCGAAATCGACCCGACCGGGGCGGGCGATTGCGCCGGCGCGACGTTTCTCGCCTCATGGCTGCGCGACAGGCCGATCGAGCACTGTCTCGCGCGCGCCAACGCCGCCGGCGCGCTCGCTGTTGCGCAACGCGGCCCAATGGAAGGCAATAGTGACGAGGCAATTCTGGAGGCGTTTTTGGCCGAGCGAAAAAATGGTCTTTTTTGAAAAAAAGGACCAAAAAACTTTTTCCCGTTCCGTGAATTCCGGGCATGCTTTATTTGTGGGTCCCCCCGGGCCGCGCGGATAGGAGGAACGTAAGATGGCATATTTCATCGGCGTCGATGGCGGGACGGAGAGTTTGCGCGCGCGGGTTTTCGATCTTGCCGGCCGCCCGCTCGGCAACGGCGTGAGCCCCTATCCGACGCATTTCGCCGCCGGCGCCCGCGCCGAGCAGGATCCCGAGGATTGGTGGCGGGCGCTCGGTCTTGCGGTGCGCGCCGCGGTCGCCGAGGCCGGGGTCGCGAAGGATCAGATCGAGGGGCTCTCGCTCGCGACCACCTGCTGCACCGTGGTCGCGCTCGATGAGGGCGGGCGCGCCTTGCGGCCGGCGATTTTGTGGATGGATATGCGCGCCGGCGCCGAGGCCGAGGCGGTGCTCGCGACCGGCGATCCCGCGTTGGTCGTCAATGGCGCCGGGCGCGGCCCGGTTTCCGCCGAATGGATGATCCCGAAGGCGCTTTGGCTTGCCCGCCATGAGCCGGCGCATTTCGCGCCTGCCGCGACGATCTGTGAATATCAGGATTTTCTCGCGCTCCGTCTCACCGGACGGCGCTGCGCAAGCCTCAACAACGCCTCTGTCCGCTGGCATTACGCGAGCGATCGCGGCGGCTGGCCGGCGAGCCTGGTGCGCGCGCTCGCGATCGACGCCATGCTCGAAAAATGGCCGGCGGAGGTGCTGGCGCCGGGCGCGGTGATCGGCCGGCTGACGCCGGCGGCGGCAAGCCATCTCGATCTGCCCGAGCGCGTGCGGGTGGTTCAGGGCGGGGCCGATGCGTTCATCGGCATGATCGGCCTTGGCGTGGCCCGCCCCGGTCAGATCGCGCTGATCACCGGGTCGTCACATTTGCAGTTCGGGGTTTCCGAGCAGCCGCGCTTCGTGCCCGGGCTCTGGGGCACGTATCGGGATGCGGTCTATCCTGGAAGCTATGTGCTGGAAGGGGGACAGACCTCGACGGGCTCGATCATCGCCTGGCTCCGCCGGCTGATGGGCGGCACGCTCGATCTCGCGGCGCTCAATGAAGCGGCGGCGGCGCTGCCGCCCGGGGCGGAGGGGGTTCTGGCGCTCGATCACTTCCAGGGCAACCGCACACCGCACACCGATTCGCTCTCGCGCGGGGCGATCACCGGGCTTTCCCTGCACCATGGCGTTGCGCATATCTTCCGCGCGATTTTGGAAGCGATCGGGTTCGGCACGCGCGCCATCGTCGATGCGATGCGTGGCGCCGGCTTCGATGCCGCCGAAATGGTCGCCGGCGGGGGGGCGACGAATTCGCCGCTCTGGCTGCAAATCCATGCCGATACCGCCAATCTTCCGGTCGTCGTGCCCGATGTCAGCGAGGTGCCGTCCCTGGGGGCGGCGATCCTGGCGGCGGTGGGCGCCGGCCGCTTCGCCACGATCGAAGACGCAATCGCAGCGATGGTCCGCCCCGGCCGCCGCATCGAGCCGATCGCCGCCAATGTCGCGCTCTATGACGAGATCTATGCCCAGTACGCAGCGCTCTATCCGGCGCTGAAAACGGTACGCGAGGCAGGGGTCACGCCATCCCACCATTGATCGCGATGGTCTGGCCGGTGATGTAGCCGGCCTGGTCGGAGGCGAGGAAACCGACCAGATCGGCCACTTCCGCCGCGTGTCCTGCGCGCCCGGCGGGCACCAGCGCCTTGATCGCCGCCATATCGAGGGCGCGGGCGGTCGCCGGGCTTTCGATCACCCCCGGCGCGACGGCGTTGACGGTGACGCCGCGGCTCGCGACTTCGCGCGCGAGCGAACGGACCGCGCCTTCGAGCCCGGCTTTGGCGGCGGCGTAATTGCTCTGACCACGATTGCCGAGAGCGGCGGACACCGAAGAGAGCGCGATGATCCGCCCCCAGCGGGTGCCGATCATCGGCAGCAAAAGCGGCTGCACGGCGGCGTAAAACCCGTTGAGCGAGACATCGATCACCGCTCGCCAGCGGGCGAAATCCATCCCCGCCAGCGGCGCATCGTCATGGATGCCGGCATTGTGGACGATGATTTGCACCGGCTCGGCGGCGAGCAGGGCGGCCATCGCCGCGCGGCTCGCCGGCTCGTCGGTGAGATCGCAGATCAACGCCTCGCC